>NZ_JADPIE010000001.1 GCF_015666175.1 Halonatronomonas betaini | reverse complement strand
AACTCTTACATCAACTTTCCGGGTTTCCGCCTATCTTTCTCGGCTGGTTGCTATCCATTTTTCAAGGTTCTTTTCTGCCACCTTTTCTCTCAGGCGACGATTATTATCATATCATCTCTGCCGCTTTTCGTCAAGTCTTTTTTAAAACTTTTTTTCAACTCAATTACTCTTTTTTCACGCGACATTTAATATATTAACATCATCTTCATTGGGTGTCAAGGGATTTTTAAAACTTTTTTAATTTAATTTATAGATTCATCTATTACCCCTCCACCTAGTACTATATCCCCATCATAGAAAACAGCTGATTGTCCAGGTGTAACAGCTTGAAACGGTTCAGCAAATAAAGCTTTCACCTTATTTCCGTCTCCTATTGGAATGACTTTGCCAGGTGCAGGTTTTGAATTATATCTTACCTGAATCAATATATCATTTAATTCACTATCGATTTCAGGTATAGATAACCAATTAGGCTTATTAATAATTAATCCATGAGATTTCAAATGATCTCTTGGACCAACTATTAAAGCATTATTCTCTGAATCAATATCAATCACATATACAGGATGATTCATAGAAATTCCAAGGCCTCTTCTCTGACCAATAGTATATTTATGAAGGCCTTCGTGTTCACCTATCTTCTCACCGTCATAATAATATATTGGTCCAGACATACTTAAATCTGGATAATTACTATCCAGAAACCTTTGATAATCATCATCAGGAACAAAACAGATCTCCTGACTATCAGGTTTATTAAAGATCCTTAAGCCTATCTCTTTCGCAATTTTTCTGACTTCATCTTTCTTATAATTGCCTAAAGGAAATAAGGTTTTTGCCAGCTGTTCTTGCTTAAAGCCATACAGCATATAAGTTTGGTCTTTTTCTAAATCTTCAGGCCTTCTTAAAATAAACCTATTATCTTTTTTCTCTTTAATTGCATAGTGTCCTGTTGCTACATAATCACAATCTAGCTGCAATGCTTTATCAAGTAATGCGTTAAACTTTATTTTTTTATTACAAACAATACAGGGATTAGGAGTCCTCCCTTTACTGTATTCCTCTACAAAATTATCTATTACTTCCCTCTGAAAAACTTCTTTAAAATTAAGAGTATAATGAGGGATATCTAGTCTGGCTGCTACTCTTTTAGCATCTTCTATTGACGATAAAGAACAACAACCGCCTTCTTCCTCAGATCTCTGTTCATAATCCGGGAAAACCTCCATTGTTGCCCCTATAACATCATAACCATCTTTTTTTAATAAGGCAGCAGCAACAGAGCTATCAACCCCTCCACTCATTGCCATTAAAACTCTATCCATTATTCTTCATCTTTCTCCTTTGAATCAGACCTATAATTTTCTATTGCATCTTTAATAGCATCAGCAGCAAGATTAGAACAATGCATTTTAGCTGGAGGTAATCCATCAAGAGCTTCTGCAACTTGATCTTTTGTAACTTTTAGGGCATCATCAAGAGACTTACCTTTTACAAGCTCTGTTACCATGCTACTTGTAGCTACAGCTGCTCCACAGCCAAAAGTAGAAAACTTTATATCCTTAATATGATCATCTTCTATTTTCATATAAACCTTAATAATATCTCCGCAGGTTGGATTGCCAACTTCACCAATAATATCAGCATCATCCATTTTCCCTACATTTCTAGGATTTTGAAAATGATCCATTACTTTATCTGAATACATAAAAAACACACTCCTTAATATCTATTATAATTATCCATCATATAATGGAGACATATCTCTGATCTTCTGAATTACACCTGGTAATTCTTCTAATAAATAGTCAACTTCTTCCTCGGTGGTATTATACCCTAATGAAATTCTTAAAGAACCATGAGCAACTTCATGTGACATCCCAAGTGAAAGTAAAACATGAGAAGGATCTAAAGAACCTGAAGTACAGGCTGATCCACTTGAAGCAGCAATCCCTAAGAAGTCCAGATTTAATAAAATAGATTCCCCTTCAATGTATCTAAAACAAAAATTAACATTATTAGGCAACCTCTCTTCTCCTCTTGGACCATTAAGAATAGCTTTCGAAATATTATCTTCTATATTATTTATAATTTTATCTCTCAACTTTACTAACTTTTCCTGCTTTTCAGGAAGCCTCTTCTTAGCCAGTTCAGCAGCTTTGCCAAAACCTACTATACCTGCTAGATTTTCTGTGCCCCCACGACGCTTTCTTTCTTGAGCACCACCATTCATCTGCGGTATTAATTTAACTCCCTTTTTAACATATAATGCTCCAACACCTTTAGGTCCGTTTATTTTATGAGCTGATAGAGTTAATAAATCAACTCCTAAATCTTGAACATCAACCTCTATCTGTCCTGCTGCCTGAACTGCATCAGTATGAAAGTAAACTTCATTGTCTTTAGCAATTTTAGCAATCTCTTTAACTGGTTGAATAGTTCCAATCTCATTATTAGCCATCATAATTGAAATTAAAATAGTATCATCTCTAATTGAATCTTTAAGCTCTTCAAGATTAATAAAACCATCTTCATCAACATTTAAATAAGTTACATCAAAACCTAAATGCTTCTCCATAAATTCACAGGTATGGAGCACAGCATGATGCTCTATTTCACTTGTAATAATATGCTTTCCCTTATCTTTTAAAGCCATCCCTACACCTTTAATAGCAAGGTTATCAGCTTCTGTTCCACTACCAGTAAAAATAATTTCTCGACTATCTTCAGCATTAATCAAGCTCTGAACTTTCTCTCTGGCTTCCATTATTGCCTGATTAGCCTTCTGCCCCTCTTGATATATACTAGAAGGATTACCAAATTCTTTTGTTAAAAAAGGTTGCATCTCTTGATAAACCTTTTCATCAATTGGTGTTGTAGCGGCATGATCAAAATAATATCTCTTATCCATAAATTTCACCTCATTAACAACAAATTTAATTAGATTTGATTTTTTCAGCTTTATTTTTTAAGTCTTCTAAGGTATGAGAGTCTAGAACCTCTTCAATCTGATTACTTAAAATATTCCACAACTCATGGGTTGCACATTCTTCACTCTGGTTACATTCATAATCTTCCTGAACACAATTAACTGGACTAACTGGTCCTTCAAGTACCCTGAATATATCTCCTGCTGTAATATCCTCTGGGGCTTTGTTTAACAAATAACCACCATGGGCACCTCTTACACTTTTTACTAAACCTGATTTTCTTAAATTAGCAAATAATTGTTCCAAATATTGCTCTGAAATATTTTCTCTTTCAGCTATTACCCTTAAAGGAATAGCTTTACCATCTTCATGCAGAGCCAAATCAATCATTGCTCTAAGTCAATATCTTCCCCTTGTAGAAATCTTCATTTTAATACCACCCCATACTTGAGTTTTATCCTCGGATTTATTCTACCACAGAATAAAATAACTGTCAAATATTTTATTCGTTTTTTATAGATAAAAAGAATCCGTAATATTAATTTCGATCTTATCAGATGTAATCTCTCTAATCTCTTTAATTAAATTATTAACAATATTATACTTCAAAACAGCTAAAATAACAAATTGACCTTCTTCATATCCCTGTTCTTTTATATCAGCCTTAAATTTTTCTAATTGTCCTAAAACATTTCCAATATAATCATACGGACCTTTAAATTTTAATTTTTTATATAAAATCAAATTCTTTATTCCTGCTGCTTCAATAGCCAGTTTAGCGGTCTCTCCATATGCTCTTATTAAGCCACCTATTCCTAGTTTAGTTCCCCCGAAATACCTTGTTACAACTACAACTGTATTAATCAAATCTCTGGTTGAAATCTGTTGTAAAATTGGTTTTCCTGAAGAACCAGCAGGTTCACCATCATCATCTGCATATTCAATTATATTATTGTTATTATAAACTCTATAAGCATTAACATTATGATTAGCATCTGAATGTTTTTCTCTTATATTATCTATAAATTCTTCAGCAAGACCAATACTACTACAAGTTTTTGCAACACCATAAAATTTGCTATCCTTTATTTTATTAAAAACTTCTTCAGAAGAACTAACAGTCTTATATTCCTCACCTTTATCCAGATAAATCACCACCATTATCATCTTTTTTTAAATTATCCAAAAAATCCTTTATTTTCTTTTCTCTACCCTGGACATCAGGATGATATAATTCTATATTTCTATATTTCTCTGGCAAATAATTCTGTTCGATGTAATTATTTTCATAATTATGAGGATATTTATAATTATCACCATGGTTTAAATCCTTAGAACCTGAATAATGGCTGTCCCTTAAATGAATAGGCACCTCATTGTAATCATTATTTCTAACAAATTTTAAAGCTTTATCAATACCCTCAATTACTGAATTACTCTTGGGTGCAGTAGCTAGATGAATTGTAGCTTGAGCTAGTGGAATTCTAGCTTCAGGCATTCCTATATATTCTAAAGCTCTCACAGCACTAACTGCTATCTGTAAAGCTCCAGGGTCTGCCATTCCAATATCTTCAGAAGCATGAACAATTAATCTTCTGCCAATAAACATAGGATCTTCACCAGCTTCCAACATCAAAGCTAACCAATAAAGAGCAGCATCTGGATCAGAACCTCTAATACTTTTAATAAAAGCAGAAATCACATCATAATGCCTGTCTCCAGCTTTATCATATTTAACTATTTTTTCTTGAAGGCTTTCAGCAATAATTTCTTTATCTAGAACTATTTCACCTTTACTATCTGTTGAAGTAGAAAAAACAGCTATTTCAAGACCATTCAAAGCTACCCTGGCGTCTCCATTTGCCCTGTCTGCCAAAAAATCAATTGCTTCTTCATCAATATTTATCTTATACTCACCTAAACCATTCTTATTATCTTTTAAAGCCTGTTTTATAATTTTTTTAATATCTTCTTTTTTCAAAGATTCTAATTTAAAGACCCTGCTTCTTGATAATAAGGGAGAATTAACTTCAAAATAAGGGTTCTCGGTTGTTGCACCTATCATAATAATTATACCTTCTTCAACAGATGGTAGTAATGCATCCTGCTGAGACTTGTTAAACCTGTGAATTTCATCTATAAATAAAATCGTTCTTTGATTATATAACTTAATATTATTTTCGCCCTTTTTAATTACTTCTCTTAAATCTTTTACACCTGATGTAACTGCATTAAGTTTCACAAAATCAGAATCAGTATGGTCAGCAATTATCTTTGCCAGACTAGTTTTACCACTACCAGGTGGCCCATATAATATTAATGACTGTAGCCTATCAGACTCAATCATCCTTCTTAATAATTTACCCTCGCCTATAATATCTTCCTGACCATATATTTCAGAAAAATTTTCTGGACGCATTCTATAAGCCAGTGGCTTAGCTTTATCATTATTCTTCTGTTTATTAGAAAATAAATCCATTTTATTAGCTCCTATGTTCTTTACATTTGACTATTTTATTCTCAGTAATAATAAAATCAACTGGAAGATCATACTGATTAGTTGGGACTTCATCAATAATAAATTCATTATAAGCAAAACTTACTTTTAAAGGGGCACTTTTACTTTGATTAGCTCTTTCTAAAAACCTATCATAAAAACCCCCACCATAACCAATTCTGAAACCTTTTAAAGAAAAAACCAGCCCAGGCACAATAATTACATCTAATAAAGATGGTTCAATCCTGGATTTAGAGTCAAGTGGTTCAAGAATTCCATAAGCACCTTCAGTTAAATCGTTAAAATCCCTTATTAATACTGCTTCCATCTCCTTTGTTTCAGGGTTTGGATGAGGAACATAAACCTCTTTATTATCATTAATCATTTTCTTAATCAAATCATGAGTTTGAACTTCATTTTTATAAGAGACATAAATAAAAATCATATTATTATCCTTATAAAAATCAGACCCTAAAAATTTGCTAATTATCTTTTGGCTCTTACATTCAACTTTATCATCACTTAAATTCTCTCTTCTAATCATAAATTTATTTCTCAAATTATTTTTACTCATTTTATTCACCTGAATTTATAATACCAAAAAGGAAGGCTTTATGCAAAAGATTCTTATATATAATAAACAAAAAAACTGATTGGTATCCCAATCAGTAGAAATAAAGTCCCGCCATGCCGTGTGGATTTTAAATTTTGATCCCTGTCTGCCAGGTGGGTGCCCTCCTACTCGGTTTGTAAGTCCATTTAAGGCTTTTACGCCGCAAGTAGAGTCCAGGCTCCCTATGTGTAAGTGTTGGTCAAAATTTTTAACCATCACGCACATGGCAGAACCTAATATTTCTTTAATTATAATACCACATAAATGCTTTTAATGCAAGCTTTATAGGGTATTAGATATCCAATTTAATTCCTAGTTCATCAAGTTGGCTTTTACTAACTTCTCCAGGAGCTTTAGTTAATAATGAACCGGCTTTTTGATTTTTAGGAAATGCAATTACATCTCTTATAGAGTTTTTACCAGTTAAAATCATAATTATTCTATCCAACCCAAAGGCTACTCCACCATGGGGAGGAGTTCCATATGCTAATGCTTTTAATAAAAAGCCAAACTTCTCTTCAGCTTCCTCTTCAGAAATATTCAACAATCTAAAAACTTTCTCCTGAATATTCCTTCTATGTATCCTCTTACTACCTCCTCCAATCTCTTCACCATTTAAAACCATATCATAAGCTGCAGCCCTAACATTAAGTGGTTCTTTATCTAAAAGCTCAATATCTTCTACTTTAGGTGCAGTAAATGGATGGTGTTCTGATTCAAGTCTATCTTCTTCATCATTGTAATGAAATAAAGGAAAGTCCACAACCCATAAAAAATCAAATTTATTTTCAGGTATTAAATTTAACTTTTTGCCTAAATGAAGCCTTAATTGTCCAAGTGCAGTTACTGAGGTTTTATAATCAGCAGCAACTAATAATGCAAGATCATTATTTTCTATTTCAAGTTTTTCTTTTAAACTGTTAATTTCATCCTCAGATAAAAATTTAGCAATTGGTGATTTTACTTCTTCTTCGTTAAATGCAAACCAGGCTAATCCTTTTGCACCATAAGTCTTAACGATATCTTCTAACTTATCTACCTGACCTCTGCTAAATTCAGCTCCACCAGTTACTTTAATACCTCTAACTGTTCCACTACTATTTACAATATTTCTAAATACATTGAATTTACTCTCAGTAAATATCTCAGATAAATCTTTTATTTTCATGCCAAATCTTGTATCAGGACTATCGCTCCCATAATTATCCATGGCCTCTTTATAAGTAATTCTGTCGAAGTTTAAATCAACTTTAATATCACCAATAGAAAAAATATCTCTTACTAACTCTTCCATCTCTGACATAAATCTGTCCTGTTCGAAAAATGACATTTCAATATCTATTTGGGTAAACTCAGGCTGTCTATTAGCTCTTAGATCCTCGTCCCTAAAACATCTAGCAATCTGAAAATATTTCTCTACTCCAGATGACATTAAAAGTTGCTTAAATAATTGAGGTGATTGTGGTAATGCATAAAACTTGCCTTTATTTACTCTGCTTGGAACCAGGTAATCTCTTGCACCTTCTGGAGTACTCCTGGTTAAAATAGGAGTCTCTACTTCCCAATAACCTCTCTCAGTTAAAAACTGTCTGGTTTTTTGCATTACAAGGTGTTTTATTTTTAAAGCATTCTTCATTTCTGGCCTTCTTAAATCAAGATATCTATATTCTAATCTTAAATCTTCACCAACATCTGCATTATCTTCAATTAAAAATGGTGGTGTTTCTGATTCAGCCAGTATTTCAATATCATGACCTTCTAGCTCAATCTCACCTGTAGACATTTCTGGATTAATATTATCATCAGGTCTTGCTCTCACTTCACCTTCAATTTTTATAACATATTCAGATCGTAATTCATCAGCAATCTTAAAGGCATTTTTAGATATAGACTGATCGAATACAGCCTGAACTATTCCACTTCTATCTCTAATATCTATGAATATTAATGAACCATGATCTCTTCGTTTTTGTACCCAACCACATACAACTACTTTTTCTCCAATAAAATCTTTATTTATTTCTATATTTTTATTGCTTCTAAATTTCTCAATAACATTGGATTCCATCTTGTCACTCCTAACATATACTAATTATCTAATAAATCACTAACCTTTTCTGATAATTCACTTAAAACTACAGAAAATTCTTCTCCACTTTTCATGTTTCTTAATGTAGCCTGGCCAGATTCAAGTTCTTCATTACCTAGAATAATTGTGTAATTACTATTTTTTCTATCAGCATCTTTCATTTGACTTTTAACACTCCGGCCAAAATAATCCTTATCAGCAGAAATCCCGGATTCTCTTAATTGATTTAAATACTTAAAACCTTCTCTTTCTGCACTTTCTCCAATAGTTACAATATAAATATCAATCCCTGATTCTATATCTAATTCCTTGCCCTCTAATAAGATTTCTAAACGCTCAAGGCCTAGAGCAAAACCAACTCCAGGGATATCTCTATCTCCAATTTCTTCAATTAAACCGTTATAACGACCACCAGCAAAGATTGCATCCTGTGAACCAAGCTCATCTGATTTTATTTCAAAAGCTGTATTTGTGTAATAATCTAAACCTCTCACAAGAGTAGGTACTTCTCGATATTCAATCTTTAAAGTATTCAGCCCATTTTTAACTTTTTCAAAATCATCTTTACATTTATCACATAAGTTATCAGTTATTTTAGGGGCGTCTTTAATAATCTCCTGACAACTTTCGACTTTACAATCAAGTACCCTTAAAGGATTAGTTTCAATTCTTCTTTTACAATCACCACATAACTCTTGATTAACTTCAGAAAAATAATTTTTTAATTTTTCCAAATAAGGTGGTCGACATTCTTTACATCCAACAGAGTTTATTTCAACGAAAAAATCAGATAATCCAACTTCTTTTAAAAAGTCAATACCTAATTTAATAATCTCAACATCAACTAAAGGATTATCGCTCCCTAATACTTCAACCCCAAACTGGTGGAATTGTCTATATCTTCCAGCCTGTGGCCGCTCATATCTGAACATTGGCCCTGAATAAAAAAACTTAAAAGGTAAAGCCTTACCATAAAGCTTATTTTCAATAAAAGACCTTACTACAGGAGCAGTACCCTCTGGTCTTAAAGTAATACTTCTTCCACCTTTATCTTTAAAAGTATACATCTCTTTCTCAACAATATCAGTCGACTCTCCAATTCCTCGAATAAATAGATCCGTAGATTCAAATATTGGAGTTCTTATCTCTTTATAATTATACTTTCTGCATATCTCTTTCGCTTTTTCTTCTAAATATTGCCATTTAAAAGAGTCCGGGGGCAAAATATCATTTGTCCCCCGGGGAGCATTAATAGTCATAAATAAATCCTTCCTTTCAATATAAACTATCTACTTTTATAAATCGCCTTCTATTTCAACATCTTCATCAGTCTCTAGATCTTCTGCTTCAAGTTCTTCAAGATCTTCAGCATCCAGCTCTTCTACGTCTTCATCGGCAGGGGGTAAAGCTTCATCTGTCCCCATTCCCTGCATATCCTGTTGTAATTCTATAAATTTATTCATTTCTTCTGAAGCACGCTCTTCATCACCTAATTCGTTAAAAGCTAGATTTAATTGATACCTTGCCATTAAATTATCACCAGCATATTCTGACGCAAGATCATATTTTTCTGTAGCTTCATCAAGATCTCCTTCTTCTCTAAACAACTCTCCAAAATGGTATGCAACTTCCCAGCTTTCAGGATGCTCTTCCATCGCTGTTTCCATTGTAACTATTGCATTATCAAAATCACCATCATAGAAATAGCTTTCTGCTAGATAAATATATAATGCAGGGTCATTCTGCATTTCAACTGCTTCATAAAAACTTTCTCTGGCACTGGCATAATCATCATTCTGATAATACCTCATACCTCTTAAAGCAGCATCATAAATTTCAATTTCAGCATTATTTCTGGCTTCTTGTAACCATTCTTCAAACTTTTCTTCTTCTAATTCAGCAATCAAGTTATCCCTTATTTCGCTTTTAGTTGATTCTAATTCTTCTTCAGACATTTCATCAATTTCTTCCTGAGAATAATTTTCATTTAACCTTTCATCAACTAAATCATCATCAACATCTACTTCTCCTTGAATATCTTCAATAGTAGCTTCCACTAAGTTTTGCTGTTGAATAGATGCTCGTATGCTGTCCCTAAAGTCTTCTATTGTGAAACCTTGATTAGCCATTAACTCTTCAAGTTCTTCCATACTTAATTGATTCTGTTCTAATACTTGATTTATCGCCTCTTCAACCTCTTCTTCACCAACCTCTACACTAATGTCTCGCTCCTGTGATTCTAGTTGTAATAACCTCTCTTCAATAATAGAATTTAAAATACTCAATCTAAATGGTAACATCTGTGTTCTTGAAAACTGTGCAGTCTGTTGAGCATAATTCTGTAACATATTAAAATACTGTTGACGTGAAATTTCATTGCCATTTACAGAAGCAATAGCATCATCAACGTCCATTGATTGCTGCTGGCCTCCGCCTGAGCCTCCACCCATGTAAGCGCCATAACCCATAAAAGCACCTGTTATAGCAAAAGCTAATACAACTAAATAAACAACAAATTTACTATTTTTTCTCAATTCATTAAACATTAATATAAATACCTCCTATTAATCTATTAAAAATAATATTCTTTAAATTCTTTAATAGTTGTTTCTGGACCATGTCCAGGATATACTTTAGTATCATCTGAAAGTTCAATTAAATTATTAATTGAACTATTCAGCTTATCCTTATTGCCGCCAGGAAGATCAGTTCTTCCTACTCCATGCTTAAAAATTGTATCTCCACTAAATAATAACCCATCATCTTCATTATAAAGACTTATACTCCCAGGGCTATGACCTGGACAATAAATTATATCAAACTTACTATCTCCAATAATTAAATTATCCTTTGATTCAAGAAAAAAGTCAGCACTTGGGCTTATGATTTCAATTCCCATATATTTTGATAAATTCTTTTCTGGGTCAGAAAGGTTTTCTGCTTCCTTACTCCTAATTCCTAATTTTACATTAAAGTTATTTTTTAAAAATTCATTTCCCCCAATATGATCAAAGTGACTATGGGTATTAATGATATATTTTAAATTTAAATCAAATTCTTCAATTTTATTTTTTATTTCAAAAACTTCTTTTTTAGAACCAGGATCAATAACAATAGCTTCATTTAAATCCCAGATCAAATAACCATTTACTGAATTCATATTAAAAGCAAATCTTATATAATCGATTTTTAAATCACCCCCAGCAAATTAATCTAAAACTCTTTTTTACTATCTAGCAATAAAGTCACTGGACCATCATTATTTAAAGTCAAATTCATATAAGCTTTAAATTCACCATGGGCATAATCAAGCCCAGTCTCTTTAACCTTATTTATAAAGTAATTATATAGTTTTTCTGCCTTCTCTGGGGAAGCTGCCTGACTGTAACCTGGCCTTCTGCCTGACCTGCAATCGCCAAAAAGAGTGAATTGAGAAACTATTAAAATCTCTTTATCTAGATCTTTTGCTGACAAATTCATCTTTCCTTCTTTATCATCAAACACTCTTAAATTAACAATCTTATCAACAAGATAATCTACATCATCTTTGCTATCTTCTTCTCCTACACCCAGTAAAATGCATAAACCCTCATTAATCGATCCAATTATCTCATTATCAACTTCTACTTTAGATTCAAGTACTCTCTGAACAACAGCCCTCATAAATTACCTCCTGTATATTTTAAAATCAACTAGGTTTTGCCCTACTAACCGATAAAACACCAGATATATTCTCTATTTTTCTTATGAGATCATTCATATGCTCTCTACTACTTAATTCAACAGTTATTTTCACATATGCTTGATTATACTTATTACTATTAGCTATAACTGAATGCAATTCTATTTTCTCATTGGATATTAAACTTGTAATATCATTTAATAATGCAGATTTATTAACAGCTTTAATAACTAAATCTACTTGATATGAATCAGATCTCTGATTATTCCATCTTACCTCAATAAACCTATCTTCATTATCTAAACTCTTAAGATTTGGACAATCGGATCTATGAACAGATACACCTCGCCCCCTTGTTATATAACCAATTATATCATCTCCAGGAACTGGATTACAACACTGTGCAACCCTTACTAATATATCATCCATTTCTTTAACCTGAATGCCTTTATCAGGACTTTTCTTTTTAGGAGTTGTAATTAAATCCTGTAATTCATCTTTTTGCTTATATTTATCAGGTAATTGTTTTAGCACCTGTTTTAAAGCTATTTGATCATAACCAATTGCCTCATATAAAGATTCTGGATTATCTCTCCCTAAACTTTTTGCAAGATCTTTTATAATCTTATTTCTCTCTGAATCAGGAATCTCTACTTTTTCTTTATCAAGATAATCAAATAATGTCTTCTTTCCATTTGCAACAATCTGCTCTTTTTGTTGCTGTTTGAACCAGCGTTTTATTTTACTTCTAGCTCTTGAGGTTTTTACAAAGTTTAACCAATCCCTTGTTGGTCCTGTACTGCTATTTGAAGTTAATATTTCAACAAAATCACCGTTATCTAACTTATATTCTAAAGGAACTATTTTGCCATTCACTTTAGCTCCTACACAATTATGACCTACTTCTGTATGAATGTTATATGCAAAATCAACAGGAGTACCTCCTCTTGGAAGTGAAACAACATCACCCTGAGGAGTAAAAACAAATACTTCATCCTCAAATAAATCAATCTTTAATGTCTCAATAAATTCATGAGGTTCCTGTAGATCTTTTTGCCATTCTAGCAGCTGTCTTAACCAGGATAGTTTTTCTTCAAACTCTTCATTGTCATTATCCCCTTCTTTATACCTCCAGTGAGCTGCAATACCGTATTCTGCTGTTCTATGCATCTCAGGAGTCCTAATCTGAACCTCCAGGGGATCTCCTTTCGGCCCAATTACTGTTGTATGAAGTGATTGATACATATTTGATTTAGGCATTGCAATATAATCTTTAAATCTGCCTGGCATAGGTTTCCATAAGTCATGAATAACACCTAAAACTTCATAACATTCCCTTACTGAATTAACTATCACTCTGATAGCAGTGAGATCATATACTTCACTAAAGTCAACTTCTTTCCTTTCCATCTTTTGATAAATACTGTATAGATGTTTCGGTCTTCCATAAATTTCAGCATCTATTTCCTGTTCAGATAATTTATCATTTATATGAGAAATTGCTTTCTTAATTTCCTGTTCTCTTTGTTTTCTATTTGCAGCAACTTTTCTTGAAATTTCATAATACATATCAGGTTTTAAATATCTAAAACTCAAATCCTCAAGCTCCCACTTGATTCTAGACATACCAAGTCTATGAGCTAAAGGGGCATAAATTTCAAGAGTTTCTTCAGCTTTTTCAACCTGTTTATACTTCTTCATATAGCCTAATGTTCTCATATTATGAAGTCTATCAGCTAATTTAATCAAAACAACTCGAATATCATCAGCCATAGCCAGGAACATTTTACGTAAACTTTCTGCCTGCTGTTCTTCTTTAGTTTTAAATTCTAACTTAGTAAGTTTAGTTACCCCATCTACTAAAAGTGCAACCTCTTCACTAAATTCTTTAACAATATACTCTCTTTTAATCTCAGTATCCTCTAAAACATCATGCAAAAGAGCTCCTATAATAGTCGTCAAATCTAACTCAAGCTCAGATAAAATATAAGCAACCCCAAGAGGATGTTCATAGTAAGGTTCTCCAGAAACACGGTATTGACCCTTGTGAGCAGAATGACAAAGTTCGAAAGCCTTTTCCAATCTATTAATATCTGGATCTTCCATATAAGTATTTATTTTTTTGATTATCTTTTTAAGATCCATAAAAATTCTCCTATTTTAAAAAAACCGATTTAATCACTGATTAATGAGTAAATATCATACCCCTTTAATTCAGCTCTACCTTCTAATGCTAATAATTCTAATAAGAAGCCAATCCCTACAACTTCACCTTCAAGTTTTTCTATTAGATTAATAGCTGCTCTAGTAGTTCCACCAGTAGCTAATAAATCATCAATTAATAATATTTTATCACCTGGTTTTACTGCATCTTTATGAATTTCAATAGTATTAGTACCATATTCTAATTCATATTCAGCTGAAATAACCTCAGCAGGTAATTTCCCAGGCTTTCTAATAGGAATAAACCCTTTATTTAATCTCATTGCTATCTGAGGCCCAAACAAAAAACCTCTGGCTTCGATAGCAGCAACATAATCTATTTCAAAATCAGAATAATATTCAACCATCTTGTCAATAACATAATTATAAGTTTCAGGGTTATGCAGAATAGGAGTAATATCCTTAAACAAAATCCCCTCTTTAGGAAAATCTGGTATCTCCCTGATAAACTCCTCAATATTCATTATAAATCCTCCTTTAATTAATTTTCAACATTAATATTATATACCATTATAAACAATAAGTCCAATTATATAATTAGCCACAGCTCAAATATTCTCCTATTAAAAAAACTCTGATATTCTATATCAGAGTTAGAATCTACCTGATCTTAAAATAGAAATCACAAGCCATATTCCCATTATGCCTGCCATAGAATAACCAATAAATCCTAAAATCGGAACCCCCCTAAAAAGAGGTTCAATTTCAGATTGAATTATCATTGAAGAACCAATAATAAGAGCTGAGATAATCATGCTAATAGAAATACGATTAGATGCAAAATCAATCTCTTTTATAAGTTTATCTAAATTCATATGTTTAAAATTAATTGATAACCTATCATCTTTAATCATTTTCATTATCTCTGAAATATCTGAAGGATAACCTTTTATATCATTTATAAACCTCCAGAGCTTTAAAGATGCTCTCTTAAAAACATTATTAGGTTTCAATCTATCATAAATCAGGTCCTGAATAAAATCATTACCAATTTCAACTATATTAAACTCAGGATCAAGGGTTGCGCCAACACCTTCATTTAAGCTTAAAGCTCTAAACAATAAGAAAAACTCCTGTGGAAGCCTTATATGATGCTTAAATACAATCTTTTGTAAATCTTCAAATAATAATTTAAAATTTATATCTTCTAGTTTCCTATTATAATAATTATAAATAAATTCTTCTATATCTAATTTAAACTTTCTGGTATTTAAATCAGACGGCATATCTCCAATTTCTAAAATTGTATCAGTAATTATTTCTACATTTCTTCTTAATAATGCTGCAAAAAGCAAAGAAAATAAATCTCTGTCCTCACTTGATATCTGACCCATCATACCAAAATCAATATAGGCTATTTTATTCCCATCAATAATAAAAATATTACCTGGATGAGGATCAGCATGGAAAAACCCATGGATCATCACCTGTCTTAAAAATGAATGGGCTCCAACCCTGGAAAGTTTTTTATTTTCAATATTTTCATATGATTCAATTTCACTTAATTTTTCACCCTGTATCTCTTCCATTATTAATACCCTTTTAGTTGAATATTTTTCATATACTCTTGGGCTTATTATTGAATCATTATCTGCAAAATTTGCCTGAAACCTTTTTATATTAGCTAATTCCTGTTTAAAATTCAATTCTTTTTTCAAACTTTCTTTGAATTCTTCAACTAAGCCAACTGGATCAATAAACTCAGGTAATATATTTCTTTCAACAGCCAATTCAGCAAGGTCCGTAATTATTTCTAAATCAACATTAATTTTTTCCTGGATATATGGCCTTTGTACCTTAACCATAACCGGATTGCCATTACTTAAAATAGCTCTGTGAGTCTGAGCTATAGAAGCGCCTGCTGAAGCCTCCTCCTCAAAAGTTTCAAAGACATTTTCCTGGTAATCATCGCCTAACTCATCTTTTAAAAGCATATCTATCTTTTCAAAACTCACAGGAGGTACTTTATCCTGGAGCTTTTTAAACTCTAATATATATTCAGGAGGAAAAATATCAGGCCTGGTACTCAAAATTTGGCCCAACTTTACATAAGTTGGGCCTAATTCTTGAAATACCTGCCTTAATCTAACAGGTAGACTAATATCATCTGGTGTCTCACTAATTTCAAATCTTTTTTTAAGTGGGACAAATTTCTTCAAGTCAAATCTATCCAGAATAAATCCAAGGCCATTTTTTACAAACACCTGGCTTATCTGTCTATACCTTTGAAGATGCTTATATTTTTTTCTGATATTTAAAGCCATATTATTATCCCACTTTATATTTCTGTCTTATTTTGAGATGCTCCATTTTCTATATTACTTAATTTACCTTCAATGCGAGCAACCCGTTCTTTTAATTTATCAAACTCATCAACTCTAACAACACCTAAATCATCTAGTTTTTCATCAAAGATATCTTCCAATTTATCTTTCTGCTCATCGCCTTTTTCTTGCCAGCGTTCTACCAGTTCCTTACCCTGTTTCTTAGTAAGTTCTCCTTCTTCAACTAAAGATTGAACTAGCTCTTCTAACTTATTAACTGTTAAATCAAGGGAACCAATACCACGATAAAATAATTCTTCTAATTTACCCATTTAAAATCCCCCTAAAGTTTTTATTTTGCAGTTTCAACTTTAGCCTGCCAGCTAACCAAAATAGGACTGGCGACAAATATAGATGAATAGGTTCCGACTGCCATACCAACAAAAAGAGCTAACATAAATGTCTGTATCGCTGCTCCACCAAAGAGATAAATTGCCAGAATAGCAACTAAAGTAGTCATGGAGGTGTTTATTGACCTTGGCAAAGTATCAACAACTGCTCTATTTGCAAGTTCTGTAAATGAACTCCTTTTATGGATCTTCATATTTTCTCTTATTCTATCAAAAATTACAATAGTATCATTTATTGAATAACCAATTATAGTTAATAAAGCTGCAATAAATGCTGTATTTATCTCCCTACCAAGTAATGCAAAAACCCCAATTGTAAAGACCACATCATGGGCTAAAGTCATTAAAGCAGTAATTGCAAATTTAAACTCAAATCTAAAACTAATATAAATTACAATTGCTATTGCAGCAACTAATAAAGCTAATAATGCTTGCATTCTTAATTCTTCACCTATAACAGCTCCAATAGATTCACTTCTCAATAAATCAGTGCCTTCAAAGTTTGCTGCCATAGCATCGTTAACTTCTTGAATCTCTTCCTGACTTAGTTCAGATGATCTAATAATAACGCCATATTCTTCTGCATCTCCACTGTCCTGAAGTTGAGCTTCAGTAGCTATATTAATTTCCTGTAATACTCCTCTTACCTGTTCAGTATCTACTGCTTCAGTAAAGGAGTATTCAATTATACTTCCACCCTGAAAGTCAATACCTAAATTCAAGCCACTTATGACTAAAAATAAAAGTGCTAATACCATAAATGCACCTGATATAGTAAACCATAACTTTCTTTTTGACATTAAATCAAGATTTTCAGTAAACTTCATTCGAAATTACCCCTCCCTAACACCAAATGAACTTGCAGACTGTAACAAATTAGTTCCAGAACTCAAGTCAATAAGCGTTTTTGTTACAAAAAATGCATTGAACATACTTAAAACAATACCAATAATCAATGTTACAGCAAATCCTCTAATTGCTCCACTGGTAAAGTAAGCTAAAATAGAGGCAGTAATTAAAGTAGTTACATTAGCATCAACTATTGTCATATAAGCCCTCTTGAATCCAGCATCAATAGCTGCTCTCAATGTCTTTCCACTCTTTCTCTCATCTTTTATTCTTTCAAAGATTATAATATTTGCATCTACTGCCATACCAATTGATAATATTAGTCCAGCAATTCCAGGTAAAGTTAACACTGCCTGTAACCCTGATAGAGTTCCCATAAATAAAACACCATAAATAATTAAAGAAGCAGCTGCAATAATACCTGGGAATTTATAATAAAATGCGATATAAGCTGCAACTAAAAGTAAGCCCAATAAACCTGCTCTAATACTCTGTTGAATAGCAATAGCTCCAAGAGTAGGACCAACTGTTCTACTTTCAATTACTTCAACAGGAACAGGTAATGCACCTTCACGAATCAATATTGCATGTTCCTGAGCTTCTTCAACACTGTCATAACCAGTAATCTGACCAGAATCTCTAATTACAGCCTGGATAGTTGGGTTAGTTAATTGTTCTTCATCTAAATAAACTCCCATCTGTTGTCCCATATGCTGTCTGGTTATATTCTCAAATTCCCTGGCACCTTCTCTGTTCAAACTAAAAGTAACAACAGGTCTTCCATATTCATCGTGGCTAGCTCTAGCATCACTTATATTCTCACCTGACATAACAGTTTCTCCATCTATTCTAAAAGTCAGCATAGCTGTTCTACCAATTGTAGATATTGCTTCTGATGGATTATCAACTGCAGGCAATTCTACAATAATTCTATCACTGCCCTCTCTCTGAATTACAGGTTCAGATAATCCTATCTGGTTAACCCTTCTTTCAATAACACTTAAAATACCTGTCATAACTTCATTATCAATATCTCTATCTTCAGTCGGCTGAGCCTGTAATACTATATGAGAACCACCTTCCAAATCAAGGCCTAAGTTTATCCCATAAAAACCATATAGGCCGACAGCCAATGCAATAATTAAAAATATAAATCCTATCTTAAATCTTCGTTTTTGCTTGTACCTCATATTCATCCTCCCAACAACAAATAATTAATTTTAATTGTTATCAATATTATAATCTTCATGCTGAATTAGTCTCATCTCTGTTACAGGCCAAAAGACCCAGGAAGCCTTGCCATGAATGGAATCTTCATCAACATAACCTACTAGAGACTCAAACCTGCTATCTGCACTATGATTTCTATTATCACCTAAAACAAAATAACTATCCTCAGGAACTTCAAATGGTCCTGAGCTTCCAATTTCACGCATTGGCTCTTTAATATAATCTTCTTCAACTGGCTCTCCATTAATATATAATGTTTCTTCTCTAATATATATCCTATCTCCAGGTAGCCCTAGAACTCTTTTAATATACCTTTTATCTTCTGCTCCTTGAGGAGTAAAAACAACTATTTCTCCTCTTTCAGGGCTTCTAAAGCGATATATCAGTTTATTAGCAATTAATCTCTCGCCATTTTGTAATGTTTCTTCCATTGAACTCCCTTCAACTACAAAGGACTGAGCAACAAATGTTATTATCAAAAAAGCTAAAACGCCTGCTATTACTAGAGATTGTATAAATTCTTTAATATCACTACTATCCACAAAAATTACCTCCATCCAGGCTTATTAAAGACTTACTCAATTTTAGTTATCATCATTTTCTTCATCGTCTTCACTCTTATCAATATGACTAATTGAAGATTTCAGTAAATCAATATCTACATTAGATGAAACTCTTAACCTAACAATATTATCTTTAATTTTAACAATCTTTCCTTTAATTCCTCCAGCGGTAACTATCTTATCACCTACCTGAAGATTGCTTAACATATCCTGATGCTCTTTTTGCTGCTTCTTCTGCGGCCTAATCAAGAAAAACCAAAAGACTCCAAAAATCAAGATCCACGGTACTAAAGATAAAATAAGTTCCATTAAAAAAACTCCTCCTTATATTCTTTGTTAATTCTCTAACCATCTTTTTTTATATTCAACAAAAGTCTTGATAATCCTTCATTTTATTGAAGATTAATTACATACAGTCTGGTTAATCTAAATAATTACTATAAAACTTATCAGCAAAATCACTAAAATAATCACCATTAATACTTTTCCGAATTTTAGCCATCAGATCAAGTAAGAAGAATATATTATGATAACTGGTTAAAATAACTCCTAAAATTTCATTCCTATTTAGAAGATGCCTGATGTATGCTTTGCTATAATTTCTGCAAACATAACAATTACATTCTGGATCCGGAGAACTAAAATCTTCACTAAATGAAGCATTCCTAATAGTAATTCTTCCCTGTGAGGTATAAATACTCCCATGCCTAGCAATCCTTGTTGGCATAACACAATCAAACATATCAATACCTCTCCTAACGCCTTCAATTAAATCTTCAGGTGTTCCAACTCCCATCAAATATCTTGGTTTTGACTCTGGTAACTCAGGAACAGTAACTTCCAGCATTTTATGCATTAGTTCTGTTTCTTCACCAACACTTAAACCACCGATAGCATAACCAGGAAAACCCAGTTTAATAGTTTCTCTTGCACTAATCTTCCTTAATTCAGGATAAGTTCCACCTTGAACTATACCAAACAACTGCTGATCCTTAACACCAACCATCTCTTCTTTACATCTTTCTGCCCACCTTAATGTTCTTTCCAGAGACTCTTTAACATAATTCTTATCTGCTGGATATGGTGCACACTCATCAAAGGCCATTATAATATCTGCACCTAAATCTTTTTGAATCTGGATTGATTTTTCTGGTGAAATAAAATGTTTAGAGCCATCTAGATGTGATTGAAAATATACACCTTCTTCTTTGATCTCATTTAAATCAGAAAGACTAAAAACCTGAAAGCCACCACTATCAGTTAAAATCAATCTATCCCAATTCATGAAATCATGAAGACCACCTGCATTGGCGATCAATTCTGAACCAGGTCTTAAATAGAGATGATAGGTATTAGCAAGAATAATACTTGCACCACATGCTTTTAAATCTTCAGGTCTTAATGCTTTAACAGTTGCCTGGGTACCAACTGGCATAAAAATTGGTGTATCAATCTTTTTCCCATCTATATCTATTAGCCCTTCTCTAGCCAGTGAATTACTATCTTTATTTTTTATTTCAAAATCTAATGTCATATTATCTTCTCCAATTTCTAAATAATAATCATCGCATCTCCAAAACTATAAAACCTATAGTTATTTTCAATTGCATAATTATATGCATCTAAAACTTCTTCTTTACCAATTAGAGCCGCAACTAACATAATTAAAGTAGATTCTGGAAGATGAAAATTAGTTAAAAGCCCATCAATAATTTTAAAATCATATCCAGGATAAATAAATATATCAGTCCAGGCTTTTGCCCCTACTCTATTCATTATTGAAGAAGCAGCAGATTCCAGAGCCCTTACAGATGTCGTCCCTACTGAAATTACTCTTCCACCATTCTTTTTCGTATTCATTATATCATTAGCAGTCTCTTTGTCAATTTCATAGTATTCCTCATGCATATCATGCTCTTCTACATCATCGACTTTCACAGGTCTAAATGTCCCCAATCCTACATGAAGAGTTAAATAACTTAAATCAACACCATAATCTTCAAGTTCTTTAAGAATCTCTTCAGTAAAATGTAAACCAGCAGTTGGTGCTGCAGCAGACCCTTCTTTATCAGAATCAGCATAAACTGTTTGATATCTATCAGGATTTTCAGGCTTCTTTTTAATATATGGCGGCAAAGGCATTTCTCCTAATTGATTTAACTTAGCCTGCAGATTTCCTGATGGCTTAAATTCTAAAACTCTGCCACCAAAATCAGTATACTCTAAAGCTTCAGCTACCAATTCATCATCAAATCTTATTTTTGTACCAATTTTCACTCTACGTCCTGGCTTAACTAATGCCTCCCAGCGATCTGGACCAAGCTCATTTAATAATAATATTTCTATCTCTATTCCAGAAATTTCTTTTTCACCATATAATCTTGCTGGAATAACTTTACTATTATTAAAAACTAATCTATCTCCAGGTCTGAGGTATTTTTTTAGTTGGTAAAATTTAAGATCATCAACTATATCACCAGATCTATTTAAAACCAGGAGATTAGAATGATCTCTCTGGTCAGCAGGTTCCTGTGCTATCAATTCTTCAGGTAAATCATAATTGAAATCAGATGTTCTCATTAACATACCTCCAAACAGAACTAGTCAAACAAAGTCTTCTCATCATCACCTTCATTAATATTTAAATGTTTATAGGCTAATTTCGTGGCTTTTCTTCCCCGGGGTGTCCTTTCTAAAAACCCTAACTGTAATAAATAAGGTTCGTAAACATCTTCAATTGTTTCAGTTTCTTCACTAATCGCTGCAGCAATAGTTTTTAAACCGACAGGACCACCACCAAATTTATTAATAATAGATTTTAATAATCTATAATCAAGCCTATCCAAACCTAATTCATCTATTTCTAATAATTTAAGTGCTTTACTGACTACATCAGGGGTAATAACTCCATCTGCTTTCACCTCTGCATAATCTCTAACTCTACGCAATAATCGATTAGCAATCCTCGGAGTTCCCCTGGAACGACAGGCTATTTCTTCTGAACCATCTTCAGAAATTTCAACTCCTAAAATCCTGGCTGATCTCTGAACAATCTGGCTTAACTCTTTATTATCATAAAACTCTAATCTATTTATAACACCAAATCTATCTCTTAAAGGAGATGAAAGCTGTCCAGCTCTTGTTGTTGCACCAACCAAAGTAAATTCTGGCAAATCAAGCCTTACAGATCTTGCAGAAGGGCCTTTACCAATCATAATATCCAGGCCATAATCTTCCATAGCTGGATATAAAACTTCTTCAACCATTCTATTCAACCTGTGAATTTCATCTATAAAAAGAATATCTTTTCCAGTCAAATTAGTTAAAATACTGGCCAGATCGCCAGGCCTTTCAATAGCCGGTCCACTGGTAGTATGAATATTAACATTCAACTCATTAGCAATAATATTAGCCAGTGTTGTCTTTCCAAGACCAGGAGGTCCATATAACATTACATGATCTAAAGCCTCTCCCCTTTGTCTGGCAGCCTGGATAAATATTTTTAATTTTTCTTTAACTTTTTTCTGCCCGACATAATACTTTAATTGTTTAGGTCTTAAAGTCTTATCAAAATCATCATCCTGCTTTTCTTCAGGAGTAACAACTCTTTCCTGATCCATAATATCCTACTCCTTGCCAAGATAATTTAATACTTGCATAATCCGATCTTCCAGGTCTCCTGCTAATTCATTACTTAACTCATTTACTGCATTATTAATTTCATTATCTTGATAACCAAGATTATTTAAAGCAGAATAAAGTTCATCATCATGGGCTAAAGTTTTTGAACCAGATTGACTACCGGCCACAAGCAAAATATCATCCAGTTTATCCTTTAATTCTAAAATTAATCTCTGCCCACTTTTTGGTCCAATCCCATTTACCTGCTTTAGAACATTTATATTTTCATTAACTACTGCCTGGGCAAATTTTTCTGGAGAAAGGGTCGATATTATACTCAATGCAACTTTCGGACCTATTCCGGAAACTGATAATAGCTTAATAAATAGTTCCTTGCTTTCCCTTTCTTTAAAACCAAATAATTCTAAAGCATCTTCCCTTACATAAGTATATATATATAACTCACAATCGTCACCACTTTGATAATAACTGAAAGCAGATGGTAAGTTAACCTGATAGCCAACTCCATTAACAGATACTATTAATTCCTCTGTTTTAGCTTCAACAACTTTACCATTTAAATATCCAATCAAATTTGGTCACCCCATCTTTTATTAAAGCCATAATTATGTCCATGGCAAATAGCTACTGCCAGCGCATCTGCAGCATCATCAGGCTCAGGAATTGACTCTAAATTTAATAAAGCTTTAACCATATGCTGTACTTGATGTTTGCTGGCTCTACCATAGCCAACAACTGCCTGTTTAACCTGCAATGGGGTGTACTCAGACACGTCTATACCAGCATCTGCACCTGCCAGCAAAATCACTCCTCTTGCCTGGCCAACCCTGATTGCTGTTTTCACATTCTTATTAAAAAATAGCTCTTCAACAGCCATACAGGCTGGCTGATTTTTTTCTATTAATTCTTGCAACTTATTATAAATTATTTTTAGTCGACTAACATCTGACATTTCAGCCTCTGTCTTAATCACATCATAATTAATCAACTTAAAAGAATTATTATTTTTTTCTATAAAGGCATAGCCTAAAGTAGCCAGGCCTGGATCTACCCCCATTATCTTCAAAAGAACACCCCCGACAATAAAATCAAAAGACACTGAAAAATCAGTGTCTTGAAAATTAAAGAATCATAAGATTACTCTTCATTTTCTATCTCCTCAAGAACTGATTCAGGGATATTAAAATTAGCATATATCTCCTGAACATCATCATGCTCTTCTAATTCATCCATCAAATTAAGGATTTTTTTTGCTCCTGATTTATCAAGGTCTACAGTATTATTTGGAAGCATAACTATATCTGAATCTTTAAATTCAAAGTTATTTTCCTCTAATTCTTCTTTAACAGACATGAATTCTTTAGGGTCCGTTAAAATTCTGATAATTTCACCTTCAAGCTTAACATCTTCAGCCCCTGCCTCTAAAGCTTCCAATAAAACTTCATCTTCATCAAAACTATTATTTGAATTATCCAACACTAACTGCCCTTTTCTATCAAACATCCAGGCAACGCAACCTGATTCACCCAGATTTCCCCCATTCTCAGAAAGTATATGTCTGATTTCAGAAGCCGCACGATTTCTATTATCTGTAGTTATCTCCAGATAAAGAGCTACACCTTCAGGACCATAACCTTCATAATCAAAACTCTCATAATCAACACCCTCTAATTCACCTGTACCTCTTTTTATAGCCCTTTCAATATTTTCATTGGGCATATTATTATCTCTTGCTTTATCAATAACCATTCTAAGTTCAGCATTCATTTCAGGATCGCCGCCACCTTCACGGGCAGCCACTGCTATTCTCTTGCTTAACTTAGAAAACAATTTTGCTCTTCTTCTATCCTCTTTCTGCTTTTTATGCTTTATATTGGCCCATTTAGAATGACCAGCCATAACAATCCCTCCTACATACATACTGCATATAATTTTAACATAAAACAAACATATTTTCAATCAAATAAACCCATGGCCAGGCCATGGGAATGAAATACTGGTAAGTTGGCCTGTAAGCCGGGTTCTGTCTTAAATGGTCATCTATCTGCAGCTATAGTTACCTATAGCCGTCAAGCGTCCTTACCCGGAGGAAAAGCGGGCAGCTTTATTTCCTCTCTATTTGGACTTACTCCAGGTGGGGTTTACCTAGCAGTCCAGTCACCTGAACTCTGGTGAGCTTTTACCTCACCTTTTCACCCTTACTGTTAAAAACAGCGGTATCTTTTCTGTGGCACTTGCCTGGGAGTCACCTCCACTGGGTATTACCCAGCACCCTGCCCTGTGGAGCCCGGACTTTCCTCAGTTTCATTCAAAACTGCGACCATCCGGCCAACTTACCAAAATATATTTTATTTTTTAGCCTTATTAATTATAGCACCAATTCTTATTAATATCAAGTAGTATATAAGTTCCAGATTGAGCTTTGACCTTCTAATTCTATTATATCAGGTTTCTTCGCTCTAGAATACTCCACTTCAGTTAAATAATTTTTGATTAACTCAGGAAAAACTTTTTCAGTACCATAATGTCCTGCATTTATTAAAGCAACTCCTGATTCAAGAGCAGATTGGGCCTCATGGTATTTAATATCCCCTGTAACCAGCACATCTGCACCCTGTCTGGAAGCAGCTTTAATAAAATCAGCACCACTTCCGCAGGCTATAGCAACTTTTTCGATTTCTTTATCTTTATTTCCTGCTACCTGGGAATAATCTAAATTCAATTTATTATTTGCAAATCTAGCAAATTCAGATAAACTCATAACATTATTTAAAAAACCTATCCTGGCAGGAAAATACTCGCCCTGCAACTGCTCAGGTTGAAAGAGATCAAAAACCGGTTCCTCATAAGGATGCATCTCAAAATAGGTTGATATTAAATTATCTAAATCCCTTTCATCTACAACAATCTCCAGCCTGTATTCTTTAACTTCCGATCTTTCACCATGAACTCCCTCAGCTGGATTGCTCCCTTTTAAGGGCCTGAATGATCCATTTCCTTTAAATGAAAAACTTACCTGATCATAATTCCCAAACTTTCCAGCTCCAGCATCAAATAGAGCAGTTCTAACTTTTTCAAAGTCTGACTCCGGTATATAACCAACAAATTTTTTAAAAGGTAAATTATTACTCAAATTTTCTACATTATCAAGTTCAAGCAAATTAGATAGATAGTCATTTAACCCATTCTCAGCATGGTCAATATTTGTATGAGCAGCAATTATACTCAACTCAGATTGAATAGCCTTAGTAATTATTTTGCCAGTGGTATTACCTGTATGCACATTTTTTATCCCTTTAAAGATTAAAGGATGATGAACTATTAATAATTGACAACCGGTTTCAATTGCTTCATCTACAATCTCTTCTGTGGCGTCTAAGGCAACACCTATCTTATCAACTGGCCAATCTGGATTACCAACCTGGATTCCAATATTATCCCAATCTTCAGCTAAAAAAGATGGAGCTAACTTATTAATCTTCCCAGCTATTTCACTAACAGTAATCATAATTTACCCCCTTAAATATAATAAAACCCTGTTCCAGTAAAGAACAAGGTTATTAATTACATGGTGGGCCCACCAGGACTCGAACCTGGGACTAATCGGTTATGAGCCGATTGCTCTGACCAACTGAGCTATGGGCCCTATTAAATTTCTCTCAGCACATGTTACATTATAGAATAAAAACTTTAATTCGTCAAGGGTTAATCCAAATAATCTTTTAATTTTTTGCTTCTGGTAGGATGGCGGAGCTTTCTTAAGGCTTTTGACTCTATCTGCCTTATTCTCTCCCTGGTGACTCCAAATTCCTTCCCGACTTCTTCCAGGGTACGGGGTCTGCCATCTTCAATTCCAAATCTTAACTCTAGAACTCTTTTCTCCCTATCAGTTAATGAATCTAAAACCTGGTCAATCTGTTCTTTTAAAAGAGAGTAAGAAGCTGCTTTGGCCGGAGCAGGGGCATCTTCATCTTCAATGAAATCCCCTAAATTGCTATCTTCCTCTTCACCAATTGGAGTTTCAAGGGATACAGGTTCCTGGGAAATCTTCATGATCTCTCTTACTTTATCAGGACTTAAGTCCATTTCTTCACCGATCTCTTCCGGGGTAGGCTCTCTTCCTAATTCCTGAAGAAGTTGCCTGGAAACCCTGATTAACTTATTAATCGTTTCTACCATATGCACAGGAATCCTAATAGTTCTGGCCTGATCAGCAATAGCTCTTGTTATTGCCTGCCTTATCCACCAGGTAGCATAGGTACTAAATTTATAGCCTTTAGTATAATCAAATTTCTCAACAGCTTTCATCAGGCCCATGTTACCTTCCTGAATTAGATCTAAAAATAATAATCCTCTGCCCACATATTTTTTTGCTATACTAACAACTAACCTTAAATTAGCTTCTATTAGTTCCTGCCTGGCTGTTTCATCGCCTTCTTCAATCCTTTTAGCAATACTTACCTCTTCCTCAGCTGTTAAAAGATCAACTTTCCCTATTTCTTTTAAATACATTCTAACAGGATCATCAATTCCCACACCCTGGGGAATTGATAAATCTAAATTTTCATCATCCTCAGGCTCATCTTCGCCTTCTTCAATAACATCTATATCCATTTCATTAAAGATATCATAGACCTGTTCTATATCCTCAGAATCAAGTTCAACATCTTCTAAAGCATCCATGATCTCTTTATATGTCAATTTTCCTTCTTTTTTTCCATAGTTAATCAACTTTTTAACTTCTTTAATCTTACCGGGACTTGCATAATCATCTGACATTATACGTCCCTCCTTTCTAATCTTAATAACCTTTTATAATATAATAATAAATCATTTATATAATTGCGATCATTAGAATTCCTTAATTCATGTAAAATATTACTTATCTCATCCTCTATATTACCGGTTATTACTTCTTTAATCAAATTTTTAAAGCCATTTTTTGATGGAAGTCTATCTTTAGCTAGAAAATATCTGGCTAAATTATCTCTTTTCTCCTCAGGTAGAACAGAAATAACCTCAGTAGCAGTAATCTCAATATCTTCCCAGAGTTGTCTGGCAATTTCAGCTGTATCATCAGAAAAATAAGCTGGGTTAAGTTTATCAATACCTAACTCCCGGTATTCCTGGTCCTGTAACATATAAGCCAAAACCTGCCATTCAGAATCATTAATATCTTGATCAGTCTTCTTTTTTTCTTCTCTATTTTTCTGCTTCCACCGTTTCGATTTCTTTTTCTCTTTCTTAACTTTCTGCATCTTGTTTTTTATTTCTTCATAGCCAATCTCAGTCTTTTCAGCCAGCACCTTTGCATAAGCATCCTGGGTCAGCTCATCTTTGATAGTAGCGAGAAAATCTACACCAGCCTGAGCTGCTTTTAACCTGCTATTAGCTGATTGGTCCTGATATTTTTCCATTATTAAATCAATTCTATACTCAATTAAGTCAGGAGCTTTAGATTCCAGCTCAATGAAAGCATCACTGCCTTTATTTTTAATGTAATCATCAGGATCAAGGTCCTGGGGTAACTCAATAATTGCTACATCAAGCCCTGCCTGACGCAAAATTTCCAGGCCTCTCAAAGTAGCCTTATCACCAGCAGTATCAGCATCATAGGCTATATATACTTTATCACAATATCTTTTTAATAAATTTGCCTGTTCCCTGGTTAAAGCTGTTCCTAAAGAGGCAACAAAATTCGTTAGTCCAAACTTATGGGCAGTCAAAACATCAGTATAACCTTCAACGATAACAGCTTCATTTTTATCCTGAATCCCCTCTTTTGAAATATTAAGACCATACAGTAATTTTTTCTTAGAAAAAACAGGGCTTTCAGGTGAATTCAAATATTTAGGAAAATCTTCTGGGTCTATAACTCTTCCTCCAAAACCAATAACTTCTGATCTTACATTATAAATTGGAAAGATAACTCTATCTCTAAAACGATCATAATAGCTATTATTTTTCCCAGCTACAACCAGACCGGATTTTATTAAAACTTCCTGATTAAAACCTTTATCAGACAGAAAATTATATAGCCCCCTCCAGCTATCCGGGGCATATCCTAAATTAAATTTTTTAATATCTTCTTCATTAAATCCTCGATCATTAAGATATTCTTTAGCTTTACTGGCAATATCATTGTTTAAAAGTAAATAATTATAAAATTTTGAGGCTAAATTATTAGCAGAAAAGATAGCCTCTCTTAGCTTCATCTTTTCTTTATCAATCCCGCCCTTAATATCAACTTCTATGCCTGCCCTTTCAGCAAGAGTTAAGACTGATTCCTGAAAAGACAAATTATCGATTTCCTGAATAAAATTTATTGAATCTCCTCCAGCCCCACAACCAAAGCAATAATAAAACTGCTTATTAGGATTAACAGTAAAGGAAGGAGTATTTTCCTGGTGAAATGGACATAGAGCAACATAATTTTTACCTGAACTGCTCAGGTCTACATACTCCCCGATTAATTCAACAATATCTATCTCTGCCTTTATTTGATTAATTATATCTCTTGATATAGAAGCCATAATTATCAATCCTATATTATATTTCGTTATAGTTAAATAAAATCCTGCATGTTCCTAAAAGAAAGAAGATGATGGAATAAAAAGCTCCCTTCCCTGATTTATCGCATACCGATCAGTCATGCCTGCAATATAGTCTATTACAGCCTGTTCTTTACCTTCATCATCGATCCGCTCATAAAACTCTGAAGGCATAGCTTCAGGTTTCTCATAATAATGAAAATATAACCTCTCTAGAAGTTTCTGAGCTTTTTCTTCCTCCACCTTAGCTTCAGAACCTATATATACATTATTAAAGAGAAAATCTCTTAATTTATTTGTAACCTTATCCACCTCATCAGACATTTTAATAATATCACTTTTAGAACTTGTAGATATTATATCTTTTACCATAATATCAATTCTATCAGATTGCCTTTTACCCAACACCTCAATGCAGCTATAAGGTATATCCTCCAGGCAAATAATATCTGCTCTCATAGCATCATCAAGATCATGATTGATATAAGCAATTCTATCAGCAATTTTTACTATCTGCCCCTCCAGAGTTTCAGGCAACTTTTCTCCTGTATGATTTAAAATACCATCCCTGACCTCATAACTCAAATTCAAACCGAACTTATTTCCATTTCGACTCTCTAACTTATCAACAACCCTTAAACTCTGGTAATTATGCTGAAATCCTTTGTCTGAAAGTCTATTTAGAACCTCCTCACCAGCATGGCCAAAAGGAGTATGGCCAAGATCATGGGCCAGAGCAATAGCTTCAGTCAAATCCTCATTCAATCCTAAAGAGCGGGCAATAGTTCTTGAAATTTGGGATACCTCAAGGGTATGAGTCAGTCTTGTTCTAAAATGATCTCCCAAGGGTGAAATAAAAACCTGGGTTTTATGCTTTAAACGCCTGAAAGCTTTTGAATGAATAATCCTATCTCTATCCTGTTGAAATATCATTCGATATTTGCATAATTCTTCAGGATTTCTTCTGCCTTTGCTTTCAGAGCTAAACTGGGCTCCAGGTGATAACTTATCCATCTCAATTTTCTCGAGCTTTTCACGGCTAAACATATTAAAAATATTCCTGAACTTCATTTGCCGATTCTTCAATCGACTTATTAGTTACATTAATTACCGGGCAACCAATCTTTTTCATTATCTGATCAGCATAATCAAGTTCCTCATTTATTCTTTTTATTGAGGCATATTGACTATCCTGACTCAAACCTAGAGCTTTTAATCTCTCCAGCCTTATCTCATTTAATAAGAGGGGGTCAATAGTCAGGCCAATAACTTTATTTTCAGGGTTTTCATACAATAATTTAGGCACGTCTACCTCTGGCACCAGTGGGATATTTGCTGCTTTATGACCCCGATATGATAGATATATACATAGAGGAGTTTTGGATGTTCTGGATACTCCAATTAAAACAACATCAGCAAGTTCAATCCCCTTTTTATCATTTCTATCATCATATTTTACTGTAAATTCCATTGCTTCAACCCTTTTAAAATAATTCTGATCTAGCTGATGTCTGATCCCAGGCTGCAAAACCGGCTTGGAATTAAGGAGATTTTCCATCTTCTCCATAATTGGACCCATAACATCAATCATAATTATATCTCTTTCTCTACCAAATGTATAAAACTCTTTTCTAAGCTCAGGATTAATCAGGGTATATACTATCATGGCATCTTTATCAGCAGCTTTTAAAACAATATTCTTTAACTCTCTCACAGTCTTAACATGAGAAAATTTTACTGTTTCAATTCGATCAGTGTCAAACTGACTGGCAGCAGCATCAACAACACTATTAGCTGTTTCCCCTAAAGAATCAGAAACTACATATACAGTTTTTTTATCACCCATGGACTATGCCTCCCTAATTTTCATCTAAAGCTATCTCATTTATATCCATAACTGGTTCAATTAAACTGGCAACTCTTTCTAATAAGCCAATTCTATTTTTTCTGACTTCCTCATCATCTACCATTACAACAATGTTGTCAAGGAAATTATCAACCATATCTTTTAAAGCTGCAATCTCTTCTAAAGCCTGATAATAATCGTCATTATTAAAGTAAGCCTCTATCTTATCATTAATCTTAACATACTCATCATAAAGAACTTTTTCTTCAGATTCTTTAATCAGATCAGAGTTAATCTCATCTAAACCTTCTGCCTGAGCAGCCAGGTTTCCACATCTCTGTAAGCCATATAATAACTTAACAAAACGGTCATAATCTTTATTTCTAAATTTCATTATAGCAGCAAGCCTATTTTTAAGATCTTGAAGATCATAAAAATCAACTGCTAATGCCGCATCTAATACATCATATCTAATTCCATTTTCAGAGAAATAATTTTCAACTCTCTGTTTAAAGAAACCAAAAACTTTTTCTTCAGTCTTAGTATCTATTTCAAGAAGATCACCAACAATTCCAACTATGCTATTCAGCTTAAGAGCAATCCTACCATCAAGAATTATTCTTATAATCCCGGTAGCCTTTCTTCTAAGTGCAAAGGGATCCTGGCTGCCAGTTGGAATATTGCCTAAATAAAAATTACTTACAATATCATCGATCTTATCAGAGATACTAAGCAGTCTGGCCTCTATACTTTCTGGCAGGCTATCATCGGCCCCAGCCGGTTTATAATGCTGGCCTATAGCCCTGGCAACCTCGCTGGTTTCACCGGCTTCAGCAGCATATTTAGCACCCATTATTCCTTGCAAAGATGCAAACTCTCTAACCATACTTGTAGCAAGATCAAATTTAGCCAGTTTTGCAGCTCTAATTAAATTATCTCGATCATTTCCAGTTAAATTAACCAGGCCTGCAACCTGGCCTGCTATCTTTTTTAATCTATCAACTTTATCAGCTAAAGAGCCAAGCTCCTCCTGATAAACTATTTCATTTAACCTTTCATTGAAATAGTCAAGCTCTTTAGATATATCATCATTGTAAAAGAAAACAGCATCTGAGAGTCTAGCCCTTATAACCTTCTCATTTCCATCTATAACATTTTCAATTTTTTCTGAATCTCCATTTCTAACTCCAATAAATGCTGAATGTAAGTTTTCCTCTTTAATAACAGGAAAATATCTCTGATGTTCTATCATTGATGTCGTCAATACCTCTTCAGGCAACTCTAAATATTCATCCTTAAAGCTCCCTTTAAAAGCTGTTGGATACTCAACAAGATTAACCACTTCTTCTAATAATCCCTCTGACCTATAAATCTCTTCATTTTCAGCCAGGATATTATCTATCTGCTTTAAAATTAATTCTTCCCGCTTATCCTGATCAACTATTACTGACTCATCTTTTAGTCTCTCAAAATAATCTCCTGCTTTAGCTATTTTAAATTCAGCCTCTCCTAAAAACCTGTGGCCGTTACTAAATCTATTAGATTTTAAACCAGCTAACTCAAATTCAATAACCTGTTCCCCTAATAAAGCCATAATCCAGCGGATAGGCCTGATAAAACGATACTCATTATCCCCCCAGCGCATCTTCTGAGGCTGTGGCAACTTATCAACAATATCAGGGATAATTCTTCCTAAAACCTCAGCAGTCGGCTCACCTTCTATAACTTTTTCAGCATATAAATAGCCATCCCTTTCGACTAAATCATCAACTTCCATTTGTTGTCCCCTGGCAAAACCCTGGCCAGCTTTAGTAGGATTACCATCGTCATCAAATGCTATTTCAACTGATGGCCCTCTAACGACCTCTTCTCTATCAGCCTGTTTATCTGATAAGCCCTGACCAAAGAGAACAAGCCTTCTTGGAGTTGAATAAGTTTTAAGGCTATCGTATTCTATTAATTCCTCTTTAAAACTTTCCCTGGCCAATCTCAGTAAATTATTTCTTAAATTAACTACCATTTTAGCCGGGATTTCCTCAGTCCCTAATTCAAATACAAATTTATTGCTCATTACCTGAATCCTCCTTTTCTTCCTGAACTTCCAGATATACCCTGGCTGTCCTTTGTGCTAAATTTCTTACCCGCTTAATATATTTAGTTCTCTCTGTAACACTAATAGCACCTCGGGCATCAAGTATATTAAAGATATGAGAAGATTTCAAAGTATAATCATAAGCAGGCAGGGCCAGATTATCATTTAATGCTTCCTCTGCTTCAGCTTCAAAATCATCAAATAATCTATGAAGGCGAGCTACATCTGCCACCTCAAAATTATATTTAGATTGTTCATATTCATTCCGGTAATAAATATCACCATAGGTTACTCCCTCAACCCAGGTAAGGTCATAAACATTCTCAACCTCCTGGAGATACATAGCAATTCTTTCAAGGCCATAGGTAAGCTCAACAGTAACAGGCCTGGCATCTAAACCGCCAACCTGCTGGAAATATGTAAATTGAGTAATTTCCATACCATCAAGCCAGACTTCCCAGCCAAGCCCCCAGGATCCTAGAGTTGGAGCCTCCCAGTTATCCTCAACAAAGCGAATATCATGTTCAAGGGGATCAATACCTAATTCTCTTAAACTATCAAGATAAAGATCCTGAATATTTTCAGGTGAAGGCTTCATAATAACCTGAAATTGAAAATGTCTCTGAACCCGGTTAGGATTATCGCCATATCTACCATCCTGTGGCCTTCTTGAAGGCTGAACATAGGCTGAATCCCAGGGTTTTTCTCCTAGAGCTCTTAAAAAGGTGCCTGGACACATTGTTCCAGCTCCTACCTCAACATCATAGGGTTGCTCAATAACACATCCCTGTTCACCCCAGTATTGACTTAACTTCTGAATAATATCCTGAAATAACATAAAACCATCTCCTTGGTTATAACATTTTAATTAAATCAAAAATACCTCACCCCGTAAGGGACGAGGTACTTCTATCTATAAAGATCCAGCATACTTAATGCTTTAAAATCTAAATCCAGATGATACTTAATAAAATCCAGCAATAATTTATTTAACTTATTAAAAGAATTATCAGCTATTGCAGGAAATTTATCAGCACCAAAACCTTTTGCTTTCGACCTGAGCAAAAATTTAACCTGATTTTTATTCAAACTCACTGAATGCTCACTATTTAAACTGGCTGGATTACATTTATTACAAAAAAACCGGCCTTCATCTATCAAAAAATAATAATCCTTATTGCCAGACAGAGCCTGGCAGTTATCACAGTCAGCTAATTGCAAGGGATAACCTAATAAAGAAAGGGCTGCAGTATTAAATATCACCATTAGCTTTTTAAATTGAATATCCCTCTCAATACCTTCCAGTTTTATCAGACTGAGAATAAGATGATTGAAGTACAAAGGGTTCTTCTCAGCAGTACCAGTCAGATAATAGAACTCCAAAATATAATTTCCATAAGAAAGCTTATTATAATCGTTTTTAACACCTGGAAAATTATATTTTGATTCAACATCAATTATCTTCCCTAATCCTTCGCCCTGGAAATAAGTCAAATTAAGCCAGTTAAACGATTGAACCAGGCCCAGATAAGAACTTTTAAAGGATTTGCCTCCACTAAAGGCCAGCCTTAAAAGACCGGCATCTTTAGTATAAAAGGTCACTAACTGATCCTTTTCCCCTAAATCTGAGCGTTTTAAAACGACTGCTTCAGTAACCTTTTCAGCCACTTTTAATCTAGTCTACTTCATCAGTAACTATTGCAACACCAGAGCTAGCACCAATTCTGTTAGCGCCGGCATCAAGCATGGCCAGGGCATCTTCAAAATTCTTAATACCACCGGATGCTTTTACACCAACATCTCTACCAACTGTTTTTCGCATAACACTAACTGCTTCAACAGTAGCATTACCAGGTCCAAAACCAGTTGAAGTTTTAACAAAATCTGCACCTGCATCCTTTGCAATCTCACAGGCCTTGACTATTTCATCTTCCTCCAGGTAACAGGTCTCTATTATTACCTTAACAATGATATCTGAAGTAATCCCTGCAGTATTTGTCGAATCAACGACTGATTTAATATCTGATTTAACCAGATCAAATGCCTTGGACTTAAAGGCACTTAAATTCATGACCATATCAATTTCCTGAGCACCATTTTTAATAGCATTCCTGGTCTCAAAAGCCTTGGTCTCAGTAGTATTTGCCCCTAGAGGAAAACCAACGACTGTCGTTACCTTAACTGAACTATCCTTTAGTAATTTATTGGCATAGGGCACAAAAATAGGATGAACACAGACTGTTGCAAATTCATGCTCCAGAGCTTCCTCACATAATTTCTTTATATCCTCCACCTTGCCAGTAGGATTTAAAAAGGTATGATCGATCATTTTTGCCATATCTTTAGGTTTAATTGCCATTTTTAAATTCACTCCTTAACTAAAATATAAATAATCTTACTAAAACTCTTTTAGTGACATCTATTTTTATATTCTCGATTAAAAATCATACTCCTGCTTATTTTTCATCTTTATACCCAAATCTTTTTAACCATTGATCATTTTTTCGCCATTTTTTCCTCTCTTTTACCCAGAGATCAAGGAAAACCTGACTGCCCTGTAATTTTTCAATCTCTTCCCTGGCTTTTTGACCAATTTTCTTTAACATCTTTCCATTTTTACCGATAATAATCCCTTTATGGCTCGATCTTTCAACAAAGATATTGGCCCTTACATATATCATACCATCATCCCGCTCTTTAATCTCTTCAATCATTACAGCAGTCCCATAGGGAATCTCATCCCGTAATAAATGAAAAATCTGTTCCCTGATTAATTCTGCAACTAAATCTCTCTCTAATTGATCAGTAAACATATCTTCAGGATAATACTTTGGACCCTCAGGCAACTTTTCAACCAGTATCCTCTCAAGATTGTCAAGCCCTTTCCCCTGAGTTGCCGAAATAGCAATAGGCTCAAGGCCTGTCTTCTCTTTATAGGTCTTTAATCTCTTTACAAGCTTTTTATTACTAACCTTATCAGCCTTATTGGCAACAAGAATTACCTCTGTACCAGTATCCTTAATCTGATCAAAGATAAATTGATCACCTTTGCCAAAACCAGTTGTGCTATCAACAACAAAAAAGATCAAATCTATATTCTTTAAGCTACTATAAATCTGATCAAGCATATATTCATCAAGTTTATTCTTAACTTTATGAACACCTGGAGTATCAACAAAAACAGCCTGAAAATCATCGGTAGTTAAAATAGCCCTTATCTTCTGTCTGGTCGTTTGAGGCCGGGCAGATACAATCGCTGCCTTCTCACCAATCAATCTATTTACCAGTGTCGACTTACCGACATTAGGCCTGCCAACAACAGTTATAAAACCTGATTTAAAAGCCATTATCTATCCATATCCTTTGAGGTGAAAAAACCTGGCAAAAGTTCTGCCGCAGTCGTAAATTCCTTATCTTCAGCCAGATTATATAGATGAATATCCATCTCTGGAGAAAACTCATTCATAACCTGACGGCAGGCCCCGCAGGGAGAAACAGGCCCAGGTGTATCACCAACAATTGCCATAGCCTTAAACTCAGTCTCTCCAGCAGAGACTGCTTTAAAGATAGCAGTCCTTTCAGCACAGTTAGTCAGGCCAAAAGAAGCATTTTCAATATTACAACCAGTATAAATATTACCGCCCACCGTCAAAAGGGCTGCTCCAACTGGAAATTCTGAATAGGGAACATATGCCTTCTCCCTTGCCTCTCTGGCCTTCTTTTTTAGCTTTTCTATAATCTCTTTATCCATATCTATCTAACCTCCATACATTTACCTATAAAAACCTAATTATATTCAACCCTGGCAGAAATCGGCATTATCTGAATCCAGGTTCTACCTGAATCTATCAGGACCTCCTGGCCATCATCATCTAAAAGGGTTATCCGGCCATCATTTCTTGTCCAACTAATTTCCTGCTTGCCTCCATTATTAAATAAATAACCTTTACCGCCAGAATCAAGATCTACAGATAATCTGCCAACATCATCAATCACATTTGTATCTGCATGCAAAACAACAATATTATCAGCAGTTAACTGCTGGCCTGATTCAACTTTATGGGGCTCGTTATTTATATACCTGGCATAACTATTTTCTGACTGATCATATCTGTAACTGACCAGATAATTACCCCAGTAAAAAAGATCAACTTTTTCAATTTTTTCAGCTTTAGCTACAGTTGGATTATCCCTTTTAGAGAAATTAAATTTATAAACTGACAGATCCTGCTGCCAGTCAAGGCCACCAAGATAATCCTTGATTTTATCATTTCCGGTAAAAAGGTTATGGGGCATTCTCCTGTCGCTGCAACGCCAGTAATACTGGCTCCGGCTAATCTCATCTAAACTTATAACATCATCAGAAGATATCCTGGCATATCCGCCTTCGCTGGCACCTGCATGGAGTAAAAGAGCTCCATGTTCAGCAGATAAAACCCCCATATAATCTCTAACACTTCTAATCGGGCCAACCTTCTCCGGTAAATCTCTGTAATAAACAGGTAAAAACCTGGTAATCCCACCTTCAGAGAGAACCTCATAAACAAAGTCAGCCTCTTCAAGTCCTGCCTGAGGCCTGGATCTTGGATGATTCTCAACAACTGCCATTACCGGCATTTTTATAGACTGCCTATCGCCTAAGCGATAATAATCTGGCAGTGTAAACTTATCATCAACAGCCAGCCCAAAGTTTCTCTCATAAAAACTGAAAAAGTCATGATAACCTAATTCATAAAAAACCTGATACATCTCATCAGCAACTCGATCAGTCTCTGCAAGAAAAACACAGCCTGCAGGTAAAATTAAACTTATTGCTATAATCAATATAAAAGCTAAATATTTTCTATAATTCAAACCCTTCAACCCCATATCTAAATAATAATCAGTCTAACGGGTAAATCCATGATCTTCTAATAATTCTTCTTCAGCCTTGCGCATTTCAGCTTTATCGGCATCAGATTTATGATTATAACCTAAAATATGAAGCAATCCATGGACCATTAAAAACCCAACCTCTCTCCGCAGGCTGTGGCCATAATCCTTGGCCTGCTCTAAAGCCCTGGGCAGAGAGATAATCACCTCGCCAAGAAGCTCTTCATCAATCGGGAAAGAAAGAACGTCAGTCACCTCATCTTTATCTCGATAAGTCTTGTTTAATTCCTTTATCTTTGAATTACCAACAAAGGTAATACTAATCTCAGCATCATTAATGCTTTTATCCAAAAGAAGGTTATCAGCCAGCTCCTTTAAATCAGCAAGCAGATTGGAGTCAAGGCGTTCATCATCAATCAAATTATTTAACATCACATTATTTTGCTTTGCCATTACTCTTCTCCCCCATTTCCTCTTCAATATCATCAGGATAATCAACCCTCTGATGATAGATACCAGTTAAAATTCGGGTAAAGCTTTCAGCTATAGTATTTAAATCTTTAAGGGTCAGTTCAGAGTTATCAAGTTGATTTTCAATCAACTTTTCTCTAATTAAGCCTTTAATCAGGACCTCAATCCTATTATGATTGCTCTTATTAAAGTTCTTGGAACGAACAGCAGCCTCACAAATATCAGCCAGCATAATAATAGCTGCCTCCTTGGATTCAGGTTTAGGGCCATCATACCTAAAATTAGATTCATTAAAGTTAGAGTTATCACTATCTTTTAAAGCCTCCTGATAAAAATAGGAGATCAAATTAGTCCCGTGATGCTGTTCTATAATATCAACAATTGCAGGTGGCAGATTATATTCCTTTGCCATCTCAACCCCATCCTTGGCATGGGATTTAATAATTAGAGCACTTAAATTAGGCTTAATGTTATCATGGGGATTCTCGCCACCAAATTGATTATCACTAAAGAAATACGGCCTCGATAACTTCCCGATATCATGATAATAAGCACCTACCCTGGCCAGCAGAGAATTTGCACCGATATTATCGGCTGCAGTTTCAGCAAGATTACCGACCAAAACACTATGGTGATAAGTTCCAGGAGCCTCAACTAATAATTTCCTCAATAAAGGTTGACTGGGATTGGAAAGTTCCAGCAACTTAACAGAAGAAGTCAGGCCAAAGAGACTTTCTAAATAGGGTAAAAGCCCATTGGCAAATATAGCCACTAAAATACCATTCAATAACCCTATACCCATAATAGTCAGAGTATCAATAGCTGAATAAGCCGGTTCAATAAATGAAAACATAACCAGAGTTACAATCAAAGCAGCACTTACATTAAAGCCAGCCCGGACTAAATCATTTCTCTGACTCAAATTCTCAACACTAAAGATTCCAACCATACTACCGACAAAAGCAAGGGCCGCAATACTAAAGGCACCACCAAAGATTAAAGGCAGCAATAAAGTTATATAAAAAGTTACAGCAACAGCAATTGAACTATTTAATAATACCGATAATAAAATCGGTACCATAGCTGCCGGAGCCAGATACATCAACAAATTCAGATCAAAAGCAGTCAGTATTCTGGCCAGAATAAATAATATCAATAGCAGAATCTGGATAAGATTTATACTCTTATTTTCTTTCCAGATCTTTGGGTGATACCCTCTAATATAATAGACCATAACCAGCGTAATTATAATAAAATAAAGGGCAATACCGGTTATCTGAAACCAGCTTAGATCAGATTTATTTAAACCAAACTGATCAAGTAATTCAAGATGCTCAGAAGTAAATTCTTCTCCTCTATTAATTATTACCTCTCCAGTAGCTATCTCTCTAGTTACCGGGTCAACCTGATTTGCCATCTCGCTTCTTAACTCTTCAGTTGCCGTCTCATCATAAATTAAATTAGGAACTAAAGCAGGCTCAATAAAACTTAATAAAAGCTCACGGACATCACCACTAATATCTGTATCGATTAGTCTCTGCTCCAGCTCATCATAGATTTCATCCATTTGATCACTGGCAACCCTGCCATTGTAAACCTCTCTCAATACACCTTCCGTTACCTCTTCAAATCTATCCAGCTCATCTGAGCTAAAACCAACCAGCAATTCAAGCTCTTCCTGGGAAAAATTTTGATTCAAAAAGTTAAGCTCATAATTCAGATCTGCAATATTATCTGTTTCAGAATCAAAATCATGAATAATACTGAAGGTCTGACTTATCTGATCCATTGTATCATTAAAAGCCACTCTATTCTCTTCATAAACAGGGTCGACACCTGTCCTGGCCAGCTCCCTCCTCAGATCAGTCTCCTCAGAATCAATTACAACAGCAGACTGAGGGGCTCTGATAGTTAGCGGGCTCTCATCGCCAACTTCATATTGACCGGTGGCTGGAATCAAATGGCCTGTCAGAATAAATATTATACCTAAACAGAAGATAATCCCGATAACCAGCTTCCTAGTATCGTCACTCAAATTGGCCGGGGATATCTTCGATTCCTTTAATATATCAAAATATTTTTTGATTTTCTCTAAATATTTATTCATTAATAACACCTACAGATAAAAACAGAATTTATTTACCACTCTCTTCATAAGCAGAGATGATCTTTCTAACCAGATTATGCCTGACAACATCAGTCTCATCGAGATAAATAAAATCAATTCCATGAATTCCAGCCAGAATCTTCTCAACCTCTCCCAGTCCAGATTTCTTACTATAAGGCAGATCAACCTGAGTTATATCTCCGGTTATTACAGCCCTGGAATTAAAACCAATCCTGGTCAACATCATCTTCATCTGCTCCGAGGTTGTATTCTGTGCCTCATCAAGAATTATAAAAGAATCATCTAAAGTTCTCCCCCGCATATAAGCCAGTGGAGCAACCTCTATAATATCTTTCTCCATATAACTATTAACCTTTTCAGGCCCCAATACATCAAATAACGAATCATAGAGTGGCCTTAAATAAGGGTCAACTTTCTCCTGCATATCCCCTGGCAGAAACCCGAGATTCTCTCCGGCTTCAATGGCCGGCCTGGTTAAAACTATCCTATTCACATTATTATTAAGAAGGTTTTTAACAGCCATAACTACCGCCAGATAGGTCTTACCTGTACCAGCAGGCCCAATCCCAAAGACTATATCCGATCTTTTCATCGCATCAATATAAATCTTCTGGCCAAGGGTTTTAGCCTTAATCTCCCTGCCCTTATAATTAACCTGTAAAACCTCATCATATAAATTCTTAAAACTTAAATCACTATCATTTTGAAGCTGTTCAATAATATATTTAAGCTGCCTTGAATTAACAGGGTTGTCACTCTCCTGTAAATCAAGCATCTCCTCAAGAGTTCTTTTGGCAATAAAGACATCCTCTTTATCGCCCTGTATCTTGATCTCAGTCCCCCTTGAGATAATTTTTACATCCAATCTATCTTCTATTATCTTTAAGTTATCATCTAACTGGCCAAAAATATTTCTGGCCTTATCATAATTATTTACTGTAATAATTTCTTCTGTATTGCTCACAATATTCCTCCTTGTAACAGATAATTATTTAAATATTTATCAAGCCCTTCAATTAATTATAACATATCAGGCTCTGCTTACAAATTAACATAAAAACAGCCATGTTCTCACATGGCTGAATATATAAGTTTATTTATAATTTAATCAAGGCTCAGGCCTGTTTAAAACAGATAATTACCCAATTATACTCCAGGTCTTATCCAGGAATGCTCCAGCTTTCCTCCGGGATTGCTCCGGGATTGCTCCGGGAATGCTCCGGGTTTGCTCCGGCTCAAATTCGATAAACTTTCGGTGATTCTTCGGTCTCTCTTCGGTTTAGATTCGGTTTAGATTCGGTTTAGATTCGGTATAGCTACGGTTTAAATACGACAGAGCTACCCTCATGATCTAATTTATCTCCTCCAGATAAATAGATGAAATTTATTACCTGAACAAATATTATATCATATAAACCAATAAAAAGCTATACCTAAACTAAAAATAATTAATTATTTTTAGCTGTCAGAGCTAAATGGCCTAAAACTACTGTATTAAACTCATCCATTTTTTCATAGCAGGAAGCATGCCCGGCATCATTAATTGTAATTAACCTGCTATCAGCAATTTCATCAGCAATCTCCTTCATCTTTTCTAAAGGAGTTAAGATATCCCTCTCTCCAGCAACTAATAAAACAGGCATCTCTATTTTGGCTAACTGATTTTCAATATCAAAATCATAGGAACTCTCGGCCAGCCGATTAAACCTGGTCAGCCACTTTTCATCTAAAACATCAGCAAGAATCTCTTCCCGGGATGCTAAAAACTCCTGATTATGCTTATAAAAATAATCAGAGTAGATAAAGGGCATCGCTAACTTAAAAAACTTCCGGCCATCCTTTAAATCAGCAGCCTCCTGCCAGGCCTGACTGGCAGCTTTAAGGTAGGGCGTAACCCTGGAAACAGTATTGGCTAAAACCATCGATTTTATCCGTTCAGGATATTTAATAGCCATTAACATGGCAACCATTCCGCCATAGGAAATTCCTACAGGAATTACCTGTTCAAGTTCAAGCTGATCCATTAATTTAATAATATCTTCTACATGAATATCGATCCTGTAATCTTCAGGATAACTATCTGATAAACCCTGGTCTCTAAAATCAACCCTTAAAACTCTATAATTATTCTCAGTATATACTGGAACAAAATCAGCCCAGCTGGCTGTGCTCATCATAATCCCATTCAAAATCAATATTACTGGACCACTTTCACCATCTAAATGATAATTTATTTTTAAACTGTCATCCACAACAAATTCTGCCATCAACATCACCTCAAATTAATAATCTTTTGACGCCTTTATATTAAAGATATCCTTTGGAAAGTAATCAGGTTTCTGAGTAATCTTGTGATCAGCTGAAATATATCTAACTGTCCCAGTCTTACTCCTCATAACCAGTGAATAGGTAGTCGCTTTGTTCCCATGATAGCGAACCCCCTTTAAAAGATCACCATCAGTTATACCAGTAACTGCAAACATAATATCATCGCCAGCTGCCAGATCTTCAGTCTTATAAATCTTATCAAGATCAGTAATTCCTAAATTCCTAGCCTTCTCTTTATCAGCCTCATCACGATAAACTAACCTGGCTTGAATCTCTCCGCCTAAACATCTAAGAGCAGCAGCTGTCAGAACCCCTTCAGTTGCTCCGCCGATACCGATGGCAAGATCTATTCCGTTATCTTTTAGGGCAGTGGCTATTCCGCCAGCAACATCACCATCAGCAAGTAGCTTTATCCTGGAACCGACTGCCCTAATCTCTGAGATCAAATCTGTATGCCGTTCTCTATCTAGCACAACTACAGTCAGATCTTTTACACTTTTATTTAATGCTTCAGCTACAGACCTTAAATTATCCTCAACACTGGCATCAATATTAATAGCACCCCTGGCTTCAGGTCCAGCCATTATCTTATCCATATAAATATCTGGAGCCTTTAAAAGTGTCCCTCTATCAGCCACAGCAATCACTGATAAAGCATTCGGCAGACCTCTGGCAACCAGACTGGTCCCTTCAACTGGATCAACTGCAATATCCAGTTCTGGTCCACCTTTCTGATCACCGATCTTTTCACCAATATATAAACGAGGGGCTTCATCTTTTTCACCTTCACCGATTACAACAACCCCATTTATATTTACAGTCTCAAACATAGTCCTCATAGCATCAACGGCTGCACCATCTGCTGATTTTTTCTGACCCTTACCCATCCATGGAGCAGAGGCCAGAGCAGCAGCTTCCGTTACTCGTACAAATTCTATCGCTAATTCTCTTTGCATTATTTAATCACTCCCTATCTCAGTTGCATAATCAACCAGCGCATTACTAATCGAAGTTTTACTTATTCTACCAATGACCTTTTCATCTTCTACAACAGGCAATGAATCAACCTTATTATCAACAATCTTTCTGGCAGCCATTAATAAAGTTTCATCCTTAATGGCTGTTATCAGCTTCGGTACCCTGGTCATCGCCAGACTTACCGGTATTTCATTTAAATCACGATTCCCCATGGCCATCTTTAATAGATCCTTTCTGGAAATAACCCCAACCAGTTCATCATACTCATCAATTACAAAGACAGTCCCGGTATCTTCAAGGAACATCGTCACAATTGCATCATAAATACTTGTATCTTCAACAAGGTTTACAGGTAATGACATAATCTCTTTAACCTTAATATTAAAAAGTGAATCAAGAGAGCCTGGTTCAGGCCTTTCTCCTTTATAGAAATAACCAACCCTGGGCTTAGCATCAAGTATATCAAGCAAAGAAAGCACTGAAAGATCATTTCTAATGGCAGCCCGGGATAACTCGAGATTATCTGCAATCTCCTGGCTGGTTATCGGTTGATTATTCTTTACAAGATCAATTATTTCTTTCTGTCTTTGATTTAATTCCATATCCTATCATTTCCTCATATTTCGCAAGATTAACCTCTGTTCAACCTGGGCTACAAGCCTCCTTGTATAATTTACAGTATCAGGATTAACACTGATACTATCGATTCCAGCTTCAACTAAAAACTCAGCAAATTCAGGATATACTGAAGGTCCCTGGCCACAGATAGAGACTGTATTACCATGTTTGCCAGCAACATTTATCAATTCCTGGATAGCAGTCTTAATAGCAGGATTCCGCTCATCAAAATAACCCATCCGGTTTAAAATTCCAGAATCTCTATCAGCCCCCATAATTAATTGGGTCAGATCATTGCTACCAATACTGAAACCATCTATTAGCGGACAGAAATCTGCTGCCTGAAAGATAACTGAAGGAACTTCAGCCATAATCCAGATCTTAAAATCTCGGTTCCGTTCCAAGCCTTCTTCTTTTAAGATTTCAAGAGCCCGTTCAACCTCCCAGGTGGTTCTAACAAAGGGAAGCATTAAATTAACATTGGTCAAATTATATTCATCCCGTACTTTTTTAACAGCCTTACATTCAAGTCTAAATCCTTCAATATAATCATCAGATATATACCTGGAAACTCCACGCCAGCCAATCATCGGATTATTTTCAACAGGTTCAACCTTTTCTCCGCCTTTAAGACCTCTAAATTCATTGGTCCTGAAGTCGCTCATCCGTAAAGTCAATGGCCTTGGATAAACCTCCTGAGCAACCATAGTAATCGCCTCTGAGAGTTGCCTAATAAATAAATCCCCTTCACCCTGCTGTAAAAGATAAATAGGGTGGGCACCAATCACATTTGAGAAGATAAATTCAATCCGCATCAGACCGATCCCATCAAAATCTAAATCTTTATAGCGGTTAATCAGATGGGGCTCACCTAAGTTCATGTAAATTTTTGTTCCAGTTACTGGTTGAGTCTTGATATTTTCTGGAGCCTGTAAAACTGGACCAGTACTCTGCTCAGCAGTTTCATCCTTTGATTTAACTTTGCCTTCAAAGACAACACCTCTGGTTGAATCAACTGTTACAATCTGATTATTCTCTAAAATCTTTGTGGCATCTCCACAGCCAACAATACATGGAATACCAAGTTCCCTGGAAACTATAGCTGCATGACAGGTTCTACCGCCTTCATCTGTAACAACTGCTGCAGCCCTCCGCATAGCTGGAACCATATCTGGATTGGTCATTGAAGCCACCAGAATATCGCCCTCTTTGACCATTTCAAGCTTATTAAAATCTTCAACAATCACAACCGGTCCACTGGCATTTCCAGGAGAAGCATTTAAACCTCTAACAACAGGCTGAAGTTCTGCTGCAGAATCAACTAAAACCTCATCATCCTCTTCAAGATCAAGGGTAGTTATCGGTCTGGACTGCAAGAGATAAACCTCAGAATCTTCACCGGCAATAGCCCATTCAATATCCTGGGGAGCATCATAAATTTTTTCAATTTTTAATGCCTGTTTATAAAGTTTATCTATTTCTCTATCAGTCAAAGATGATTCTATGACAGCATCTTCACCGAGATAAGAAGCTGTTTTAACAACTTCTGTGCCGACACCTGAATCTCCTTTTTCTACTATCATTTTTATTTTTTTGCCAAGGTTTTTCTCTATAACTTTTCCATTATTTTTATCAAGTAAATAATCATCAGGGGTAACAAGCCCGGAAACAACAGCCTCTCCCAGACCCCAACTTGAATTTATTAGTAAATGATCTTTATTTCCTGTAGTTGGATCGACTGTAAAAATAACTCCAGCTTTTTCGCCACTGACCATCTGCTGAACAACAACACTTAAAGCTACATCAGTCTGAACAAATCCTTGATCCTGGCGATAGTAAATAGCTCTGGCAGTCCAAAGTGAAGACCAGCATTTCTTAACATGGTATAGAAGTTCATTGGGGCCAGAAATATTTAAATAAGTATCCTGCTGGCCGGCAAATGAAGCATCTGGCAGATCCTCTGCAGTAGCTGAACTCCTGACAGCAACATTCTCTGTCTTAACTCCTTTAGCTTTTAGCTGTTCATAGGCCTCTAAGATATCAGCTTTGATTGCCTCAGGCATCTCGCCTTCAGCCATAAATCCTCTAATTTCCCTGGATAACTGCTGGAGTTCACTGGCATTTTCTGTATCAAGACCAACTAATAAGCTCTTAATCCTATCCTGGAGATTATTTTCTACTAAAAAATTTCTATAAGCTTCAGCTGTTATAGAAAACCCTGGGGGAACATTTACACCATTATTAGTAAGTTCTCCTAAATTAGCACCTTTCCCACCAACCAGATTAATATCGCCTTTACCAATTTCTTCAAACCATTTAATATACTTCATTTAATTATCACCCCTATATTATATTAAATATAGTATATCACAATTAGCTAAAAAAATAAATAGTGTACCATAAAAAAGCATAAAGCCTAATTAAATAGGCTTTATGCTACACTATTAATTTATTCTTTTTCCTTATATACCGGTTTATACGGTTTCAGACTTCTAGGTGGTGACAATATCTCTTTCATTATTATTCCATTCATCAATGACTTGTTATCAAAACTTAAGTCATGGCCAACTTCACCACTGCCGCCAATCTCACCTGATTGAATTGCAGATTTCTTTCTTGATTTTAAACCAACTAGTCTTTTTTTATCTTTTTTATCCTTTTCTTCCTGTCTTGCCTTATATTCTTTAACGGTATCTGACTCCAGAACTTCAGGTTTTTTCTTCTGTTCTCCCTTTTCTCCCCCAAATTTATCGTCAATCTCAGATAAATCAAGTTCAAAACCTGGAGGCGGTCCCTTTCTAGAACCTGGAGCAGGTCTGGAAGTTTTTGGCTGCTTCCGGTTAGAGCTTCCACCACTGCTTTTATCAGAACCACTGGCATCTTCAGCCTTTTCTTCAATACCTTTAAAGACTCGAATAATAAACCTGATTATCCGTGTAATAAATGCAATGAAGAAAAAGGCAAATAATAGGAGTGAAAGTAGACCTTCCATTTAAATCACCCCTTAGTTTTTATCCTTATTTTTGCTTTTCTTATTCTTTTCTCTATCCTTTTGAGTATTATCCCGCTCTTCTTCCTGAGACGATGAAATACTCTTTCTCATCTTAGTATCTGATTCTATATTTTTAAAGTTCATATAATCCATAACGCCTAAATTACCATTTCTAAAGGCTTCAGCCATGGCAAGAGGTACTTCAGCTTCAGCTTCAACAACCTTAGCCTGCATTTCCTGAACTCTGGCTTTCATTTCCTGCTCTTCAGCAACAGCCATAGCTCTTCTTTCCTCAGCTTTAGCCTGGGCAATATCTTTATCAGCCTCAGCCTGATCTTTCTGTAAAGTTGCTCCAATATTCTTGCCAACATCAACATCAGCAATATCAATAGATAAGATTTCATAGGCTGTACCTGAATCAAGACCCTTCTCAAGGACTGTTTTCGATATAGAGTCAGGATTTTCTAAAACATTTTTATGGGATTTAGCAGAACCAACTGTTGTAACAATACCTTCACCAACTCTGGCAAGAACTGTCTCTTCACCGGCTCCACCAACTAATCGTTCTATATTGGCTCGAACTGTAACTCTAGCAGTAGCCATTACCTGAATACCATCCATTGCAACTGCAGTAACCACTGGTGTATGAATAACCTTTGGATTAACACTCATTTTTACGGCTTCTAAAACCTTTCTACCGGCAAGATCAATAGCTGCAGCCCGTTCAAAGGTAAGCTCAATTTCAGCTCTATGGGCAGCAATCAGTGCATCTACAACCTCATTAACATTTCCTCCAGCCAGATAATGGGCCTCAAGCTTATCACTGCTTAATTTAAGTCCAGCTTTATGAGATTTAATCATCGGGCCAACTATCTGTCCTGGTGGTACTCTCCTTAATCTCATACCTATCAGATTAAAAAATCCAATCTTAACGCCAGCCGCTGTTGCAGAAATCCATAAACCTAATGGAATGAAATAGAAAAATACGATCAGAAATAAAATTACTAAAACAATAATAGCAATTGAAAAAATATCCATTCTCTCACTCCTCCTTTTTGGGTTTCACAATAACTCTTCTACCTTCAACTTTTACGACTATAACAGTTGTCTCGGCTTCAATATAACCGCCTTCACTTACAACATCGATCCTTTCACCATCAAAATCAGCAATACCTGCCGGCCTCAATGTACTAACAGTTCTACCTGTCTTGCCGACTAAATCTTTATAATCTTTACTGGAGACATATCCTGTCTCAGTTGTCAGACTCTCGCCTAGAGAAATTCTTCGCCAGAAATAACTTGTTCCAAAAAACTTAATTAAAATAATAGTCCCAATAGTAGAAAGGACTAGAACTGCAGCCATAATAGTCCAGGCCATTGAAGAATCTGGAAAGATAAAAAATAAGCTGGCAAAGATAGCTGCAATTCCTGTTATACCTGTAAAACCAAAACCTGGTATAACAAATATCTCAATAGCAATCAATAAAAGTCCAGCTAAAAATAAAACGACTAGACCCATACCTGCATATCCCTGGATCAAATAACCAGAGAAAAATAGAGCCAGACTGGCAACTCCAATCGTTCCACTAACACCAAAGCCTGGTATTAACGCCTCACCAATTAAAGCTATAATCCCTAAAGATAACAGAAAGACAGAAACAAATGGATTTGTTATTAACCCGGCAAAACTTTCCAGACCTGTCTTTTCTATTCTGGTTAAGTCAGCGTCAGAATATCCAAGATAGCCTAAAAATTCATCAAAGTTAGCAAATCTTCCATCAGCAAATCCTAATTCTACTGCCTGTGATGATGTCAATGATAATAATTTTCCACTCTCTATCACATCTTCAATTTCAATATCAGCATCTACCATGGCAGCTGCAATTTCAGGATCTCTGCCTCTTCTTTCAGCTGTAGCTGCAAATTCAGATCTCAAAGCTGAGATATATTTTTCATCATAGGGTCTTGTCTCTGCAGCCCCCATACTGCTTCCTTCACTCATATAAATCCTATCTGCACCTAAGGCAACTAAGGTGCCAGCCGACCAGGCCCGATTACTTATATAAGCAACAATTTCTCCAGGATAATTCACCAACTGATCTCTGATTGAAATCCCGGAATCAACCAGTCCACCATAGGTATCTACATCAACAATTACAAGTTCAGCCTGGTTTTCCAAAGCCTCTTCTAAACCTCTATTCAAAAATGTAGCCATTCCTGGATCTACATCACCATGAAGGGGAATAAAATAAACCCTGGCAGAAACAGGTGCTGCCAGTATAAATATAAATAAAATTCCGAAAATAAAACCTATAAAATATTTATTAAGTCCTTTGCTACCTGCCATATTTACTCCTCCTTAAATTTAGCCTGGAGGCCATTGGAGTTGTCTGCCGCCTAAAAGATGAAAATGGAGATGATTAACTGTCTGTCCGCCTTCTGGACCACAGTTATTGACAATTCTAAACCCATCTTCAAGCTCTCTTTCTTCAGCCAATTCAACAGCAACCTGATGAACTCTCCCAACTAAATTATAATCCTCAACATCTAAAATAGATGGAATGTGCTCTTTAGGGACAACCAAAAGATGAACTGGAGCCTGGGCATTTATATCAGCAAATACCATAAGCTGATCATCTTCATAGATAAATTCTGTATCCATTTCACCATCTCTTATCTTACAAAATATACAATCATCCATAGTTAGCCCTCCTTGAAATATAATATATTTAAGTCTTACTTGATTATACCATAGAATTAAAAATTTTGCAGATAATCTATTCAATTATTTTTACAGGATAGGGTTCTTCACCTTTAGCCTCTAACAATTCAACAGTTTTCAACTTATTAACTAAATCCTCCTGGTATTCAACTCCTACCCGGATATAATTGCCAGTATATCCAGTTATCATCCTGTCAGAACGGTTATCTTCAAATAAAACTTCCAGCTGGTTATCCTGTACAGAGCTCCTGTACTCCCTGGCCAGTTCAGCTCCTAATTGGTTCAATTTATTATATCGTTCTTTTTTAAGATCCCCATCAATATTATCTTTCATCCTGGCTGCTGGTGTCCCTGGTCTGGGTGAATAGGAAAAGATATGGAGTCTGCTGAAACCAGCTGCTTTTACAACTTTTAACGTCTCCTTGAAATCAGCCTCTGTCTCACCTGGAAAACCAACAATAATATCAGTAGTTAAACCGATCCCAGGGACTCTATTTTTAATATTCTCGATATACCCTAAAAATTCCTGCTGATTATATGGTCTATTCATTTTTTCTAAAATTCTGCCACTCCCACTCTGTAAAGGTAGATGGAGATGTGAACAGATTTTATCTGAATTCCTCATAATCTCAAGCATAGAATTAGTGACCTCGCCGGCCTCAATTGAGCTTAACCTGATTCTGAAATTACCTTTGATATCTATTAATTCTTTTAAGAGATCAGCCAGATAATCCTTGTTACCATCAAAATCTTTACCATAGGCTCCAAGATGGATCCCTGTTAAAACAAATTCTTTAACACCTTGAGCGGCAAGTCTTCTAAATTCTTCAATCACATCTTCCTGGGCACGGCTTCTGATCCTACCCCTGGCGTATGGGATTATACAATAACTACAGAACTGATCGCAGCCATCCTGTATCTTAATATTAGCTCTCGTTGTCTGATTTAAATCAACAAGCTTAAAATCTTGAAATTGATCAATCTCTTCATATTCTTCCCGGCTTCCTAACCACCTATCATCTCCACCAGCCTTTAAATCATTTAAAAGCTGAATCAGATTATCTTTATTAGATGTTGAGATCAAATAATCAACTTCCTCTACATCCTCAACCTCTTCTGGAGATACCTGGGTATAGCATCCAGCCATAATTACAATAGAATCTTTGCCGCCTCGTCTTTTAGCCTGACGGGCAAGACTTCTTGATTTACTGGCTGCTGAAATCGTAACAGCACAGCTATTTATTAAATATAAGTCTGCATCAGATTCAAAATCAACGATCTGATAACCGGCATTTTTAAACATCTGCTCTAATGCTTCAGCCTCATACTGGTTAACTCTGCAGCCTAAATTTTTAATTGCAGCTTTTACAACTGAATTTACCATTTAAATCACCATCCAAATCATATTTCCCCTCTTTCGTATAATATCAAACCTGTTACCAGAGGAGCAACTGTTTCAGTTCTTAAAATTCTTGGACCTAAATTAAACCCATAAGTATTATCAACAGATAAAATCTCATCAATCTCAGTATCTGTAAAACCACCTTCAGGCCCAACCAGAATTAAAAATCTTAGATCTTCATAATCACAACTGGTTTCAAGCTTATTTACAACCTCTTTTAAACCACTGGCTTCATTGCGGGCCCTGGCTATCAGGATTGCATCAAATTCAGAAAAGCTCCCTTTAAGTTGAGCTAAATCAACCGGGTCAAAAATTTCAGGGATTTCCCCTCGTTCTGATTGCCTGGCAGCTTCCTTAATAATTTTCTGCCACCGCTTTATTTTTTTTGCTTTCCTGGATTCCTTGATTTTAACAACTGTTCTTGCAGTCTCTAAAGGATAAAAGCCGACTGCCCCAATCTCTGTCGACTTCTGTAGAACATATTCAAAATTACCCTTTTTAGCTATTGCCTGGGCGATATAGATCTGAACCCTGGGTTCGCCGGCTGTTTCTTCAATTGCTATAATTCTACATTCAGCTATTTCCTGTTTAACTTCCAGAATTTCAACTTCATATTTTAGGCCATCTCCATCAAGCAATAAAATATTATCCCCTGATTCATGGCGGAGGCTATTAAAGATGTGATTATATAGCTCACCAGCAATAGGTACAATATCACCTTCATTTAGATTATCAGGCTTATCCTTTAGGAAAAATCTACGCATTGCTATCACTCCGTCTGGCAATTAATGATCGCCATTCATTTCTCTCTATCTCTTTTATTATATCAAAATTATTGGCCAACAATCTAGTTTTTAATTTTTCTGACTGTTTATCAATATACCCACTCAGAATGATAAAACCTTCATAAGCCACCCTGTCAATAATTCCATCAAAATTAGCATGGATTATTGGGGCAAGCAGATTGGAGACTACCAGTTGAAACTTTTTAAGTTCAGACTGGCTAATATCAATAACTGCCGTTTCAATCTCTCCTGATAAATCATTATGTTTAAAATTATTAATAGAGTTTTCGATGGCAGCTTCAGAAATATCTATAGCCATTACCTGACCAACTCCAAGCTTTTTGCCTCCAATTGCCAGGATGCCGCTCCCTGTTCCAATATCAAGCATAGTTTCAACCATTTGATCTTTTATTAGATCTGTTAAATTTTTTAAAGCCAGATATGTGCTTTCATGGCTTCCAGTTCCAAATGCCTGGCCAGGATCTATAATTATAACTTCTCTATCATCAGCTTCAACCTGGTCAGCCTTCCAGGGAGGCAATATAATCCAGTCATTCCCAACTTTAACAGGCTGATAATTCTCCTGCCAACTTTCAACCCAGTCTTTCTCCTGATATAGCTCTCTTTTTAAAGTATAATTAAAATCTCTTTTATTAAGATAAGAGATTAATTTAAGCCAGTATTTATCATATAACTTATTCTCATTATTTCTAATAGTAGCCTTAGTTTCAATATAACCAGAAAATAAAATTCTGCCGTCAGAGAGACTTTCAGCAAGAAACCCCTCAGGAAAAACCTGAGAGTATAAGTTCTCGCCAACAGCCTCAAACTCTGACGGCAGTTTTAAATGGTATGCTATATAATTCATTAGTTACCTCCAAAGGCATCTTTAACCCGGCTAAAAAATCCTTTGCTTTCTGGATTTATCTCATCTCCACTTATCTTGGCAAATTTCTGGAGAAGCTCTTTCTGTTCAGAATCAAGGGATTTTGGAATAACAACTTTAATTTTAATATACTGATCACCGCGACCACTGGAACGGAGATGATTAATACCTTTATTCTTTAAGCGAAGGCTATCTCCAGGCTGTGTTCCTTCAGGAATTTTCAATTTAACTTCTCCCTCAAGGGTTGGGACCTGAATCTCATCTCCTAAAGCTGCCTGGACAAAATTAATTGGCAGCTCATAATAGACATCATCACCCTTTCTTTCAAATAGGTCATGGGGCTTAACATCTACTCTTACAAAGAGATCTCCAGATGGTCCGCCTCGTTTACCGGCACCACCTTTACCAGATAATCTAATTCTCTGTCCACTGGAAATGCCGGCAGGAATTTCAACTTTTATATCTCTCCTCCGGGTTACTCTACCTTCTCCGTTACAATCAGGACATGGTTCATCAATAATTTCACCCCGGCCCTGACAGCGATCACAGGTCTTAATCTGGGCCATATTTCCAAATGGAGTTCTCTGATTAACCCTTATCTGACCGCTACCATCACATTTTGGGCAGGTCCTCGGGTTGCTGCCTGGTTTAGCTCCTGAACCATCACAGGTCTGACAGGTCTCCTGCCTTGGAATTCTAATAGTCTTTTCAGTACCAAAGGCAGCATCTTCAAAAGAAATTTCCATCCGATACTCCAGATCTCTTCCCCTTGTTGGCCTATTCTGGGAGCGCTGGCCCATTCCTGAGAAGCCTCCGCCCATAAACATTTCAAAGAGGTCTTCTAAGCCACCAAAACCTCCCCGGGCAAAGTCTTCATAGTTGAAGTCATCATCGCCAATACCGGCATGGCCATATTGATCATAACGGGCCCTTTTATCTTCATCACTTAAAATACCATAGGCCTCTGATATCTCTTTAAATTTTTCTCCGGCTTCAGGATCATCTGGATTACGATCAGGATGATATTTCTTTGCCAGTTTTCTATATGCTTTTTTAATTTCTTTCTGATCGGCATCGCGATCGACACCTAATATATCATAATAATCTTTTTGGCTAGCCATAAAGAATCACCTTCCTGCATTTAGAAAAACAGTTAAAAGAAGGGAGCATACGGCTCCCTCCTTCAACCAGTAAATCATTTTTATTAATTTCTATCTTCTTCATCAACTTCCTCATAATCAACATCTATCGTGTCATCATCTTCTGAACCAGCATCCTGCTGGGCTCCAGCAGCTCCTGCTCCAGGCTGTCCTGCTGCACCCTGGCCAGCAGCTTCCTGCTTGGAGTAGAGTTCCTGACTCAACTCAGTCATCTCTTCAGTCAATGTTTCCATCTTCTCATCGATTAAATCAACATCTATCTCTTCGCCTTCAAGGGCAGATTCGAGATCCTCTTTAGCTTTTTCAACCTTTTCAACCAGTGCATCATCAATATCATCACCGGCTTCATCCAGAGTTTTCTCTACAGAGTGGACCATTGCCTCAGCTTCATTTTTCTTTTCAATTTTTTCGACTTTCTTTTTGTCTTCCTCGGCATGCTTTTCTGCCTCTTTTACCATTTCTTCAATTTCCTCTTCACTTAAACCGCTATCTGATTTAATAGTAATATTCTGCTCATTGCCAGTACCTTTGTCTTTAGCGGAAACATTAACGATACCATTTTCATCAATATCAAAGGTGACCTCAATCTGTGGCACCCCTCTTGGAGCAGGTGGAATATCAGTCAACTGGAAACGTCCAAGGGTCTTATTATGCTTGGCCATCTTTCTTTCACCCTGGAGAACATGAATATCAACAGTTGTCTGGTTATCTTCAGCAGTTGAGAATACCTTGCTCTTAGATGTTGGAATAGTTGTATTTCTATCAATTAATTTAGTAAATACTCCACCAAGTGTTTCGATACCTAATGATAGTGGTGTTACATCCAGGAGAACAAGATCATCTACCTCTCCTGAGAGGACTCCAGCCTGAATTGCAGCGCCAACAGCTACAACTTCATCAGGATTGATTCCTTTATTAGGAGCTTTCCCGACATGTTCTTCAACAGCCTCCTGAACTGCAGGTATCCTTGTTGAACCTCCAACAAGAATGACTTCATCAATTTCACCATTACCAATTCCTGCATCTTTAAGAGCCTGTCTGGTTGGCTCCATTGTCTTTTCAACAAGGTCTTCAGTGATTTCATTAAACTTAGCCCTTGTTATATCAACATCAAGATGCTTTGGCCCATCATCTGTTTGAGTTATAAATGGTAGATTTACATTTGTTTCTTTAACACTTGATAACTCAATCTTTGCTTTTTCAGCAGCATCTTTTAAGCGTTGAAGTGCCATTTTATCTTTCTTTAAATCTATTCCATATTCATTCTTGAATTCTGAAGCTAGATAATCAATAACTCTTTCATCAAAATCGTCGCCACCTAATTTATTATTACCGCTGGTAGCAACAACTTCAAAGACGCCATCTCCAATCTCAAGAATTGAAACATCAAAAGTACCTCCACCGAGGTCAAAGACTAAAATAGTCTGATCTTTGTCATCATCAAGGCCATAAGCCAGTGCAGCAGCTGTAGGCTCATTAATAATTCTCTTGACTTCCAGCCCGGCAATCTTACCGGCATCCTTTGTTGCCTGACGCTGACTGTCGCTAAAATAAGCTGGAACAGTAATTACAGCTTCTTTAACTTCCTGGCCTAAATAATCCTCAGCATCCATTTTCATCTTCTGAAGGATCATTGAAGAAATCTCCTGAGGAGTATACTCTTCGTCCTTTAGATTAACTCTGTAATCAGTACCCATTTCTCTTTTAATAGATTGTACTGTCTGATCTGCATTTGTTATTGCCTGCCTTTTGGCATGTTCACCAACAATTCTTTCACCTTTTTTATTATAGGCAACAACAGAAGGTGTTGTTCTGCCACCCTCTTTGTTAGGAATAACAGTTGGTTCATCACCTTCCATAACAGCCATACATGAATTGGTTGTACCTAAATCAATACCTAATATCTTACCCATTATAACATCCTCCTTAAAACATTTTATATTTTAGCCAGCTACTTTAACCATAGCCGGTCTTACAACAACATCTTCATAAAGATAACCTTTTTGAACTTCTTCAATAACAGTTCCTTCTTCTTCTTCAGATTCAACTTTTTCAACAGCTTCATGATACTTATGATCAAATTCTTCACCAACAGCAGTAATCTCTTTAACCCCTTCCTGTTTTAAAACAGTCCAGAGCTGACGATAGATCATCTCTACGCCCTGAGAAAAACCATCATCATCACAACCACTGGCGAGAGCTCTCTCGAAATTATCTAAAACAGGAAGAATCTGCTCAATTATTTCTACTTTATACTTAATGGCAAGATCAGCTTTCTCTTCTCTTGTTCTCCGACGATAATTGGCAAAATCAGCCTGGGAGCGTTTTAATTTATTGAGGTATTTCTGATTTTCTTCTTCCAGACTGTCAACCTGTTCTTCTAATCTTTCTATCTTCTCCTGCATCTCTGCAGGTTGTAATTCACATTCGATAGTTTCATCTTTTTCTTTTTCAACATCTTGAGATTTATTGTTTTCTTGCTCTTTCATCTCTTCATCTTTAGAGCTCATATTTATCACCTACCTGTACTAGAAATTAACTTGCTCAATAATTCTGCAGCCAGATCAACTGAAGATATGACTTTTGAGTACTCCATTCTTGTTGGGCCAATAATTCCTATCCGGCCGCTTGCTCCTTTAGCTATGTGATATCTGGCTAAAACTAAACTGCAATTTTCCATATCCTCTAACTTATTTTCAGCTCCAATTCTAATTGAAAGTTCTTCGTTAATATCATTTAAAATCTTCTGGAGCTCTTCTTCTCTATCAAGGATTCTTAAAACCTTTTTTAAGCGATCAATATCATTAAACTCAGGTTGTTCTAAGATATATGAAGTTCCATCCAGATGAATTTTCATCCCACTTTTAGTGGATATACTGGACATCTCTTTTTGTAATGATTCAAGAATTTCAGCAGTATAATTAATCCGCCGCTGCAATTCAATCTGGAGATTATTTAAGAATTTCTTATCTACATCTTCAATTAGAACACCCTTTAATCGTTTATTTAAGATTCTATTTAAATCCTCTAGTTGCTTCTCATCCAGGTCTTTATTCAAATTAATTATTTTATTATTAACCAGACCATTATCTGTTATTACCACCAGCAGCAATCTCTTTTTACTGACCGGTAATAACTGAATTCTATTAACCCTGCTTTCAGTAAAAGCCGGCTCACTAATAAAAGCTGTATATTGAGTTAAATTAGCAAGTAATCTAGTCATGCCTGACATTACATCCTCAATACCAGAATATTCTTTTGCCAGCTGTTGCAGATAGCTCTCAATAGAAGGTGGAGAGTTTAACTCACTCTTCTCCAGGCTATTCACATAAAAACGATATCCCATATCAGTCGGGATACGTCCAGCTGAAGTATGTGGTTGTTCTAAAAACCCCATCTCTTCTAAATCAGCCATTTCATTCCTGATTGTTGCAGGGCTAAAACCAAAATCATATTTTTTAGCAAGAGTTCTTGAACCTACCGGTTCAGCAGTCAAAATATGCTCCTGGATGATGGTCTTTAAGACTCTAATCTTTCTATCTGTCATTTCTTCAACCATCTTAATCACCTCTGTTTAGCACTCAAGGCTAGAGAGTGCTAATAACTATTTATAAAATACCATACTGATATTTTTTTGTCAAGGCAGATTAGTCAATAAACGCCAAAAAAACCTGGTTAGCAAATAACTTGCCCTGATCGGTTAGTTTAATAACTCTATCAGTACTTTTTATCAGACCTTTATCCTCTAACTTATTGATTTTATCTCCATAAAAAACGTCTACTTTCTGACCAAATAGATCATAGAACTCTTTCTTTAAAATGCCCTGCTCCATTCTTAAACCTAAAAACATAAATTCACTTCTTAGCTCCTTAATGATCAACTCATCAATTTGATGTTCTGCCTCTTGATTTTTAGAGTTTAATTTAATATATGAATCTAAATCTTTTAAATTCTCGATTCTATTAAGCTCAATAAAGGAATGTGCTCCAGGCCCTAAACCTAAATAGGGGATAAACCTCCAATAAGAACTATTATGAGCTGATTGATAACCTGGCAAAGCAAAGCTGGATATTTCATAATGGTCATAGCCAGCAGATTTTAAGATCCTTTCGGTATTCTTATAATTTATGGCATCAACGTCCTCAGATATTTCAGGAAGCTCTCCATTTGCAACTGCCCTAAATAATTCTGTTCCTTCCTCCAGCTGCAGATTATATATAGAAAAGTGGTTCGGCCTATATTTTACCAGCTCTTTAAGGCTTGTAAGATAATCAAAACTTTTCTGCCCTGGTAGGCTTGAAATCAGATCCACACTAAAATTAACTCCAAGCTCATGCAGAAATTTAATAACTTCCCTGGCCTGTTTGCTATCATGGCGTCTGTCTAATAACTTTAATTCTTCATCATTTAATGACTGAACTCCTAAGCTAAACCTATTAATTCCAGCCTGCTTAAATTCTTTCAACTCTTCAAAAGAGTTAATATCTGCTGGATTTATCTCCAGTGTAATTTCTGGATCTAATTTTAAGCCAAAGTTCGATTTGACTTTTTCTATTATTAAATTAAAATTAGCTGGATTAAATAAAGAGGGAGTGCCTCCACCAAAATAAATAGTCGAAGGCTCTGGATATAAACTGCTAAATCTCCTCCCTGATAAATCCAGCTCAGCAATTAAGGCTTTTATATATTCTGATTTCAAATCAGCTTTTCCAGTCAATGAATAAAAGTCACAGTATGAGCATTTTGATTTGCAAAATGGAAAATGAAAATAGAGGGATAACCCTCTATCTCTAAATTTATTTAATAGCTCTTTCTTTGAATTAGTCATCATCGTTCCTCTCAAGAACAGCCATAAATGCATCCTGGGGTATCTCTACACTTCCAACCTGTTTCATCCGCTTTTTCCCTTCTTTCTGTTTTTCAAGTAGCTTTCTCTTTCTACTTACATCTCCACCATAACATTTCTGGAGAACGTCTTTCCGCTGGGCAGGAATATTAACTCTGGCAACAACATCATTGCCAATCGCAGCCTGGATAGGAACTTTAAACATATGACGGGGGATAATCTCTTTTAATTTTCTTGCAAGACTTTCTCCCAGTTTTCTGGCATTATCCCGGTGAACAATTGTTGATAAAGCATCAACTGGCTCTTTATTGACTAAAATATCAAGTTTTACTAGATCAGATTCCCGATAGCCAATCTGTTCATAATCCAGAGTTGCATAACCTCTGGTACTGGATTTTAACTGGTTAAAGAAATCTGTAATAATCTCATTCATCGGCATATGATAATTAATAACCACCCGATTCTCATCAAGATATTTCATATTAACAAATTCGCCTCGATTATCCTCACATAATTTCATAACAGCACCGATATAGTCTTCTGGCAAACTAATATAAGTCTTAACAAATGGTTCTGCAACTGTCTCTATCTCATTCTGTTCAGGAAAGTTAGATGGATTTTCTATCTCCAGTTCTTCTCCTGATTTCTTTTCAACTTTATAAATAACGCTGGGAGCGGTAATAACTAAATCTAAATCATATTCTCTTTCCAATCTTTCCTGAACAATCTCCATATGGAGCAGACCTAAAAATCCACATCTAAATCCAAAGCCTAGAGCCTCTGAAGTTTCAGATTCAAAGGTTAGGGCAGCATCATTTAACTGTAATTTCTCCAGTGCTTCCTGAAGAACTTTATAATCATTATTATCTGTTGGGTACATCCCACTAAATACCATTGGTTGAACTTTTTTATAACCTGGTAAAGGCTTGCTGGCTGGTTTATGATAATTCGTAATCGTATCTCCTACCCGGCAATTCCTGACATCTTTAATCCCGGCCATTAAATAGCCAACTTCTCCAGCAACAAGTTCATCAACCTCTTTAAATCCAGGATTAAAAATACCAACTTCATCAACCTCATATTTTTTCTCGCTGGCCATTAAATAGATCATATCGCCTTTTTTAACAGTACCAGAAACAACTCTGATATGGGGAATAACTCCCTGGTATGAATTGTAGATCGAATCAAAGACCAGTGCCTTCAGAGGCTGATCTAACTCAGCTTCAGGAGCTGGAATTCTTTCAATTATCGCATCTAAGACCTCTGTTATGCCAATCCCCTCTTTGGCAGAAGTTAAAAGAGCCTCATCAGGGTCTATCCCTAAATCCATCAATTCTTCCTTCACCCGATCAGGATTAGCAGCTGGCAGATCAATCTTATTAATAACTGGTATAATCTCAAGGTCATGCTCTAAAGCCAGGTAGATATTGGCCATTGTCTGGGCCTCAACACCCTGGGCTGCATCAATAATTAAAAGAGCACCCTCACAGGCTGCCAGGCTTCTTGAAACCTCATAAGCAAAATCAACATGGCCTGGAGTATCTATCAGATTAAGCTTGTAATCTTTATATTTAAGGGAAACTGCCTGAGCTTTTATCGTAATTCCCCTTTCTCTCTCTAGATCCATATTATCAAGAACCTGTTCCTGCATATCTCTATCTGTAATTGTTCCTGTCTTCTCCAAAATTCGGTCAGCTAAAGTAGATTTCCCGTGATCAATATGTGCAATTATACAAAAGTTTCGTATATTTTCGTTCTTCAAAGTAAAGCCTCCTGTTAAAATTATATAGACACGCTTACAATTATACCATTATATTAAGAAGCTAATCAAGCTAATAAGAAATTTAAACTCTTTTTGCTTGCAATTTATTATTATATTTGGTAAAATGATATTCGCTGAAGAAAAAAGATTTCATCTGGTTAAACCAGATTGATTAGGAGGTGTTTTAGAAATGCCAATAATTGAATCTGCTAAAAAGCGGGTAAGAACTTCTGCTAAGAAGGCCGAGCAAAATAAAAAGTGGAAAAAGGCTATGAAGCTTGCCATTAAAGACTATAAGAAGCTAATTGAAGGTGATCCTTCTCAGGAAGAAGCTAAAGAGAGTCTGGCATATGCTTACAAAATGATTGATAAAGCTGTTAAAAATAATATTATCCACGAGAATAATGCTGCTCGCAAGAAATCTCGCTTAACCAGAATGCTTAACGAAAAATTTAACTAAAAATAAACCAGGCCTCCTCGCTGTTATTGAGTGGCCTGGATTTTTTTATGGATTGAATTTTAATAAAAATTCTTCTACTAATTCTTCAGGTTTTCCGCCCTGGCCTGTGACAATATTATAATTTACCTCCCAGAGTTTTTCCATAAATAATTCAAGTTTTAAAAATGAAACCTTCCCGCATTGCTGATAAACTTTTTTGACTGGATAGGGATGTTCATTTATCTCTTTAGCAATTTTTTTATGATTTAATCTTTTTTTCTCTTTAAGTTCTTTTGTTTTGATTAATAATTCCAGTTGCCTGTGAATCATAATCAGAATATATATAGGACTCTGTCCATCCTTTATTAACTCTCTATATTCCTTTAAAGCTTCATTCTTTTTGCCGGCCATCCAGTTATCTATCATATTAAATATAATATTTTCTGCCATTAAACCATCCCGACTTAAAATCTGATAGGAATCTTTAAGTCCAATTTTATCTTTCTCATAATTTAATGTTATTATCTTTTCAATTTCTTTATCAAGGGCTTCCAATCTATTATCAAAAAGATACTCTAAATATTTTACCAGCCTGTTATCAACTGTTTTTGATGATTCCTTAAATTTCTTTCTAATCCAGTTATCTAAATCTCTATATTTAGGTCTTTTGAATTCAAAAAACTTACCATATTTCTTGAATTCTTTATAGATTTTAATTCTCTTATCTGGACTGCTATTTAAAAGAAAAACTACTGTTATTTTTTCTAAATCCTTTGAAAATAAATCAATAATTTTTCTGTCATATTTATTTTTGCTGGCAAATAGCTCTTCACATTCAACTATCACCAGTTTATATTCTGTCATCAGGCTAATCGTCTGGACTGCCTGAATTAAATTTTGCAAAAAATTTTCAGCCTGATCATCAATTCTCTCTCTATGTATTTCTTCTATTCCAGCTTTTTTGATCTCCTCTTCAATATTATTTAATTTTTCTCTAATCAGATAGCTCTCTTCACCTGCAAGCAGATAAAAAGAATTAAGGGATTCTGCCACGGTTTGACCTCCTTTTCGATTCAAATAATCTACTATAAATCATAACATATTTTATAAATAAAGAACAATAAAGTTTATTATAGAAATTAAAACTACTGCTTTCCAGGTTAAAGTTAAAAGAGATCTACTCTTCAACCAGTTAGGCCTGCTAGAATTATTAAAGACTGCAAAAATTGTGATATATAAGACTATCAATGGCAGCGGCATAAAAAAATAGCCTTGATAATGATGTAATCTTCCTATGAGATTTAGTTTGTAATTAAATGGCAGGCCAGCCAGATAGCTGCCTGTATTGATAAAAATCGAAATTAAAAAATCACTTATTTTAGATAAAAATAAGCCAATATCAGGAAATGCCCAGTGGAAAACTAAAATCATTAAATTTAAGATATAAATCGGAATAAAAAACGGTATCATAATCAAATTGCTAATCAGACCATTTAAGTTAAACCCCAGACTTATCCAGCTTAACCAGGGAAATGAACCTATGGTGGCAGCTAAAGATACAGCCACCGGTGATGGCAATTTTTTAAATCTATTTATAAAGAAATAGATGCTGATTACTACTAAAAATGATATCTGAAATCCGGCCTGGTAGAGCATACCTGGCTCAATTAAAAGGATTAAAATACCGGCAACCCCGAGTAAATTCATAATTGATATTTTAATATTATTGACTATTAATATTCTGGCAACAACCCACATAAACCCTGCTCTCATTAAAGATGGTGATGCTCCTGCCAGTAATATATAGCCCAGTAAAATTGAGATTTCAATTGTTAATTTTAAATAAGTATTAATAGGTAAATATTTAAACAACAAATAGACTAATAAAGCTGCATATCCAACATGCATGCCTGATAATGCCAAAAGATGACCAACCCCTGCATCCCTTAGCATAACAGTCAGAGAACTTATTCCTGATCTCTCACCTAAAATAATAGCCCCAACTAAGTTGGCCCTCTCGACAGAATAATATACCTCATAAACACCTAATAATTTTTCCTGAAAACTAACCAGTCTATCAACCCTTAATAAACCTATAATATCGATCCCTTTAAAATTAAACTCATATATCAACCTCAAAGCATGAATGAAGGCCAGACTTATAAAAAGATTATTATGTGATAGATTACTATAAAGATTAAATTTTAAAAAAATAATTATAAATACCAGAGTATATGATATAAAAGTTATATTGAAAGTATTATTTGCTAATATTAAGATTATAATCTCCTGCCAGATTACAAATAAAATAAAGATAATAAAAATGATGTGGGTATGGATATATTTTAACATCAGATTTTAATATCATCTTTAATATTATTATATGTCTGAACTCCAATCCCGGCAACATTCTTAATTTCTTCAGGATTTTTAAAACCATTATTATTATCTCTATATTCTATAATAGCTTCTGCTCTTACTCTACCAATCCCTGCTAAAGAAGAGAGCTCTTCTATTCCTGCTGTATTTATATTAACCTGCCCGCCTGATTGAATCTGTGTATTAAGCTTAGAATAATCAGCCGGAGCTTCTGACGAAAGATAGGAAGGAATTATAATATGTTCGCCATCATTTATTATCCTTGCCAGATTTATTTGATCCAATGCAGCTTTAGATGTCTCACCGCCTGCTACAGAAATTGCATCAATTAACCTAATCCCCTGAGAAAAACTAAAAACCCCTGGATTATTTACTTCGCCACCAATATGGACTATTATTTCGTCGTCTTTAATATTGAAATCTTTGCTATTAATACTGTTATCACCCATTACCTCTACCGCAGGTATTTCTTGAGTAGAAAAATTAAAATCTCTGCCCCCTGCCCAGAAAGCTATCACAGCTATTAGCACTAAAATAATCCAGTATTTCTCCTGATCTAATTTCATATTATTCACCTCTTTTTGTGTGGTGAATAATATTTCTTCCTATAACAAAATATTCCTGCATAAAAAGATAAAAAACCTAACCTTTTTTCAGGTTAGGCTAAAATTTAATTTACTTTTAAATGGCCCTTTATCTTTTCAATTAATAAGTCATTGGCAATTTCATTTAAACCGCCATGGGGAATAATTATATCTGCCCTTGATTTGCTAGGTTCTACAAACTGTTCATGCATCGGTTTAACTGTTGAAAGATATTGCTTTTTCACTGATTCCAGGCTTCTACCTCTCTCATTGATATCCCTGGTTATCCTTCTTAATAATCTAATATCACAATCAGTATCTACATAAATCTTTAGATCATAATGTTCACAGAGTTTTAAATAATATAACGAGAGAATTCCTTCAACAATTAAAATTTTTGATGGTTTAACAACCTTTGTCCTGTCTAACCTCCGGTTTGTTTTAAAACTATATACCGGCCTATCTATCTCTTCACCGTTTCTCAACTTATTTAGGTGTTTAATCAATAAATCTATCTCAAATGAATTAGGGTGATCAAAATTAATTTCATCTTCCGGGACATCAAAGTGATCCAGGTCATGATAATAATAATCAAGCCTTAAAATTGTCACATCATCTTTAAAGGATTCCTTTAATATTCTTGCCAGTGTCGTTTTCCCGGACGCAGACCCCCCTGCAATACCAATAAGTAATACACCCATCTGCCTTTATCCTCCTATATATCAATTATATTATACCTTTTCAATGGTTTTTTTATTACCATTCTTTATTATATGATAATAACCCACTGTTTGTACAGTGTTTTTTTCAAGAAATTTTTTGATCTCTTTTATTTTTTTTATATCAAATTCAACTCCAAAACCACAATCTGCTGATATTGATGGAGGAATCGGGCGCATTTCCACTGAATAATTTCTATCTTTCAATAATTTTTCTGCTTTAATTGCATAATGAGTATTGTCAAAGGATATTAGACCATATTCATCTCCAATCATTAAAACCTCTCCATTCATTATATTACTGTAATTCTTGTTACCTCATCTGTAATTTCACCAATGATTTCTGCATCTTCACCACTATCTTTAAGCTGATTTACAAGGGAATTAGATTCAGAAGGTTTAACAGCAATTAAGAGCCCACCAGAGGTCTGGGGATCATATAATAAGTCAGAGAGATTCTCATTACCATCATTTTTTAAATTAACAACTTTAGAGAATGCCTTTTTATTTTTATAAAGGCCTCCAGGAACCATTCCAGTATCCATCATATCCAGTGTATCTGGAAAATAATGAATCTTATTAAGCTCCAGTCTGGCTCCAACTTTACTCCCATTTATCATTTCATTTAAATGACCTATTAGACCAAACCCTGTTATATCAGTGCAGCTACTAACATTATAATCTTTCATAAGTTCTGCTGCATTTGCATTTAATCTGGCCATACTTTTGACAGCAGGATGGCCGGCCTGATCATTTATCATATCAGCTTTAATTGCTGTTGAGATAATCCCTGCACCTAAAGGCTTGGTTAAGATTAATTTATCTCCAATTCTGGCTGTTGAATTAGCCCTAACATCATCAGGATGAGCTAAACCGGTAACTGCCAGGCCGTATTTAGGTTCTTCATCTTCAACAGTATGGCCACCGCCAATAAAAGCACCTGCTTCCTTAACTTTATCATTACCACCCTTTAATATCTGATTTAATACTTCCCCTTTTAGACAGTTTGGGAAGCCAACGACATTCATTGCCATAAAAGGTTTTCCTCCCATAGCATATATATCACTCAAAGAATTTGCTGCAGCGATCTGTCCAAATAAATAGGGGTCATCTACAACAGGAGTAAAAAAATCTATAGATTGGATCATAACTCTATTTTCATCTAACCTGTAAATAATCGCATCATCACCATTTTCTAGACCGACAATCAGGTTCTCATCATTAGAGCTAAAATCTATACCCTTTAAAACCTCGGCCAGTTCCTCTGGCCCAAGTTTAGATGCTCAACCAGATGATTTGCTATATGAAGTTAACTTTAGTTTATCAGCCATATTAAAACCTCCATTACATAAGAAATTTATATTGAATAAATAAAATCTAATTATAATTATAGCAGTTTAAATATATGATAACAAGCTAAAATATATGATTACAAACAAAAATCCCCTCCTGTTAAAACAAAAGGGGATCAAATTACTTTATCAGCCCCTGCTGAGCATTTGTAAAACTAGATATCAGCGGGGCTCAACAATAAATTTAATCGCTGTTCTCTCTTCTCCTTCAATTTCAATATCTGTAAATGCAGGAATACAGACTAAATCCATACCTGACGGAGCCACAAACCCTCTGGCTATTGCTACTGCCTTAACTGCTTGATTAATTGCTCCTGCGCCTATTGCTTGAAGCTCGGCACCACCTTCTTCTCTTAAAACACCGGCTAAAGCACCGGCTACAGAGTTGGGACTAGAATTTGCTGCTACTTTCAGTACATCCATGCTGCAAGAATACCTCCTTATAGATTTAAATGGTATTTTGCCCGGGGCCGGGGCTGATATTAATATAATTATCTATAGGTTGATAAACTCCTGCATCATTTCTAGAAAAAAGATAAAATTCTCAATATTATTTTGGTTTATTGATTAAGCAGCATATATTACCAGTAGTTTTTACATTTATTTTCTCTGATTTAAAATTAAAAATAGGTTTGACTGGAACAGCAAAAAAGCAACCACCATAACTGATGGTTGCTCTTATCCCCAATAAATTTATTTTCATTTGCTTAATATTTTTGTAATTTTTGGGTGGAATGATCTCTTGCTCTTAAGAAAATCATCAATTTTTCTGAGACTAAAAAATGATATTATTAATAAGGTTAGAGCACCTAGCATTCCAGCTGGTTCTACTCCTATTTCAATAATTCGGGGCAGATAAGCTCCAAAGATAAAATACCCGGCAAACATAAAGAGTAATGGTAATAGATAGACTAAAAGGGATGCAAAGTACACCTCTTTATTCCCCATTTCCAGGGCTACCCTCTGGCCTGCTTTTGCACCAATTGGATTTTCAACTTCCACCTCTAATTCTTTAATCTCATGGCTATCCCCTGCCAGTCCACAATCATGATCACAATGCTGACAGGCAGATTGTTTAACCAGTCTGACCTCTGCTTTTCCGTTTAAAGACTTGACAACAACTGCTTCTTCTTCCATTTAATCACCTACTTAAACAACTATATTTACCAGCTTATCTGGTATAACAATTACCTTTTTAACTTCTTTTTCACCGACATATTCCTGAACTTTTTCTTCTTTCAAAGCCTTATTTTCAAGGGTGCCTTTATCAAGCCCTGCTTCAACTTTCATATGCTCCCTGACTTTACCATTTATCTGAATAACAATCTCAACTTCATCTTTTTCCAGAGCTGATTCTTCATATTCTGGCCATTCCTGCTGATGAATACTAAAATCATTTCCAAGTTCAGCCCAGATTTCTTCGGTAAAATGGGGTGTAAATGGAGCTAGCATTAATAAGAGATTTTCAACGACATTTCTAAACAGGTTAGGATTAATCTGATCATTATTTAAATAAGAGTATATTTCATTGGTTAATTCCATGATAGCACTAATTGCTGTATTAAAATTAAATCTTTCTCCAAGATCAATTGTAACTCTTTTTATGGTCTCATGGAGCTTTCGATATAATTTCTTATCCTGATCTTCAAATGAATCTGGATTAATTTCAACTGAAGCATCTTTTAATAGATCCAGATTATCAATAACTGCTCTCCAAACCCTATTAACAAATCTGGCCTGACCTTCTATGCCTTTATCGCTCCATTCAAGATCTTTTTCCGGAGGAGCTGCAAATAGAATAAAGAGTCTGGTTGCATCTGCCCCATAATTAGATAGGATATTTAGTGGATCTACAACATTCCCTTTGCTTTTTGACATCTTGCTGCCATCTTTTAAAACCATTCCCTGTGCTAAATAATGATCAAAGGGCTCAATAGTTTCAGTTAGATTCAAATCCTTCATAACCTTTGTAAAGAAACGGGCATATAAAAGATGTAAAATAGCATGTTCAACGCCACCGACATAGGTATCTACAGGTGTCCAATTATCAGCATTCTCTTTTTCAAAGGGAATCTCTTCATTGCTGGCATCTAAATACCTCATGAAATACCAGGATGAATCCACAAATGTATCCATTGTATCTGTCTCACGCCTGGCATTACTGCCACATTCAGGACAGGTTGTATTAACAAATTCATCAGATTTCTTAAGTGGTGATTCTCCACCTTTTCCTAATTCTATCTCATAGGGTAATTTAACAGGTAAATCATCTTCTGATACTGGCACAATCCCACATTCATCACAATAAACCATAGGAATTGGTGCCCCCCAGTAACGCTGTCTGGAGATAAGCCAGTCCTTTAGCCTATAATTAACATTCCTCTGCCCAATTCCAGCTTCTTCTAAATATGCAGCTATTTTATCAAATGCTTCATCAGAATTCAAGCCATCAAATTTACCAGAATTAACAAGCACTCCTGGTTCAACAAATGCTTCTTCCAGTCCACCAGGTGTTTCACCGGCCTGATCTTCTGGTCTAATAACCTCACGGATATTAATATCATATTTCTTTGCAAAATCAAAGTCCCTCTGATCATGAGCAGGAACTGCCATTATAGCACCTGTACCATAATCCATCAAAACATAATTAGCAATAAAAATAGGGATTTCTTCTCCAGATAGAGGATTAACAGCCTTAACCCCTGTATCTATTCCTATTTTCTCTGAATCTGGAGAGGTCCTCTCTTCCTCTTCCTGCTGGCTAACTCTCTCAATAAATTCATTTAATTCAGCTTCTTTTCCAGAAACTTCAAGGAATTTATCAACAAGTGGATGTTCCGGTGCTAATACCATATATGTTGCACCATAAATGGTATCTGGCCTGGTTGTAAAGACTTCAATCTGATCATCTGTAGCCGGTACCGGGAAATTTATCAATGTACCTTCACTTCTACCAATCCAGTTTTTCTGCATTGCTTTAACTCTATCTGGCCATTTATCCAAAAACCTATGGTCATCAAGCAATCTATCAGCATAATCAGTGATTCTTAAAAACCACTGGGCCAATTTCTTTTTCTCTACGTCTGTTTCGCAACGTTCACAGGCATCATCAACAACCTGCTCATTTGCAAGTACAGTTTCGCAACTCGGGCACCAGTTAACTGCTGCTTTTTTCCTGTAAGCTAAATCGTTCTTAAACATTTGAATAAAGAACCATTGAGTCCAGCGATAATAATCCTCACTGGCTGTTGTAACTTCTCTATCCCAATCATAACTTAAACCTAGACTTTTCATCTGCCTTTTCATTTCAGTTATATTATCCCAGGTCCAGTCTTTAGGATGAATATTTCCATGTTCAATTGCTGCATTTTCTGCTGGGAGACCAAAAGCATCCCAGCCCATTGGATGCATAACATTATAACCCTGCATCCTTTTATATCGGGCAATTACATCGCCAATTGAATAGACTCTAACATGGCCCATATGTAATTTCCCGGATGGATAAGGGAACATTTCTAGCACATAATGTTCAGGTCCCTCCTTGATATCTACTTTGTCCAATTCAGCATTCTCCCATTTTTCCTGCCATTTCTTATCAAAGCTTTGAAAATCATATTGTTCTGCCATTAATATCATCCCCTTGTTTTATTATTATAAATAATTAAAACCCCATCCCAGAAAGAAAAAGGGACGAGGTTTATATACCCGTGGTACCACCCAGATTAACCTTAATAAATAAGGTTCACTCAAAACATTAACGCTGTTAACGTCAGAAGCTAATTTATTCACCTCTGAAACTCAAGAATGAGTTCAGCACAGGGACTGATGCCGGATCCCAGCACCTCCGGCTCTCTTCGATCAGTATGATACCTACTAATTTCTATCATCGTTTATAAGATATTTATATATTAAAATTATATGATTATTTAAATTGACTGTCAAGGAATTTTTTATGCATCTTCTAATAATTTTTTAGCATCTGCCCATAATCTCTCAAGATCATAATACTCTCTTTCCTGGTGATGAAAGATATGAACAATAATATCCTGGTAATCTAAAAGAATCCAGCGTCCCTGATCCCTGCCGGCAATTTTATGAGGTTCTATACCATCTTCAGCTAAACTATCTTCTATCTCTCTGGCAATAGCCTGAACCTGATTTTCATTCTGACCACTAACTATTACAAAATAATCAGCCATTGGTGTAAGTTCATTAACTTCTAAAACTGAAATATTCTGCCCCTTTTTATCATCTGCTATTTCTGAAATTCTTAAAGCTTTTTCCTTACTACTTAAACTTTCCATTCAATTCATACCCCTTCCTCTTCCTGGTCTCTTTCTAAAAAGTCATGTCCTATAATTATTTCAATCTTGCTTTTATTTATCTCTGAATCTTCCTCTTCATTATCAATAAAGATGGCTTCGCCACCTATATAATTTAATAAATTATTAACAGCAGGCCTTTTCTCATCAGAGTAATACCTTATTTCTGTCTCTTCATAATTAAAGTGATCAGCATTGGTTATTCTCTTGATATTAAAGCCAAACCTTTCTAACTCATTTGCCAGATTTCCAGCAACTCCTGCTGTTCCATTGCCATTACTTATAACTAAATCAGTCTGATTGTTAGCAATATATTCTTTGCTATGGATTAGCTTATGCACTAAAGCCTCTGTTTCTTCTTGATCTGGAACCCAGTAACTTGCTCCTCCAATATATTCAGGACTACCTGGAACCATGGCAGTTTCCAGATTGTTTAAATCAATATCTTTGGCCAGAAATAAAAATGATGATATATCAATTAATGGAATATTGGTATCGACTGCCCTATTAATTTCCTGGTAGATAGATGGCAATCTGGCTATTGTTGAAGGGCTTAAAGCCTGGCTAATTACAGCATTGACAAATTTCTGCTGCCTTTCAACCCTGCCAATATCTCCTCGAGAAGATTCTCTATATCTAACATAATCAAGAGCATTCTCACCATCCAGGGTCTGCTGACCTGCAGGAATACTTATATTAAGGTCACCGGCTCTATCAACATAATCTAAGTCTCTCTCAACATTAATATCAACACCACCAATAGCATCTATGATTTTAATAAAACCATCGAAATCTAAATCAGCATAATAATCAATATTTATATCTAAAAAATCTTCTATTGTTTCAATGGTTAAATCTATTCCACCAAAGGCATAAGCTGAATTTATTCGGTTAATGCCTCTACCAGGTATACTTACCCGTGTATCCCTCGGGATAAATACAAGGCCAGCCTGCCGGGTCTCAATATCAATACTTGCAAGAATGATTGTATCAGTTCTGCTAACCCCATAGTGGTCATCATCATGGCCTGTTATTAATACATTTATTTTAGAATCAGGAAATGGGTTATTTTCCTGAGCAGAAAAGTTAGTAGTCAGATATTGGCTGGCAATCCCGCCAAAAAATATTATAATAATAATCGCTATAACAAATAATTTCCCTTTGAGAGGAATTTTTTTATTCATTATTATTTCTACCTCCCAAAATACTATTTCTTAATAAAATCAAATTTGGATGAATTTCAATATTTCTATTCATCAAATATTCCAGATTATGATTAGTAAGCTTTAAAATGGCCTGTTCAATATCATCTAAAGCAAGCTTATAGATTTCTCCTCTTCCAGGATAATCTCGCCCAGGTTCGATTTTATCTGCCAAAAAAATAATTTTGCCAATTAAACCCAGGTCCGGATGACCGATAGTATGATATCTAATTGCTTCTAAAATCTGGTTATCGGTGATATCAAATTTTTTTTCTGTTAAATAAGCAGAGGCAGGTCCATGCAATAATGAAGCTTCTTTATATTCAAAAGACTTTAAAGGCCAATTAGAGTTTTTTACTAATCTCTGCAATTTAGATTCCGGGTATCCCTTACAGAGGTCGTGACAGAGAGCTGCAATTTTTACTTTCTCTAAATAGTCTTTATTACCAGCTATATTTGAAGCCGTTTCAATGACTCTTAAGGTATGTTGATATCTATCATCAGACATATTATTTTTTAAATAATTATCAATCTGTGCAAATTTAGTCTGATCAACTGTTTCTGATTTTAAATATAATCTCTTTCGAACAATATATTCCTCGACCTCAAAAGGTGTCATATATTTAATCCTTTTGTTTGATTTTATTCGTTCTCTAATCTGACTTGATGAAAAATCTATTCTGCCAACAGCTAATTTATTAATATTATCTATATATTTTTTGTATTTATCTTTAGTTAAAATTTTATCTATATTATAATTTTTCCTTGGAAGAACAAGTAACCTGCTATTTGCTAAAATATATTCTGGATCCTTCCAGCTAAATATTTCATCCAGTGAATCAGCACCAATAATAAAAGATACATTAAAACCTTCACTTTTAAAATACCTTAAAGTCTTTGCTGTATATGACAGACCTGTCTGTTTAATCTCAAAATCAGACACATTAAAATATGGATTATCTTTGACTGCAAGCCTGACCATATTTAATCTATCTCTAGCATCAGTTATTTTTTTATTTTTTTTATGGGGAGGATCACCGGCTGGTAAAAAGATAACCTGCTCAGCACTCTGCTCCCTCCTGGCAGCCTCTGCTAAAAAAAGATGGCCCAGGTGAGGAGGATCAAATGTTCCACCATAAATTACACAATTCTTATTTTTTTCAATCAAACCTTATCACCAGCCTAAATTCATGATATCATTATATTAAATGATATGTTTATATGCAAGTAAAGAATATATAAAGGAGGCCATAGTATGAATTACTCTTATAATCAACTAGAACCAGAAATTGACGAATCTGCCTATATTGCTCCAGGAGTCAGATTAATCGGTAACATAAAAATTGGAGCAGATTGTAATATCTGGCCAAATGTTGTAGGTCGTGGAGATATGGATAAAATCATTATTGGAAGTGGTACTAATATCCAGGATAATTCTACTCTCCATGTTGATTTTGACCAGCCTTTAATAGTTGGTGAAAATGTAACAGTTGGCCATTCCGCTATCCTGCATGGTTGCGAAATTGAAGACGAATGCCTGATTGGTATGGGAGCAACTATTTTAAATGATGCAAAGATTGGCTCTGGCAGCATCATTGGTGCAAATGCCTTAATCCCTGAAGGCAAAGAAATCCCGCCAAATAGTCTTGTTGTTGGGCTCCCAGGAAAAATTATTAGAGAGACTACTGAAGAAGAAAGGAAAAAAATAAAAGAATCTGCTAAAACCTATATTAATTTAGGTAGAGAGCATAAAAAGTCTCAAAAAAATAGTTAACTTCTTTTACTTTTCATGATTTCTTCATAAGCAGCCTGTATCTCAGTGAATTTTTCTTTGGCCATTTGCACAAATTCATCTGGTAAGTCTTTAGCTATTATCTTATCTGGATGATATTTTTTAGCTAACTCCCGATACTTCTTTTTGACCTGGCTTTTATCAGCACCAGGTTCAAGGTCTAAAGTTTTATAAGCTTCTTTTAGCCGGTTCCTGCTGGACATCCTTCTGGAGCCGGTTCTATTATTTCTATAACTTCTACTGTCCTGATAATTTTTTTCATGACTGAGTCTGAATATAAATTGTAACTCATCTAAAAATTCTTCCTGCTTTTTACTGGGGCCATCATTGGCATCACTTAAACGGAACAATAAATTCATAATAGAATTTAAAATATTTGGATTATATCTAACTAACTTTGCAATCTTTTCTGCATAATATTTTAAATCATAACCATTTCTTTTAGCCTGATCAAAAAATTTAATGGCCATCTTTCTATCCTGCTCACTTAAATTCAATTCATATCTAACAAAATGATCAACAATATCTATTTCTTCTCTTGTAACAACACCATCCCCCTGAGCAAATACTGCTAGCAATCCAAAAAGATTTTTGTAAAATTCCTGTTGTTGAAGATTACGGCTATTATATGAAAATCTTCTACTTGAACCACCTGAATTGCCTTCAAATAAATAACCTATTAAGGCACCAAGTATTGCTCCTGGAATATTAAAAAATAAAAAACCTATTATTGCCCCTGTCAGGGTAAGACTACAACCCAAAAGAAAAACCTCCTTGTAAACTATAAAGCTAAAATACCATCATCTTATATTATAACATAACAAACAGAAAAAGTTTAATCTAATTACAATATATTTGCATACTAGATAATTTATTGATATTATTATTATGTGGAGTTTTTTACCCATTTAGCCTGGAAGGAGAAATTAAATGAATAAATTATTGAATTTTATACTTTCTGTTTTAGGTCTATTATTAATAATTGTCGCAATATTTGTAATTGGCTTGACTGTCTTTACCAATATAATTCCAGAACACTCTTTAATTTATGTTTTAGATATTCCTGAAATAGCTGTTGTCACTGGAATTGTATTTTCATCTTTTTTATTTTTATTATTACCAGGTTTAATTCTTATTGCATTTACAAGAATAATTAATCTCCTGGAAGAGATTACTAACCTTTAATTATGCAAGGAGTGGATAAAAAATGGAAAAAAACTTAGATGAAAATAGGCAAGCTGCCTTAAAAAGAGCCAGTCAGCTTAAAGATACTATAGATGATTATTTACAGGTAAAATCTAAAATTAAAACCGGTATAAAAATGAAAAATGAGATAGAAAATAATAAAAAATTAATTATGTCTAAGTTGAAAGCTACTGAAGATAACTGGAATGATTGGAAATGGCAACTGGATAATAGAATTACCGATATTAATGATTTAAAAGAGCTGATCAATATCTCAGATGAAACTCTTGAGGAAATAAAACTTGCTGAAGACAAGTATCGCTGGGCAATTTCTCCTTATTTTTTAAGCCTGATCGAACCTGGTGATCCAGATTGTGTAATTAAAAAACAGGCCCTCCCCTCTTCATTAGAATTACAGAATAATGGTGGAAAATTAGACCCGATGAAAGAGGAATTAACAAATCCTGCTGGGACAATAACTAGAAGGTATCCTGATCGTCTTATTATCAAATTAACCAATATCTGCGGAATGTTTTGCAGGCACTGTCAAAGACGAAGGGAGATTGGCGAAACTGATCAGCATCACAATCAAAAAGAGATTAATAAAAGTATCGAATATATTAAAAATAATAAAGAAATTAGAGATGTTTTATTAACTGGTGGAGACCCTTTAACTTTAACTAATGAGCAACTTGAAAAAACACTTAAAAAACTAAGAGCTATTGATCATGTTGAAATCATAAGAATCGGCAGTAGAATGCCTGTATCAGTTCCTCAGAGAATTACTGATGAACTCTGTGATATGCTAGAAAAATATCACCCATTATATATTAATATCCAGGTTAATCATCCTAAAGAACTGACTGCTGAAGTTTACCAGGCAACCAAAAGAATTAGTAAAGCCGGGATACCGATTGGCAATCAGGCTGTATTATTAAAGGGGATTAATGACAACCCCCATGTTATGAAAAAGCTTAACCAGGAACTATTAAAGGCAAGAGTTAAACCCTATTATATTTTTCATGCTAAAAATGTTAAAGGCACTAAACATTTTCAGACTTCTGTAAGTACAGGTATTGAAATAATGGAAAAGCTTAGAGGTTATACCTCTGGTATGGCTATACCGACATATATCATTAATGCACCTGAAGGCCTTGGTAAAACCCCAATTAACCCTATTTATAATATATCTCAGGGCAAAGGTTATATTAAGATAAGAACCTGGGAAGGTAAAGTTATAAATTATCCAGATATATTATAAGTGATCATACTTTAAAATACTTTGAAAATATTTTTTGGCATATTGATTTTTCTATTGACATTGTTAATTTTTATGCTATTATTTAATCAATATCTATCAAGAAATTACTAGGAGGATGATTAAAAATGCCAAAATCAGTTCAGTTCTCTGTGTTCACAAAAAGTTTTGTTATTGTTTTCTCTTTCCTCTTTTTGGTGATGATCACTTCTGGTTTAACAGTTTCTGCTCAGAACCTGGATTGGCAGCTCAATCTAGAAGATTTCGATGCCCAGTCAATAGTTGTAGATGCTGAGGGCAATATTTATATCGGTACTACAGATAATTCTGTTAAAAAATTGGACTCTGATGGCAATCCGATCTGGGTATTTGATGGCCATAGAGGTGTAGTAAATTCAATTACCCTTGACAATAACGGAAATATTTATAGTGGCAGTTCTGACAATACTTTGCGAAAAATTAATTCTGACGGCCAGGAAGTCTGGCAGTATGATCGCCACTGGTCTAATGTAACATCTGTTGCTGTTGATAATTCTGGCTACATCTATACCGGCAGCAGGGATGGTCTTGTCAGGAAGTTTAACCCTGAGGGTACCAGGCTGTGGACATTTGATGGCCATACCGGACCTGTCCATGCTGTTGCTGTAGACTCAGAGGGAAATGTATTTAGTGGCAGCACAGATAATACTTTGAGAAAGATAGATGCAGACGGCAACCAGGTCTGGTATTATGATCGTCACTGGGATGCTGTTACAGCTATTGCAGTTGATGCTGAGGATAATATTATTTCTGGAAGCAGGGATAGTGAGGTTAGAAAATTCAATCAGGATGGCAGAAGATTATGGACATTTAAAGGCCATACTGGGACAGTCCAGTCTCTAGCCACAGACTCCCAGAATAATATCTATACTGCTAATACTGATACAAAGATATTCAAACTGGATCCAGAAGGGTCAGAAATATGGAGATTTGAAGATTTAAGAGACGGAATTTTCTCGATTAGTCTAGATAATCAAAATAATATCTTTATTGCTGACAATAATATGAGAATTAAAATGTTATCTCAATAAAATAACTAAAATTAAGGGCCGATTAAAATCGGCCCTTTAACTCTGTAATACTATTTATATAATTTATTTGCTCAATATAAAATCTGAAACCAGACTTCTAAATTGTTATAATGATAAGAATCAACTGAAAATATAGAGATTAATCTCTCCCTTTTCTCTTAAAAGATCAATTGCAGGCTCTACTCTGTCTAATAAATCTATGCAGTTCTCCTGGGGCCGTAAAGCTGTAACACCAAATTTGAAATTAAAATTACCTATACCATCAAACTTCTGTTTATCAATTTCCCTGCTAATTCTTTTCCCTAAATTAATAGCTGAATTCAATCTGGTATTGGGGTTAATAATTATTAGAATATCCCGACTCCATCTGGCTAAAATATCTACCTTTCGAATTTTTCTGGAGATTATCTCAGAGAGTCTTAAAAACATTGTATCCCAGTATCTGTAATTAGATTTTTCTTTTAAACTTTTTAATAAGTCAAAATGCAGGATAATTAATGAAACATTACCATTATATCTAAGTTGCCGATTAATTTCAGTTTTCAGTTCCTGTTTCAATTTACTCTTATCGCAAATTAAATTGACTTCTTTTTTAAAATCTAATTCCTGAATAAAATCCCTTGAGAGTTCTCTATAATCCGGGTTGATCTGGTAATTATAAATTAAATTCTGGCATTCCGGGTCTTTTTTAAGTGATTTCTGAATTTCCTGATAGATTTCAGTGATATCTTGATAATCCAAAATATTCCCCTCCTTTTTCAAAGTTTATTATAAGACCGAATTATATATAATAATTTTTCTGGAAGGGAACTTATATATTATACTATCATTATACCAAAACCCATCTACAAAATGAAGATTATAATAAATTTATAGACCTTTTACCTGTTTTAAAGTTAAAATTTATTAAATAATGCAGGTAAATAGGTCATACATCAAGAAGTATATCGATAAGACTATTGGAGGTGGTGATATCTTTGGAGATAAAATATTTAGTTGATGCAAAGGAACATTTACCTGAAATTAGTATCTGGTTATATAATCAATGGGGAGTCTATTATGAAGATTCCAGTCCTTTTCAATGGTACCAGGATTTAAAAAGCCGCTTAAATAAAAAAGAAGTTCCAACCTGTTTTGTTGCTCTAATTGATGATAAACCTGTTGGAACTGCATCATTAATCGAAGATGATATGAAAACCAGGCCAGAATTAAGGCCCTGGCTGGCAGATGTTTATGTATTGCCTGAAGAAAGGGAGCAGGGAATAGCAACACAGTTAGTATCTCGAGTAAACCAGGAAGTTAAAGATATTGGTCTGGACAAATATTACCTCTTTACCAGACATGCAACTGGATTATATTTAAAACTGGGCTGGGAGATAATCGAGAATACTACCTATAGAAATAAAAAAGTTGATATTATGGTTTATCATTTAAATTAAGCTAAATTTAGATATATAGATATCTTTTTAAATATAAGGCTAATTAATAAGGCCAATAAAGCTCCTATAATTATATCTAGCGGATAATGAACTCCAACCATAATCCTTGATAAACCGGTGATTGCTGCTAAAAAAAGTGTGTATTTGCCTAAATCTTTATTTACGTAAAATAATATAGATATAGCTATTACAAAAGCACTGATGGCATGTCTACTGGGCATTGAGCCACTGGCTGAATGGTAAATCAAGTTTTCTATATTCAAAGTAATAAATGGCCTTGGTCTATAATATAGTATTCTAATTATTTGCACTGTTATTAATGATGTAATAGGCGCTAATAAAAATGGAACAATTTTTTTGCTTTTATTATATATAAGTACCCCGATACCAGTTATGTAAATTAAAGCAAAGATTATTGAAGACCAATCTGTAATTATAACCATCAACTCTCCAATTAATTGGTATTCTAATGATATATTAAATAACCATTGAAATAAAATTCTGTCTAACTCAAATAACATATTGTATTAACTCCTTTTTTGGACTAAAAATTAATTGTAAACTATATTAATTATTTTATCAAGATTATATTTTGAAATTATTGTATGTATTTTTTTAGACCTCTGATGAAATTCATCAGAGGTCTAATATTATTCAATAGTTAGACAATATTAGTCTGTAAATATTACTGCAGCTCATCCAGGGTTAGTTTTCCATCCGGGATATCATAATCTAGTTCTATCTCATCTATCTCATAGATAGTCTCAGTATCTTCAAGCAGTTTATCTTCCATTACCATTTTAGTTGGAAGCCAGCGATCATCATCAATTTCAGTAACTTCTTTTATAATCATCTCTTTAAGCAGGCGTTCATCTCTGGAATACATCTCTTCATGAAGGATTACAAATCTTTCAACATCAACCCAGAGTTTCCGCTGATAATAAGCTGGCTCTTCATCTTCTTTAGCAGTTGCAGATATTAAATATGCCTCTCTTTCATTTATCGTTTCTCTATCAACTTTTTCAAACTCATATAATTTAGTTAACTGTTCTGATTCCAGTAAATCCTGATAGGAAAAATCACTCCCCATCATTCCCTCTTCGAGCATATGGCCTGAGATCCTGACTAAGTCTTCAGCATCAGGGAAATACATCCAGAGCTCATCATCCTGCATGAGATACCTGGTTCCACGGTCTCTAGGATTATGAAATTCAGTTAATGCATCAGTTATTTCTCCATCACTTCTTATATATGATTTCATCTCTTTTACACTTTCTCGATCACCATCTATAATCGTCATTTCTGAAACGACTCTAGCTGAGGCTAAAAATTGATTATCATCAACTAATTCCATAATTTCTTCTCCTGTCAGTTCATCAGCCAAAATATCTTGGTTAAATAATCCAGAGACTAAAATCAATATTACTGTTAATACAATTATTAATAGTTTTTTGTTCATTGATTATGCCCCCTTCTATTTATATTATAGCATTTCATAAGTATTTTAAAAGAGAGCATTATAATTGTTTTTTAATATTAATATGTTATAATGTTAGGGATGAAGGAATAAATATAATTTCAGAATCAGGTGAGTAATTTTTATGAATTTTTATTTTAAAGAAAAAATAAAGTCTAATTTATTGAGGGGTCTTCCAGAATCGAAAGCCGATTTAAAGGCAGATTTTATATCAGGTTTATCGGTAACTGCATTGGTCTTACCCCAGACAATGGCATATTCTTTAATTGCCGGTCTCCCACCTGTCTATGGTTTATATTCTGCCATTATTGGGATGATTACTGCATCAATTCTTACATCCTCGAAATATTTGATTGTTGGGCCTGCTAATATAACTTCCCTGGCTATTGCCAGTGTCCTCTCAGGTATACCAGAGGAAAATTATCTCCAGGCAGTATTATTATTTACTTTTATGGTTGGCATCATGCAGATGCTAACAGGTCTTTTAAAATTAGGTGAGTTGGTTAAATATATTTCTAGATCAGTAATTAATGGACTGTTAACAGGAGTCGGCCTCCTGATTATAAGCGGACAATTAGGTTATTTTTTCGGTTTTAAGCACCCATCTGGTTCAAATATATTTATGGAATTCTATTATTTTATAATTAATATAAATGAGATTAATATCCATGCCATTATAATTTCCAGCCTCAGTTTAATTCTTATAATTTTTATCAAAAGATATAAAGCCGATATAGCTTATCTCATACCTATGACTATTTCAGTTATTCTTGTTTATTTTCTAGGCTGGGAGAGTAATTTAGAGGTGGCTGGAGCATTTCCACCTGGAGTACCAACTTTTAACCTATTTGAATTTGAAAGCAGTTTTATGCTTAATTACTGGTCAGCAGCTTTATCTACGGCGCTGTTAGGTTTGATGTATACCTTAAGTACGATTAAGGCATTAAAGTTAAAAACAGGCCAGGATATAGATTTTAATCAAGCATTTTTAAATCAGGGTTTTGTTAATATAGCCTGCTCTTTTTATGGAGGTTTTATGACCTCTGGCTCAATGACAAAAAGTTTTGCCAATCTCCAGGCCGGGGCCAGGAGTAAATTATCTCAACTTATTTCGGCTATAAGTATATTACCAGTCTTGATATTTTTCCGATCCCTTGGAACCTATATCCCAATACCGGCTCTAGGAAGTATTGTAATAGTAGTTGCAGCTGGAATGATTGATTTTGATGAAATAAAAAATAGCTTTCAGAATAAATTTGATGGCATTATCTTTACAATTACTTTTATTACAACAATTTTTGCGCCAAGAATCGACTATGCAATTTATTTTGGAATTGGAATTTCATTAATTTTAGTTTTAAAGAATTCAAGCGGTTTAAATTATTCATATTTAACTTATCAAAGTCAAAGTGATGAATTTATAAGCAATAATACCTGTTCAACTTTAAATAAAGAATATATATTAATTAATCTTTCAGGTAATATTACTTTTAATTCTATTAATCGCTTAAAAAAAGAATTCAATAACCATGAAAGTTTAAAACAAAAATTTATTATTAGAATGCAGGATGTAGAAAATATTGACCTATCTTTTATCAAAGAGTTAGAGTATTTTATAAATAAAGTTCAAAGAAATAACGGAAAGGTAATATTTGCAGGCTTAAATGAAAATATTGCAAATACCTTAAAAGATTATGGTCTGGACAGTCTAATAGGTAAAGAGAATATTTATTTATCTAAAGATAAATTGTTTGCCTCAACTAAAATGGCTATTAAGCAGGCTACAAGAATTTCTTTATCAAAATCTAATAGTTAAATTCTCTATTTAATTACTTGAAAGGCTGGTTATAATATCTAATGTGCTTTCTAACTCATCTATTTCAGCCTGCATTGAGGAGATGGAGTTGAGTCTGTAATTCTTTTTTCTTTGCAGTTTATTGAGCCGGTCAGTTATTTTTGATTTAAATAGTTCCAGTTCATCTTCAGTAAACTTTTCTGCTTTAATATCCAGTTCTCCTTTTAATTCATCTAAATCAAGCTCGGAGACTGCATTTTGCTTAATCTCATCGAGCTGCCCCTCTGCTAATTTTATATCCAGATGATTTTCTAAACCTCTAAAGAAATCAAGGGAGCTATACATATGGAAGAGAGTTTTTCTTTCTTCCATCTCCTTTTTCATAAAATAGGTTGGTCCAAAATTAAGGCCACCTGCCTGCTGCCACCAATCTCCATTTGTTTCATCTGTTATAAATATAATTGGCTTCTCAGTTGTTTCTGCTTTTTTAAGAATCTGTTTCCAGATAATGAGATCGCCATATTTTCTATTATCATCAAAATTATAATCTAATTTGCTGTTTTTATTTTTATCCTTATAACCAGGGGAAATTCCCTTTTCATATCTGATCTCCCCCTCCTGGTAAATTTCTTCTAATTCTTTCTCTGTAAGTTTCTTTCCGATTCTACCTTGAAATATTTCTGAATAGCTGGAGCGTATATCATCATCTCTGAATCTATCTGGAAGCCTTTCTACCTGGGCCTTAATGTTATCACTGAATTCTGATTTCATCTTTAGGATCATGTCTTCTATCTCATCCCAATTTAGAACTGGGTTATACTGATCTCTATTATCAACTAGCTTCGATTGAATATAATTGGTGAAACCTTTGATTAGATCGCTTTTTAGATTTTCTGTTTGTTTATAAACTGACATAATTACATTTAATCTATTCTGATGATATTCATAGAGGACATTATAGGGAAGCCAGATCCTCTCCTTTAATTTTTCAAAAATATTGAGTATCTCCTGGCTGGTTTCCTGGCTTAAATTGTATAAACTCAATAATATATTGGTATCAAAGATAAATATACCTTCCTGCCAGATTTTATTAAGCTCTGATTCAGTCGGATAATAAAACTCAGAAAATTCTTCCTTCATCATAATTCTCCTTTCAGTAAAGCTTAAAATTTTGATAGCTGTTCTAAAATTTAATAAATTCTATAATGATTAATAGTTACTTAAAATCTTTAAAGAGCAGGCTTTTCTGGATTCCCTGATTGTTCTGATATTTCCCACTTGAGTATTTATCATAATCGCCCTCGATCGTATGATAATAAATCTGGCAGATCTCTATATCTGGATAGATTTTAACTGGCTGAATGCAAAAGATCTCCAGAGTCCAGAAACCACTAAAGCCGATATCACCAAAGCCTGCTGTAATATGAACAAATAGACCGAGGCGGCCAATGGAAGACCTGCCTTCCAGCATCGGCACATATTTATCTGTACTTGTATATTCTACTGTTCTGCCTAAATAAAGTTTTCCAGGCTCCAGAATTAAACCATCCTGAGGAATGGTTATTGTTTCTGTTGAGTTTTCTTCTTTTAAATCTAAAACCTCGTCTTTATAGACAAGCAGTTGATTATGGAGTTTTAAATTGTAACTATTTGGATTGACCTGGTCTTCTGAAAAGGGATCGATAATTATCTCATCATCTATTTTCCGTTTAATCTCTCTACCTGAAAGTATCATGATTATTCACCAATAATCTTTACAAGGACCCTTTTTTCTCGCTGTCCATCAAACTCACCATAGAAAATCTGCTCCCAGGGGCCAAAATCAAGCTTGCCATCGGTTACAGCAACAACTACCTCCCTGCCCATGATTTGGCGCTTTAAATGGGCGTCTGCGTTATCCTCAAAGCCGTTATGGGCATACTGTGAGACTGGTTCATGGGGTGCAAGTTCTTCCAGCCATTCGATATAGTCCTGATGAAGACCACTTTCATCATCATTAATAAAGACACTTGCTGTTATATGCATAGCATTGACAAGACATAAGCCATCCTTAATTCCGCTTTCTTTCAAGATTGATCTCACCTGACCGGTAATATTGATCAGTTCCATTCTGTTATCGGTGTTGAAGTATAGATATTTTCTGATTGATTTCAACTTCTATCACTCCCTGATTATATATTTAAAAGCTTAATTATATTATTAAAGATCAGAATGGTTTTATCCTTTATTTGATATCAGATTCATTTATAAAATATTGATTTTGATTGGATGAATGTAGTGTTGATGTAGGGTTGGTGTAGGAGGGATATAATATCAAAAAAGACCCAACCCTATTTAGGATTGCGCCTGGAAAATAAATATTATTTAAAGTGGTACCCCCAGTAGGAATCGAACCTACGCTCCTGGCTCCGGAGGCCAGTGCTCTATCCACTGAGCTACGGGGGCTTATTAATGTAATTCCTTAATAATATTAACAGATAACCTCCTTTATGTCAAGATGATACGGGAGCTTAAATAACCTCTTCCCACTGAGAATACAGCTGATTGAGTTCATTATCTAACTCTTTCTTTTTCTGCTCGAGATTATTTAATTTTTCAATATTACTATTATAACTGGCTGAAATCATTTCTGATTCAATTTCTTCTTTTTTATTTTCAAGTTCTTCAATTTTACTTTCGAGCTGGTTAATCTTTCTCTCTCTTTTTCTTTTAGCCCTCTGTCTTGCTTTTTGTTCATAATAAAATTTTTCATCTTTTCCAATCTTTTCACTTTCAATCTCTTCAGTATTAATATCTTGATTATTATAGAGGTCATCTCTTTTTCTGAGATAATAATCATAATCACCAAGAAACTTAATCATTTCTTTGTTTTTAATTTCATAAATTTTATCAACAACTTTATTTAAAAAATAACGATCATGGGAAACTACAAGAACTGTTCCCTGATAGTCCTTTAATGATGCTTCAAGTATCTCCCGTGAATCAAGATCAAGATGGTTGGTTGGTTCATCTAATATTAAAAAATTGGCTTTACCGTGCATTAATTGTAGAAGACGCAATCTAGAAATTTCCCCACCACTTAATGCTCCAACTTTTTTATATACATCTTCACCTTTAAACAAAAATTTAGCTAACAAATCTCTGGCTTCACCGGTTTTAAGACCGGTCTTCATTTGCAATGCATGTAACATTGTATCATCAGGGTTAAATACTGGCTTCTGCTGGGCATAATAACCTATTTCTACTCCATGTCCAATTTTTACTCTTCCAGAATCAGGCTCTAAATCTGATAAAATCATCTTTAAAAGAGTAGTCTTACCAGACCCATTGGGCCCAATTAAAGCAGTTTTTTCTCCCCTAAAAAGTTCTAAATCCACTCCATCTAAAAGCTTTTCTCCTGGAAAACTAAACTCCAGGTTTTCAATTTTTAAAACTTCATCTCCACTTCTAGTTGATGGCTGTAAATTTAGTGATATATTATCTTTTTTACGGGGCTTGGGAATTAGTTCCATCTTTTCAAGTTTATTTTCTAAACTTTTTGCCTGTCGATGAAATTTTTCATTGTCCCCGGCTCCAGCATTACCGAAAACTCTATATTGCTCAATCTGTTCTTTAATTTTCTTAATCTTTTTTTGCTGTTCCTGATACTTTTTAAGACGGATTCCATATCTACGTTCCTTTTCCTCTAAATAAAATGAATAATTTCCTGGATAATCCTCATTCTCTCCAAATTCAATTTCAACAATCCTGCTTATAGTTCTATCTAAAAAATATCTATCATGGGAAATTATAATAACTGAGCCTGGATAATTATTTAAATATTCTTCAAGCCATTCAACTGATTCAATATCAAGATGGTTTGTAGGCTCATCAAGTAATAATAAATCTGGTTCTTCTAGTAATAATTTAACGAGGCCAACTCTTGTCTTTTCACCACCACTTAACATTTCTATTGTTTTATCTAATTCTTCATGTTTGAAACCAAGACCAATCGCTACCTGCTTTATTTTACTCTCATAACTATAACCAGCTGATTGTTCAAATTTTTCCTGAATCTTACTATACTCTTTTAATAAATTGTTTGTTTCTGTTTTTGAGTCTGAAGAGGAGATTTTTTCTTCTAGATTGCTGAGTCTTTTCTGTAATCTAATTTCTTCAGCAAATACAGTTAGACATTCTTTAAAAATTGTATTATTTTGATTTAAATCTGGTTGCTGACTTAGTAATCCAATTTCGATATCATTATTAATATTTATTTCACCTGAATCTGGTTCTTCCAGGCCAGCTAATATTTTAAAGATAGTGGTCTTACCAGTTCCATTTCTTCCAATTAAGCCGATTCTCTCTTCTTTTTGAAGGGATAGACTAAAATCTGTTATTACCTCCTCGATTCCAAATGATTTTTCTATAGATTTTAATTCAAAAATCAACATTTCATTCACCTCAGAAATTTTAAATATATTAATTATTTGCTTGCATTTATTTATTAAAAGATATATAATTATAAAAGATTTTAATCAGCATCATTGAGGAGGATAATTTTGACTCAACTTGATAATAATCAACACTTAATCCTAAATGGAAACATAACAAAAGCAATCATGATTCTTGCTGGGCCTATAATGATGAACAATGTTGTCCAGTCTACTTATGATATTACAGATACTTACTTTGTCAGTCAACTTGGCTCAATACCAATGGCAGCTATGACTTTAGTCTGGCCAGTGGTTTTCTTCTTTTTAGCCATTGGAATGGGTATGAATATAGCTGGAACTTCTTTAATAGCTCAGTATATTGGCAATGGCCGAAAAGATGAAGCTAAAAGGACAGCTGGAGAACTGATTTCTATCTCAATTATTCTTTCATTAGGTTTAGGTATCCCTGCTGCTTTAGCCAGTCATAGAATTGTCAGTCTAATGGGAGCAGAGGGCGAAGTCCTGACAAATGGAGTAGCCTTTTTAAGGATTATGCTATTTGGAATGCCAAGCCTCTTTTTATTTTTAGCCTATGCTGCCATATTACAGGGCCAGGGCGATACGATGACACCAATGAAATTAAAATTAACATCTTTAATCTTAAATATTATTTTAGACCCTTTACTAATCTTTGGTTTAAATTTTGGAATAGCAGGGGCTGCTATTGCCACAGTATTTTCTCGAGGAATCTTTGCAGCCTACGGTCTTAAAACATTATTTAATGCTCAAGATGATAAACTAGTGCTTAGTTTTAAAGATTTAATACCAAGTGATCGGATTATAAGTCTCTTTAAAGTTGGTTTACCTAATTGTATTGGACAATCAATGGCTGCTTTCGGTTTTATGTTTTTAAATATGTTTATTATTGCCTATGGCAATGAAACTATAGCTGCTTTTGGAATCGGTAATAGAATCTCATCTTTTGTTTTAATGCCAGCTATGGGTATTGGAACAGCCCTGGCAACAATAGTTGGTCAAAACCTGGGTGCTGATCAAATAGAAAGAGCAAGATCTGCTATAAAAAGAAGCGCTTTCTTATCAACAGTAATAATGGGCGGTGCTGGCTTATTATTTTATAATTTTATTCCTAATTTAACAGGCTTTTTTACTGAAGATATAACTGTATTTAATCAAACAGTGGATTATCTCCAATTAATAATTCTAACACTTCCTTTAATGGGCTTCTTTCAGGTATTTATCGGTACATATCAGGGTTCAGGCCATACTATTTATTCAATGATAATGATGGTAGGCCGGTTATGGGCTTTAAGAATACCTTTGATTTTATTCTTCAGAGAATTTACAAACTTTGGGCCTACCGGTGTCTGGTATTCTATGATATTAAGCAATTTTATTATCACTTTAGTTGGGCTGGGAATTTACCATTCTAGAGTCTGGGAATCAAAGGTCATTTCCAGCGAAGCCAGAGATCTTAAAAGTAAAAATGTTTATCAAAATTAAATTTAAATAACTACTGGCTCAGCAATTTTTTCTTTGCCTCTAAAGAAAACTGAAACAGTGCCTGGGCCAGCATGAGAACCAATTGCTGCTCCAATTTCTCCAATTAAAAATTCTTCTGTACCAAATTTATTTTCTATTTTTGACTTAATTTTCTCAGCAAGCTCCGGGCTGGCTGAATGATTTATCCCAATCATTTCTTTGTCAGGTCTTTCTCCGGCTTCCTTCATTTCATCTATTAAAAATTGCATCATCTTCTTTTTTCCCCTTACTTTTGAATATGGTAATATCTCACCGTCTTCAAAGTGGAGTATTGGTTTAATATTAAGGACGTTAGCTATCATAGCCTTTCCTCCTGAAATACGCCCTCCTCGCTTTAACATTTCGATAGAACCAACTGCAAAGATATGTTCCATATAAGCAGCACTATCAACAGCTATCTCTATTAACTCAGAGAGTGTTTTACCCTCTTTAATAGCTTTTGCAACTCTTAATACTGTCATTCCAAACCCTATCGATGCACTGCGGGTATCTACCACTTTAATATCATCACTTCCAATATTCTTTTTAGCTAAAGCGGCAGATTGAAAAATACCACTTAATTCTCCTGAAAAACAGAGAGCCAAAACCTGATTGTCTTTTTTTAATTCTTCTCTAAATACCTGCTCATATTTACCTGGTGAAATCTGAGAAGTAGATGGCATAGCACCATCTTCTAATTTTTGATAAAATTCATCTGTACTTAAAGTTTCTCTATCAAGAAAACTTTCATCACCTATATGAACTGGAGTCGGTAGCATCCTTATGTCATATTTTTTAATTATATGATCCGGGAGATCTGAACAACTATCTGTGACTATTTTAATTTTATTCATTATAAGCCTCCTTTTATCTATGCTACCTTAATTATTCAAGCTAACTCCAAAAATTCCTCCTTATTGAGGTATATTATATCCAGATATTTCGGGATTTTCTCTATAAAGTAAAGCTACATGACCAATTACCTGAACTACACTGGAATCTGTTTCATCTGCTAATTTATGGGCTGATTCCCTGGCTGATAATTGATTATTATCAAGAACTCTTATTTTAATTAATTCATGATCTGTCAAAAGTTCTTCAGTCTTTTCAATAGTTGACTCTGAAAGACCATCTTTTCCAATCTGTAAAAGTGGGTCCATGCCATGGCCTTCTGCTCTCAAATAACTTCTATCTTTGCCTGTTAATTCCATTAATAACACCTCCTATTTTATAGTATATAATCAAACTCAAGTCCCCCAACTCTAACTGTGGCTCCAGAAGGAATGTTTTTATCAGCTAAAATTTCATACAAACCTTCTTTTCTTAATATATGAAGCATTCTTCTAACGGCTGCATCATTACTCATATCAGTTCTACTTACAAGTCTTTCAACTAATTTACCCTTAACTTCATAATATTTATCCCTGATCTTATTTACAATTAATTCAGGTTCTTCATCTTCAAAGTCAGGAGTAATAACAACCATATCATCTTCTTTTGAATCAATGGTTTCTTCAGGCAGTTCATATTCATTAATTAATCTACCTAATTCTTTTTTCAAAACTTTTATTCCCTCTCCAGTAATTGCTGAAACAGGATAAACTTCATAGCCTCCGTCCTGAAAATACTTCATTAATTCAGCAACTTCCTGTCGATCGTTAAAGAGATCGACTTTATTTAAAACCACAATTTGGGGAAGTCTTGATAACTTTTTGCTAAAACTTCTTAATTCATTACTTATTTTTTTAAAATCATCTTTTGGATCTCGTCCTTCAAGTCCTGAAGCATCTAGAACATGGGCTAGGATTTTTGTTCTTTCTAAATGACGTAAAAATTCATCCCCAAGACCTTCACCTTGATGTGCTCCTTCAATTAAGCCAGGAACATCTGCTACTACATAGGAAGAATACTGATCATATTCTACAACTCCAAGGTTTGGAGTGATCGTTGTAAAGTGATAGCCTGCAATCTTTGGTCTGGCAGCTGATATCTTTGATATAATTGTAGACTTGCCAACATTAGGAAAACCAACAAGGCCAACATCAGCTATAAGCTTAAGTTCCAGTCTAATATTTTTTTCTTCTCCAGGTTGACCCTCTTCAGCAAATTTAGGGGCCTGTCTTGTTGAACTTTTAAATCTAGCATTTCCACGGCCACCCTGACCTCCTCTGGCAATAACAAATTCTGATTCTGGTTCAGTTAAATCTATAAGTTCTTTTCCGGTAGAATCATAAACTATAGTTCCAGGAGGAACATTTAAAATTAAATCTTTACCTTCTTTTCCAGTTTTGCCTTTTTCCTGGCCTCTTTTACCATCTTTAGCTTTATATATATTGTTATATCTTAAATGGCTTAAAGTATTCAAGCCTTTATCGACTTTTAATATAACATCGCCGCCATCGCCTCCGTCACCGCCATTAGGGCCTCCTTGAGGTTCATATTTTTCACGGCGAAAACTAACTGCTCCATTTCCTCCTCGACCAGCTTTTACTTTAATTTCTATATTATCTATAAACATATAATCACTCCTGTTAGCTCGATATAAAAATCCCCCAGCACCATGTACTGAGGGAGATAAAAAGTCTATTCAAAACAGTACTTACTGAGCCATTGCTTCATACTGTTCTGGAGTGTAAACGCTTATTGTACGCTTCTTCTTACTTTTTCTTTCAAAATTAACGTAACCGTCTACTTTGGCAAAGAGGGTATCATCATTGCCTCGTCCAACATTAAATCCAGGGTGGAATTTAGTACCACGCTGTCGGACCAGGATGCTGCCGGCAGTAACAAATTCTCCACCGAATTCTTTTACTCCAAGTCGTTTCGATATGCTATCGCGACCATTCTTAGAACTACCAACACCTTTTTTCGTTGCCATTTATCCTCACCCCCTGTATCTGAATATAAAATTTATTAAAATTGTTTTTATTATCCATTAATTGAATCTATTCTAATTCTGGTGAAAGGTTGTCTATGTCCAGTCTTTGTCCTTTGACGACTTTTTGGCTTATATTTAAAAACAGTAACCTTTTTGTTTTTACCATGTTCTAAAACAGTTGCTTCAACCTTAGCATTTTCTAAATAAGGCTGACCAACATTTAAGCCTTCATCATTGGAAATAGCTAATACCTGATCGATATCAAGCTTCTCTCCTTCTGGAGTGGTTAGCTTTTCAACCTTTAAGATATCACCTTCATTAACACGATACTGTTTACCACCAGTTTTTATAATTGCATACATAAAAATCCACCTCCTTTTCCTCAGACTCGCCAGTTCAGGGAGAGATCTCTCTCATTTTAGTTAGCCCTTTCCTGCGCGGTTTTGGTCAGGCAGGCACTAATTTTAGTCCCTACAGAATAAAATATTATCATATAAATCTGTTAAAGTCAAGAATTAGATAATAGTTCTGCTTTAGCATAAGTTCTATGAACTGAATCAATTTTGACCCTGCATTCCTGGCCTACTCTATCACCAGCTTTTTCTACGATTATTATATATCCTTTATATCTGCTAATACCTGCGGAGCGATTTTCAGAATGCTGATCTTCTATCTTTAAACGATATTTTTGGCCCTCTTTTACTGGTAATGCCAGTTCTTTCAACTCTTCTTTGCTACCTTTTTTAATCACTTCAAAATCTTCACGATGTAATTTATTATTTCCTCTTATATAAATATCTTTATCAAGATCTTTTTCTAATTGGTTTAATTTTTCTCCACCATTACCAATTAAAACTGCAGCAACATCTGGATGGACTTCGCATAAAATTGCTTCAAAATTCTCCCTTGAAGCCAGTGAATTTAATTCTCTAATTACTTTAAAAGCCATTGTAGTTTCAGCAACAATCCTACCTGTTCCATCACAATATGGACATTCTTTTTGAACTAACTCACTTAATCTTTCTCTTACTTTCTTTCTTGTCATCTCAACTAACCCTAGCTTAGTTAAGCCTAATATTGATGTTCTAGTTCTATCTCTTGCCAGTTCCTGTTCCAGTACTTCAAGAACTTTGTTCCTATTAGACTCAATATCCATATCTATGAAATCTATAATTATTATTCCACCAATATCCCTTAACCGTAACTGTCTGGCAATCTCTTTTGCAGCTTCTAGGTTAGTTTTAAAAACAGTATCCTGTAAGTTCTTTTTACCGACAAATTTTCCAGTATTGACATCAACAGCTACAAGAGCTTCTGTTGAATCAAAAACAACATGACCACCTGATTTAAGCCAGACTTTACGACGCATTAATTTGTCTAGCTCCTGCTCGATACCATAGGTCTCAAAGATTGGTCTTTCTCTTTGATATAAAAATATTCTAGAATTAATATCTGGATCAAGTCTTTCAGCAAACTCAGAAAGATTTTTATAATCTTCTCTATCATCAATAACAACTCTGTCAATATCGGACCCTAAATGGTCTCTAACAATCTGATGAATTAAATTTATATCACTATGGAGAAGTTTCGGAGCTTTTGATCTTTTATAGCGGGATAAAATTCTCTGCCATAACGAATTCAAAAAGTTATAATCCATCTTTAAAATTTTCTTTTCTTTATTGGCAGCATTAGTTCTTATAATTACCCCTGTGTTACCGTTCTTTAAACCTTTAGTTATATTTTTTAATCTACCCCGTTCTCCATGATCTCTTATCCTTCTAGAAATATTAATCCTATTTTCATTTGGAAGAAAAACATAATATCTTCCTGGAAGACTTACTCTACATGTTAATTTCGGACCCTTTTCCCCAATAGGTTCCTTTGTCACCTGAACCATGATTTCCTGGCCAGGACTTAAAACATGATTTATCTTTAATTTTCTCTGGGAAAATCTTTTTCTTTGCTTTTCATTAAATAATGGGTAAGCATCGTTTATATGAAGAAAACCATTACGCTCACTGCCTATATCTACAAAAGCAGCCTGCATACCAGGAAGCACATCTTTAACTTTTCCTCGATAAATACTCCCTTCATTACGTTCATAGGTGTCTCTTTCAAAAAATAGATTATCTAAATTGTCATTTACTAAAATTGCTGCTCTCTTTTCTCGAATACCTGAATTAATTAAAATCTTCTTACTCACATCTTATCTCTCCTCCAATACCTGGTCTGTTAATGGGGAAATTATTTTATCCCCCTTCTCCACAAAAAGTCCTGACCTATAAAAATCAATTACAGAATGGTCAGGAACCTCTGGTTCTAATGTCTGTAAAGCTTTAACAATTTCTTCAGGACGGACATTGCCTGAACTGCCCGTGCTTACTATAAAAGATATTTTATTATCTTTTAAAACTTTTGCTTCAAATATTAGTGGCCTAATATCATATTCTCTATCAGGCTTATTTCTCCTTTTCCTGATTACTATTATTTTATTTTTTGCCATTAATTTTTCAATTAATACTTCTCTTTTTTCCTTTAATTTACCCCTGGCACTAATATGATATTCAGCTCTATTTAAGAGGGCCTGCAAAGACTTTAATCCAGTCTGATCAGGAATATATCTGGCATCTAATATCTTTAAGCCTTCTGGTAAAAAAGAATTCAGCCTGGCTTTAAAACCCTCTCCATTAATTGGTCTTGTTAATTCTAAGTCTAAATACTCTCCTCCGCCAGCCATACCAACAGGCAAAGGTTGAGAAAGTGAAAGGTTCAATGTTGGATTAAAGCCCTGACTATATGCACCTGGTAGACCGGCTCTCCTGATTCCTTTTCTGAAAGTATCCATTATTTCCAGATGAGAAATGTATCTCAAATTATAATCTCTTGCAAACTTAGCTCTAATTAACATTGTCAATCACCTGGTTACTCTCTAAACAAAGTTCTGAATATGGTTTATAACATACTCCACAGTCACTGCAATAATTCCAACGACAGTCAGGAGTTTCTTCAGACAAAAATGATTTCCTATATTCTTCCTTTAAGAACTCTTTGTTAACTCCTGCTATCAAATGATCCCAGGGCAACGGTTGATCTGGGCTTTTTTCACCAATTATACTTTCAATTTCTATATTATATTTATCTAAAGCTTCAAACCATCTTTCAGGATAAATATGCTCATTCCAGCCTTCCAGGCGACTTCCCTGCTGCCATACATGATATATTACCTCTGACATTCTTCTATCACCTCTGGCAACTAAACCCTCAAGTCTACTTACTTCAGGATCATTCCAATCAAAATTTATACCTTTTTTCCTTAAATTTTTCTGTAGAAAGTTAATTTTATCTCTGATCTCCTCCATTGATGCCATCTTAACCCACTGAAACGGTGTAAATGGTTTAGGAATAAATGTAGTCACATTTACCTGTACTTCTACTTTTTTCATTCTACGATCAGTGTTTCTTCTGATTTCCTGACCAATATCCAGGACATTTTTTGCCATATTAGCAATGCCTAATAAATCTTCTTCAGTTTCTCCAGGTAAGCCCAGCATAAAATAAAGTTTAATTCTGTGCCAGCCATAAGAAAAAGCGGCCTTTACAGATTTATACAAATCTTCTTCTTTTATTCCCTTATTTATTCTTTCCCTTAATTTATCGGTTCCTGCTTCCGGGGCAAAGGTCAAACCACTTCTTCTAATCTCTTGAACGTTTTTAGCCATTTCTACAGAAAATTCATCCACCCTTAATGAGGGCAATGAAATACTAATATTACTGGAATTATAACGTTCAGTTAACTGGTCTAATAACTCTTTAATTTTAGTATGATCAACTGTACTCAAAGAAGCCAGGGCAAGCTCATCATAACCTGTGCTTGCAAGGGTCTTATCTGCTAATTCAATGATTTTTTCAACAGATCTCTCTCTAGTTGGCCTGTAGGTCATTCCTGCAGCACAGAACCTGCATCCACGCTGACAACCTCTAGAAACCTCTATAACGGCTCTATTATGGACTATTTCCATATAAGGGACTATATAATCTGTAGGACAATACGCATTGTTTAAATTATTAACCCTCTGTCTTTTAATCTCAGGTTTAATACTATCTTTTAAAGGTCTAATACCACTAAATTCCTGTCCATCAAACTGAGTTTCATATAGTGATGGAACATATACTCCAGATAGTTGGGCTAATTTAAATAGTATGTCATCTCTATTCAAATTTTGCTCTTGCCATTTTTTTAATGATTTTACAACGTTCAATAAATTCTCTTCTGCTTCACCAATATAAAAGAAATCTATAAATGGAGTAATCGGTTCAGGATTAAATACTGTTGAACCACCAGCCATCACAAACGGATCTTCTTTGCCTCTTTCAGAGCTATATACCGGTATCTTTCCTAGGTCAAGCATATTTAAAATAGTTGTATAACTCATCTCGTACTGCAAAGTAAAACCAAGCAAATCAAAATCCATAAGCTCTCTTTTATTTTCTAAAGAAAAGAGGCCAATATCTTTTTCTTTTAAAAGATCTTCCATATCGGTCCAGGGAGCAAAAACTCTTTCACATAAGAACTCATTTTCTTCATTCAGCATATGATAAATTATCTTCAAACCAAGATGGGACATGCCAATTTCATAAGTATCTGGAAACCCAACACATATTTTAAAATCAGTGCTATCCCAGTCCTTAACTATCTGATTCCATTCCTGACCGATGTATCTTTCAGGACTATCCACTTCTATTAAATAATCATCAATTTGACTAAAAACTTCAGCCAAAAAAAACACCACCTTAAAACTCTAAAATATAATCTTTTTCCTTCTCATATTAATATTAATCACAAGCCCAATTGAAATTAAAGATATAACCATTGAGCTCCCCCCATAACTTATAAACGGCAAAGGTATACCTGTTATAGGCATAATTCCAAGTACCATGCCAACATTTTCAAGAACATGGAATAAGAAAAGTCCCATAACACCAATTGCTATAAGTTGACCAAAACCATCTTTGGCTCTGGCAGCAACTTTTAATATTTGTAATAAAAGAAGTAAGTAGATTATTAACACTACTGCAACTCCTATAAAACCAAACTCTTCTCCTAAAACAGCAAATATAAAGTCTGTATGTTTTTCTGGAAGAAAATTTAACTGAGTCTGAGGTCCTGAAAGAAATCCTCGACCAGTTAATAATCCTGATCCTACGGCTATTTTTGACTGAATAATATTATATCCAATCCCAAAAGGATCAATATTTGGATTAACAAAAGCAATCAATCTATTTAATTGATACTGTTGCAAGAAGGGTAATGGAGTTTCAAAAATAACATGACTTGTTATAATTAAAACAACTATTAAAAACCCCCCACCAAAAACTAACAAAATATGTTTTAACTTCCCTCCTGCAGCATAATACATTACAACAAATATAAACATCAATACTAAAGCAGTTCCTAAATCATTCTGCAAAACAATTAAAATAAACGGTGGGAAAATAAATAAAAGACTTTTAAAAAGATCTTTTAAAGTATTTAATTTATTTCGATTTCTATCTAAATATGATGCTAGAAATAAAATCATAAATATCTTAGAGACTTCAGAAGGTTGAAAATTTACTGGTCCAATTGAGAGCCAGCGCCTCCCCCCTGAAACAGTTATACCTAAAATAAATATAAAACCAAGCATTATAATTGTTAAAGCATAAATAATTATATCGTAATCCTTAAAGATTCTATAATCCAAAAAAAGTAGAAGAATTATAAAAACTATTCCTAATACAGTAGCTGCTATTTGAGTTCTAATAAATGGCTGATGATTACCATCAGCCATCCCGGTAGCACTACTAATAACAAAAAGGCCTATGATTATTAAAGAAAGCACCAGAATGGGAATATAGATGTTTATATGTTTTAATAATTTTTTATTCCAGTGCATAAGTAAATCTCCTTACTCCCTTTTCTTTAACGGAAAATTAGCAATCATTGCCATCATTTCTTCTTCTCTAGATATATCCATTTCAATATCATTATCATCAACATCAATATATTTTTTAATAACATCTAATAATTCCGCTTTCATTTCTTCCATCTGCTGTGGTGAAAGTTTAATTCTATCCTGAACTAAAATAAATTGAAGGCGCTCTTTAGCAATATTTTTACTACCTTCTCCTTTAGTTTCAGTTTTCTCATCTGATATAAACAACTCTTTTATCTTTTCAAATATACTACTAATATTAATCGCCCCCTATGATAGACCAACAATTCTCTTAACTTTATTAAATAAAGATTCTTTCTCAATTGTCATCAATGGTATATCCTGACCCTCAATCCTTTTAGCTATATTATTAAAAGCCTTACCAGAATAAGTCTTATCTTTTAATACTATTGGTTCTCCCTTATTAGTTGAAATAACAATATTTTCATCTTCTGGAATTACACCAAGAACTTCAACAGCTAAAATTTCAACTATATCATCAATATTCATCATATCACCACGACCAACCATATCTCTTCGCAGGCGATTTATTAATAATTGTGGATCGTTTAGGCCCTCAGCTTCTAACAAACCAATTATTCTGTCAGCATCTCTAACCGAAGATACTTCTGGCGTTGCAACAATTAAGCCTAAGTCTACACCTGCAATTGCATTCCTAAAACCCTGTTCAATTCCTGCAGGAGAGTCAACAAGAACATAATCCATTTTTTCTTTAAGTTCCTTAATTAAATTTTTCATCTGTTCTTCACTAACGGCGTCTTTATCTCTTGTCTGGGCAGCAGGGAGCAAAAATAAATTAGGATTTCTTTTATCTTTAATCATTGCCTGTTCCAACCGACAATTCCCTTCTACAACATCAATTAAATCATAAACTATTCTATTCTCTAAACCTAAAACTACATCCAGATTTCTAAGACCTATATCTGCATCTATTAAACAGACCTTCTTATCAAGCATTGCCAGGGCTGTTCCTAGATTTGCAGTTGTTGTAGTTTTGCCAACTCCACCTTTTCCTGATGTAATAACAATAGCTTTTCCTTCCAAAATTATCCCTCCTGCTTATCTAAAAATCAATCTTTTCAACAATAATTCTTTCTTCTTTAATAAATGCTTTCTCAGGGCTAAATATTTGGTCATCATTATCCTCTGGTGGCCTTGAGATCTTATTAGCTATTCTAATCTGAGTAGGAGCAAGCCTTAATGCTGCAACTTGAGCCTCTTTCTTGCCTCCTGCCCCTGCATGAACAAGTCCCATTAACCTGCCAAAAACTATGATATCTCCTCCTGCTTTAACTTCAGCTCCAGGATTAACATCTCCCATAATCACCAGATTATGAGGATGTTCAACTGCCTGTCCAGATCTAATTGTACCTTTAACCAGGACAGTATCTCCTTTAAAAGATACTTCTTCAATTATAGCTTCTTTTTTAGGTCTGTTTTCTTTAGAAATATCACTACTCTCTTTATTATCTTCTTGACCGACAAGATATATTCCTGTTTCTGAACTCAAAAAATTCTCTGCTATTTCAAATAATTCCTTAAAGTAATTTAATTCTAATTCATTTTGCCCTACTTTAAAAAATAAATCAGTCCCTTCATAGAAAGAACCAGCTTCTTCAAAGTGACTTTTAAGAGAATCTTTAATCACATCAAAATCATATTTCCAATCAAAGTCAATTATTACACCTTTAGCTGTCATTTTCGTATTAATAATTTGCATTAATTATACCCCTTTGCTTACTCTTCATCTTCTAATTCTTGATCTTCAGGGAAGAGATCAAAATAATAAGAGAATATATCAGCTGCTACCGGTACAGCATTCGAGCTGGTCTCTCCCTGATCAATGAATACAACAACTGCTATTTCAGGATCTGGAACAGGACCATAAGCAACGAACCAGGCATGACTTGTTCCAGTTCCTCCAATCTGAGCTGTACCAGTTTTACCAGCTATATCAATTGGAAAATCAGAAAAAGGAGTTGAAGCAGTTCCCCTTTCATGCATTACCGTCTCTAACATTCCATCTTCAATAATTTCAAAAGTATTATTAGAATATGGCATCTGGCTCACTAATTCAGGTTGATATTTATTAATTACCTCTCCCTGGGCAGTTCTTATTTCATCTACTAATCTAGGCTTATAAATATTACCTCTATTTGCTACGGCAGCTGTCATTTGAACTGCTTGTAATGGAGTTAGAAGGATATCTCCCTGGCCTATTGACATATTAACCGAATCACCAGGATACCAGCCTTCTCCTCTTGTTTCTCTTTTCCATTGACCATCAGGTACTAAACCATCCCTTTCCTCTGGGAGGTCTATACCTGTTTTCTTGCCTAAACCAAATTCCCTTGCTGTCTCTATTAATTTTGAACCACCAAACTCCTCATATAATTCATAGCCTAATTTATAAAAAATAATATTATTGGATCTAGCCATAGCTCTGGTAAAACTTAACTCGCCTTCTCCATATCCAAGCCAGTTTGTAAATGCTCTACTCCAACCTGGGATATTAAATCTTCCTGTGCTATCATTAAATTTGGTATCTGCTTGAACTCCCAGATTTTCAACAGCTGCTGTACCAGTTACTAATTTAAAGATTGAACCAGGTGGCTCTGTAGTCATAATATTTCTATTTATTAAAGGTCGTAGAGGATCCTGAAATAACTGGTTAACATCACTGGACCTAAAGCCTTCAGCAAAATAATTAGGATTAAAATCTGGATAACTTACCATTGATAGAACTTTACCTGTATCAACTTCCATTACAACTGCAGAACTTCCCTGAGGCATTGCTATATCATCATCTTCTTCAGATTCTTTCTGTAACTCCGAAAATTTATCAGCTAAAATTCTTTCAGTATATTGCTGAAGTTCCCAATCAATGTTTAAAAAAAGATCATGCCCAGGCTCTGGACTTTTTTCATCTATAAGTTCTGTCCTATGCCCTAAATGATTAACCTGTATAGATTCAAAACCTTTATTTCCTTTTAAATATTCCTCATATTGCCTTTCCAAACCTGTAATTCCAATGATATCTCCTCCAGAATAATCATGCCCAAGGTCAGTGAGATTTCGTAAATCTGCCAACCCAATTTCTCCTACATAGCCGAATATATGAGAACCAGTATTATCAAAAACATAATCCCTTAATGCAGCTTCTCTAACATCTATCCCAGGTAAAATATCTCTATTTTCTTCTAATTTAACCATAGACCGATTATCTAGATTTCTCTTTATAAGAATGCCTTCACCAGGGCTACTTCTTTCTCTTCCCCTTTGAAAATCCTCTTCTAATTCTTCTCTAGAAAAATCTGTTACACTAGCCATTCTATTAAAAATATCATCTCTAGTTAAACCAGGAGGTAATTCATTCGGTTGGTAATAAAGATTATATGAAAGCTTATTAGATACCAGCGTCTGGCCTTCAGAGGAAAAAATTCTACCTCTTGGAGCATTTACCGGTCTAATTGATATTCTATTATTTTCAGCAAGCCGAAAATATTGAACTCCCTGTATAACCTGCAATTGAAAGGCTCTCCCAATCAAAACAACAAAGATTATTAAGATTAATATTTTGAAAAGCCTAATTCTTTTGTTCATCCTGGAATCCTCCAACTGGAATCAAGTAAATCATTAAAATATAAAGCAACATACCTACCAGCATATTATAAAAACTTGCAGGCAAAAGCCTATTTACTAAAACAGTTTGAAAACCAACTCTTAAAATCACCTGTTCTGAGAGAAGAAAAATTAATATTTCATGAAAAAATGTTACAAAAAATAGAATCAAACATAACAAAGCCAAACTTTCTTTATATACATTGCCTTTTAAAAGCCCTGCAGCTGCGCCGATCAACATTCTTGAAATAGTATATAAGCCAAAGCCACTACCTAATAAAATCCCCTGAAGGAAACCGGCTAGAAATCCAATTGCTATTCCTGTCTGACTTCCTGATAAAAACCCAGCGGTGAAAACTACTACAAGGATAAGATCTGGTCCATAAGAAGCAGCAGGAAGCCTATGGAAAAAGGTTGTTTGTAAAATTATAATTAAAAATAATGCTAAAATATAAAATGCTTTCTGGCGCATTAAATTCACCCTAATATTCTAAAATAATTAATAATTCTTCTAGATCCTGATTGCCCAGATTATAATCTATGTATGCAGATTTTGATAATCCAAAATTATCAGAGAAAACTTCTACAACTTTTCCTATTGGCAAGCCCCTGGGATATTGATCAGAGATTCCTGAGGTTATAATTAAATCCCCTTCTTCAATATCAGCATCCCAATCTATTCTTTCCATTATAAGCTGGCCTGTTTCTCCTGGCTGACCTCTAACTACACCTGTAGCCCTTGATGTTTCCCTTAATACTCTTGCACCAACAGAAAAGTCTGGATCATTAACCATCATTATTTGGGAAGAGTTAACACCGGTATTAATAATTTTTCCAACAAGATGACCATTAAAAGATATAACCGGGAACCTTTCTTCAACCCCCTGATTACTTCCTTTATTAATCATAATTCGTTGTTCCCAACTTGAAGGAGCCTGACCAGTAACCCTACTACCTAAAAGATCTAAATCATCTATATGGGCAGAATCCAAATTATACATTTCTCGCATTCTTTGGTTCTCTCTTGCTACCTCATTGAGACTTATATTTATTATTACCTGCTCTGAAAGTTCTTGCCTTAACCTCTGGTTTTCTTCGAGTAGCTCTCTGGATTGGAAAAATGACTGATATATTCCACTTAAATAATTGCCTGTAGAGTCAAGAAGATTGAAAAAAGGTGACATTATATTATAAATTCCATTTTCTAACCAGGTGAAAATATAAAAATCAAGCTCAAAAATATTCACTGCTAATATTGAAATTAAAACCAGAAGAAATATTATAATTATTTTTATTCTGAAATCATTAAAAAAATCCATTATTTAATACTCCCTATCTATTTCAGGAAATTTTCTTTGGAGTGATAAGAACACTCTTTAAGGAATCTATCTCTTCTAAAGCAATACCAGTCCCCTTAGCCACACAATCAAGTGGTTCATCAGCAATATGTACCGGTATCTGAGTTTTATCTGAGAGCAACTTATCCATGCCATGTAATAAAGCTCCACCACCTGTTAGAACAATACCAAAATCCATTACATCTGCTGATAATTCTGGAGGGGTCTTCTCAAGTGTAATTTTTACAGCTTCAACAATACTCTGAACAGGCTCCGAGATAGCCTCTGAAATTTCTTCAGAATTAATATCGATATTTTTAGGTAAGCCACTGACTAAATCTCTTCCCCTGATTTCCATAGACTCACTTAAATATTCAGGCCTGGCTGCACCTATTTCCATTTTTATCTCTTCAGCAGTTCTCTCACCGATCATTATATTATATTTTCTTTTTATATACTGAATAATAGACTCATCCATTTCATCTCCACCAATTCTAATTGACCTGCTACTAACGATACCACCAAGTGAAATAACTGCTACTTCAGTTGTTCCACCGCCAATATCTACAATCATATTACCTACAGGTTCATTAACTGGTAATTCTGAACCAATAGCAGCTGCCATAGGTTCTTCAATTAAATATGCTTTTCTAGCCCCTGCCTGTTGAGCTGCATCCAGAACTGCTCTTTTTTCCACTTCTGTTACACCAGAGGGCACACAGACAATAATCCTTGGTCTTACTAATCTAGTTCTTTTATGAGCTCTGGTAATAAAATACCTTAACATAGCTTCTGTTACATCAAAATCAGCAATTACTCCATCTTTCATTGGGCGAATAGCTGTTATATTACCTGGAGTTCTACCTATCATTTTCTTTGCTTCTGCTCCTACTGCCATAACATCGCTGCTACCCTCTTTTAAAGCTACAACTGATGGCTCCCTAATAATTATTCCTTTGCCTTTAACATACACAAGAGTATTTGCAGTTCCTAAATCTATTCCCATATCTCTGGAAAACGGTGCACCTAATAACTTACTTAACATTATATTTTCACCTTCCTGACTATAATAAAAACTTAACAATTAATCAAACCTTCTTCTCTCATACTCAAATAACTATTATCACCAATAATTAAATGATCAATAACTTTTATTCCTATAATATTTCCTGCTTCTATTAATTTATTAGTAATATTAATATCTTCAGAGCTAGCTGTTGTATTTCCACTGGGGTGATTATGACCAAGTATTATACCTGCTGCACTGGCTCTTATTGCAGTTTTAAAAACTTCTCTTGGATGAACTATAGATTTAGCAAGCCCTCCTTTAGAAATTTCTTCAACTTTTATAACCTGACTCTTAATATCGAGAAGAACAACTAAAAATATTTCTTGCTTTTTCAGCTTTAACCTGGATTGCATATAATCAACTGCATGAATAGGAGATCTTAAAATAGTTTTTTTGGCAGGGGAAAAGTCTGAAAGTCTTCTCCCTAGTTCAAAGGCTACTTTTAAGCGGCTTGCCTTGCTCTGGCCAATCCCCTTTTTCTGAGTTAATTCATCAATACTCAGGTCTGCAAGGCCTATTAAACCACTAGATTGACATAATATATCCTGTGCCAGCTCTATCGCTGTTCTCCCTCTGGTTCCACTACCTAAAAGAATTGCTATTAATTCAGAGTTTGATAATTTTGATTCACCATAGGAAATTAATTTTTCTCTCGGTCTGTCTTCTAAAGGAAGCTCTTTTATTGTATAATTTGTCTTTCTCAAAGAAATTGCTCCTATAAATTATGAAAGTTCCTCAAACTATGTCCGTTTAGATTTTTTATATAAATCAATATTAAATTCTGGTAGGATTTCTGCTAATTTATGAACTGGAAAACCCATAATTGTAAAGTATGAACCCTTTATCGCTTCTACCAAAAGGCTGCCATAGCCTTGTATAGCATATGAGCCAGCCTTATCTTTATACTCGCCTGTATTTAAATAGCTATTTATCTCTTTATTATTATAATTCCTCATTTTTACTATTGAATAGTCAAGATCAGATATTATTTCTATAGTTTTATCTTCAATTATGTTAAATGCGATACCTGTATATACTAGATGTTCTGATCCAGAAAGTTTTTCTAACATATCAAATGCATCTTTTTTATTTTTGGGTTTCCCTAAAACCTGGTCATCACAAATTACAATTGTATCAGCAGCAATAATTATAGCATTATTATATTTCCTGCCTACATCTTTTGCTTTTTCTTTCGCTAATAACTTAACTAGTTCCGAAGGAGTATCTGCTGTATATTTATCTTCATTTATCTCACTGGGATCAATCTTAAAATCAAGAGATACCCTATTTAATAATTCTTTTCTTCTTGGAGATGAAGAAGCCAGGATTATAAGTTTTTTTTCTTTCATTTTACAGCAACTACTTCTTTGGGTAAATAATTCTCAGTAAATTGAACTATTAAACCAATGCCAATACCTGAAGGAATTGCCAAAAGAGTTAAATAAGGAAGATAGTACAAAAGTCCAAAATTACTAATAATGAATGAAGCTGCAATTATCTGACCAAAATTATGAAATACTGCACCTATAATACTCACACCTATTAAACTAAAATAATTGTCAAAAATAAGATAAATTATGCTCATTAATATAAAACCAGCTACTCCACCACTTAAACTCATAAAAAAATTAAAAGAGAGAAAAGTTCCACCTAGCAGAGATCCTGCTAATATTCTAGCAAATAAAATTAACAAACCTGCCTTAAAACCAAAGATTATAAGCCCTAAAAGGCTAGCTATATTAGCTAAACCAATTTTAGCACCAGGCACAAAAAAACTTAATGGCAATAAGCTTTCTACTACATGAAGAACTAAACCTACAGATATTAAAAGGCCTAATATTACAATCATTCTTACACGGGTACGTCTCATTTAGTATAACACTCCTAATTTAATTTAACACCTATTATTGTAACATTTATAGCCTTTATTGTCCATAAGTATTATATATTAAAGGCCTGGCCATAAGAGGCCAGGCTTTATACTTTAATTTAATACAATTTTAAATTAATATTCTTTTTCAATGGCACCATCTACTTTACAAACATCATAGCAAATTCCACATTTCACACATTTTTCTTGATCTATAATATGTTTTTCTTTTAATTCTCCACTAATAGCATCAACTGGACATTCAGGAGCACATCTAGTACAGCCTACGCAATCATCAGTGATCTCTATATGTTTAATCTTCTCGCCATAAAAATCTATTGTGTTTGTAGGACATTTTTCTGCACAAAGACCACAATTAATACATTTTTCATAATCCAGTACAGCCAGATTATCCTGCATCTCTATTGCATCTACTGGACAAACTCGAACACACTGAGTACAGGCTATACAGCCTACTTCGCAGATTCCACGTACAAACTTACCTCCATCATGGGATGAACACCTAATATGATTTTCCCCGGAAACTGGAGCAAGTACAAATAAATCATGGGGACATTTTTCAACACATTTATTACAGGCAGTGCATTTATCAGGATCCACTTCAGGAAGTCCATTATTATTCATTTTGATGGCATCAAAGGGACATACATGAGCACAATCCCCAAGGCCAAGACAACCATAACTACAACGTTTTTCACTGATACCAGCTACACTTGCGGCTGTACATGTTTCTATTCCCTCATATTCAGCTGCTCTAGCAGTCTCTTTAGTACCACCTTTACATAGAACCTGAGCAACTTGCTCCTCAGACTCTCCAGCTTCTGCCCCCATAATTTCAGCCAGTCTTTCAGCTACACTTTCTCCTCCAACTGGACAACCAGTTATCGGAGCATCTCCGTTAGCTACTGCTTCTGCAAAGGCATCACAACCAGCATATCCACAGGCTCCACAATTTGCCCCTGGGAGAGCTTCATTTACTTCATCAATTTTAGGATCCCTTTCAACATGAAAGGCCTTAGAAGCAATACCAAGACCTAATGCTAGCAGGGCTCCCAGTCCGCCCATACTAAGAACGGAATAGAAAAAAGTCGATTGCATCAATTCCACCTCCATTTAATTATATAGTAACCAGACCGGCAAAGCCCATGAAAGCCATAGCCATGATACCTGCCAGAATTAATGTTATTGGAACACCCTGTAAAGCTTCAGGTACATCTGAAAATTCTAGTTCTTCTCTTAATCCAGCTATTAAAACTATTGCCAGTGTAAAACCAACTCCAGCACCAAAACCAAATACTATACTTTCAATAAAGTTATATTCGTTTAATGGTATTAAAAGTGCCATACCCATGATTGCACAATTTGTTGTTATTAAAGGAAGATAGATACCTAATGCTTTATAAAGCACAGGACTGGCCTTTTTAATGAACATTTCAACAAACTGAACTAATGAAGCTATTACAATTATAAATGAGACATATCTTAAAAATGGTAAATCAAGAGCTACAAGAATATATGAATTTATAAAATATGTAGCAAAAGCTGTAAGAGTCATAACAAAAGTTGTAGCTAATCCCATACTAAAAGCTGTATCTACATATCTGGATACTCCCAGAAATGGACATATCCCTAGAAATCGGATTAAAACAAAATTGTTAATTAAAACAGTACTTATGAAAAGAAGTAATATATATTGTACACTATCCATTCTGAGATTCCACCTTTCTATTTATGACATTCATAATTCCAACCAGAACTCCTAAACTGATAAAAGCTCCACCAGGCAAAATCATAATAATCATCGGCTGATAAGCAGCTCCTAATATTTCAAATCCAAAAAATGTGCCCATACCTAAGATCTCTCTAACAGCACTTAACAATACTAAAACCCAGGTAAAGCCAATTCCCATTCCTACACCATCAAAAATAGCTCGATGAGTTGGGTTCTTAGAAGCAAAAGCTTCCTGGCGTCCTAAAATCAAACAGTTAACTACTATTAAAGGAATAAATAAACTTAATGAATCAGCTATTTCAGGAAAGAAAGCTGCAAGAAAATAATCAGTAAATGTAACAAAGGTTGCAATGATAAGAATAAAACTTGGTATCCTCACATTATTAGGAATCCATTTCTTTATAAGAGATATTACAATCTCAGATGAGATTAACACAAATGAGGTTGCAAGACCCATTGCAAGGCCATTTTCAACTGTATTTGTTACAGCAAGGGTTGGGCAAAGACCAATTACAAGCTTGATAATTGGATTCTCTTTCCATAATCCATTAGTTAATATTTTTAAGAGGTTCATTTAATTTCCACCTCCATAGTGTTCTTCAAATGTAAAACCGGCCTCAGAAACAATATTTTTAACTGCTCTGGCTGAAATAGTTGCTCCAGCTATTGTTTCTACTTCATATGGTTCGGTTGGCTCTCTACTAACCAGTTCATATTCACCTATAGGTTTATTAGCGAAATTCTCTTTAAATTCTTCTTCAGTGATTCTAGCACCTAAGCCAGGGGTTTCTTCATGATTTAATACCGATATACTTAAAATTTCATCATTAGCCGGGTCATAACCAACCATGATTTCTATCGCCCCCTGATAACCAGATCCTGTAGCTATAAATGATACACCAACTAAGTTTCCGTCTTCATCAAAACCTTCAAAAAAAGTAATCCCATTTCTAGTAGTCTCTTCATAATCAACTGCACCCTCTAAAACACTAAAAATAGCTTCTTCTCTTGCCCTAGCCTGATGTTCTTCTATATATGGTGTTGTCCATTGATAAACTACAGCCAGTGCTAATGCAGAAATAACACCAATAATTGTTAGAGTAATTACCAATCTGGATAAATTGTTATTTTCCTGAGCCATCTATTTCACCTCTCCCAGACTACGAGGTCTTGTATATTTATTTAATAAAGGTACAGTCATATTCATAAGAAGTATTGCATAAGTTACTCCTTCTGGATAGCCGCCCCAAATTCTTATAATAATTACTATAGCTCCAGCGCCAATACCAAATATCCAGCGACCAGTTTTAGTAATTGGACTTGTAACCATATCAGTAGCCATATAAAAAGCACCGAGAATAAGACTACCGGCAAATAAATGGAATATTGGGTCCTGTCCAAATACCCAGCTTAAAACTACAACAGTAGATATCATACCTGCTGGAATTCTCCAATTCAAATAGTTTTTATAAATTAAGTAAGCAGCCCCTATTAATAAGAAAAAAGCTGAGGTTTCACCAATAGAACCTGGAATATTACCAATAAATAATTCCCAATATGGTGTAGCTTCGCCCTCCATTAACATCAAATTTAGAGGTGTAGCCTGTGTTACACCATCAAAAGTCCAGGTTGTCATAATCACTGGATAAGCTGAGGTAATAAAAGCTCTACCAACAAGAGCTGGATTAAAAGGGTTATGACCAATTCCTCCAAAAACCTGCTTTCCTAAACCAATAGCAACTATAGCTCCGACAACTACAACCCAGTGAGGAATGGAGGGTGGCAACGTCATTGCTAATAATAAGCCTGTTAATACTGCACTACCATCAAAAACAGCAACTCTCTTCTTCCTTATCCTCTGAAATATATATTCTGTCAGCAAGCAGGTTGCAATACTAATACCTACAACAGTTAAAACTCTTAAACCAAAAATATATGTAGCTGCTAATAAAGCAGGTAATAATGCCATTACAACTGACCACATTATTTCTGCTACTGACGATTTATCCCTGACATGAGGGGAAGAAGTTACAATAAGATCCTGACTTTGCATTAATTGACCTCCTTATTCTGATTTATTTCTAGCCGTTACTTCGGCTTTACCAATTCTAATATTATGGACAAGCGGCCTTCTAGATGGACAAATATAGCTACAGGAACCACATTCAATACAGTTCATTACCTGCATCTCTTCCATCCTATCAAGCTTTTCTAATTGAGCTAATTTAGCTAATTTTGTAGGCACCAAATTAGTAGGGCAAACATCAACACATCTTGCACAATTTATACATGGTACTGGTGAATAGTTTTCAACCTCATGTTTTTGAAGAACCAGGATACCTGAGGTTCCTTTTACAACATGAACATCCAATGAAGGCTGGGATTTACCCATCATAGGTCCACCCAGGATTACTTTTCCTACCTCTCCATTAAAACCACCGGCCTGATCAATTATTTCACTAACTGGCGTACCGATTTTAACTCTGATATTCATAGGCTTAGTTATCCCTGAACCTGTAATAGTCAAAGGTCGATCTATTAATGGTTTTCCTAACTTCACAGCTTCATAAACAGCTGCTGCTGTTGAAGTATTATTTACAACAACTCCTACATCAAGAGGCAAACCCCCAACTGGAACCTCACGATTTAGAAGAGCTTTTATAAGCATCTTCTCTCCACCTTGAGGATATTTTGTTTCTGTTTCTTTTACCTCAATATTTGTTTCATCAGCCACAAGAGATTTTAATGTTCTGATGGCATCTGGTTTATTATCCTCGATACCAATAAGGCCTTTGGGAGCACCTGTTGCCCTCATCAATAGTTTCAGTCCTTCTACAATTTCTTTAGCCTTTTCTATCATCATCCTGTGATCTATAGTCAGATAAGGCTCACATTCTGCTCCATTTAAAACTACATATTCAACTTTTTTCCCATCAGGAACAGCTAATTTGACATGAGTAGGGAACATAGCTCCCCCCATTCCGGCTATACCAGCTTCCCTCACTCTTTCTCTAATATCATCAGGGTTTATATTTTCTGGTTTAGCAGTTAAAGGTTCCATAAAATTATTTGTATCTTCTTCAGATACTTCAATTTTAATAGCCTCAACTCTTCCTCCACCAGAATCGTTGACTTTTTCAATTCCTTTAACAACGCCAGAAACTGAAGAATGTACTGGTGCTGCAACAAAACTATCAGTATCAGCAATTTTTTGTCCTCTATCTACCTGATCTCCTCTCTCTACAAGAGGTTTGAGGGGGGCGCCGATATGCTGTTGCAATGGAATAAAAATCGTATCTGGTCTTTCAGCATCTACTATTTCCTTATTTTTCGTTTTTTTCTTATTATAAGAAGGGTGGATGCCCTGCTTAAAAGTTAACAAGCCCATATTATTTCACCTCACAATAAAATTTCCACTACTATTATAAACTAAACATATTATAATAGCAAGACGTTACATCAGTAACATATATAAATATTAAAATAACACGAAATTGATTGTCCAAAATTTTACTGACTAATAATCAAAGTTTCAAACCCAAGATTCTGTAATTCAGATGCGATTTCCTCTGCACTATTTCTATCATTACCGCCAGCAACCTGTACTCTAAAGGGTTCTGTACCTTCAACTCTTGCCTGAAAATCTCTATTTTCTAAATCATTTTTCAGGTTTATGGCATTTTCTTCACTGCCAAAAGCTCCTACCTGAATATAATAATTTGAAGTTGCATCTTCTTCTATAGAGCTTTCTACTGGCTGCTCCTGATCATCTGGCTCATCATCAAGGACAGCTTCACCTGGAATATCATTATCGTCCTCTTGAGAAACTATCTCTTCTTCAGTTATATCTTCTTCAATTCCATTATCTTCTATCTCTTCAGCTTCAGGGACGGCCTCATAAATTTCCATGTCTTCTTCTTCAGTTGCTACCTGACTGGCAAAAAAACTGTTGCCTATCTGAAAACCTAAAAATACTGCAATCATTGAAAGTAATATTAACAAAACTATAAATCTAAAGTTACTTTGTTTATTTTTTCTTCTGTCTGTTCTTCTACCCAAGCTATTCACCCCCTGATTCTATTTAGAAGATGCTCTCTCAACTCTATAATCGATGAAAGAGATCCAGTAATACATAAAATTTCATTATCTACCTGTTTTTCTAACTCCTGATCTACTGTCTCTAAAAGCTTTTGATTACTTTTAATTATATTAACTTGAGATTTAATTTTAAAATCACTTACTTTTAATGCCCTAAATGAATTGTTTTCTGTAAATATAAGCTCAACTCCTGGTCTAAATAAGAGCTTATCTATCATTGACTCAATATCTTTATCTTTTAGGACGGCTAATATTATTTTAATCTTATGATCCTCTGAAAAATTATCTTTTAAAAAGTTTACTAATTCCTCTATACCAGCAACTGTGTGCGAACCATCAAGTATTACTGGTGGGGCTTTCTTTATAACTTCCAGCCTGCCAGGCCAGCTGACATTTTTAAACCCTTTTTTCATTGATTCAAAACTAACAGGATATTCTCTTTGAAGTAATTCAGTTGCTGATATTGCTACTTCTGCATTTTTAAGTTGATACCTGCCTTTAAGGGGCATAGATAATTCATAGGTCTTATTATGATATTTAATTTTAAATATTTGTTTGTCTAAATTCTCAGTAACAGGGACTAGACTAAAAAAATCCTTGCTTTCATAAAAATTTGCAGATACTGAAGCTGCTTTATCTCTAATTACTTTTAAAGCTTCCTCTTCAATTTCTCCTACCAACACTCTACTGCCTTCTTTTATTATACCAGCTTTTTCCCTGGCAATTAAAGCTAACTTATCTCCTAAATATTCAGTATGTTCCAAAGTAATTGTTGTTATTATTGCCAGTAAAGGACTAGGTATTACATTAGTGGCATCAAATCTACCCCCTAATCCTGTTTCTAATAAAATCAGATCTGGTTTTTCCAGATAAAAATGATAAAAAGCTAAAACAGTAACTACTTCAAAAAATGTTGGCTTGCCAATATCATGCCAGTACTTATCATTATCATAAAGAGGTTTAATCTCTTTAATCAGTTTAGTAAGTTCCTTATCAGTAATATCCTGCCCGTTAACTTGAATCCTTTCATTGAATGATCTGACATGGGGTGAAATGTATCTTCCTACTTTATAACCAGCCTGATTATAAATAGAATTTAACATTTCTATTGTAGAACCTTTTCCATTACTGCCAGCAACATGAATAAAATCAAGGGACTTTAGATCAATATTTAAAAGTTCAATTAACTTGCTAACTCTGTCTAAGCCAGGTTTAAACCCTTCTTCTGTACCAAACATCGGTAATGAGTTTATAAAGTCTATAGCTGAATTCATCTTTTCACCTATCTTTTTTTAATAAATACTAATATAGCCTTGTCAATCTCACTTATTATATTATAAAATAGTATTACTATCAACTTTTAAATTTATAAAAGAACTTATAAATTCGGAGGTATTAATATTAAATGCAACCTTTAACTGCCGCTTTAACAGCTTTATTAATAGCCCAGGCTTTGAAAATATTTACTGTCTTCCCACCAAGGTTTTACAGAATCATTGGTTCAGGAGGAATGCCCAGCTCCCATGCTGCCTTCGTAACAACTTTGACTACAATGATTGGTATTGAATATGGTATTAATTCTGATTTGTTTGCTATAGTTACAGTTTTTTCATTAGTTATTATATATGATGCAGGTGGAGTCAGAAGAGCAGTTGGTGAACAGGCTAATGTTATCAACAGACTAATTCAAGATCTTGATCTCAGTAGATTGGAAGAAGAAAGAGAATACATTAAAAGTGAACTAAAAGAACTAGTTGGTCATACTCCATTCGAAATATTTGCTGGAATTATCCTGGGAATTATTATTGGATTTCTTGCAAGCTAATATTTAAATGAAAGTTTGAATTTCCAGGGTATAACCAGTTGGATCTTTCAGGAAAAAGTGATAGATCCCAAATTCTCTATTAAGTTCAGGTGCCCCTTCAGTTTCGACCATGGCTTCTTCAAATCTTTCATAAATTCTATCAACAGAGGCTTTACCCTCTGTTAGAAGGGTAATAATTGGGCTTTTCTCAGAGACAGTTATATCCAAATGTTTGCAGAAGCCTAGATAACCACCTCCATCAACACTGAAAATCAGGCATTTACCCTGATCCTTATAAATTTCTATACCAGGGATCTGAAGATAAAATTCTGAAACTGCTTTTAAATTATCTGTACCATAAAAGCTTATCATTCCATTTAATTTAGCCATTTTAAACTCCCCCTAACTAATTTAAGAATTTAAGCTTAATTCGATCGCCTGACTTTAATCTATCTTCAAATTCTCCTTCTTCTCCATTAATAAGAATCTTTGCATTCTCTTTCATCTTCTCTGAAAGACTATAATTAATTAAGTCTAAAGTTTTATCTAGTGTCAGATTTTTTTTGAAAAACTCTATTTTGTCACCATTTTTTAAACTATAATTATTGTCTACATTTTCTCCATTAATCTTAATAGATGCAATTCTGTTATCAAGCTTTAAACGATTGCCATTAAAAATTATTTCTGTCTTATTGCTTTTAAAATCTAAATAATCAACTAGATCTTTAACTGTTTCAACTTTTTCTTTTCTTTCAATTACAAGTTTTTGATGAGATTTAAGTGGTTTTGAAAGATCTAAAGGTTGAGAACCATCAGTAATAAACCATTCACTCTGTGGTAAAAATTTGTCTTTTCCAGAAACATTAACTTTAATTAAATTATTTTCAGGAATATAATCTAATTCAAGTAGATTTCTAACTGCCTGACCTATTGTTTTTACAGGAAAAAACTCTATCTCCATTCCATCCTCTACCCTTAGATCAGGTGCAACCTTTTTGTCATTAATTTTTATTTCTGGTTCTACAGATATCTCTTCACCCTGGTATCGGATGATTTTTTTCTCTAACAAATCATTAGAAAACAGATCTCTAATTCTTGCTCTTGCATCATTACCTTTACGACCTGCTTTAAATTCTATTGAATCTCCATTTTTAAGCTCCTGATCAAGCTCAACTTCATTTCCATTTAATTTAACATAGCCAGGAGAGCCAAATTCACCAGGAATTGTTTTTAACTCACCATTAACAGTACAGGTTATACCTTTACCTGGTCTGCCCTGGATTGATTTAGGATCAACACTTGCTGATATTAAGGCATCTCTTACCAGTGGCTGTTTCAAAGAAAATAAACGAACATCTTCACCATTAACTGAGACTCTAGTAAAAATTGTTTTCTCTCGATTCTGATCTGCAACTATACCAATACCTATAGGAGTTATAGTCTGGGTACCTGCAATATCTTTGACCTTCCCCTTAATTTTTCTTAAATCATCTGCATCCCGAATACCTACCCTATCAATTGGTAAGTCAAGAAATTCTGCCAATTTATCTGTGAAACCAGGAGTTAAACTACCTCCACCAATACAAATTACTGCTTTAGGAGATTCAGTATTTATCTTTAAAATCTCTTCAGCTATCATGCCTGCCATTGCTTCTATCTGCCCGGAAATAACTTCATTTATTTCATCTTTTTGAATCTCAGTAGTCATACCAATAGCATTTTTTACTTCAAATTTATCAGAAGAAGCAAGGTTACATTTTATTTCTTCGGCTGAATGATAATCGATCAAATAATTTTCAGCAATCTTTTCAGTGATCTCATCTCCAGCAACAGGAACCATACCATAACCGATCATAGATCCTGACTTAGTTACTGCTATATCAGCAGTTCCAGCTCCTATATCAACTAATGCCAGGTTGAAATTATACATATCCCGTGGAATAACAACTTTTGAAGCAGCTATAGGCTCTAAAGTTAAACCTGAAACTTCCAGACCTAATTCATTAATAACTGCCAGCAAAGAATCTACTACCACCTGAGGTAAGAAAGTAACAATTAAATCTGCCTGAATATTACTGCCTCTCTGCTGATTAAGATCAGTTAAAAACATATCATCTAAACGAAACTCTCTGACTGAATAACCGACAAAGTGATAATCTGCTTTGCTATTTTTATCTGATCTTTCTACAACTTTTTCCTGGGCTTGCTGGATAGCAGAAAACTCCAGGGCATTTATATCTTCAGCTGTCACTGTTTTTTTCTGATTGAAATCAATCTCTCCTGTAACAGTAGCTGTTTCTAAAGCTCTACCTGCAGCTGCCAGGGCAACTTTATTTATTTTGAGACCAGATTCTTCTTCTATATCAGCAATTAGTGAGCTACAACGGTTTGCAACCTCCTGGATATTATGAATCTGGCCATCCATCATTGCTCTGGTTGAATGATAAACTACTTTAGATGTTAATACTTCATACTCTTCCCCTTCTCTTACCATTAAAACACCTATTAAAGTCCTGGTGCCAATATCTAAAGCAAAAATATAGTCGTCCTGTTCCTGCTGGGCTGTCAATTCAATCATTCCTCCTTGAAGTTCATTGGAATATTGATTATTTCTAAAAGACTAAAAATCCAATGAAATTATAATAATATAATAAAATAATAAAAGCTGATCCTACAAAAATTAGAATTAATTGAGATATAAATCTTTTTGAAAGTGGACCAAACTTTATTAACTGATAGACCATTAATAATAATAACAAAATCATTAAAACTGGAACTAAGCTTAATAAACCTGTATATTCTGGCCAGCTAAAAGGATTCTCCATTAAATATAGAAAAGTTCTTGTCTGGGTAATACTATAGGCTAAACCTATCACTGAAAGAATAATCCCTGGCCACGCTGGTATTTTATCTCTTTCACCAAAAGACGATACCTTTTCATTTTTAAATAGCAAAATTAAATTAGAGATAGGAGTGATTAAAAATACCAGTAAAGCAAACCCTAAAATTGATAAGTGGAGACGACTTGATTCTAACAAAGAAACCTTTGTAAAAACATTTGTAGGATTATTTTTATATGCAAAATAATCTATTGAGCCATCTTCATCCCTATAAAATTTAATTTCTGCATCACCTGATTGATTAATAAACCTGTCTTCTTCTAACTTGTAGTACTTATCCTTTTGATGACCATCCACAATTAGATGATTATCAACGACAGAAATTCTAATCTGAGAAAACCGGGAAATTAACTTCTCAGGAGTTGAATAATTTCTTCTTGATGGTAAATATTCTCCCTGATAATCATTGCTGTCTATTTCTTCACCACCGACAACTGGTTGATAGCTTTCACTGGCAAAATACTGTCTATCAAGTGCATTTATTAGATCGAGCCTGGCCATAGTTCCACCTGGACCATTATAAGCAACGAAAATTGCTTTTTCCTCTTCAGGTATAAAAAATATTCCTGTATGGAATTGGAGGGTATCTCCTCCATGCCAGTAAATTGTCTGATTTTTAAGATTAAATTCCATTAAGCCATGGGTCCAGCCTGCCATCTCTTCATCAATTGAAAAGACTCTCTCAAATAATTTATCATTATATTCCTGGCTTAAAAACCTCCAGCCCAGTAACTCTCCATCATTTAAAATGCCAAACATAAGATTGGCCATATCATATCCTGTTACAGTATGGCCACCTGCTGGATATTCCTGAAATATCTCAAATTCTCCTGGCTGTAAAAACCTATTATCACTAAAATAGCCAGTAGAGATATTTGATGCAATCTCTGAATCTGTAAAAATATCCTGGCGGGAACTTGCATTATTCATTCTTAGTGGTCTAAAAATATTTCTCTCTAAATATTCATGATAACTGAGCCCGGTTACTCTCTCAATAATATAACCTGCCAGAGTAGTTCCATAATTAGAATAAGCTGGAACTTCTCCTGGATTTCTAACGATTTCTGGCCTTGTATCCCCTAGATAATCTTCTAAACTAACTAGATCTTCTATTGAGGAAACCAGAATGCCCAGTTGAATATCTTCAAAACCTGGGGTATGGGTCATAAGGTCGATTACTCTAATTGGTTCATTTTCATCATAATCAAATTGAAGATTTTCCGGTAAGTAATAGTTAATATCTTCTTCTAGGTCAATATTTCCTGCTTCAGCCTGCTGTAATAAAGCTAACCAGGTAAATATTTTGCCAGTCGAGCCTGTTCTCATAAGTGTCTCACCTGGATCTAACTCTTTATTTTCTGCAAGATCAGCATGGCCAAAACTATTGCTGTATATCAAACCATCTGTATCTACTGCAACAGCTATAATTCCAGGTATATCAGAGTCTTCCAGTTGTTGCTGGAAGACTCCATCTAAAAAATCCTGAAACCCATTATTATGAGAATTAGCTTCTAATATTTCTGAGCCACTAAATAATAATAGCAAAGCTAGAATTATAATGAATGATATTTTCAGATTCTTATTTTGCACATATATCTCCACCTGACTAATTTTTTTCAGAACTACTCTTCTAGGTTATCTTTTATATCTGCAACTATATTGTCAACTGAAAAACCATAATCTTTTCCTACTTCCTCACCTGGAGCACTCTTACCAAAGGTTTCAACAGTATAAAGCAGATCCTGAGAGCCCAGGAACTTAAACCAGCCCTGACCAACACCGGCTTCAAGGACAACTCTAAGAGCTGTTTCTGGTTCAAGGAGAGAGCTGTCTTCTGAGAGAGTTTCAGTGAACTTCTCTCTATCTGGAACTGAAATAACCCTGGAAGAGATCATATCCTGTTCTAATTGATGAGCAACATTAACAGCTAGTGAAACTTCACTCCCACTGGCCATCAGAATTACATCTGGATCATTTGAATCTTCAACAGGGTAGCCCCCCTTTTTATAGCCCTCTGGATTTGATTCATCTAACTGTTCTAAACCCTGTCTGGTTAGAACAAGTGCTGTTGGACCAGATTTATTTTCAAGGGCCTGCTGCCAGGCTAAGGCTGTTTCCCTGCCATCTGCAGGTCTTAAGACAGTTAGGTTAGGAATTAACCTTAATGACTCAAGGTGTTCCACAGGTTGATGGGTTGGACCATCTTCACCAAGATAAATAGAGTCATGGGTAAAGACATAAATAACTGGCTGTCCCATTAATGCTGCCAGTCGGATTGCCGGACGCATATAATCAGAAAACACAAGGAAGGTAGCTGTAAATGGTCTTAATCCTCCATGTAAGGCAAGGCCGTTAGCAATAGAACCCATTGCATGTTCCCGGACGCCAAAGCGGAGATTTTGTCCATCATAACTGTCTTCCTGAACTTCTCCATACTCTTCAAAATAAGTCTTAGTAGAAGGAGCTAGATCTGCTGAGCCACCTACTAAATAATCTATCTCTGCAAATAATTTTTTAAGAACTTTACCACTGGCTTTCCGGGTAGCCTCTTTGCCAGTGAAATCAAAATCAGCTATTAGTTTATCAAAATCAGCTGGAAGATTACCTTCATAGGCTTCATCCCACTTCTTTGCAAGCTCAGGGAATTCATCTCTCCATTCTGAATATAATTCTACCCAGTTATCATAGGCTTCCTCTTTTGCAGCAACCTGTTGTTGCCAGAATTCTTTAACTTCATCTGAAATATAAAATTCCTGGTCGACTGGAAGACCGATATTTTCCTTTAAACCTTTAACTTCATCTGGTCCTAAAGGAGCTCCATGGGATGAAGCTTTACCTTCCTTTGTAGGAGAACCATGGGCAATTTTTGTTTTAGCTACAATTAAGGTAGGTCTATCCTGATCTGCCTTTGCTTTTCTAATAGCATCTCTAACTTGATCAAAACTATGACCATCGACATCATCTATAACCTGCCAGTCATAGCTCTTAAATCTTTCAGCAACATCTTCAGTAAAGGCCAGTTCCGTACTGCCTTCAATTGAAATCTGATTGGAATCATAAAATGCAATTAGTTTGCCAAGTCCAAGATGGCCTGCCAGGGAAGCAGCTTCACTACTTACACCCTCCATCATACAGCCATCACCAGCAATGGTATAAGTATAATGATCTACTATTTCATAACCTGGACGATTGAATTTTGTTGCCAGCATTTCTTCAGCTAGAGCCATTCCTACAGCATTGGCAATACCCTGGCCTAATGGACCGGTAGTTGTTTCAATACCAGGGGCATGGCCATATTCTGGATGACCAGCAGTAGGTGAATTGAGCTGTCTAAAATTCTTTAAATCATCAAGGCTAAGATCATAGCCACTTAAATGCAAAATACTATATAATAACATCGAACCATGACCTGCTGAGAGAACAAATCTATCTCTATCTGGCCAATCTGGATCCTGGGGATTATGTTCCATTACCTCTGTATATAAGAGTGTTCCAATTTCAGCACAACCAACTGGCATTCCAGGATGGCCGGACTGAGCTTTTTCTACAGCATCAACAGCTAAACCTTTAACTATGTTTGCAGATTTCTGTAACATAAATTATCTTACCTCCTATTAAATTATATCTAACTTTCTTCGTTCATTATATCATTAATTTCATTTTCATCAAAACTATATGATTGATTGCAGAAGTGACATTGAATTTCAACTTCTCCCAGTTCTTCTAGCACAGAATCTATCTCTTCCCTGGATAAACTTCTTACAATTGATGAAATTCTATCTTCACTACAGCGGCAGTGATATTTTACATCTGTCTTTTCTAATATCCGATAATAAATATCTCCCATCACTAAATCTAAAATTTCTTCTGGACTCTTACCTTTACTGATATGACGACTTAAAGAACCTATATTTGCTATATTTTCTTCAAGTAAATCTATATCTTCATCAGCAGCATCTGGCATTACCTGAAGCAGAAAACCCCCGGCTGCTTTAACAGATGAATCTTTATCAACTAAAACTCCAAGTCCAACTGAGGATGGGATCTGTTCTGAGACAGTAAAATAATAAGTCAGGTCTTCCCCAATCTCGCCACTAATAAGCTTTGTACTACCTTCATAGGGTTTCCCATCAGCAAGCATTTTTCTAACAGTTAATTCACCCTGGCCAACTCCACTGGCGACATCTAATTTCCCATCTTTAAGGGGGAGATTGGCACCTGGATTCTTTAAATAGCCCCTTACCTCTCCTTTATAATTTGCTTCTGCTACAATTTTACCTAAAGGGCCATTTCCATCTATAGAAAGGGATACTTCATGGCCTGACTTTAAAAGTGAAGCAACAAGCAAAGCGCCTGTAAGAGTTCTACCAAGTGCTGCAGTAGCAAGGGGTGAAGTTTGATGTAATTTTCTTGCCTCTTCAACTAAATCAGTCGTTCTGGCAGTCAAAATTCTGATCTGTCGGTCTTTAGTTATTGCTCTAACTAATCGGTCTTGATTATCTTTCATTCTATCACCTACTTATTTTGGGTTTGCTAACTTCTTATTCTGTTTATTTCTGCGCATAGTATATAATAGTCCATAAATTATAAAAGTACCACCAACTATTGTTAGAGGTGGAATTTTATCTCCTAATAAGATCCAGGCCAATAAACTGGTTAATACAGGCTCTCCGATTATTGTCGTTGAGACTAAAGTAGCCGGCACATATCTTACAGCTAAATTTAAAACTGAATGTCCAATTACTGTCGGCCCTAAAGCAAGACCAATAAATAATAGCCAGTTTGTCTGACTGTAGCCTGTAAAACTATAGCCGCTAAAGATAACTGCAATTAATAAAAAGGCTGTAGCATAGGTATAGACAGTATAAATATAAGGAAAATAATCCAGTTTCTTTCTTAAGCTCCTACCTGAAAATAGATAGAGACCAGCAAAGAAAGCAGCCATAATAGCCAGAGTATCTCCTCTTATACTGGCAAAAAGATTATTAAGGTCTCCAGCACCAACAATTATACTGCCTGTGATTGCAATAAATAACCCTCTATAAATACCTGGCCTCAGGTCTTCTTTAGCCCATAACCTTTCAAATAACAGGGTGAAAAGTGGCTGGAGGGCTATAAAGATTACTGCATTGGCCACAGCAGTATATTCAAAGGCTGTTACCCAGAGAATAAAATGAATAGCCAGAAAAAAACCAATAATAACCGGCCTTCTATCAAAGAACAATTCAAGTCTGCAGTCTTTACGATAGATAAAAACAGGTGTAAGAACTGCAATAGTAAAAAACATTCTATAGAAAGCAATAATGATTGCCGGTGCATCTGCCATTGCTACAAACACACCTGCAAATGAAATTACAAGGATTCCTGCTGCCAGTATTAGATAAATTCTCTTTTCTATAGATTTATTTATCATCTTTATTCCCGCCAGGGCAACTGGCTAAAGTCCCTATTATCAAAATTATATTCTCTACCTGGTTCTAGATCATACCTTTCGCCGCAATGATGGATATAAAGAGGTTGATCAGAATAAAGTCGATAACTGGTCTTTTCTGGTCCTACTTTTACTCTTAAATGCCTGCCTTTAAAGAAGATTGTAAATTGATATCCCTTTAGTTTTTCTGGCAAATAGGGGTTAAACTGAATCTCGCCATCATAATTTCTCATTCCTGCAAAACCGTAGACCAGAACCATCCAGGCACTCCCCATGCCTGCAGTATGAAGTCCCTGATGGGCATTTTCATTGAAGTCATCAAGGTCAAGCCGGGCTGTCTGGATAAAGTAATTATATGCTTCATTTAAATAACCGACCTCAGAAGCTATAATACTATAAACTGATGGTGATAGTGATGAATCATGGGTAGTCTTTGGTTCATAATAATCATAGTTTGCCTTCTTTTCTTCCAGACTGAATTTATTGCCCATCATCAACATCAATAATATTACATCAGCCTGCTTAATTACCTGGTATCTCCAGATAGTAAGCGGGTGCCAGTGTGCTACTAGAGGCATTTCTGAATGGGGTATATCCCTATCTATATCAATTGGATCCTTTTCCATAAAGGAATCATCCTGGGGATGAACACCTAATTCTTCATTAAAGGGAAGAAAAACCTTACTGGCTGCCTGTTGCCATTGATCTGGCTCTTTGTCATCTAAATTAATTTTATTCTTTAAGTTTTCATATCTTTCTGGTGCATCTTCCTGCATCTCTTTTAGTGTCCTGGCAGCATACTCAAGATTGAATTTAGCCATATAATTATTATAGCAATTATTATTGACACCTGGTTTATATTCATCTGGTCCAGAAACTTCATTAAAACAGAATTTACCACCGTTTTCATGGATATAATTGCCTCTACTACACCACATTCTGGCTGTTTCAGCAAGAATTTCTACTCCTTCTTTATAAAGAAAGTCCATATCCTCAGTAGCTGTAACGTATAGATAAATTGCGTAAGCTATATCAGCATCAATATGAAATTGAACTGTTGAGCCCATAAAAAAGCCAGAAGCCTCTTCACCATTAATTGTTCTCCATGGGAAAAGGGCACCTTCAAGTCTAACTCTACCTGCATTCTTTCTTGCCTGTTCTAAAGTATTATATCTATATTTCAATAATTTTCTAGCCATTTCAGGACGGTTAAAGATATAAAAAGGGATAATGTAAGTCTCAGTATCCCAAAAATAATGACCTTCATAGAATTCTCCTGTTAAACCCTTTGCTGCAACATTATTATATTCATCCTGGCCAGTTGACTGCAGTAGCTGAAAAGCATTATAACGGATGGCCTGCTGCAGTGAACTATCTCCATATAATTTTACATCAAAATCTTCCCAGAAATCCTCCAGGTAGGTTTTTTGATCCCTTAAAAACTTGACCAGTCCATCTTCAGCTGCCAGATTGACATCAGTCAAAACCTGACCAACCAGCCTGTCAGCATCAAGTGTTCTAGATGTTTTTATAGAAAAGAATTTAGTTAATTTGCACCAGCGTTCTGCTCTGGCATTAATCACAATCTCTTCATGAAGACAATTATCTATCTCATATGTATCCCTTCTATAATTAAGATCTGCCTTTGAATCTATTATATTTTTAACAGCAGCAGCAACTTCCAGGCCACTTTCTTTAGTTGCCTGATGTAGATAAGATCTACCATTAGTAAAGCCAGAGTTTTTCGTTCTAAGAACAGATTTATCCCTGAAATGATGGTGATTTTGAACATTTCCATTTAAGGTTGAAACAACTCGAATTTCACCTTTAAAGTTCAGAGGTCTAAAACGATAGTTAATCAGGCCCTGATGTTTTCTTTTAAAAGATAAAAGACGGATTATTTCAACTTCTATCCTCTTACCTGAAAGGCTCTGCCAGATAAAGTTTCTCTCTAAAATGCCTTTGCGCATATCTAGCTCTCTATTATATTCTAAGACTTCTCCCTTTAGAAGATCCAGTTTTTCATCACCGAGATAGAGATTAATCCCTGTCCAATCCATTAGATTGACTATAGTCTGGCTTTTTGTAGGTAATTGAGGGGCATCTTCGCCATAAATAATCTCTTCACTATCATAAAACCCGTTGATATAAAACCCTGGTGTTGTGGTATTTTCAGGGCCAGAATAATCTTCTTCAAGCGTTCCTCTAACTCCCATATAACCATTGCCAATACAGAAAATAGATTCATGGTGATGATTATTTTCAATATTAAATTCTTCTTCTATTATCTTCCATGGATGAATTTTAAACTGTGGTTCTTTACTTAATTTTTTTGCATGAAAATCTCTCATGAAATCCCCCCTGAACAACCATATTATTGTTTTCTAATATTTTATTTTAACCGCCTCCAAGAAGTGGAAAGATACTGATTGTTTCTCCTCCAGAGAGTTGGTAATCCTTTTTAACATGCCTGCCATTTAGAAGAATTACCCGGGCCTCATCATCAGGAATCTGATAATAATCAATAATATCCTGAACAGTATTTACTTCTTTAAGCACTATCCTATTGCCTTTTCTAATCTTTTCTGGTGAATACTCTTCTAAACCTCCATATAGGTTGACATAAATATAATCTTCTCTGGATTTATTTGATAGATCTTGCTTGGACATTATAAACATTCCTCCAAAATTTACTGGATATCTAACTCTATTTTATGGGCAATCTCTCTTAAATTCAAATTGGCAATTATTTTTTCTCCAGGTCTACCTGATCTACTCCAGCCTCTAAGATCATAGTATTCATCTAAAAGCTTATCCTGGTCTACCAGGCTATCTTTACTGGGGCCAGAGCCTCCCTGACTGCTAAATCTTTCAGGCAGATAGTCATCTCCTCTATTAAAACCTGCTTTTACATTAATCATTCTCTCTAAATTCCAGATTCGAGAACCTATCTCAAAAAATTTCCCATCAAAATTTTCACCTGTAACAGATTCAAGCATCTCCTGATAAAACCCGGCAGCTAAAGCTAACATCGTAAATTTACAGACAATTAATGAATCTAAAATTGCATTGAAATCCTGCTGTTCAATCAGGAGTGCAGCTTTTCCTTCCTCTGAATACCGGTCTATTTTTTCCTGGTCGGCAAAAATTTCTAGATTCATCATATTGGCTCTAATATGACAGGCGCCTCTATTAGATGTCATATAGCCAAGAGCCTGGCCCTTCATACCTCTAGGATCAAAAGCAGGAAGGTCAAGGCCTTTTACCTGCATGGCAAGTTCTGGATGGCCCTTTGAGATTGCAAATTCTTTTGCTCCTTCTGCCAGTTCATTCCCGATTCCTTCTCTAGAGCCTATCATATTAATAAGGTCTTCAATTTTTTTACCATCACCAAAGCTTATATCTGCATCTATTAAAGATTTTTCTGCCATTTCAATATAGGCAGCTATTACTGAAGAAGTTGAAATAGTATCAAGGCCTAGCTGATTACAGAGATGATTGAGTTCATTTACTTTATCTAAATCATCTATACCTAAGTTGGCTCCAAGAAGTCCCAGTGATTCATATTCAGGACTTGATTTATCCTGGCCATCTGAAGTTTTGAGTTTTCGAGAACAGATTATTGGACAGTTATAGCAACTGGACTTACTGGAAACTGTCTTGCTTTCAAGTGATTCTCCAGAAATTTTATCAGCACTGGCAAACTGGGTCTCCTGAAAATTTCTAGTAGGCAAAACACCTGCCTCATTAATTAAATTTAGTAAGATTGAGGTGCCATACCTATTCATACTATTTGAGGTTACAGGATTTTCTTCCAGCCAGTCTGCTGCTTTGTCTCTAATTTTTAAAGCCTGCTCCTGGTTATAGATTCTGACTTCTTTATCTCCTTTAATGGAAATAGCTTTTATATTCTTACTGCCTAAAATTGAGCCAAGGCCACCCCGGCCAAAATTTCTGCTCTTACCAACAGTTATTGATGAAAACCGGACTAGGTTTTCACCGGCAGGCCCAATATATATATGGCGATATTCTGGAATCGTTTTATTGAGATAATCCCAGGTTAAACCGGCTTTGTTATTTTTTAACTCTGTAGCTTCGATAAACCGAACTCCATCAGAATCGATTTCCAGCCGGCTAAGTTGATCAAGTTCACCCTGAATAACGACCCCATCATAGCCAGCTTTTTTTAATTCTGCTCCCCAGAATCCTCCGGCATTTGAATCAAAGATAGTTCCAGTCTGTGGCGACTTTGATATGACTGCAAGCCGACCTGAGGATGGAATGACAGTCCCTGTTAATGGTCCTGCTGCAAAAATCACTGGATTTTCAGCAGCTAAAGTCTGGACTTCTGGATCTGCCTGCTCTAAAAAGAGCCTGACTCCAAGCCCTCTGCCTCCCAAATATTTAAGATAATAACTCTTACTGAGATTTTTCTCCTGATATGATTTATCATTTAATGAGATCTCTAATATCTTGCCTGTCCAACCATACATAATTATCTGCCACCATTCCTGTAGTAATTATTCATGTTCTGTAATTTCCCCCTGGAGTACTTTGATTCCATGGGGAATTATACCGATAACCTCTTTTAAGCACTGGGAAACAGCCTTAGGACTGCCTGGTAGATTAACTATTAACGAATATTTTCTGATACCAGACCTGGCCCTGGATAAGTAACTAAGTTCTGTAAACCTGGAAGTCCCAGAGCGCATCTTCTCTGCAATACCAGGTACTTCCTTTTCTATTGAATCCAGAGTGGCTTCCGGGGTATGATCTCTAGCAGCAAAGCCTGTTCCACCAGTTGTTAAAATAAGATCGGCCTGATTATTATCTGCAAATTGGTTTAAGAGCTCTGTGATTTCTGCCTTTTCGTCAGGAACAATCTTATAATCTACGACCTTCCAGTCTTCAGCTTCAACTATATCTCTAATCGTTTGACCGCTAATATCTTCTCGCTGGCCCTTTGAGCCTTTATCACTGACTGTTATGATAGCAACTCTAATCATTGGAGACCAGCTCTACTTTATAGGTATCTCCTGGCTTGATTTTTCCGCCATTGAGAACCTTTGCAAAAATTCCTTCCTTTGGCATAACACAGTCACCAACCTGCTGAGCAATTGCACAGCCTGTATGGCATTCTTTGCCTATCTGGGTTACTTCCAGCTTAACGCCTCGCTGGAATGTGATAAGATCACCTGGATGAAGGCTGCCAATATCTACCCCTCTAGTTGTTATATTTTCAGCAAAATCACCATACCCGATTCTGATTTCCTGATCAGTCGAGTCTAGCATTTTCTGGATACTTTCTTCTGCTAAAAGACTAACCTGGCGATGCCAGTTCCCTGCATGGGCATCTTCAATTATTCCGTGACCTTCCTTTAAATTTATTTCTAGAAGAGGCTTCTTTTTAGTACCCTTTTCAATGCTTGTTGAAACTGCAACTACCTGCCCCTTTAGCTCTTCAGAAGCTATAAATTCACCTGAGCTTCCCCCTCTTTTTTCCAAGAGTTTTATCTCTCCTATATTCATTGTTTTATCTACTGCTTTAGACATATCGTAAATTGTTAGGGCTGCTGAACTTACACCCTGTAAGGCTTCCATTTCAACTCCAGTCTGGCCAGAGGTCTTAACCTTACAGATAATTTTGATACTTGCAGGTTCAATTATTTCAAATTCTATTTTTACTGATGAAATAAATAGTGGATGGCAGAGTGGAATAAGATCTGAAGTCTTTTTAGCTGCCATTATCCCCGCCAGCCTCGCTGTCTCAAGAACTGCTCCCTTTTCAATCTGGCCAGTTTTTATTAAGTCCAGGGTCTCTGGTTCCATCTGAATCTGACCAGTAGCAACTGCCTCTCTGGCTGTTATTGGTTTACTACTTACATCGACCATATTGACCTGACCTTCTTTATTGATATGAGTTAATTCTTTTTTATTTTTATCTGTCATCATTAACCACCTATCTGTGACATATTTCTACCATAATCTTCTTCATTCGCAAAATCATGATGATCTGGCTTTAATGAACAGGCCTGATCTAAAATTTCTTTTAATTTATCCTCTGGCAATAAATTTCCTGACTGATCATAGAGGTCATATTCCTTAGCCATGGCCAGACAGGGCCTTAATTTGCCATCAGAGGTCAATCTAAGGCGATTACAGCTGCTACAGAAGCTATGGCTTATCGGCGAGATAAAACCGACTGTAGCCTGTGTATCGTCAATCTGATAGCTTGTAGCAGGACCACCACCTGGTATTTCTGCAGGAGTTAATTTAAAGCCTGCTGATTTAATCCTGGCTTTGATCTCATCTATAGAAATATATTTACTATCATTATCCTGGCTACTGCCATTTAAGGGCATAAATTCAATAAATCTAAAGTTATAATTATGGGCTTTGGTAAATTTGATAAAATCTGAAACCTCATTATCATTAAAGCCTCTTATTAAGACTGTGTTAAGTTTTATCGGATTAAGTCCTGCATTTTGAGCTGCCTTTAAACCTGCCAGCACTTCTGGGAGACCATCTACTAAACTGATCTCTTTAAATTTTTCCCTGTCTAAAGTATCAAGGCTGACATTTATTCTATCTAAACCCACCCTGGCCAGCTTATTAGCATGCTCAGGTAGGAGATAACCATTTGTTGTCAGGGAAATATCTTCAAGTCCTTCAAGTTTGTTGAGTTGATAGATTAATTTATCCAGACCTCGCCTGACTAATGGCTCCCCTCCTGTTAATCTAATCCTTTTAATGCCTGCTTTAACAGCAATTCTAGCAAAAATCAGGATTTCTTCATAACGCATTATCTCATCATGGGATTTGTAGTCAACTCCATCTGGAGGCATACAGTATTTACATCTAAAATTACAGCGATCAGTTACTGAAATTCTTAAATAATCAACCTTTCGCTGAAAGCTTGCATTAATTGCCATTATTTTACCTCCTCCTGGATGGGCCTGCATTTCTGATTTGACCGGTATCCTTAAGGTCATAGCCGGTCTGTTCGGTTAAATACTCCTGAAATCTATTGCTTTTAATTATTTCTTTAATCTTTTTAATTCTATAATCTTCAGCCAATCTGGTCGGATAAATCAACTCAAACCTTTCTGAAAATAATGGGATAAAATTAAGGCCAAAGGCTTTTGCCACTGCTCTAATGCCAAGGGCTGTATCTGCTGAGCCTACTGCGACTGCCTGGGCTACAGCAGCATGGGTATACTCTTCTCTGTCATAACCTTTTATTTCAGCCGGCTTAATATTTGACTGATTTAACTGATAGTCAAATAAGATTCTTGTACCTGCCCCCTGCTGGCGGTTAATAAAGGTTATATCTTTATTTTTGAGATCATTTATATTTTTTAAACATAACTGGCTATCAGGACTTAAGTATAAACCCTGATCTCTCCAGGCCAGTGTCAATAGTTCTAATGGTTCTTCTGCTATCTGGTCTAGATAGGAAAGATTATATTCACCGGTTTCAGGATCCAGTAGATGGGCAGTTGTTAAATCAGCCTCACCTCTAATTAGTGCATGGATTCCGGCCTGGCTCCCCCGGGACTGAAGCCTTAATTTAATTTTTTGAGCTGAAGTGATTAAAAGCTCCTGTAAATAATCCAGCAAAGGGTCATTACTTCCGGCTAAAACCAGATTATCTTTAAGACAGCTCTCTGGATAAAGAAGTTTTACCTCTGCTAATTCATCTACAGCCAACCCTTCTCTATCAGCTGGTATTTCCAGGATTCCATCGGCCTGGGCCTGGGATTTCATAACTGCTGAGCCCCTTCTTCTAGGAACTGCTATCGGAAAATCTTCCTGACCAGTCTGAGATTTTTCAAAGGATAGATTTACTCTCACATACTCAACTCTACCTGGTTTTGAAGCGAGCTTCCTTTTGACCTTTGCCTGGATATAATTATCGGCATCTGCTGAATCTTTTTGTAATGCTTTAACTGCCATAGTCCCAAAGTTTTCAAAGGCATGGAGGCAGGATAAGGGGAAACCTGGTAGCCCTATAAATGGCACATTTTCGATGGCACCTAAAAGCAGGGGCTTGCCTGGCTGAATTTCTACACCATGGACAAAAATTTCTCCCTTTTCTTCAACTATGCTAGCTGTGAAATCTTTGCTTCCTGCTGAGGAGCCAGCAATTGTAATTACTAAATCAGAACTCTGTGTAGCCTGGTTGATTGCTGCTTTTAAAGCTTTTTCTTCATCACTTACAACTCCATAAAAATTTATTTCTCCACCTGCTTCTTCAGCCATTTCTTTAACCATCGTTGAATTGAAGTCAACATACTGACCAGGTTCTGGTGATGATTCAGGACTTACTATCTCATCGCCGGTAGAAATAACTGTTAAGACTGGTTTTGCATAAACTTCAACTTCAAAAACACCAGCCTCCAGTAAGGCTCCAATATGATAAGCCTTAAGTTTCTGATTTGAAGTCAGTATCTGGTCACCTTTCATCACACTTTCACCGATTGTCCTGACATTATGCCAGGGTGAGACAGATTTAAAGATTTTTATACCTGAATCAAGTTGATTGATATCTTCTATCTTTATAACGGCATTATATCCTTCTGGAATAAGATTGCCGGTATTGACATATTTAAATTGATTGCCTTTTAAAGTAATAGGCTCTCGTTCTGTTGCACCAGCGGTATCTTCGGAACTGACTGCAATTCCATCCATAGCCGAGGCATTAAAATTTGGTGCTGAACGGCTGGCCTGGACCGGACTGGCGGTAATTCTATTTAAGGATTCCTTTACTGGTATAGTTTCTTTTTTAGGCTCAATTGTGCTTAAAAAATTATTCCAGATTGCCTTAGCCTCTTCAAGTGATTTTTTTGCCAGATAAACTTTTCGTTTAGCCATCTATATCCTGCTCCTTAAAGATTAAACCCTTTGCTGGCGGGTATGGTACAACCTGGACCTGGCTTCCCCTGGCCAGACCTTCGCTACCTGGAGGAATTACAATAAGACCATCAGAATCAACCAGAGTTGTAATTAAGTTGGACTTTCCATATAATGGAGAGGCCTTCCTGTTGCCATCCAGTTTCACAGGAAAATATTCCTGGCGGCCAGGTGTTGAAGAAATCGGCTCTAAAAGCTCTGCTGTTATGCTGTTTTTAAAGAATTCAGCCCTGGGCTCAATCGGTAATCCTCTCATTCTATTAATAATTGCCGGGATAACTATAGCTGCTACAACCCAGGCAGATGATGGATTGCCAGGTAAGCCGATAATTGGTGTTCCATTTAAAAGCCCTAAAATAGTTGGCTTGCCTGGTTTTACTGCCAGACCATGGAGTAATACTCCTGGCTCTGCTATTCTATTGATTACTTCGATGGTATAGTCTTTAACTCCAACTGAGCTGCCACCGGAGATTACGATTAGATCTGCATCAAGGCTTGCCTCTATTCTGGCTTTAAGCTCTGCTTTATTATCATTTACAATTCCTTTAAGCGAAGGCTTTAAACCCCACTCCTTAAAAAGGCTGCCCAGGAGATAAGAGTTTATATCATAGATTGAACTCCCTTCTCGCTTCTCCCCTGGTGGAACAAGTTCATCACCGGAGGATATTATTGCTATTTCAGGCATAGTAAAGACATTTACCTGGCTGTGACCAAGTCCTGCCAGAGCCCCAACCTCTGCTGAAGACAGGCAGGTACCTCTATCTAATAAAAGTTGGCCTTCTTTGATATCATCGCCTTTTTTTATAATATTCTCACCTGCTGAAACAGAATTCATAACTTCTATCTGACTGCCAAATTTCTCTGTATCTTCAATCATTAAACAGCTATCAGCTTCTGCAGGGAGTTCCGCTCCTGTAGGTATGTAGATTGCAGTTCCTGGATTTAGAGACTGTTCAGGTTGCTCACCTATTTCTATTTCACCTGCTACTTTGAGATAAGCAGGGTTCTCAGGGCTGGCTCCAAAGGTATCTTCAGCCATAACTGCATAACCATCAACTGCAGACCTGGAATAGGGAGGTAGGTCTTCTTCTGCCTTAATTTTTTCTGCTAGAACCCTATTAGTTGTATCTAATAAAGGTAATCTTTCAACTGAGTCTTCAAGATTTAATTCTATTTTATTTTCTATTATATCTATCAGGTCATTTACTGAAGTTAATTTAAGAAATTCTTTCCCCATTAATTATCAGCCTTTCCAGTATTATTTAAAGAGACCTAACTGACACCTTCTTACCTGAATACCTTCTCTATCGAGTTTTTTACCAAACTCACCATAACCCAGTCCAAATAAGTCACTGATTAACTGGGCTCGATAGCAGGAGATCTCATCTTCAACTATATTTAACTTAAGGTCAGCAAGATTGCTGTCATCAAGAAGTTCATAATAATCTACTATTAGATCTGCTCTACCTTTACATTTTTCTGCATCTTCACTCAGCTCATTACTCGGTTCATTTACATGAATGATCAGGCCTGGACTGATATACTGGACAACTTTATTCCCCTCAAATATGAGGTAATCCAGATCTTTAAATTCATCTATGGCCTGTGTAGCTGCTTCCTTGATTTTATCTTTTGGTGTTCGCATAAAAAGAATTTTATCTGCTGATGAATTCAGATATGGAGAAATCGTTGGAGCTTCTGCCCGCATAATTTCCCTTTCATCAGTTATCATTATATCCTTAACATTATCTGTGACTGCTTTTAAAATTCCAACATTACAACGGAGGTTCTCAATTAATCTGACTCCTAATTTAGTTCTCCCATCAGTTTTCTCGTCTCCGGTAATTGCTATAATTTCCATAAAATCACCTTTCCTCCTGTAATCTATTAATAAATAAAAATAGGTGCCTGAAAAGACACCGTTTTAAGACGGTCTCCTTTCCAAAGATACGGGAGGTAAGTCAGTTTCCTGACAAACCCTAGCGGCTATTATTCCCTGGATATAAATTTAATCTTTAGGAAGTTAGCTCGAAGACTTCTGTTTATTTATGCACTTTTATTTATTGTATCAAATTATAGGGGAAAACTCCAATCATTATAAAAACTTTGTGAAATTTTTATAATAGAACCGCTTGGTAACCGTCGGGTAACCGTCAGGTGCTAGCAAAAAACTAACCCCAATCCAGATTCAAACTGGATCAGGGTTAATCTGTTTCTGTATATTTATACTTTTTATTGTATATTATCCGCCAGCTGATGGAGGAAAAATTGCCAGTATGTCACCATCTTTTAACTTTGTATCTAATTTATCCAGATGATGAATATTCTGGCCATTGACCAGGATTATTGCTCCTGGATTGATTGCCTCTTCTTCACCAATTAATTTTTCACTAAAGACTGCATCGTATTTTTCATCCAGAGTTTTTATTAAATCCCGAACAGTTTTATTCTCTTCAGGTTTTAATTCAACCTGGCGATCATCGATATATTTTCTAAATAATGAATAGAGTTTTACCTTAATTGCCATTTAGAGTTCATCCAGACCTAGTTTATTTAATGTATCTGCAGTTGGGACACCATTATTATCCCAGCCTCTTAATTCATAATATTTAGGAAGCATCTTATCTAAATGGGCCACTTTACCTTTCATTGGGCCATCAGGGATTCCTTCTTCAAGGAGTCTCTTAGGCAGGGTATCATCTTCTTTAGTTAGACCTGCTTCAAGGTTGAACTGACGCTCTAAGGTATAAATTCTATCGCCAATTTCCATGAATTCTTCAGTTGTGAGATCATAATCTGTTACTGCATTGACCAATTCCTGATAATCTTCTGCTCCTAATGCAAATGATGTAAAGAGGCAGAGACCAATTGAATCAATTAATGCTGTTAGGTCCTGGAATATCTTAGCCCATTCTGGCTTGGATTCTAAGTCCTGCGGATCCAGTTTTTCAGGGACTCCTAAGACCTCAGGGGAGACCAGATAACCTCTTACGTGACAGCCACCACGGTTTGATGTTGCATAATTAAGAGCCATACCCTGCAGTGCTCTTGGATCATAGGCAGGTAGTTCCTGCTTTTTAACTGCCATTGATACTTCAGGCATACCATACTTTTCACCTAGACGGGCTGAGCCTAAAGCTAGATCGTCACCGATACCTTCACGATAGGCCATTGCTTTAGTGTAATAGACAATTGCTTCTGAGGAGCCAAACTTTAATTCAGGGCCATTTTCTAATTTTTCTCTATCGATATGGCCTTTTTCATAGAGTTCCATGGCTGCAGCAATGGTAGCACCGGCACTGATTGTATCCAGACCGAGCTCATTGCACATATAATTGGCCTCAGTAATGGCATTGAGATCATTAACTCCACAGGCGGCACCAAATGACCAGCCTGTTTCATATTCTGGGCCTTCACCGGAACGGCCACTAGGCAGTTTAGTATCACGGCCACAGGCTATTGGGCAGGCATAACAGGCTTTCTTCTTCTGAAGATAACCCTTTTCTACTAAAGCCTCACCAGATACTTCTTCTGTTCCTTCAAAGGTTGCTTCCTGGAAGTTTCTGGTTGGATAACCACCGGTCTCGTTAATGATATTATCTAAAACCTTGGTACCATAGGTTGGAAGGCCTTCTCCAGTTACTCCATCATCTTTGATAATCTGGGTCTGCTTTTTAACTACTTTCATTAATGCTTCTTTATCGTAGTCAAAGTTGCTTTTATCTCCACGGACAACCAGTGCTTTTAGGTTCTTTGAGCCCATAACAGCACCGACACCGGTACGACCTGCTGCCCTATTTTTGTCATTCATAATTGAGGCAAACATAACCTGATTTTCTCCTGCAGGACCGATACAGCTAACTTTGGCTCTTTCATCGCCTGATTCTTCAACTAAAATATCAGTTGTCTCATCGACTTTCTTACCCCAGATATGGCTGGCATCTTTAAGCTCTGCCTTGCCATCCATTAACTGAAGATAGACTGGTTTTTCAGATTTGCCCTGGAATACTATCATATCATAGCCGGCAAACCTTAATTCTGCACCGAAATAACCGCCTGAGTTAGATGAGGCAATGGTACCAGTTAATGGTCCTTTGGTAACTACCATGTAACGACCACCTGTTGATGCATTGGTACCTGTCAAGAGACCATTAGCAAATATCAACCTATTTTCTGGACTTAAGGGGTCAATTCCTGGGTCAATTTCATCGGCCAGGAGTTTTGAGGCAAGCCCTCTACCTCCTAAGTACTTTTTGACCATTTCTGGAGCTAATGTTTCTTCTTTAGTTTCTCCTGCTGTTAAATCGACTCGTAAGATTTTTGCTTCACCAATTTTGCTCATTTTTTTATTCCCTCCTTTATATATTTGCTCCTTTCCAAGAGTGGGAGGCCAGTGGATTTCTCCTGCTGACCCATCGGCAGCAGCTCCCTGGATTTTTATCTTTAGGAACTACTGCTCGGAGGAGTTACCTATATTGTGTTAAGGACATACTATTAATTGCCTGTACCAGAGACAGTCAGCACAGGTTGGTTGATTACCCCAGCAATCAAGTGAGTTATCTTCAACCATTGAACAGCCATCAACATATTTACAATCAGTACATGATGGGAAATCTCCCTGCTTGACCCTGGAGCGGAATCTAATATAATCTTCCTGCTGCCAGATATCTTTTAGATGCTTATGATTTACATTACCATAATTATAAGATTTATTATCCCGGCAACGGCCATAAATGTAGACCTGATAATTATGGAGTAAGGGGTAACAGGGAACAACCTCTCCCTTCCAGTTGATTGAAGCTGATCTATTTTCGATAAAGTTACATTTTCTGTCAGTTCTCAGCTTCATCTCAGGGTAGGATGTATGAAGCGAAACATACCCTCCTATCCTGGATTTGATCTCCTCTTCATCTGTATCATAAAGTTCTTCTCCAACCATATCCTCTGTATAGGGAATAAGGTTGGTTATTAATACACCATCTAAGTTTAATTTATTGGCCATTTTTAGTAAATCGTCTAATTGATCAATATTACTTTTCATTGCTACAAATTCAAGCCAGATATCCAGATTGCTTTTTGATGTTCTAAGATCTGAAAGATTTTTTATATTATTTAAGATCATATCAATGTCAGCATTCTTTCTAATTGATTCCAGGGTTTCTTTTTTTGGTGCGTCAATAGAGAAAATAATTTTATCAAAATCTATATCTATCAGTTTTTTTGCAGTTTTTTGATCCAGCAATTGACCATTGGTTATAACCTCTCCTCTATAACCTTTTGCTTTAACTTTTTTTGCTAATTCTAAAAATTCTGGATGGGTTAATGGTTCTCCAAAACCACCAAAATGAATTGTTTCCAGTTCTGGGAGTTCAACTATCTGTTCAAATATTTTATCAATAGTATCGCTGGACATTATATCAATTGAATCTGACCAGGAGTTTCTGATACAGGTAATGCAATCAAAATTGCATTTTGTAGTTAATTCAATATATAGTTTTTTAAGGTCTAACTTTTTTGGAATAATCCTAAAGCTATCGCCTTCATTTATGATTACGTTATTTTCTTTGAAGTCATCATTTATATCAATTGATTTTCGTAAATTACTATCGATTCTTATAATAAATCACCTCATATGGTTCTTTTTACAAACACTATCTATATTATTCAACATTTAACAGCAATATCCTGCTTTAAAAGAGTAAAATATTTGTGAAAATATAGCTATCATTTGAATATATTAAGCTGATTTGCAGGAAAAAGAGTTGAAACCAAGAATTATATTATATAATAAAGGGGTGAAATAATGACTACTGACAATTTTATTATAAATAAAAGCCCACTGGATAATCAAGTGATCGATGAATATAAAATTTCTGATGAAACTGAAATACAATCAGCTTTCCTGAAAGCCAGAGAAGCTCAAAAACAATGGGCTAAAGCTTCTTTACAAGAAAGAAGTGAAGCTTTAAAAGTTTTGAGACAATCAATAACTGCTGATATAGATAATCTTGTAGATTTGATTACTAAAGATTCTGGCAAAACTAATTTAGAAGCTCTAATGGCTGATATTTACCCCAGTCTGGAGCTAATAAAATATTACGAAAAAAGAATCAATAAGTTTTTAGCACCTGAAAAGAGGTCAACACCTATGACTGCCCCTGGAAATAGAGCCTATGTAGAATATCAACCACTGGGAGTAGTAGCTGTAATCTCTCCCTGGAATTACCCTTTTCAGCTTGCTATCAATCCAACTATTACAGCTATAGCAGCAGGAAATGGAGTGATTTTGAAACCTTCTGAAATGACTCCAGCTGTTGGCCAGTATGTTGGAGATATTATTAATTCAGTTGAAAGAATACCTGATGGGTTAATACAGGTAATGCATGGTTATGGTGATACTGGTGCTAAAATTATAGCAGCCAGTCCTGATAAAATATTTTTTACTGGAAGTGTAGGAACTGGCAAAAAAATAATGGAAGCTGCCAGTCAGAACTTAATACCAGTTGAACTGGAGCTAGGTGGTAAAGATCCAATGATTGTTTTTGATGATGCTAATTTAATAAGGGCCAGCAAGGCTGCTGCTTATGGAGGATTTGCAAATACCGGTCAGCTATGCGTTAGTATTGAGCGGCTTTATGTTCAGGAAAATGTTGCAGATGATTTTATTAAATTAGTTAAAGAGGAAGCCAGTAAGATAAGATTTACAAAGGACCCTACATCTGGAGATATTGGTCCTTTTACCCACCCTGATCAGGCAGGTAAAGTTGAAAAACAGATCAAAAAAGCACTGGATTCTGGAGCTGAAATTTTATTTGATGGCAGAAAAAATAATCAGCCTGGACCGGTTATCATGAATAAAGTAAGTCATGAAATGGAAATTGCCAGGGAGGAAACTTTTGGACCAGTAATTCCTATTATTAAATTTAAAGATACAGATGAGGCGATTGAACTGGCTAATGACTCTGATTATGGATTAAACTCCAGTATCTGGACTAAGGATATTGATAAAGCTAAAAGAGTTGCCAGTTCTTTAGAAACTGGCAATTGTATGATTAATGATTTAATTAAAAATGTTGGTAATCCAGATTTGCCCTTTGGAGGTACTAAAAATAGTGGAATTGGTAGATATCATGGTCCAGAGGGTTTAAGGTCATTTACTAATCAAAAGTCAATTATGATTAATAAAAGCAACAAAGATACAGAGATTAACTGGTTTCCTTATAATAATGAGACCTATCAGGGATTAAAGGAGTTTCTTGAGGTGAATTTTGGGGCAGGTTTTAAGGTTAGCAAAATTCCTGGATTAATAGGTTTCATGATCAAGTTTTTAAAAGGAGGAGATAATTAAATGGCTGAATATTTACAGTTAGACTGGCAGACTATTACCTTTGTAATTATTACTATACTCTGGTGGGCTGAATTCAGGATCTTTCCATCTCCTGGTGGTGAAGAGAGGAAAAAGAGCAAAAGTTTTAGATTTATCTTAGCTTCAATTTTAATTTCAATCTTATCAACAATAATATTAACTATAGCCAATGTTGGAACAATTCCAGTTAATTTAATTGAAGGTGCCAGAATTTTTGGGCTGGCTATTTATTTATTTGGAATTATACTCAGATATTGGTCATCATTTTTACTCGGGGATTATTTTACCAGAGCAGTTGAAGTAGATGAAGATCAGGAACTTGTAAGTAAAGGGCCCTATAGATTTATAAGACACCCTCTCTATCTTGGTCTTTTGCTTTTAACCACTGCTATTCCTGTTTATTTAGGAAATTTTATTGCATTTATTATTACAATCATCTTAATGTCATGGTCATTACGGCATAGGATCAAAGAAGAAGAAGATAAACTTCTCAATATACTTGGCGATAAATATCAAAAGTGGAAGAAAGATAAATATAGAATGATTCCATTTATATATTAAATAATATTAGTATTTGACTTAGGAGGATGAAGTTTGAGTAAAAAAGAGGTTATTATAATTGGTGCTGGATTGGGAGGCCTTGTAGCTGCTATAGATTTAAGCTGTAAAGGTTATAAAGTAACTGTGATTGAGAAAAATAATAAACCTGGAGGCAAAATAGATAAACTTAAATATGAGGATTTTATAGTTGAACCTGGTCCCAGTTGCTTGCTTAACCCTTCAGTTTTAAAAGACTTATTTGATTTTGCAGGTGAAGATTTCAGTGATTATGTAAATTTAAAAAAAATTGACCCTGAATTAAAGGGTTTTTTTACTGATGGTAAAAAGTTAAATTTTTATAATGATCCTGTAAATACTAAAAATAATAATATTTATTTAAGTCAAATGAACAAAAATAATCTTAATAGGTATTTTAAATATAGTGAAGATATCTATGATTTAATAGAAGAAGCTTTCTTCGAGAAAGGCTTAGATAAACCACAGGAAGTTTTAAGTTATTTTGGTATTTTTAAAACTTTTAGAGGTCTTGATATGTTTTCAACTTTAGATGATACTATTACTAGATTTTTTAGTAATTATTATTTGCAGGAATTATTGAAATTCTTTTCTAATTATGCAGGTTCATCTCCATATAGAGCTCCTGCTGCTTTTAGCATCTATTCTTTCCTTCAGTATGAATATGGCCTCTGGTATCCTGAAGGGGGATTTTATAATATTATTATTGCTTTATTTCAGCTTGCTAAAAAGCTAGAGGTTAAATTTATATTTAATCAGAGAGTAAAAGACTTAGAAGTTAAAAATAATAATATAAAATCTGTTTCAACAGCTAAAGGGGAAAAGTATGAGGGGGATTTTATAGTCTCAAATATGGAAGTGATTCCTTTTTATCAACAGATCACTGATGAAGATGATGAGTTTATGAGTAATTTCTCTAAATATGAGCCTTCTGCATCAGCCATAATAATTTTCCTTGTAATAAAAGGAGACTATAAAAAATTAAAAATGCATAATATATTTTTTACTAAAGAAAGCAAGGAATTCTATAAAACTATTTTTGAAGATTATAAGTTACCAGATGATCCTTCTATCCACCTACTTAAAACCAATAGTTTTAATAATAAAAATTATTCAAAGGAGTTCACAACTTTAAAAATAACTGTTCAGGTTCCTTATATTCAAAGAAATAATAAGCTTAAATCTGAAGATTATATTGAATTCAAAAATAAAATTATTGATAAACTAGAATGGATGGGAATGGATGATCTAAAGGAGAGAATTTTATTTGAGAAGACTTTTATGCCTTCAGATTTTGCAAGTAAATATTTTGCTAATAGGGGAGCTATTTATGGAGTTGTTGGGGATCGGGATAAAAATCAGGGCACCAGCATTAATAAAAACAGTGAAAAATATGAGAACCTATTTTTTGTTGGTGGCTCAGTTAATCCTGGTTCAAGTATACCTATGGTAATAACTGGTGCCCGGCTTGTCTCTGAAAAGTTAGATTCAAAACATCAAAATTAAATTACCTATTCTAGCAAAAATTCCTCCTAATAAAAATGATATTCCAACTGTTAAAACTAATACTTTAGTTGCTAGCTTTAAATTGAACTCCCTGGCAAGCATAGCCAGGACAGCAATACAGGGAACATAAAAAAGAGCCACTACTGCACCTACAAATAACTGGACAGAATTTAAACCCATCTCCAGTAAGGGAAGAACTGCAAGTTCTCTTCTTACTATCCCTAGCAATAATGGAGCTGATGCTTCTGCAGGTAGTTGTAACCAGTTCTGTACTATTGGCTGAAAAATTTGACCCAGGTATTCAAGTATACCTAATTCAAATAAAATAGATGCCCCTGCAATTGCATAAATCATAACTAAAGCTCCATTACTAATATACATTTTAACTCTTAACCAGATCTTTTTAGCAATAACTCCTGGTCCTGGCCATAATAATGGTGGTATCTCAACAATTGTCAATTCATTTTTGCCTTCTATTGTTTTATCCATTATAATTGCTGCTACTATTAATGCTAAAAAAGAAACTGCGAACACCAGGATCATTACTGTTATTGATTGTTCTGCTAATAAAGAAATTAATGCACCAGTTTGAGAAATACAGGGCACAGCCAGACAAATTAAAGTAGAGACTGTAACTCTCTCTTTTTTTGTAGGTAGCGCTCTTGTTGCTGCAATTCCTGGTATTGCACAACCATAGCCCAATAATAAAGGTATTATGTTGCCTCCTGTTAGACCTACTTTTTTAAAAAGACCATCAAGCAATACACCCAATCTGGGAAGATAACCACTGTCTTCTAAAATACTTAAGGCTGTGTAAAATGAAACTACATAGGGAAAAACCAGAGCAAAAGGCCATTCTAACCCTTTTATAAAAAAACCATACTCTCCTATTAAGATATTTCTTATGACTCCAGGAGGAATTATAGCTTCTACAGCACTATATATAAAAGGGAATATTATACCTCTAAAAAATGGTAATAAAAGATACTGGCGCATTCCCATACCAATACCTACGACTATTCCAAAAATAAGGCCTAATATAATTATTGCCAGAGGTATTCCTGGCCAGGGTCTGGAAAGTTTGTCGCCTAAAGTATCTTTATCTCGATCATATGTAGAGTTCTTTTTATTTAAATATTCCAGATTTAATCTTTCTGCTTCAAACCAATCTGCTTTCATATCTCTATTTATGTCTTTTTTTGTTTGATCATTAAGAAGCTTCTCTTTTATTTTTTCTTTTAAAGGATCAATACCTTCTCCAGAAACAGCTACTGTTTTTATAATATCAATACCTATTTCATGGGATAATTTTTCATGGGCTACTTCATAGCCTTTATCCTCAAGCAGATCGACTCTATTTAAAACAGCAATTGTAGGTAGGTTTCTTTCTAATACCTGAAGAAGAAGATAAAGACTGCTCTCTAGATTGTTACCATCTAAAACTGTAATCACCAAATCTGCACCTTCAGACAACATATCAACAGCTACCTGTTCAGCTTCATTAGTAGCATCCAGAGTATAGGTTCCTGGTACATCGATTAAGTCGTAATTTATATTATTATAATTAACCTGACCTTTTTTATAATCAACAGTGGTACCTGAATAATTAGCCATTGCTACATTTAGGCCAGTTAATTTATTAAATATTACGCTTTTACCAACATTTGGAGGTCCAATTAATAATACTTTCTTGTTATTAGACTGCTGCATCAATTGCTACCTCTTCTTTAATTTTAATTTTTGCAGCAATCTCCGGATCTATAGCTACCTGTCTATCTTCTATTTCAATTATCAACGGACCACGCCATGCCTGTCTGGACTTTAAAATAACCTCTTTGCCTTTCCTGATTCCTAGTGGAGGCAGTAATGGATGTTCAGGTACTTCTGAAATTATTGCTTTAGTTTGTTTTTTCAGTTCTATTAAATTTATTTCTCTATAATATTCTTTCATTAAAAACCCTCCAAGCTTAAGATTTGTTTTATACTTCTATAAGACAAGATTTTTTTGATTTTATTATACCAGTAGTTTTACACTGACCACCAGTTAATTCTAATGGGCAAACTGGTTGATAAATCTTTGCTAACCAACCTGCCGGGTTTCTATAAATTACTTTAGTTCCTTTATTAGCTTCATTAAGTATTTTATTTAAAATATGTCTTTTAGGCTCAACATGTAGAGAAAGCCAAATAGCATCATACTTTGAATAGTCAACTTTTTCTCCATTTCCAGAGAAGATTTTAATCCTTGATGATAAGCCTTCTTTTTTTATTAGCTTTTGAGATTTTCTCCTTGCTTCACCATCTATTTCCAGCCCATCTACATAAAAACCCTTTTCTGCTAAAAAGATAGCCGTCATTGGCCTTGGACCGGTTCCTATATGTAGAATTTTACCTTCAGTATCAAGTTTTGTTAATGCTAATTCTGCTTTCATTAATTTATGATAAAAAAGTTTATCATAAAGTCTTCCAGGTAATCTGAAAATATTAAAATTTGCTTCAATTTTTTGAAGTATGGAACAGATATTATTGCTTCTTCTAATTTTACTTTTTCTTAAATTTTCAAGCATTTTAAACCTCCTGTTGCCTATTCATAAATGACAAATCTAATTTATTTGTTAATTTAATAGAAACCAGAGCAGATAATAATAAAGGAAACCAGAATGTAATTAATCTTAATAATAATGCTATTGTTAATCCTTCTGCAAAGCTAATGCCCTGTTGACTTAAAACCAGAGCAAAAGTGGCTTCAAAGCTTCCTAAGCCCCCAGGTGTCAATGGTAATGTTCCAACTAAATATGCTAAAAAAGTTGCTGCTACAATCGGTAAGAATCCAATATCAAAACTTAAATGGTTTGAGAGAATATAAGTCTTAACCGGATATAATAACCAGAAAACAAGAGCAAAGAGAGATAAATACAGAAATCTAGGGATTGTTAATATATCTTTAATTGTTCTTAATACATCATTTAATGATTTCTTTAAACCAATAATTTTATTTTTAATAAAATTATTTTTCTTTGAAAATTTAAGGAATATATAAATGAAAATAATTAAGAGTATTATCAAGAAGATTCTACTTACACCATAGTTAAAGTTGAAAAGTTCAGAATAACTATAAGGCAAATAAGTTAACAATGGTAATGAAATTAGCAAAAAAGGTATAAAAGTTGCTGCTTTTTGGATTGTTACGGCAGCTACAATTTCAGAAGCTTTATTTTCAGTGAGATTATGAAAAAGATATACTTTTGCTGATTCACCACCTAATTTTGAAGAGGGTGTAATACTCTCTATAAAGGTTGCAGCAAAATTAACCTCTAAAATAGTTGGAAAATCAGGTTTATCAAGCTCACTAGATTTAAATAATGATTGCCACTGGAGTGATATCAGGACTGTAGTGATCATTTGAAATGTTATTAAAATAAATATAGTTGAAGCAGTTAACTCAGACAATGCTTTACTCACTTCAGACCAGCCTGTCCTAATTGATATAGCTAAAAACATAAATATCAAAATAATAAGTAACTTTTTTATCTTCATATTAGATTTCTCCAAATTCAATTGATATTGACCTATCAAATGTAGGAAAATTTTGCCTTGCTTTTTTAACTACACAATTATTTAATTTCTCATAAGAAATGTTATCATATTGATTTACAAACCCTGACCTGGGTTCTCTTACAATAAAATCTATGTTTATTCCTTTTTTAACGGCTTTCTCTTTGATAGCTTCGAGTAATTCCTCTTTGCCTTCAGTCTGAAGTGCAGCAACTACTTTATTAAAATCAAATTTATCAACTGCTTCTAATGCAGATAAATTAACAGGCAAAATCTTTTCTTCAGAAATTTTTAATTTCGTTAATAAATTTCTGGCTTCAGATACTGCTTTTTCATCAAGATCCACTGCAATTATAGAGGCACCAGTTAATTTATACAAATGAAATGAAGTAAAAGGTAAAGCTCCACAACCAATATTTAACACTCTATCTGATTTAGATATTTCTCCAAGCTCAACTTCTCTATATACTGTTTTCTTGTATGGTAGAGCATAAAGCTTAAATAAAAAACTATTCCCTTTACAAATTTTTTCTAATTTTTGAACTGTTGGTCTTATTAAATCCATATGTCCTCCTTAATAATGTTATAAATGAAAATCATTATCACCATATGTTAAAAAAATATTCTGTAGTCTACTTTACAATTATTAGTTTATCATACTTGTTATATTAATGTCAATGAATTAGTGAAATAATTTATAAGTAAAAAAGGGGCTATATCACCCCTTAATTTTATTGATTCTTTAAGAATTCTAAAACTTCCCCGCCGTGCTCACCTGGGTTTTTAACTTTCTCATATTTTTTAATTAATATACCTTCCTCATCAAATATAAATGTAGATCTTTTTATTATACCAACTAAATTCAAAACCCCAAACTTATTGCATAAGTCTCCTTCTGTATCAGACAACAATGGAAAGGTTAAATTATTTTTGTCAGCAAATTTTTTCTGAGATTTAATACTATCTTTACTAACACCAACTATTTCTACATTAAGCTCTTCCAGAGCTTTCTGGCTATCTCTAAATGAGACAGCTTCATTTGTTCAGCCAGGTGTATTTGCTTTAGGATAAAAGTATAGAACTAATTTAGATCCTTTAAAATTTTTATCTGTATAAGTTTTACCGTCCTGAGCTGGCAGGGAAAATTCAGGTAACTTACTATTTAAATCTAACATTAATAATCACCCTTTCTAATTTAGGTTCAATTATTATATTCTTTATTTTCTATAGAATTCCTGCAATTAATTTCATTCTTATGAAGTAATTCTTGTTTTTCTTGATTCTCTTCTATTGTAAAATTGATTTTGATAGAGATCATAATAATACCCCTTTCTATCAATTAATTGATAGTGATTACCTGATTCAATAATTTTTCCGTCTTTTAAGACTATAATTTTATCTGCATTTTTTATTGTTGAAAGTCTATGGGCAATAATAAAGCTAGTTCTGTTTTTTAATACTTTATTTATAGTCTTTTGAATAATTAATTCCATCTCAGTATCTATTGAAGAAGTAGCCTCATCTAAAATAAATATTGCAGGATTAGATATAATAGCTCTAGCAAATGAAATTAATTGTTTTTCACCAGTCGATAATAAATCTCCTCCTTCACCAACTTCAGTGTCAAAACCATCTGGCAATTTATTAATAAACCTAGTTGCCTGGACTAAATCAGCTGCATTCTTGATCTCTGCGTCGGTAGCATTTTCAAAACCGTATCTAATATTTTCTTTTATAGTCCCACTAAACAAATGTGGATCCTGCAAGACATAGCCTATATTTGAATGTAACAAGCTTTGAGAGAAATTCCTATATTCTTTTCCATCGATATAAATTTCTCCATCAACTGGTTCATAAAATCTACATAATAGATTCACAATAGTACTTTTACCTGAGCCTGTCTCGCCTACTAGTGCAATTTTTTGACCGGCAGAAACATTCAAGTTAAAGTTATTTAATACTTCTTCATTATCAGTATATTTAAATTCTACATTTCTAAATTCAATATTGCCTTTAATCTCTGGCCAATTCTCTTTTTTAGGTTTTAGAATTGTTCCATATTTTTCTATAACTAATTTGCTGTCAACTATTTCTGATTCTGTATTTATTAAAGAAATTATTCTTTCTGCAGCAGCCTGTGCTGATTGAAGCTCTGCAAACACTCTTGCCATTTCCCTCACAGGTTCAAAGAACTGGACTGTATAACTTATAAAAGCTACCAGTGTACCGTACGTAATAGCCCCCTGAATGACTGCATTACCTCCCTGCCAGAGTGCAAGTCCTGTTCCTACACTGCTTAAAACAAGAACAGCTGGCAGAAATAATGAAGAATATATTGCTGCTTTAATTGAAGACTTAGCCATTTTATTTGTTAAACCAGTAAATTCATCACAATTTCTGTCTTCTATTACTAAAGTTTTACTTGTTTTAGCCCCTGAAATTCCCTCATTAAATGCACCTGTAATTTTTGAATTTATCTTTCTAACTAGTCTAAACTCATGGAGAATTTTTTTCTGAAAATAAAAACTTATTATTAATAATACTGGCAAAACAACTAATGTAATCAATGCAAGTCTATAGTTAAGCCTTAACATAATAATTACAATTGTAAACATCATTGCAAATCCCCATACAAAATCAACTATCCCCCAGGATATTATGCTTGAAAGTTTGTGGACATCAGAAGTTAGTCTGGCTATTAACCAGCCAACAGGTCTCTGATTATAAAATGATAATGATAATTCCTGTAAGCTGGTAAAAGCCTTTTCTCTGATTGAAGCCGCCATCTCAGTTTCAAGTTTTCCTGCAAAATAAATAAATGCAAATATATTTATCCCCTGGATTATTATAATAACTAAATAGATAATGCTAAAGCCATATAATCCATTTAAATCTTCTGCCACAATATAATTATCTATCGCATATCTAGTTAATAAAGGCAATATAGCATCAACCCCGGCAACTAGAAGCATAACAACAGATAATGCAATTATTAGCTTCTTATAAGGAAGGCTATATAACATTATTTCTTTCCAGAGTTTTATATCTATATTTTTATTAAATGATTTTTCTTTATTATTCAACATCACCACTCCAATACTTATTAATCAATTTCTGTTTGACTCTGAATTTTCCAGGTTCTATTATAAAGGCCTGATTCAGATATTAAATTTTCATGTCGACCCTTTTGTACAATTTTCCCTTTATCCATTACTATTACTTGATCTGTATCTGCTAATGTATCAATTCTATGAGAGATAATAATCATAGTTTTATCACCATACCTTTCACTTAAAGACTTTCTAATTAAAAAATCTGTTTTTGTATCAACTGCACTTAATGAATCATCAAATATTATTATTGGACTGTTTTTAATTAATGTTCTTGCAATTGCTAATCTCTGTTTCTGGCCTCCTGATAATGAAACCCCTTTTTCGCCAACTTCAGTTTCATATTCATCTTTGAAATTTTCAATCACTTTATCAAATTGAGCTACTTCAACTGATGGTTTAATAAGTTTTTCATTATCTTTTGCCCCGATCACAATATTTTCTTTAATTGTTTTAGCAAATAAAAATGGTTCTTGTAATATCAGACCGATTTGTTCTCTGATTAATCCTCTATCATATTCCTTGAGTTCTATTCCATCTATTTTAATCGAACCTTCTTTATAATCTAATAACCTGGTTAAAATATAAGCCAGTGTGCTTTTTCCTGAACCAGTTGTTCCTAAAATCCCTAACTTTTCACCTGATTTTATTTCAAAAGAAATATCATCTAAAACTAGTTCATTTTCATAGGCAAAAGAGAGGTTATTTACTTCAATATTTCCTGTCAGTTCTCTATCATATCCATAACCTCTATAATTTTCTCGAGGTTCAGCTAATATTTCATTTATCCTATCAAAAGCAATTTCTGCCTTACCCATATCAGTTAAGATTCTTCCTGTCTGCCTCACTGGCCAGAGTAACATACCAATATATGTTGTAAAAACAACCATTGAACCAAGTGTTAGTTGACCTGAAGCTGCTCTAAATGATCCGGCAATCAAGACAATCCCAATTTGTACAAAACAAATAAGATCTGAAAACGACCAATAATAAGCAAGCAATTTAATTAAATGAAATGTTAGATCTTTATGCTCTTTATTTTTTTGATCAAATTTTACTTTTTCATATGGTTGCTTGGCAAAAGCTTTAACCACTCTTACACCTGTAAGGTTTTCTTGAATTACCGTTGATAATCTTGCTTCTGCTTCATCTGAAGCTTTAAAAGCTACTTTTACTTTTTTAAAAAATATATAAGCAAAAATGAAAATTATTGGAACCACCATCATGGAAATAATCGTCATATATAGATCTAAAGATAGCATAATGATTAAAACTGTAGATAGCATAAAAAATGCTCTTCCAACTTCCACTAATTGAATAGAAAGAAATCTTCTAATTGTATCTAAGTCTGAAGTGCTTCTTTGAATTAAATCCCCAGTATCTTTTCTAAGATGATAATTAAAATCTAGATACTGCAAATGTTCAAATAATTCATTTCTAAGATTCCTGGCAAATTCTTCTGCTCCTTCTGCTGCCCATTTTCCTTTAAGATATAAAAATACTCCTCTTAAAACTGTTACTAGTAAGATTAAAACTGCCGGTAACCACAATTGATTAATTAAATTATCATTGGATAGATAATCTCCAAAAATATTTAAAATCGGTGCAGGTAAGTTTAATGGAGCATCACCAATTATAGAATCAATAGTAATTTTTATTATTAAAGGATTAATAAGCATTAAAATTGCAGCCATACCAATTGAGAAAAATGCCATTAAATATTTAGATTTTTTAGTTTGCATATAATTTAAAGCTAATTTGATTGATTTCATTGTAAGTTCCTCTTTTCTTTTTTTAAAATAAAAAAGCCGCGGGTATCCGCGGTTTAAGTTAAAACATAATTAGATATAAAAAAACCACGGCTTAATATGACCGCAGTTATTATTAATTATCCAGTTATCCAGCTTTATTAGGAAATATAGTAGATTCCTAAAATATTATCTCGATAAGGATAGGCCATATTAAATGAAAGGCTATTTGATTTTAAAGTTTCTCTTACTCTATCTAAAAATCTATTTGACAAATTAGACATAGTTATCCCTTGGTCTACATCTACTTTACTTATTAGATTAAATACGAAATTCATCTGACTTAAATAGCCCTTAATCATTTTTGGCCCTCCTTTCTTATTAGTAATTAATTTTATTAATTTTTCACAGTTTAATATTTAATTTTTTTTATTAATTCATTTATATTATACATAGTATTATTAAATAATGCAAGTGTTTTTTTGATTTTTTTTATTTTTTTTGAGTTTTGTTAATACAATCCGGGCATATACCATAGATATTAATACTATGGTCAATAATTTTATAATCAGTTTTTTTCTTTAATTCATCTTCATATCCTTCTAAGGGACAGTCCAGTGGCTCCATCTCTCCACATTTTGTACAGATTAAATGGTGATGATGATTACTTCCTATTGATAGCTCATATAATTTTTTATTATTATTTACTGAACTAACTTCTTTGATAATGCCTAAATCTTTAAATGTATTTAAATTTCTATAGACAGTTGATAAACGAGATTTTTCCAATTTATTTTTAAGTAAATTATGAATATAATTTGCTGAAACTGGCTGAGAGATATTTAAAAGAATTTTAAAAATTTCTTTCCTCTGTTGAGTTAATCTAATCCCATGTTCTTTAAAAATTTCATTTATTTTAGTCATTAAATCATCTCCTAAATTATCATACTCTTTAAATCTAATTATATATTAAATATAAAAAATTTTATAGTTAAAAAGCCTGCTAAAGCAGGCTTTTTCCATTAACTATTATCTTTAGGGATTTTAAAGCCAAAAGTAGATCCTTCACCATACTTGCTTTCTACAAAAACATCTCCATCATGATTTTTAATGATTTCTCGACATATAGATAATCCCAATCCACTTCCAGAAGAACCAGGAGTTCTTACCTTATCTAATTTATAAAACCTTTCCCATATATTATCAATTTCATCCTGTGGAATACCTACTCCCTGATCAACAACTTTTACAATAACATATTGATCATCTGAATCAATTATTAATTTAATTTTACTATATTCTGGAGAAAACTTTCTAGCATTATCAAGAAAATTAAATAATACCTGTTTTAAACTCGCCTTACTAGCTTTTACACTTACTAATTCTGCATTATTTATAACTTCTATTCTATCAGCTAAAGGACCTGATTTATTAAAAGTTTTAGTCACTTCTTCAATTAATTTTTGAATAGAAACTGTTTCTTTTTCTTTTATAAAATCTTGATTTTGATATTCAGCTAACCTTAATATTTCATCTACTAACTCTGTTAAGCGATCACTTTCATTTAATACAATTTCTAAATATTCCTCTTGTTTTTCTTTATCTTTAATAATTCCATCTAACAAAATTTCTGCTGAACCTTTTATTGAAGATAAAGGTGCTTTTAATTCATGAGATACATTAGCAACAAAATCCTGCTGTAATTTTTCAAACCTCCAGCGGTCACTAATATCCTGAAATAATATTACAATTCCCCAAACTTCCTCTCTCATTATAATAGGATTACACCTTAAAATTATTCTTCTACTACTTTTATTTTTATTCATATCTTTAGCAAGAGTAAATTCTTCTTTTATAGATTTTTTATTTTTTAATGCTATTTCAATTGAATCTTTGACCTGTTGAGGTATATTTAATTTTTTATAATTCTTACCAACAGAGTTTTTGGAAACATAAAATATTCTATTTAAAGCATCATTTATTACTATTACATCCTCTGATTTATCAACAGCCAGGACTCCTTCTTCCATTCCAGTCAAAATATATTTTAACTTATTACGCTCTCTTGTTAAATCTGTAATGCTTTCTTTTAAATTTAACGAAAGAGAATTAAAACTATTCTTTAAGTTATTAATTTCTTTACTTGCATCATCATCATTTAACTCTATCTGTCTACCATAATCACCTTTTTCTAACTCAGTAACTACCTGACTCATATTCTGTAATGGACTTGCAAGTGATTTAGACCAACTATATGCTAAAAATATACCTAATAAAATAGCAATTAAAGATGAGTACACCATAAGTTGTCTGACCTGTCTTACTGTAGAGTTAATACCTTCTACAGAAGTAAATACAAGCAATCCAGCAACTACATTATCCATCTGTCTAACTGGCATACCAATCAGTAACATCGGTCTTTCAAAATGTCTTGGTTCAACTCTTTGAGATATAATATTACCTTCAAAAATCTGCTCTGCATTTAAAAATCTAATATTAGAATCTTGAGTTTCAAGATAAGGGTGACTATCTATCATTAATCCTTCTTCATTAATTAGCCAGGCCTGGCCAGAATTAATTTCTGCAACTAATTGCAAGCTATTCTGCACCATATCTTCGTCATCTTCGATTATAGAGTTATATAGTGCTTGATTTAAAACCTGACTATTATTAACTATATCTGTTTCTGTCTTTGAAAAATAAAAATCATCAAAAAAATAAATAGTTGCTAAACCTAATATCATTATAACAATTAAAGACAATAGTAAAAACCTGATAAAGAGTCTCATGAACAAGGTATTGACACCAAATGTAAAGTTATCAGGAAAATTGATAATATTATTTTTTATCTTTTTTATCAGTTTCAAATTTGTAACCTACCCCCCAGACAGTTTCAATATATTTATCAGCCTGGTCTCCTAATTTTTTCCGGAGAGATTTTATATGGGTATCAACAGTTCTAATATCCCCAAAATAATCATAACCCCAAACTTTTTTTAATAACTTTTCTCTATCAAAGACAATTTTAGGAGATGAAGCCAGGGTCCATAAAAGGTCAAATTCCTTCGGTGTTAAATCTACTACTTCTCCATAAACTTTTACACTGCGTTCATTTTTATTTATAGATATATTATCATATTCTAAAATGTCTTCTCCAGCACCATCTTTTGATTGATCTAATCTTCTTAAAACTGCTTTTGCTCGAGCTACTACTTCTTTAGGACTAAATGGCTTGGTTACATAATCATCAGCACCTAATTCTAATCCAGTTATCCTATCAGAATCTTTGGTTTTTGCACTTAATATAATAATTGGAGTCTTATTAGCAGGTCTTAATTTCTGGCAAACTTCCCATCCATCCATTTCAGGCAACATAATATCAAGAACAATAAGATCTGGTTTTATTGAATCTATTTTTTCTAAACCTTCTTTTCCTGATTGAGCTGTATGAACTTTAAAGTTTTCATACTCGAAATATTCTTTTAAAATTCTAATTATATGATTATCGTCATCTATTATCAAAACATCATAATCTGGCAAAATCATCTCTCCCTTTCTTGAAATTATTTATAACAAGTAACCCTGGCTTAAAAAGCCAGGGGGTTATAATTTACTCTTAAATATTAGAATGGGGCAAAGCCCTGTTCATTCCACCAATCTTCCTGGAGTAATTCATAATGATTCTGGAATTCTTCCATATGCCCTTTTTCCCATTCTATAAGGGTTTCATATAATTCTTTAGCTTCTGATGATTGAGAATTTTTAGCTGCCTTTTTATAAAATTCAATTGCTTCTTTTTCCATTTTTACACCAATACTAAAAACCGATAAAGCTAATGAACCTTTAAAGATATCTTTCTTCTCCCAATCAAATATCCCTGGCTTCTCTGGGGGGTTTTCAAAGCTAAGCTCAGTATCCTCAGCACCAGACATTTTATTATAAAGTTCTTTTAACCAATTTATATGCTTTTGTTCTTCGCCTGCTATTTTTTCAAAAGCAGCTCTAGTATCTTCATCTTCTGTACGAGCAGCAGCAAGCATATAAAAATCAAAACCCTCCTGCTCAATAAGAACAGCTTTTTTAAGAATTTTATATTCTTCTTTATTCATTAATTTAATACCCCCTTCTTATTGTTACTTCAAGTATATAAAATTTTCTTTTTATTTGCAAATAATCACTACCTAAATAACAACAATATTATTGGGAAAAATTATAAATTCATCAGTTTTAGGATCTATATCATAAGAATTTAAATTAAACTCAGGTTTACTATTTAAAATAAATTTTCTTAATTTAATTTGCAAATTGTCTAAATTTAAAATTTGTTTTTGTTCAGAAAAATTTGCTATAATTATCTTCTTATTTTCATTAGTTTCTAGTGCAAAAACTAAAATATTTTTTACAGCATCTGAATAAATCTCTTTATATTTACCATTTTGAAAAATTAACTGATCTTTATAATATTTAATTAATTTTTTATAATGCATTAAAAGATCTGTATTCTGATTTTGGGGGTTCCAAATCATCGTTCTTCTACAGTCAGGATCATCTCCTCCTGTTAGCCCAATCTCAGTACCATAATAAACCATTGGGATACCTGGCAATAAAAATTGTAGAGTTGAAATAAGTTTAATTTTCTTCTCCTTCTCAGATTGCTTTAAATTCTTAAAATACCAGGATATTCTTGGAGTATCATGAGTATCTAATAAATTCAAGAGTTGATTAGGTATTTCTGTTTTATAATTTTTAAAGTTATTTTGAATTCTTTTACTAAAAACGTCTGCTGTAATAGCTTGATCAATTATTAATGAAAATATATCTTTTTGAAGGTCATAATTCATTACTGAATCAAATTGATCTCCCTCTAACCATTTATTAGCTCTATACCATACTTCACCTATAATAAAAATATCAGGTTTTATCTCTTTTAAAGTTTTTCTAAACTTATACCAAAAATCAGAAGAAACTTCATCAGCAACATCTAAACGCCAACCGTCTAAATTTAATTCTTGTGTCCAGTACTTTGCAACCTCAAGAAAATAATCCTGAGTTTCTTGATTGTTCATATTTAGTCTTGGCATCTGTTTGACATTATTAGCAAAAGTCTTATAATTTATTTCATTAAGACTTAAAGGAAGACTCTCTGGATAATACCAATTTAAATATTTAGAATTCCTCCCATTCTGAAGCAAATCCTGAAAAGCAAAAAAGCCTGATCCAGAATGATTGAAAACGGCATCTAATATTATTTTTATATTCCTTTTATGAGCTTCTGCTACTAATTTTTTAGCTACCTTTAAATTACCGAAGTTTGGATCAATCTGATAATAATCATCTATGTTATATTTATGATTACTTGGAGACTTAAAAATCGGGGTAAGGTAAATGGATGTAATCCCAAGGTTTTCTAAATAGTCTAATTTATCTATTATTCCCTGAAGATTACCACCATATATTGAATTGCTTTCTGGTAAAGTTCCCCATTTGCTTTTAGCCATATTTTCTTTCCCTGAGCGATTAAACCTATCAGGAAAAATCTGATAAACTACCTGTTGCTTTGGCCACTCAGGCCAAGCTGGAATATCTGATTCATTAATTATTGAAAATTGAAAGTATCCTGAATGATGACCTCTAGGCCTTTTAATTGAAAATCCTTTTTCATTATACCAATATCCATTTCCTATAAAGTCTTCAAGATAAAACATATATCTTACTCTAGTATCATTTAAGTTAAGCCTAATTGAATAAATGTCTTTTTCGGCTGTCTGATACAATAATTTTAGTTTTTTACTATTAGATGGGTCCTCACTCTCTGAATATCTTGGGCCATATAGAAGTACTACCCGGGAAATATCATCCCGGGCAGTTTCAATTCTTAACTCAAGTGTATTCTCATCAACAACTGATTGTTGAACTGGGTTATATGAATGAGTAATTGCTGATAATATCATCCTTTAACAGCTCCACCAGTTAGTCCACTAATAATATGGTCCTGAACTAACATAAATAGTACTATTATTGGGATAGCACCAATAATTGCTGCAGCAGAAAAGGTCCCCCAGCGAGCTCCATATTGATCTGATATAAATAGGTGCAACCCTACAGCCAGTGTATATTGCGATGATGAGCCAAGTATTATTCTTGCAAGAATATATTCAGAATAAGTCGCTATAAACTGTAAAATAAAAATAACTACAAGCATAGGTCTAATTAATGGAGCTATAATTAGTCTGAAAGCCTGAAATTTCCCCGCCCCATCTATATATGCTGCTTCTTCTAAAGAACGAGGTATAGTATCCATATAACCTTTCATAAGCCAGGTGTTTACCCCTATAGCTCCTCCTAAATAAATTAAGATTATTGCTGGGTGAGTATTTAAACCTATAGCAGGAAAATATCTTTGAATATTTAAAAATAACAAATATATTGCTACCATTGCTAGCATCTGAGGAAAAACCTGAACTAAGAGAATAGCAAATAAACCTTTCCTTCTAAACTTAAATCTAAACCTAGAAAAAGGATAAGCTGCAAGTGTTGTTAAAGTAACTGCCACTACAGAAGTAATCAAGGAAATTTTTATACTATTCCATAACCAGAGTAAAAAAGGGTGTTGAGTAGATGTTGCAAGAGTTCTATAGTGCTCAAAAGTAACATCAGGTGGGACTATTGTCTGCCCAACTAATGTATTAGCAGGATTTATAGATGCTGAAAATGTCCAGGCTACTGGAAACATAGCAAATGCAATTGCTAACCAGATTATTAAATGCTTTATTATACCTATTTTTTTGTCTCTACTCATTTTCTTTCACTTCCTCAAGTGCCCCGGTAAATCTAAAGTTAAACCAGGTTATTGTCGCTGTTATCATAAATATTATTAAAGTAACAGCACTGGCAAGTCCAAAATCCGCTCCTCTACCTGTCTCAAAGGATAGGCGATAAGTATAACTTATCAAAATATCTGTCCCACCTGCAGGTGTTTGAGCTCCTGCAATTGCTGGACGTCCTTCATTAAATAGATAGATAATATTAAAATTATTAAAGTTAAAGGCAAATGAAGCAATTAATAATGGGGCTACAGTAATAAGAAGTAATGGCAATGTAATGTATCTAAATTTCTGCCAGATACTAGCACCATCAATTATTGCTGCTTCATACAAGTTTTTATCAATACTCTGTAAAGCTCCTAAAGTAATAAGTAACATATAAGGGAAACCTAACCAGAGATTTATAAATACTAAAGCCGCTCTAGTCCAGAATACATTATGCATAAATGGTAATGCAGATAAAAAGGGCAGTGAATCTAATATTCGATTAATTACCCCTACTTCTGGATTAAATAAACCCCTCCAGATTAATACAGAAATGAAAGCAGGCATAGCATATGGAATTATTAAAATAGTCCTATAAAATTTTCTGAATTTTAATTTTTTATCATCTAAAATAAGAGCTAATAATAATCCTAAAGCGAAAGTTGTTCCTACACTTAAAATAGCCCAGGCAAATGTCCAGACAAAAACTCTAAAGAATGGCTGTAAAATTCTTGGATCTCTTAATAGTCTCTGATAATTTCTGGATCCGACAAAAGTTCTAAAGCCTGGTGAAAGCCTACCTACTTCTTCATTATAAAAGTGACCTCTAACTGGTGTAAACTCATAACCATCTCTTAAATCAATAATCTTATCTTCTTCAGATATATATTCATACCTTTGTCTGTATAAAGCAAAAGAATTAAGATCTTTCATTCTAAGTTCATTATCCCTATAATCAATCCTTAATGCCTCTAACCTTCCTAAATTCTGAATAACTTCTGGTTGTTCAAGGCGAGTGTAACCATTAATTTCGTCAATATCTCCATCATCGGTTGAATCTATTAACCTATCATCAGTATCAGAAATTTCTTCAACAGAATAGTCTATAGTATCTCCTAATAATAAATCCCCTGTTTCTGGATCTTCAAATAATAATTTAAACTCATCATCTTCTGATTTAAATACAGTAAAATTATAAGTTCTAGTATCTTCAGGTAAAAAGGTCCTGCCTTCAAGTTGGTTTATAACCTGATCTTTATCAAGCATATTTCCTGTACCATAATTAGTAGTTGAAATATAAATTGTATAAAAAATTGGATAGACAACTAATAAAATCATAAAAAATGTTCCTGGTATAATATATCTCAATGGATAGACTTTATCAGAAATATAGATATAATTAATTAAAATCATTACTAATACAGTAATACTAACAAGAATCCAGCCTTCAGTAACTATACCAACAATTACACTCCAAAGAGCTAAAGCATTAAAAATTGCTAAAAATATAATTTTAAAAATAAATGACTTATTCTTTTTCCACAAATCCAATTATCTCCCCTCCATTTCATGGGGTTGAAAACGCCGGCATATTAATTATGCCGGCATTTTCTAACTTAATAGTTTATTGTAATCATATTTTTATTCTGATTCTTCAATTGTTGTAATAATCTGATCAACAGCATCATTTAATGCTTCTTCTGCAGTTTGATCTTGATTTAGAGCTAAGGAAAGTGCATCTTCCCAGGCACTCCAGACAGCAGCCATCTCTGTAATTGCTGGCATTGGAACTCCAGTTTCAGCACTTTCAAGAACACCAGCTGTATCTGGATCTTCAGATGCTCTATCACCAGCAGGAATAAATGTTGGAGGACGGTCATCTATTTCATAAAAGCGATACATTACATCTTCAGTTGCAACAAATTCATTTAAAAATGTCTGAGCAAGTATTCTGTTTTCAGAGAATGAAGAAATCATAAAGCCCTGAACACCAACAAATGGACGAGGATCATTACCATTCATTGTAGGAAGACTTGTAAATCCATAGTCAATACCTGCGTCTCTAATATCTGCCGCAGCCCATGGTCCAGTTAACATCATTCCTGCATCGCCACTAGTAAAGATACTCATCATTGTCTCATAATCGATATAAGGGATATAGCCGTCGTAAAGTTCAACTAGTTCTTCAAGTGCCCTTATTGATCCTTCATTGTTAAGTCCTATATCCATTGGATTTAAAACTCCATCTTCATCTTCACCAAAGACATAACCACCATAGCCACTAAAGAATGGGAAAGTGTGATAAGGATCAGGTTGGGGCATTACAAAACCATATTTCCCTTCATCTCTATCTCTTAAATTTCTAACCATTTCAGAGAATTCTTCAAATGTAGCTGGTGGCTCTTCTACAATATCTTTATTATAGAAAAGGCCAATAGCTTCAATAGCATATGGCATACCATATAAATCTTCGCCCCACATAAATGCATCAAGGCCTGTTTCCATGAATAGATCTGGTGATTCCAAATTAATCGGCTCAATTAATCCATTAGCAACTAATTCTCCCATCCAATCGTGGGCTCCAACAATAATATCTGGACCTTCACCTGCGGGCCCCTCTATCGCTAAATCATCTCTAATGTCGCCAAAAGGCTTCTCCTGTACTTCTACAGGTATTCCATACATTTCTTCGAACTCCCCTTTGATATCTTCTAATACAGGAGTTCTTGTATCATCGGCCCAAATTAGAAGTTGACCAGGAGTTGAAGCTTCAACAACATTCGCCATACCAAATACCATAACTAAAGCAAGCATTAAACCAATTACTTTTTTCATTTTTTAAAATCCCCCTATTGTTATAGTTTTAAAGATTCTTAAAATTAAACCAGCATTAATTTAACCTACCACCTCCAGGTTGAAATTTGTTTTTGCTATCTATTTGAATTTTAATGATTCCCTCTCAATTATTTCAGTAGGTATTATTTTTTCTTCACCATTATAAGATGTATTTTCAAGCATTTTGATTAACATAGATATTGCTCTTTCACCCATATCAACTATTGGAATTTTTACAGTAGTTAATGATGGTTTTAAATATGAAACCAGTGTATGGTCATTAAAGCCTACAATACCAATTTGGTCTGGAACAGAGAAACCAAGACTTTCAGCAGTTTGAACTGCTGCCATACCAAGTAAATCGTCAAATGCAATTAATGCATCTGTATTATGATTAGATAAAATCCTATAAGCAGATTTTTCTGCTGATTCAAATGTGAAATCTGTAAATTCTATTCTATCAGGGTCTAAGCTCAAATCGTTTTCTTTAAGAGCATCTATTACTCCTTTAAGCCTATCGCCAGTAAATACATAATCTTTATGGCCTGCAAGAATTGAAAACTCTTTATAGCCAGATTGAATTAATTTTATAATAAGATCATATGCAGCTTTGTAGTTATCATTATCTACCCTGGGAATCGATTGATATTCTTGACTTCTACCAATTAAAACAAATGGATAATTATTTTTAAGCAACTGTTTAATAAGATCATCATTAATTCTAGAAGCTAAAAGTACTAGTCCATCAACTCTACCAACTTTTAATTGTTTTAATGCCTCTTGATACTCATCTTCATAATTATCTGCTGCTGTTAATAGTAGGCTATAATTTTTCTCCTGGGCTACTGCTGCTATCCCCTGAATTACCCCTGAGAAAAAAGGATTTGCCAGGGCTCTATCAGTTGGTCTAGACATAACAAGACCAATAGATCTAGTCTTTTGTTTTACAAGACTTCTCGCAATCGCATTAGGATAATACCCCATTTCATCCATTATAAATCTTACTTTATCTTTAGTTGATTTACTTATATTGGGACTATCACTAATTACCCTGGAAACTGTTGAAGGAGAAACTTCAGCCTCTTTTGCTACATCTTTTATAGTAACCTTCTTCATTCTCATCACCTTTATTTATTTAAAAGATATAAACTTATTAAATGCAAACGCTTGCACTGATGTTCAAAAAAATATTGTTATCTTATTTTAACTAATTCTACATCAAAATAAAAAGTCCTGCTTTTTAAAAAGAATTTTTTAAAAAGCAGGAGATAAATTTACCTTAAATATCCGGCAGGATCAACTGGTCTTCCATTGACTCTAACTTCAAAATGAAGATGCGGACCAGTTGAGCGACCTGTATTTCCTGAGCGAGCAATAACCTGCCCCCTATTAACTCTTTGTCCTGAGCTAACATTAAAGGAATTTAAATGAGCATAGAGTGTTCTCATTCCTTCCTGATGTTGCAAAATAACTGTATTACCATATCCAGATGACCAACCCACATAAACTACCCTTCCGCCACCAGCTGCTTTTACAGGTGTACCTATAGGTACTGCATAATCTTTACCGTCATGATGGCTTCCCCAGCGAGGACCAAAAGGACTACTTATTCTCCCTTCAACTGGTCTAACAAACATTTGATTCAATCTATCCTGATAACCAAATTCTGGTTCTGCACCTGGTAATATTATGTTTTTACCTTGAGATATATTTTCTGGATTTCTGATGTTATTAGCCTGTTTAACTTCTTCTTTATCTAAATTATATTTTGAAACTAAATCTTTAAAAGAATCTCCAGGCCCTATCCTGTACATTATACCTCTTACAGGAAGTATTGTTAATTCGTCACCTGGCATTATTTGATTCATATCATTTATATCATTTGCACCTATTAATGTATCAATATTTATGTTATGTTTACTTGCTATAGTCCAAAGACTTTCTCCTGGCTTAACAACATGGGTTTTAATATCAGATAATAAGTTATAATTACTATAGTCTTTATTTACTGCCTGGATAAATCCTACACCCGTTATTTCTTCAAGTCTTTCCTCAAGTTGACGATCAAATTTTTCAGTAGCTTCATCAGCTAAATTAATATTTCTATCTGAATCTTCTTTTTGCCAGGATAACTCTTTTTCGCCTATAACAAAATCTGTCCTATTATTATAAGAATTTACTGGAAAAGCATTTGAACTTATGTAATCAATATCATTCTTAACCTGGTCAGATGAATTTAAAAAGTTAAAATTTAATAAAGATAAAGGGGAAGCAGTATCTTCATAGATTAACTCAGAATCCTCCTGAATTTGAGCTCCAATTTCATTAATTATGGGACTGGATTGAATCCCCAGCAAGAAAACAAAAATTAAACATACCAGAGCCAATTGTTTTTTTGACATTTGCAAGCCTCATCCCCAATCTATGTATATTTATTTGATCTTTCATATAATATTATATACTATTAAAATAAAAAAGTCCAGCCTTATATGAAATAATAGGCAAAAGGCCGGACATAATTTTTATCTAATCAACAAAGCGATTAACTGTATCTAATAATTCTGGAACTACATCTTCGGTATTACCATCTTTAATAGCATTACTAACACAGCCCTCAACATGACGCTGTAATACCTTCAAACCAACATTCTTTAAGGCCCCTCTGCTAGCTGCTATCTGAGTTAAAATATCAATACAATACTTATCTTCTTCTATCATTCTGGCTAAACCTCTTACCTGTCCTTCTATACGACTTAAACGATTTAATAATGCTTTTTTATCTTCACTTTGTAATGAGCTCATGATATCCCTCCATTAGTTGATACCCGTTCCCGGTACGTATATAATATACCATTTTTCTTTGTTATATGTCAAGATTGAACGCTTGTATTTATAATTTAATTTGGTATAATTAATGTATAAAATAAATGGAGGGATTAATATTAAAAAAGATCATTTTTCTACTGGTATAACTGAAGATCAAGTGCTTCTTGTTGGAGAAAAAAATGAAAACATTGAAGAATTGAAAGAATTAACTTTAACTGCTGGTGGAAATATCAAGGGATATATTAAGTACAGAAAAGATAATGTTAATCCAGCTCACTATGTAGGTACTGGAAAGTTAAACCAAATTAAAAACTTTGTATTAAATCAAAATATAAATCTGATAATTTTTGATTGCGAACTAACTCCAGCTCAATTAAGAAATTTAGAAGAAGAATTAGAAATAAGGGTTATTGATAGAACTCAATTAATTTTGGATATATTTTCACTCCATGCCAAAACTAAAGAAAGTAAATTACAGGTAGAAAAAGCTCAGTTGGAATATATGCTTTCTCGTCTGACTGGTAAAGGGGAAGAAATGTCCCGTCTTGCTGGTGGAATTGGAACGAGAGGACCAGGTGAATCTAAATTAGAAACTGACAGAAGAAGAATTAACAAGCGGATTCACAGATTAAAAAATGAATTAGAAGAAATTAAAAAAACCAGGGATGTTCAACGCCAGGATAGAAAAGATCCTATAATAGCTTTAGCTGGCTATACAAATGCAGGAAAATCCACATTATTAAATCAATTAACAGAAGCTGATAAATTAGTTGCTGATCAATTATTTGCAACATTAGATTCGACTATGAGAAATTTTGAATTGCCTGGTGGTAAATCAGCAATAATTTCTGATACAGTTGGTTTCATTAGAGACCTGCCACATGGCTTAATAGCATCATTCAGAGCAACTCTTGAGGAGATTAACCAGGCTGATATCATCATTCACCTTGTGGATGGATCTTCAGATGATATTGATAAAAAAATGAATACAGTTAAAAATGTTCTTGCTGATATAACTGAAGAAGAAAAAGAAGAAATTCTTGTTTTTAACAAAATTGATCTTTTAAATGCTGAAAAAGAACAATTTTTAAGAAGTTGCTATCCAGATGCTATATTTATATCTGCTAAAACCGGTAAAAATATAAATGATTTATTAGAGAAAATACAGGAAATAGTCTATAGAGACTTTAAGACAATCGCTGGTGTAATAGGTTATGAAGATGCAAATTTAATAGAGAAACTCCATAATAATGGGGAAGTAGAAAAAGAAGAATATATACAAGAAGGTATATATATTAAAGCCTATGCCCCTAAATCTTTAGCAGAAAAGATAAATAAAAAGATAAAAAAGCCCTCTTAATAGAGGGCTTTTTCTATAATATAATTAATTGAATTTATTTATCATTTACAGCTTCATGTTCCTGATCAGTTACATGACAGGCTGACATATGTCCTCCACCATAATCTTTAAATTCTGGTTCAACTTCGCTACAAATATCAATAGCTTCTGGACAACGAGGATGGAATCTACAACCTGAAGGAGGATCTACAGGACTTGGTACATCACCTTCAAGAATTATCCTCTCTTTCTCATAAGTAGGATCAGCAACAGGAATAGCTGATAATAATGACCTTGTATATGGATGCAAGGTATTATCAAACAATTCTCTTTTATCTGCCAACTCCACTATTTTTCCTAGATACATAACAGCTATCCTATCACTTATATGCTTAACAACACTTAAGTCATGAGCAATAAATAGATAGGTTAAATCAAAATCATCCTGTAGCTCTTCCATCAGATTAATTACCTGGGCCTGAATAGATACATCAAGAGCTGAAACAGGCTCATCACAAATTATTAAATGAGGATTTACTGCTAGAGCTCTCGCTACACCAATTCTCTGACGCTGCCCGCCAGAAAACTCATGAGGGTACCTTTTCATGTGATCTGCTAAAAGACCTACCCTTTCAAGTAACTCCTCAACTTTTTTATTTCTTTCTTTCTTATTTTCAGCAAGATTATGAATATCCATTGGTTCACCAATAATATCAGCAACAGTCATTCTTGGATTTAATGAAGCATATGGATCCTGAAAGATTATCTGCATCTGACGACGAACACTTCTCATATCCTTTTTATCTAATTGATGAATGTTTTTCCCATCAAATATAACTTCTCCATCAGTTGCTTCTAAAAGACGTAAAATAGTTCTACCTGTAGTGGATTTACCACAACCAGATTCACCTACAAGACCAAGAGTTTCTCCTGATTTTATATTAAAACTTACATCATCCACCGCTTTTACATGACCAACAGTTCTACGAAAAACACCGGCTTTTACCGGGAAATACTTTTTTAAATTTTTTACTTCTAGCAGATTTTCCTTTTCTACTGCCAAATCATTCACCTCCAGCTAATTTAAGCGGATTCATCTTCCTGAACCTGCTTTTTATGTTCTTCTAATTTATCAATAAACCAACAACGGGATACATGGCCATCTTTTACTTCATGTAATGGTGGCTCTTCTTCATAACACTTATCCTCAGCAAGGAAACAACGGGAATTAAATTTACAACCATCAGGGAAATCAAGCGGACTAGGTACATTACCTGGAATTGCAAATAATTTTTCTATATCCTTATGTAACAGAGGAATAGATTTTAAAAGTCCCCAGGTATATGGATTTGATGGGTTTGCAAATAGTTCTTCTGAATCAGCATATTCAACTATTTTGCCTGCATACATTACTGCTATTCTATCTGAAACTTCAGCAATAACTCCTAAATCATGAGTGATCATCATTATTGCCATACCAAATTCTTTTTTAAGGTCATTCATAAGATCCAGAATCTGAGCCTGAATAGTAACATCTAGCGCTGTAGTTGGTTCATCAGCTATTAATAATTTAGGATCACATGATAAAGCCATAGCAATCATAACACGCTGACGCATTCCTCCACTTAACTGGTGAGGATATTCGTCTACTCTCTGTTCAGGAAGAGGAATACCTACTTTCCTTAGCATTTCGACTGCCTGACTCTTAGCTTCTTTTTTTGATATGTTTTTATGAAGAACCAATGCTTCTGTAATCTGATCTCCAACAGTGTAAACTGGATTCAAAGAAGTCATAGGTTCCTGAAAAATCATAGAAATATCATTACCTCTGATCTTTCTCATTTCTTTTTCACTTAATTTTGTTAAATCTTTACCTTCAAATAAAATCTCTCCATCAACAATCCTGCCAGGAGGAGATTCTACTAATCTCATAATTGATAGAGATGTAACACTTTTACCACAACCAGACTCACCTACAATACCTACTGTTTCGCCAGGCTTAATTGAAAAATCAACACCATCAACAGCCTTGACAACACCTTCTTCAGTAAAGAAATGAGTTTTGAGATTATTTACCTCAATTAAATTATCTTGCTTTTCCAAGAAACTCACCTACCCTTAATTAATAATTATTTAAGTAGTCCACTATACCATACATCCTTCAAATATTCTGAATAAATTTAAAACTAATGTTATTATCTCCTCCCTCTCTCCTCCATGATATTAATCATGATATTAATTCCTTAAGGTATTAATATTATTAGTTCCTAATAACTTCTTAATAATATATTATATAAATGTCTACCGGCCATTATATTACTTCTAGATATAATCGCTAATTCCTTCAAAATAAATAAAGAATACCGATAATAAAATTATACCCGAGATAACAATTGCTGTCAAATTTCAGTTCTTTGAAATAGTAAACGATAAGGCTTATCTAAAATTTCTTTTATCTCTATAGGATAATTTATTTCTCTATTTATTGTATACATATATGGCACTTTACCAGCAAAGGGCTCCAGCCACTCAATTACTGCATAATCATAATCACCATTTACTATGCGATCATAATATTCAGGCCAGCATAAACCTTTAATCTCTAACTTTTCATTATCTTCTTTATTGGAAGTTAACTCTTTTATTAAGTTTCTATGGTTGTCATTATTATGGTAATAAATTAATGAGTTAGAATGAACTATATCTTCCCTTAAATTTTTTATTAAATAAACATAACTACCTGCAGATACCTTATCTATGGTATAATTATTTTCTATTAAATTATAATCTGTTATAAAATCAATATCTGAAAGAAACAGGGCCTCAGATACACTGGATTTAATTAAAGGCCCAGCAAGTTTACTGATTCTAGACCTTGGAAAAAATAGTTTTAATGAATTTAACTCATCATACCAGGCCTGACCTGGTTCAGATTCAATTAAAGTCAGATGTTCACCAGGTCTCCACTTAACAACCTGCCAGTTCGAGGAAGTAGCAGAATTATTATCATATAAGGGTGAAGATTTAGGCTTTCTCTGATAATATAATGGCCAATCAACAGGATTCCCATCCCAATCCCCCAATTCAATTAACTTATTTTTACTTAACACAGCAGACCAGGGAACTCTATCTGATAATAATAAGTGGAAATCTATATTATCTTCTGATAAGATTATTAATTTATCGTTTTCAATATATATTCTTTCTGTAATGGCATTATATATTTTTCTTGAGGTCTGAGAACTTAAATATGCTGGATTATTATAGCCTGATACTTCCTGGGTAAAAGCAGCTAAATCAGGCATATTAAAAATAGACTCCCAAAAATATGAAGCACCACTTCCACCTTTATCTATTAGCATTAATCTTAAAATGCTATATTTTACATCTTCTACTTTTAAATAGCTACCATCTGCAAATTGTTTATTTGTATTTATAGGGATAATATTTTTATATAATTCTTTGTTATCGATTTTATGGTTTTCAACATCAATTTTATCAGAAGCTAAATCAGGAAGAACTTCACCTGTGTTAGGATTATAATTATATAATGAATCATAAATATAATTTATTATGTTAGTTCTCCCCTGTTCCCAGGTTAGATGAGGATCCAAACTTTCTTCAGGTATTGGGTAAATATAAATGTCATGGTCAGGCTCTATTTGCCTGGTATTAGCAATTCCAGGTACTAAGAATATCACTAAAAAAGCTAATATAAAAACTTTTTTAAAATCAATTGATTTTAAAATCATTTTAATCATCTACCAGCATTGAATTTATTAATAATTCAGCACTTGCAATATTAGTAGCTAATGGAACATTATGAACATCACATACCCTTAAAAGAGCCGACACATCAGGCTCATGTGGTTGAGCAGTTAATGGGTCTCGTAAAAATATTACGGCATCTATTAGTTCTTTAGCAATTTCAGCTCCAATCATCTGATCTCCACCAAGAGGTCCTGAATTAACCCTTTCAACTTCAAGTTTTGTCTCTTCTATTAATCTTTTCCCTGTGGTCCCTGTAGCAATCAACCTACATTTTGATAATTCTTCTCTGTACCTTTTTGTCAATTCAATAAGATTAGATTTTTTCTTATCATGGGCAATTAAAGCTACTCTATGACTCATATTTATCCCCCTTTTGCCATTTCTCCCAGGCTTCTCTTAATTTATCTTTTAAATCATCAATTGAGCCCTCATTTTCTATAGCCAGGTCAGCTTTCTTAATTTTTTTGTCTAATGGCATTTGAGCATCTATTCTTGCTAAAGCTGCTTTCCTTGCTATATTATCTCTGTCCTTAAGCCTTTTTATTTGAGTTTCCCTACTACAATAAATAACCCAGACCTGATCTACAAGATCATCTAATCCAACTTCAAATAATAAAGGAGCAACAATAATTGTATTACTATCAGTTTCATTTATAAGTCTATTTTTAATTTCTCTTACTATTATCGGGTGAGTTATTTTTTCTAATTTCTGTCTGAGTTCTGAATTATTAAAGACTATTTCACCTAGTTTTTTCCTGTCTATGCTGCCATCTTCATTCAAAATATTATTACCGAAAAACTGAACGACATCGCTATAAGCTGATCCCTCTGGTTTCATTATTTTATGAGCGATCTTATCTGCATCTATTATTTTAGCACCTAAACTTTCTAAAAAATTAGCTGCAGTTGTTTTTCCTGATGCAATTCCACCTGTTAAACCTAAAGCCATAAAGATACCTCCTTATTGCTGGCAGTTAGGACAATAATGAGAGGATCGACCAGCAACTTTATTTTTTTCAATCTGGCAATCACAATGATGGCAATTTTCACCGAAACGATTATATACCATCAACTCCTTCTGAAAACTACCTTCTTCCCCAAGGGCATTAACATAATCACTAAATGTAGTCCCATTATATTTAATTCCAGCAGCAATTACATTATTTATTTCATGATGCAATTTCTCAATTTCTTCATCAGTCAGTTTATCTGCAGGACGATCAGGCTTTATTCCTGACCTAAAAAGAGCTTCATCACAATATATATTACCTATGCCTGCAATAAGTTGCTGATTAAGTAATATATTCTTTATTGAAGTAGTTCTACCTTTAATTATTTCTTTTAATTTAGCAGGTGTAAATTCCTCTGTTAATGGTTCAGGACCTAATTTAGCAAAACCACCTGCCTGTTCAGGTTTATCAGGGTTTATTAAATACATCCTACCAAATTTACGGACATTATTAAATCTTAAATCAGTTTCATTGTCTAATTGTATAATTATATGAGTATGTTTGTCTATTTTTTCTTCTCGGCCTTTTATTAATAATTGACCGGTCATTCTTAAATGGATAATCAACAACTTCCCATTTGTAATTTCTATAATAATATACTTTCCTCGTCTTCCGAGTGAAACTATTTTTTCTCCTTCTAAGTTTTTCTTGAAGGTTTTAGGGCTATCAGGATGACCTACAATTCTTCCATCTCTTACAAAAACATTATTTATTTTTCTGTTACAAAGAGGGGCTTTAAGTCCCTGGACAATTGTTTCCACTTCTGGTAATTCAGGCATTGTCATCAACCTCATATTCTTCTTTTTCTTTCCAATTTTCTCCTACTTCTAAATCTGCAATTAAAGGAACATCTAAACTATAAGCTGCTTCCATTTCTTTTTTTACAATATGAGCTACTTCTTTTAATTCTGATTCAGGTAATTCAATTACTAATTCATCATGAACCTGAAGTAATAAGTTAGCCTGATAATCATTAGATTTAAGTGCCTGATAGACTCTATTCATAGCAAGTTTCATAATATCTGCTGCAGTTCCCTGAATAGGAGTATTAATAGCTGTTCTTTCAGCAAAAGACCTTCTATGGTAATTAGAGCTATTAATCTCTGGGATATATCTTATCCTATTTAAAAGAGTTCTGACATAACCTTTATTTTTTGCTTCTTTTACTATATCATCCATATATTTTTTTACTCCAGAAAACCTATTAAAATACCTATTGATGTATTCTTCAGCTTCTTTTCTTGAAATATCAAGGTCATCAGCAAGTCTATATGCACTCATGCCATAGGCAATACCAAAATTAATAACTTTTGCCTTCCTTCTCATGTTGTCGGTGACTGAATCTCTTTCAACTTCAAAAATCTTGCTTGCTGTTTCTGTGTGAATATCACCTGATTCTTTATAGGTCTTCAATAAACTCTCATCCTGACTAATCTCTGCAAGAACTCTAAGTTCAATCTGAGAGTAATCAGCTGCTAATAAAACCCACCCTTCTTTACCTGGCACAAAGGCTTTTCTGATTTCACGACCCTCTTCACTTCTAATTGGGATATTTTGAAGATTAGGGTTTGTACTACTTAATCTACCTGTGGATGTCACCATCTGATTAAAACTTGTATGAATTCTTTCAGTATCTGGGTTAACCAGTGGTGGTAAAGCATCTAAATAGGTGGATTTCAACTTAGACCAGTGTCTATATTCTGTAATTAAGGGAACTATAGGATGTTTGTCTTCAAGTTTTTCTAAAACTGACATGCTGGTTGAATAACCTGTCTTAGTCCTTTTAATTACAGGCAGTCCAAGTTTCTCAAATAATATTTCTCCTACCTGCTTGGGTGAGTTTAAATTAAATTCCTCATCAGCAAGCTCATGTGCTTTTTCAACAATATAGTTGATGGTTTCATCCCACTTATCTGATAAGCTATAGAGATAATCACAGTCAAGTTTAATACCATTATACTCCATTTCAGCCAATGGCTGTAACAGAGGTAATTCAATTTCTTTAAATAATTCAAGCAAGCTGTCTTTCTGAAGTTGTTCTAAAAGGTTAGATTTTAAAGTTTCTAAATTAATTAAAGATAACGCTATTAATTCTTTTTCAGATAGATCCTCTGATACTTCTACTCCTAATTCATCAATTAAAATCTCCTTTAATTCTGGTTCTTTACCTGATGGCTTTAACAAATATCTGGCAAGAAGAAGATCAAAATCTATATTTCCTAAATTGAATCCATTTTTTCTCAAACAGATTAAAGCTTCTTTCCCATGAATTAAATTAAATTTGATACTACTATTAGAAAAAAGTACTTCTAAAGAGCTTATATCTTTTATTATATATACATTATCAGTATCAATTGATACAATGATTTCAGCATTACTCTGCATTGGTTTGTCATAGTTATCCAAATAAGCAGCTAAATTTACTTCTCCTTGTTCTTTTGCTCTTTCAATTAAATTAGTTATTTCTGATTGACTTGAAAGTTCTTTTATTTCAAAATTATCTTCATCTAAAATTTTGCGATCTGAAGCAAATCTTTTTAAAAGGGAGTTAAACTCAAATTCAGATAAAAATTCATATACCTCGCCTTCATCAAAACCTCCCCAGCGACATTTATCTTCATTAAAATCAATTGGAGCATCTGTATCTATTTCTCCTAACTTTTTACTCATTACTGCCTGTTCAGTATACTTTCTTAAGTTTTCTTTACGTTTTTTCCCTGAAACTTTATCTATATTATTTAGTATGGTTTCCATATCATCAAATTCTTTTAGCAGTTTAGTAGCAGTTTTTTCACCTATACCTGGAACACCTGGGATATTATCTGAACTATCCCCCATTAATCCTTTCATATCAACTAATTGTTCTGGTTCTAATTCATAATCCTCTCTTATTTTTTCAAGATCATAAACAACAAGATCACTCATACCCTTCCTGGTATACATGACATTTATATTTTCATCTACCAATTGCAATGCATCTCTATCACCAGTAACAATGACAACATCGTAACCATTATCTGCTGCCTGTTTTGCTAATGTACCTATTAAATCATCTGCTTCATAAGTTTCTTTCTCAAATATAGGTACATTTAATACTTTTAAAAAATCTCTAACTATATCAAATTGTGGTCTAAGCTCATCAGGCATTTTTTTCCGACCAGCTTTATACTCTTCATATTCATCATGCCTAAATGTTGGACCTTCAAGATCAAAGGCAACGGATAAAAGATCGGGGGACTCATTATCCATTAATGAGAAAAACATTCGTGCAAACCCAAATGCTGCATTTGTATAATCTCCGTCGGAATTTGTTAATAAAGGCAGTGCATAAAATGCTCTATGGACTAAGCTATGTCCGTCTAAAAGAAATAATCTTTCAGTCAACAAAATCAGCTCCTTAAATTTCGATTAAATATATTTCAAAATAAAATCATTCAAAATCATAAGTTAGTTAATTAAATTATATCTTACCATATTTAGACTCTAAAACAGTTACAATAGCAGGGATAAGTAATAACTGACCAATAACACCAGGTAAACTAGATGCTATTCCCCCGAAAATATAGACAAAAGGATTAGTGAATTCAATAAATAAAGCAAATAAAATAAAATATATTATTCTGCCTACAAGCATTGAAATGATAAGGCTTATAAATAAATTCATTTTTTTATATAGAATACCAGCTACTAATCCGAAAGCTGCCAGTTCAACTATCATAAAGGCCATAGTTGGCATCTGAGGTATTCCTGATATCATTGAGTTTAAGATAGGGAGTACAGCCCCAATTACTGCACCATATAAAGGTCCAACCAAAAAGCCACCTAATAAAGGTGGAAAATGCATAGGTAAAAATATCCTTCCGGATATTCCAAACATATGAAAGAAATATGGTATTATAATTCCTAATGCAATTAGTAAGCCACTTCTAGTTAATTTTTTTGTGTTCAAAATGATTCCTCCTATTATTTATTTTTAATATACTCTAAATAATATATCAAAGCTATTTAAAACTATAAGTAATATAAATAATCTGCTTTGAGCTCTTAAGCCATTGAACATAATATTTTAATTCAATTAAGAAATATAGGTTGCTTACATAAACTAATACTAATAATATCAGATATCAGGCAATAAAAAAAGTTTTCTTTTGATAATCATTTTCTTTCCTATCTTCTTTAATTAAAATTATAAAACTATTTTGTTACAGTCTATAACTAATTATTTGCCTCTGGTATAGGGGCATGATAAAATTTAATAATGGAGGAGATATAAAATGAGTTATATAATCATGGGGAATAATCAAAATTTCAAGGTAAAAATTAATGAAAATATTTATAAAGAGTTTTTTAAGATAAGAAATCATAATCAAGAGCTTATAGATTTAAATCATAAGAAAAACATATTTATAAGAGATAAATTCATCAATAAATCAGTACCAAATATAATTCGATATAATATGACTATGAATGAAAATACAGATGATATTGAAATTAATTCTATTTTAAATAAAAAAAATATCATAAAAAATTCTAATTACAATGATATACTATTAAATGAAGGTACGAAAATTAATAATTCAATAGCTATAATTTTAGAATCGCCTCATAAAGCAGAATTTGATTATAGCAGCAATAATGATTTAATTCCTATCTCCCCTGCTCAGGGAGCTACAGGAAAAAATATTGAAAATAAACTTAAGGAATTGCTTATGGCTATAATTAGTGATCATCAGAAAGATGTTTTACAGAATGGAAGTTATAAAATTATAATAATAAATCCAATTCCCTTTCAGACTTCTCTTCATTTTTTCCATAGAAGATCTTTAAGTGATTACCATTTCAAAAAATTGCGGGACAAAGTCTGGCAGGAATTCTGGGAAGAAGATACAAAATACAAAAGTAATTTAAGCGAAAATTTAAAAAGAATTAATCCCAGTCTAATTATAAATGCATGCACTAGTAATCTTTCCCCTTTAGTCCAGAAATATTTAGAGAATCATTTCAAAAGTAAGAATCTCATAAGTTCATATCACCCTTCAGCCTGGGTTTTTAATGGGTTTGGCCTAGAATAATATATCTGTTATAATAAGTTTTAAGACAAATTTAGGAGGATTGATTAATGAACCATTTTAAAGAAATGAATAAAAAAGAAAAGATATTTGCCATATCATTTTTATTAGGATTTTTGATAAAATATAATATTATTATGCTTCATATATTTAGTGTTCCATCAATTTTAAGTATTTTTTTTAGAAATATAGCCTTTATTATGTTTATTATATATTTTATATATCCTATTGTTAAAAAACGCAGTGGACGATTAATAATATTTATCTTTTCGATTGTATTTAGCTTCTTTTTCCTATCAAATCTCTGGTATAATAGACATCTAGGTAATTATTTGAGCATAAATGAAATGGCAGTTGGAGATACTTATAACCCTATAGGAGTCGTTTTTAGACATGTATTCAATGTATACGACCCTCTTTTCATTGTGGATCTAATTTTAATGGGCTTTACAATTAAAATAACCCAGGAATCAGGCTCTTCTTTAAAATCAAAACTAAGCTATAATAGAATGAAAAAAATTAAAACAGGGGCAATTGTTTTATTAAGTATATTAATCATTTTGATGGGACAAATTTTCATAACAAACCTTGCTTTTGGTGGCTTTACACCTGTAGAATTATATAACAATAGTACTCCTGGTTTTGTTAATGTTTACGGTGTTATACCACTATATACTTTTGAACTACTATATGATTATGGTGAAGACGATTTTGAAATTGTAGAAAATAGACTTCCTGAAACTGAAACTAAACTTTCAGATGATGACAAATTAATTGATGATTATAGTAATATTATTGTTATTCAGGTCGAATCTTTAGATAAAAAGACAATGGATTATGAATATAATGATAAAGAAATAGTACCATTTGTAAATTCATTAAAAGAGGATAGCCTATATGCTAATGATTTTTATGCTCAGCATGTCAATGGTAGCTTTGATGCCGATTTCTCTTTACTTACAGGTATGTATCCTGTTAATCGGCAATATTCATTTAGAGAGCATGATATGACTCAATTCCCTTCATTAGTTAATATTATGAATGATTTAGGTTATCAGACAATGGCTTTTCATGGAAATGATGCTTCCTTCTTTCACAGACATGAGGCTTATCCAGAATTAGGTTTTGATAAATTTTATTCCAGAGAAGATTATTCAATGGATGACAGAGAGTATGTAATTGAAGACAATTATTTAGGTATAAATGATTATGACTTTTTAAAACAATCTGTTGATTTTATAGAAGAAGCAGAAGAACCATTTTTTGCATATCTCATAACTGTTACAAGCCATACTCCTTTCACCTTTTATCCTGAAGAATTTGAACAGGAAGAATTTGAAGATTTAAATAGTCAGCTGGTTAAAGATTTCTTTAACTCCTTATATTTTGTTGATCACTCTTTAGAAATGTTCTTTAATGAATTAGAAGACCGCGGTTTAAAAAATGATACTCTTTTTGTTATATATTCAGATCACGAAGCAGCAATTGAGACACCAGAATACTCATCAAGCGTTAACTTTAATGTGGATAGAAATATTAAAGAACCTGAGCATATACCATTGCTAATTAAACATCCAGATTTAAATGCTGGAAAAATTGAAAAGACTGGAACTATAACTGACCTTCCACCCACTATTCTTGATATAATGGGTGTCAATAATATTCCTGATGATTTTATGGGTTATTCAATGTTACATCCTGAGGATAAACCAGTATTATTCATTCATGAAATTCCTCAAATATTATATCAAAACCAATTATTTGTTAATGAATTTGATGAATTCATCAAAATTGGACATGTTGAAAATCTAGAACAAGATATAGAATTAGATACTGAAACAAAAGAATTATTATTAGAGAAAATTCGATATTCTAGAGATATTAAACAACTTAGAAGGAGAAATGAATAATAAGGTTTTTATTGAGGGGTGAAATAACATGAAATTCGTTATTATCATTCTATTAATTTTATTTGCCGGTTTCATGATTTTTTACGGTGGTTATTATTTAATTAATCCTGATATGAGAGGTGAAGATATATTATCAGACCATAATATACCTTATCCAGCAGTAATAGCCCATAGAGGGGCGTCAATAGTGGCTCCTGAATCAACCAGGCCTGCATATGAAATAGCTAGAGAAACTGGTGCTGATTATTTTGAAGCTGATGTTCAAATGACAGCAGATGGTGAATTAATAATATTTCATGATGAAACTTTAGAAAGAACCTCAAATGTTGAAGAAGTTTTCCCAGATAGAATTAATGATGAAATCGGAGAATTTACTTTAGAGGAATTAAGACAACTTGATTATGGAAGCTGGTTTAATGAAGCTAACGAAAATTACGCTGATGAAAACTATGAGGGGTTAGATATATTAACCTTAGATGAACTTATTGATATTGCAAAAGCTGGCAGCCATACTCCAGGCTTAATACTGGAAACTAAACATCCAGAAAAGTATGACGGTATTGAGCAAGAAATTGTAAATATTCTTGAAGAAAGAAACTGGCTTGAAGAAGAGGGCTTTGAAAAGACAATTTTCTTTTCATTCTCTTTAAGCAGTTTAAGGAAGTTTAAGGAACTTGTTCCTGATAAACCAAGATTATTATTAATAACTGATAATAGAATTTCAAGACGTAGCTGGAATAATTGGCTTGAATACAGTAGTGAAATAGCCGATGGGCTCGGTCCCAAAGGTTTTATGGCATGGCCATGGCACATTGCAGCAGCCCATGAAAATAAAAAGTTTGTCTTCCCCTATACAATTAATTATTTGTGGCAGATAAGAACATTAGCTCATTTCCAGGCAAGTGGTTTTATTACAGATAGACCAGAAGTTGTATTAGGCTTTCTTGATAGATTGCCAGAGTTACCTGAGTTTGATGAGGTTTTAGATGCTGGAAACTAAATACAAGCAAAAAAATGGCGGCTCTTTCCGCCATTTTTATATTAGTTTAACTTCTGATTTATTTTCTTTACTGATTCTAATAAAGCTGTCAGGTACTCTCCCTGTCTTTTATATACTCTATATTCTGGACCAGCTATACTAATAGCCCCTTTAATTTCTTTCTTTTCAAAAACAGGTACAGAAATAGAAAGAACGCCTGCTTCTAGCTCACCATAACTTGTAGCACAACCATTTTCTTTAACTTTTTTTAATTCAGCTTTCAGCCTATCTTTATCAACAATTGTATTTATAGTATAAGCAATAAGTTCTTCATCAAGGTAATCATCTAAACTTGATTCATCTATATGGGCAAGAATTACCTTTCCAGGAGCAGTTGCATATAATGGAAATGGCAATCCTGTTTCACATGATAATTTCACATAGTTTGTAGATTCATATTTATCAACAGTGACCAGTTGTTTATTTTCTAATAAATGCAAATAAACTGCTTCATTTGATAATTTTACTAAATGATCCATCTCTTTTCTTGAAACTGTAATTAGTTTTTTATTCTTTTTAATTATCCCTGTTATATCTACAAGATTTCTGCCTGGTAAATAAGGAGCTATATTCTCATCTGATAATTCTTTCCTGGAATCTCTACTCTTATTCTCAAAGTTGAAAGATTTCATTTTTACCTCCAATTATTTATTTTGAACTAATCTCTTTTTGAAAGTTCTGTACAAATACCACTTCTCTATTTTGATACAATCTATCAACATAATTATAACAAAATAAAAATTCATTAACAAGTTTATCCACTAACAGGAAATATCATTCATCCTATCCGGATAATCAGTCATAATACCATCTACTCCAATTTTAATTAACCTTTTCATTGTTTTCTCATTATTAATTGTCCAGATAAATAAACCTATACCCTTTGCCTTGGCAGCAGCAATAAAAGGGGGAGTTAAAACTGGTAGTTTTCCATGCTTAATTGGTATTGAAAAACCTTCAAAATCCCAATTTAAAAAACCAGCTAAACCAAAATGTGATAATATATAAAATAAAAAAGCCTCTCTTTCACAGGCAACAGTTGGAACATCTGGAAGTTCATTTCTTAACCCATTAATTGTACTTTCATGAAAACTCCCGAGTAATACCTGCCCTTTACTATCTGTTTCTTTAATTACCTCTGCTATACTTTTAATTGTGTTTTCCCCTATGTCTTTAATCTCAATAATCATAGGTATATCTTGGAATTCATTTAAAACCTCTCTTAATAAAGGAATTTTTTCTCCATTAGAATTTAATATATTTAACTCTTTTAATTTATTATATTCAACTTCATTTATATTTATTTCTTTTCCGGTCATTCTTAAAGTATTATCATCATGGAAAACTAAAACTTTATTGTCTGATGTTATTTTTAAATCAAATTCAAAACCTTTTGCCCCCATTTGTAATGCCTGATTAAATGATAGCATGGTGTTTTCTGGATAATGACCAGAAGCCCCTCTATGACCGATATTAATAGGTTTTTTGATTAAATTGAAATAACCATAATCAGGTTTGCCTTTTGGAAAAAATAAAGCTTTTAAAATCTGTAACAGATTCAAGACTAAAATTATACTAACTAAAAATAATATTATCTGCATTTATCGTTGCCTCCTAAATAGGTCAACTATTTCTTAAGTAATCTTATTATATCAATTCTTTGAAGGAATTTATAGTATTAAATAATTTTTAATTTAATCTTTAAAAAAGTTGATAATCAAATATATAGAAAAAGCTAAAATCAAAAAACTCCAATTATTAAATGTAAAATCGATTACAGATAAAAATTGATCAGTTGAATATAATAAAATTTAGAAATTAATTATATTTATATAAATAATCAAGGAGGTTAAATTAATGACAGAGTTATTAATTATCTATTACAGTTCTTATGGGCATGTTTTTGAAATGGCAAAGGCTGCTAAAGATGGAGCTAAAGATCTCGAAGGAGTAAATGTTAAGTTAGTTAAAGTCCCTGAATTCGAATCCGCTAAAAAAGCAATGTCTGAACAGGAAGCTTATGTTAAAGCTCAAAAAGAACAAGAAGAAATTCCAGAAGTAACAAAAGATGATCTAAAGAATGCAGATGGTATTTTATGGGGTATACCAACCAGATTTGGTAATATGCCTGCTCAGGTTAAACAGGTACTTGATACATCCGGTGGTTTATGGGCAAATGGCGATTTAGAAGATACAGTAACTGGTATATTTACCAGCAGCAATACACTTCATGGAGGCCAGGAAAGTACCATTCTCTCTTCTTTAATACCTATGCTTCATTTAGGAATGATTTTTGTTGGTACTCCCTATGGCCAGAATCCAGAACTAAGTGAAACTGAATTTCAAGGTGGCTCACCATATGGACCATCTACAGTTGCTGGTCCTGATGGAAGCCGTTTTCCAAATGAATCTGAATTAACTATGGTAAAGAGGCTGGCAAAAAGAGTTGCCCGAGTTGCTAAAGGCATTAATGGTTAAATAAATATAACTAAAATTACTGCCTCTGGGTTTATAATCCAGGGGCTATTTTTATAATTTTTTAAAGATTGCAGATTAATTAAACATATATTATAATATAATTACAGCAGATTATTAATTGACTGAGAATTGTATCAGAATATGTTTAAGGAGGGTGTTAGATGGATAAAATTAAAAGAGAAGAAGTTAAGAAGTTAATATCTGAAACTAATCAACCCTGCATTAGCATTTATATGCCAACTGAAAAATCAGAGGGAAATGCCTACAACAAAATGAAAATAAGATTTAAGAATCTTACCAGAGCTGCTCGCAAGAAATTAAAAGATAACTGGGGTATGAGTGAAAAGGAAATAGATGAAATATTAGAGCCACTGGTAGGTCTAGAGAATGATAAAGATTTCTGGCTTGATGAGCAAAGTCAGGGATTGGCATTCTATATTTCTCCTGATCAATATAAATCATATAGACTGCCAGTCAAATTTGAAGAAGAAATCAAAGTGGGTGAAAACTTTGATTTTCGTCAAATTGTACCGGCAGTTTTTGAAGATAATAGTTTTTATCTTTTAGCTTTAAGTCGTAACAATACAAGAATATTTTACTGTGATGATGAAAATATTGAAAAGGTTGAACTTGAAAACTTACCAGCAAGTTTTGAAGAAATCTTTGAAACTGGAAATCTTGAAGTTAATATTCAGAGAGCTTCCAGCTCCACCGGGGGAGATACTGGTATTTACCATGGCCAGGGCGGTGTCGAAGGAGATACAGAAGAAGACTTACTTCAATATTTTAGACTTGTTGATGAAGCTGTAACACCATATCTAAATCAATTAGGTGCACCTCTTGCCCTGATGTGTGTTGAAGAAATCTATCCTTATTATGAAAAAGCTAATAACTATGACAATCTATTAGAGGAGTTTGTAAAGGGTAGCCCAGGAAAAATGAAAAAAGAGGAAATTTACAGTCAAGCAAAGGATGTTATCCTCCCTGAATTAAATAAAGAAAAAGAAAATGCAATTGAAAAATATAAAGAATTAATAAGCAGTGGGAAAACAGAAAAAGAACTTGAAAAGATTTTACCAGAAACTGTCCATGGAAAAGTCGAATTTTTATTATTATCAAGTTCTGCTAATAAACAGGGTAATTATGACCTATCTGATGATAAAATAATTGAAGAAGAACCTGATCATGATTTCGATCTTTACAATTATGCAGTATTAAATACAATCTTAAATGGTGGGAAAGTATATCTACTTTCAGATGAACAAATGCCTGATGATACAGATATAGGTGCTGTTTATAGATATTAAATTCAAAGTTAATCCCTGCCGTTAGTCTGGCAGGGATTTGCTTACTATTTAACTTCCTGGTAGCATATTCTTAAATCATTTACTCCGACTTTTTGACCGCCAATGAACAATTGATAAACTATATTAATCTCTCCTGCTCCATCTTCTAAATAACAATCTAATTTATCGGTAAAAGTTTTTAACTCTACTGTGCCATGAACATGTCGATAAAAGTCTTCACAACTTTCTCCTGCTTTAAAATTTTGCTTGAAACTACCAATTCCATTTCCTGATCTTCTTATTAAAACAGTACCTTCTGATTCTTTAATCTTAATTGTGATCCTAGCAGCCTCCATACCCTGAATATCTTCTTTATAACGGAGATAAATAGAGTTATTTTTTTTATATAACTTGCCCTTGCCATGATATTCTAATTGATCTTTGCCACCATGGGATAATTTTTGATTATTTTCTATTATTAGATTTATAGGATATTTCATTGGCTTGTTCCTCCTGAAATACTAAAATTATAATTTTACTTAAATGATTCTGAGTTGTTAAAGAGAATCGGCAACCCTCCAGTATGGAGAAAAAGAATTTTTTTACGTCTTATATTGTTATTCTGTAAAAAAGATAACATTCCATAAAAGCCCTGCCCTGTATAAACAGGATCAAGGAGTATCGACTCTTTTTTTGCTATTTCCCTAATAACCTTAATAACTTCATCATCTATTTTTCCATAACCTTTACCTCTGTACTTATCTATAAATATGACATCCTGTTTTATTATATCTGCCGGCAGATTGTTTTCATTGCAATACTCATCAATACAATTTTTAATCTTTTTACTACCAGAATTTTCATCGGCCTCAACACTTATACCGATAATAGATTCTGCCATATGATGAAGATAATTACCGATTAGAAGCCCTGCCTGGGTCGTACCTGTACCTGACGCTAAAAATAAATAATCAAATCTACCAGGATGAAAATTAATATCAGCTTTCAATTCTGAAGCAGCTTCTACATAACCATGAGTTCCTGCATTACCATAACCTCCTGCTTCTATTAGATATGGCTTTTTCCCGGTTGATTTAAGCTCAGAATACTCTGCCTGCATTGCTTCCTGCCTTTTTGCTAATGGCACAGTTTTTATTTTAACATCTAAAAGATCATAAATAAAATAATTGCCACCATAATTTATCTCTGAAGGGTTTTGATCAGTTGTTAAAATTAATGTACAATCTAAACCAAATTTTAATGCTGCCATTGCAGTTAATCTACAATGATTTGAAAATGGACTGCCAGTAGTTATAAGGTGATTGGCATTTTCTTTTTTAACTTCCCCTAAAATATAATCTAATTTTCTAGCTTTATTTCCACCTGGTTCTGGCCCGGCAAGATCGTCTCTTTTAATATAAAAATCATTATCATAAATTCTTGAAATTTCAGGCATTCTTTCTAATGAAGTTGGTAGATCTGATAATGGGACTCTAGTATACATTATTATACCCCCTCAAAATTATTAGACTCTACAATACATTTATTCAACACAAAACCACAAAATCCTCTCAAATAAATTTAAAGAGAGTAATTTAAATAAAAAAAGCCTGGTTTCCCAGGCATTTTTGATATACTATTTGATAATTTTAAGCAGAACGGGTGAGTTCATCCATATAATCGTCTTTTTCTTTTACTATTACACCAGCAAGGACTATTAAAGCAATTAAGTTTGGAGCTGCCATTAAACCATTTAATGTGTCAGCTAATAACCAGATTGGTTCTAAAGCTCCTATTGCACCAACAAATAATAAACCTAAAAAGACAAATCTATATGGCATTACAATTTTTTTGCCGAAGATATATCTCCAACTTTCTTCACCATAAAAACTCCAGGTTAACATAGTTGTAAAGGCAAAGACTATAATACTAATATTTATGATATAGCCTCCGGGACCTGGTAGCCCCATTGTAAAGCCCTCTGAAGCTAAAACAGCTCCAGTTTCTCCTGTTTCCAACGCGCCTGTTAGAAGTACAACTAGTGCAGTAATTGTACCAACGACTAATGTATCAATTATAACTTCCCAGATACCCCACATACCCTGACGGGTAGGTTTGTTTCTGGCCTGGGCATGTATAATTGAAGCGGCTCCAAGTCCGGCTTCGTTTGAGAATACACCTCGGGCTACACCAAAACGGACTGCCATCCTGACTGTTGCACCGGCAAAGCCACCAACAGCTGCCGAACCAGTAAACGCACTGGAGAAAATATCAGCAAAGACCGCAGGTACAGCACCAATATTTAAGATTATAATTAAGCCACCACCAACAAAATAGAAAATAGCCATTAATGGAACTAATTTTTCTGCTACTTTACCAATTCTTTTTACTCCACCAATAATAACTAAACCAACAAAAAATACTACTACAACACCGGTTACCCAGGTTGGTATGGCAAAGCCATCTTCAGCTGCATGGGCAAGTGTATTGGATTGAACCATATTACCAATACCAAAGGCTGCAATTCCAGCAAAGAATGCATAAAGTACGGCCAGCCATTTCCATTTTCCACCCATACCATTCTGAATATAATACATTACTCCACCAGTAAAATCATCTTCTCCATGTTCTTCACGATATTTAATACCTAATTGAGCCTCAGCAAACTTTGTGGCCATTCCAAATAAAGCAGAGACCCACATCCAGAAGATTGCACCTGGACCACCGAGTGAGAGAGCAGTACTAACACCGGCTATATTTCCAACACCAAGCGTTGCTGCCATAGCAGAACTTATGGCCTGAAAGGAGCTTAATACTCCACCCTCTTCTTCTGCTTCTTTACTGAAGTATCTTCCAAAACTTTGTTTCCATGATAATTTAAAATGAGTAAACTGGAAAAAATTAAGTCTGAAGGTCAGATAAATCCCTGTACCTACAAGTAAAACAAGAAAAGGTGGCCCCCATACAATCTCGTTGATTGCATCATTAACCGCAAGTAATGAATCTAACATTAACAAATTCCCCCTTATAAATTTTATTAAAATAATGAAAAATATAATTCTATTATTATATTAAAGATATCCTACTAAATTCCTGCACATTAAATAAAATTTATTATGTTTTATTATGTTAAAAAAAACATTTTATAATATAAAGAAAAAAACTGACCGGATTATTACCGGCCAGTAAAGAATTAAAATTGCTCTAAATTTGAAAGATAAAGATTTTTGACAACCCAAAAACCTGTTACATCAATAGTTAATTTAATGTTTGTATTCTCCCTATTCATATTTTTAGCTATATGAATATTTACACCATCAGTTTTAACAGTTTGATAATAGTCTCTTTCCTTACCTTTTGGACTTCCAGCCTGAACCTCAGGCTTCATAGTTGGACCACTTCAACCTCCGCTCTGTCTAATCATCTTTACAGTTATATCTTCAAAATCTTTATCTTTAATAAAATCTTTAGCATCTTCAGTAAATTCAACCTTATACTTCCCTGAAACCTTCTCTTCTACTGCCATTATTAAACACCTCCTGCTCTAATTTTTGTACTTATTATAATAATATCAAAAATAATCATTTAAAGCCTGTAAACAGTTTACAAACCTCTTGTTTTTTAAAAAATTTTATGATAGGATAAATAATGTGCCGAAGTGGCGGAACTGGCAGACGCGACGGATTCAAAATCCGTTGGGCTCACGCCTGTGTGGGTTCGAGTCCCACCTTCGGCACCATTTGTATTTCAAGGATTAAGTTAGTTAAGTTATATAACTTTCATTCAATACCTCCCCAGTACCAACCCAGTACCGACCCAGTACCAACCCAGTACCAACCCAGTACCGACCCACACCAGATATTATTACAAGATCATTAAAGTAATAGCAATCGAATAATTCAATCATATTAGCCACTTCTTCCTATTCAATGCTGAAGGCAGGCCAATCCTTATTATTTACAAAAACACTCCCAGAATAGCCTATATGGCGGCTTAGAGAGGCCATTAAATCTTCCAAGCCTGTTAAACTCTAGAAATAGCTATTCTTTTTTGTTTAGTAAAATAAATAAGCCCCTGACATTTAGCCAGAGGCTTAATAAAACAAGTTTTAGATTATTTATTAATCTTGTGATTACTCTAAGTCGAAACGGTCAGCATTCATTACTTTGTCCCAGGCTGAGATGAAATCCTTGACGAATTTTTCTTCGGCATCATCAGATGCATATACCTCTGAGATGGCCCGTAGTCTGGAATCAGAACCAAAAATTAAATCTACTCTAGTTCCTGTCCATTTAAGCTCTCCAGTTGAACGATCTCTGCCTTCAAATATATCTTTATCTTCTGAAGACGGCTTCCATTTAGTTGACATATCAAGTAGATTTACAAAGAAGTCATTGGTCAACTTGCCAGGTTCTTCTGTAAATACACCATGTTGTGAGTTTTTGTAATTGGCTTCTAAAACTCTAAAGCCTCCTACTAAAGCGGTCATTTCAGGTGCTGTCAGGGTTAGTAGCTGGGCTTTATCCACTAGCATATCCTCTGCCGGTACAGTATACTTAGCTTTGGTATAATTACGGAATCCATCTGCTTCTGGCTCGATTAATTCAAAGAATTCTTCTTCTGTCTGCTCCTGTGAGGCATCGACCCGGCCTGGTGTAAAGGGAACTTCTAAGTCATAGCCGGCAGCCTGAGCAGCCTGCTCGATTGCAGCAGAGCCACCTAAGACTATTAAGTCTGCCATTGAAACTCTCTTATTACCGGACTGAGCTTTGTTAAACTTCTGCTGGATGTCTCCTAAGACCTGCAGCACTTTATTTAACTCTTCAGGTTGATTGACTTCCCAGTTCTTTTGCGGGGTAAGTCTAATTCTAGCTCCATTTGCTCCACCCCGTTTATCTGAGCCTCTAAAGGTCGAGGCTGAAGCCCAGGCAGCTTTGACGAGCTCGGAGATTGATAGCTCTGTTGCCAGGATCTGCTTTTTAAGCTCTCTGATATCTGCATCATTGACGATTTCGTAATCTTGCTCAGGCAGTGGATCCTGCCAGATAAAGTCTTCTTCTGGAACATCCTCGCCTAAATATCTGGATTTTGGCCCCATATCACGATGGACCAGCTTAAACCAGGCTTTAGCAAAGGCTTCTTCAAATTCCTCTGGATTTTTATAAAATCTCCAGGCTATCTCTTCATAAACTGGATCATTCTTTAGTGATAAATCTGCTGTAGTCATCATTGGCCGGAACTTCTTGTCAGGATTATGGGCAGCTTCTATCATATCCTCTTCCTTGACATCCATGGCAAGCCACTGGTTTGCTCCAGCTGGACTTTTAACTAACTCATATTCGTATTCTAATAAGACTCTAAAATAACCGTTATTCCATTTAATCGGTTCTGGACTCCAGGCACCTTCTATTCCACTGGAGGTTGTATGCTCTCCTTTACCTGTCTTGAATGCATTCTTCCAGCCCAGGCCCTGTTCTTCTAGAGGAGCAGCCTCTGGTTCTGGACCCACTAATTCTGGGTCGCCGGCACCATGGCATTTACCAAAGGTATGGCCACCTGCGATTAATGCGACTGTCTCTTCATCATTCATGCCCATCCGCTCAAAGGTTTCTCTAACATTTTTAGCTGAAGCTTCAGGATCTGGATTGCCATCAGGCCCTTCTGGATTAACATATATAAGTCCCATCTGGGTTGCAGCCAGGGGCTTTTCTAATTCTTCATTTTCATCAAATCTTTCCCTGCCCATCCATTCATCTTCTTTGCCCCAATAGGCATCTTTTTCTGGTTCCCAGATATCTTCCCGGCCACCACCAAAACCAATGGTTTCAAAACCCATTGACTCCAGGGCGCAGTCGCCTGCCAGAATTAAGAGATCTGCCCAGGATATTTTCCGGCCATATTTCTTTTTGATTGGCCAGAGCAGTCTTCTTGCCTTATCTAAGTTAACATTGTCAGGCCAGCTATTAAGCGGAGCAAACCGTTGATTTCCTGATCCTCCACCACCACGGCCATCAAATAGGCGGTAAGTTCCTGCACTATGCCAGGCCATCCGAATAAATAAGCCACCATAATGACCCCAGTCTGCTGGCCACCAATCTTTAGAATCTGTCATTAGTTCATATAGGTCTTCTTTAACTGCTTGTAAATCAAGCTTCTTGAATTCTTCGGCATAATCAAAGTCTGAATCCATTGGATTAGATTTCTGGCTATGTTGATGAAGAATATCAAGATTTAACTTGCCTGGCCACCATTCCCGATTTGATGGACCTGGTTTAGCTGAACTGCTTGATGCTCCTGTTACTGGACATTTCTTTTCTTCACTCATTAAAAAAACCTCCTTTTAATTTTCCTTGCTTTGCTATAATTTACTTAATTTTTATTCATTTCTTAACTTATAATTCTAGATTTATCCTCAAGTACCTTCTTCTATCTGATAAAAAATTTATTCCATCATTTCTATGAATTTTTCTGCTAAGTCCGGGTCGAATTGAGTTCCGGCACAGTTTTCTATTTCTGCCAGAGCATCTTTTTTGCTAATTGGCTCACTGTAACCCCTTTTATGTGTCATTACATCATAAGCATCTATTATTGTTATTACCCGGGAAAGATAGGGGATTTTATCTCCAATTAAGCCTTGAGGATAACCCTCACCATCCCAGCGTTCATGATGAAACAATATATCTTCAGCTATAATTGAAAGTTCTGCAATTGAAGAGGTTATTTTATAGCCTTTTTCTGAATGCTGTTTTATGATTTTCCATTCTTCTTCATTTAAATTTCCTGGTTTGATTAAAATATTCTCTGAGATTGCTGCTTTACCTATATCATGCATGGTAGCTAAGAGTGACAATCTATTAAGCTCAGAATTATTTAAGTTTAGTTTTTCTCCGAATTTAAGTGCTAATTCTGTCATTCTGATTGCGTGATCTTTTGTCTCATCGCTTTTTGCGCTTAAAGTATTTAATAATGCCTGGAAAATGTTATTCTTGCTGCTTTGTCTTTCTGATAGTTTATTCTGGTACATATTATTATCTGCAGCTTTTAAAACTTCTTCAATATCCTGATCTGAATCATTTTTAGTAGCTGAGCCCAGGGCAAAGGATATTGGAATATCTTCTTTTTGATTAAATTCATAGACTTTATTTTTTATTCTCTTTATAATCTTTACGACTGTTTCATTATCAGTCTGAGGGAGTAAAACTGCAAATTCATCTCCACCATGTCGGGCTATTATATCTTCATCCCTTAAAACTTCATTTAAAATCTCTCCTGTTTTTATTAATGCTTTGTCTCCTTTATCATGGCCATAACTATCATTGATGAGTTTTAAACCATTTAAATCGGCAATTATAATGCTGAGCGGCAGATTTCTTTTTGTATCTAATCTATTCATTTCTTCTTCAAAAAACCTTCTATTGTATAATCCAGTTAAGCTATCATGGAATGATTTATATTCAAGCTCTTTTTGATAATACACTGATTCTAATGCTGCTTTAGTATGAGAGATTAATATCTCAGCCAATTCTAAATCCTGCTGATTAAAGGCAGCTTTTTCATTGGATGCTGCCTGGAATACTCCGATATCCTGAATCGGTATAGCTATACCAGATTTATATGTCTTTTTTACTGGTCTGGCATCAGGATCTACATCTATATCTTTATTTAAATAACTATTATTATTTCTATATGCCTTTCCAATTACCCCATAATTTAAAGGTAGTGAATCGATATCTATTTCACCAGAAGTTGCTTTAATAATAAATTTATTATCTTTGACCAGGGCAATACCACATAAATCAAAATCCAGGATTTCCCTTGCTGCTTCAATGGTTTTATTACAAATTGCATCTTCACTGCTCAGTTTTTGAAATTCAACAGCTATTTTGTTTAGTTCTTTGATTGTTCTTTCATGTTCTTTCTGTTCTGAGATATTAATGTTGATTCCTAGAACTTTTAGTGGACTGCCATCCTCTGTCCTTGAAATTAATTTGCCCTGACCTAATACCCAGACCCAGTGGCCGTCTTTATGCTTAAGTCTCTTTTCGCATTTATAAAAATCTGTTTTCCCTTTTAAATGTTCTTGAAAGCGTTTTTCAGATTTTTTAACATCATCAGGATGAACTAAAGAATCCCATGTTTCAATGCTATCTGGATTAAGTTCTTCTAATGTATATCCTATCATTTCTGCCCATTTTTCATTATAAACAGTTTTACCTGTCTGAATATTATATTCCCAGGTTCCGACATTGGTACCTTCAATAATTAAATTCAGCTTTTCTTTTAGTTTATTATCTTCTTTTGTTTTGAAATAGCTTATAAAGTAGGTTAGCCCAGCCACTAATATATAAGTGAAGAAATAGCCTATTTTAGAAACAGCTGAACTTTCAACTGGTAATAATGTGATTACTACTAATAAAGCTAATGGAACATTGAGATAGAATTTTAATTTATATTTACTAAAAAACAAATTGGCCACAGCAATTACTACTATCAAACTTAAAGCCAGGTTACGTTGATAGTTTGAGATGTAATTTAAGTAAACTAATTGCAGGATGGCCAGATATACAACAACCATGGTTGTCTTTTCTATATTAAACTGAATAAAATCGCTAAAATATGAGAGAATAAATGCTATTAAAAACATGGAAGCCCCTATGAACCTGTGATTTAATGGCATTGGATCAGTTATACCAGCAAAATAGTAATAAAACACTGGGAAAATAAAATATAGGACTGATATTAGAATTAAGATAATCCTATAATCATTGATTTCTTCAAGGTTTTTAAGTATTTTCTTCAAGAATGACCTCCTCTCTATTTAACTCACAATGCTATAATTTATTTAATTTTTTCATTTCTTTCTTATATTTATAATTCTAGATTTAACTTCAAAGGCCTTCTTCTGTCAGATAAAAAGTTTATATTTCAGCCTGGCCAGGTCCAATCAGATACCTGCTGAGATTGTAGATATACCTGAATCCTTGACCTGAATATCTAATCAATATATTTTTCTAATATGACAGATGATGGGGATTATGCTTATACTTTATCTAGAATATTATCTCCATTACTGCCACAAAAATAACATCCAGAGTTTTATTCTTCTAAAATAATTCAACAAACTTTTCAGCCAAATCTGGATCAAACTGACTACCTGCACAGTCTTTTATCTCCTGCAACGCTTCTTCTTTACTAATAACTGGACTATAAGGCCTTTCATTTGTCATCACATCATAAGCATCTATGATGCTAATAATTCGAGCCAAAAATGGAATCTCTTCACCTTTAAGCCCCCTGGGATAACCGTTACCATCCCACCTTTCATGATGATAGAGAATATCTTTTGCAACAATAGCAAACTCGGAAGATGAGGAAGCAATTTTACAACCATTTTCAGCATGTTTTTTTATGATATTCCACTCTTCTTCTGTCGGTTTACCAGGCTTAGTTAATATTTCTTCTGATATTGAAATTTTACCGATATCATGTAAAGTGGCCAGAAGAGTTAATTTGTCTTTTTGTTCTTCTGATGCTCCAATACTTTCACCTAAACGATTGGCTAACCTTGTCATTCTCATTGTATGTTCTTTTGTCTCATCACTCTTAGCTCCTAAAGCATTTAATAATCCTGATACAATATCATTTTTTTTGCTTTCACTAGTTAATAGTTTATTCTGATACATCTTATCATCAGCTTCTTTTAATATATCAAAAATATCTTCCTTAACCGAAGTTTTAGTTGCCAAACCTACACCTAAAGATACAACCAGATTATCTCCAGAGCATTTTTGGCATTTTCTTTTTATCCTTCCGACAACTTTTTGAGCAGTTTTCCTATCTGTCTGAGGCAATAAAATAACGAATTCATCCCCTCCATATCGAGCAATTATATCCTCATCTCTGAATGCTTCTTTTAAAATATCAGCAGTCTTAACCAATAATTCATCGCCTTTTCGATGACCAAGGCTATCATTAATAAGTTTTAATCCGTTAATATCAACCATAAAAATGCTAATAGGCAGTTGCCGTTCGGTATCCAGCCTTTTCATCTCTTCTTCTATAAACCTTCGGTTATACAGATCTGTTAATTGATCTTTATATAATAAATATTTTATTTCCTTTTCTTTCTCTTTAAGTTCTGTAATATCTTGAACAATTCCTAAAGAACGTATTATCTCACCCTCATCATTTTTTATATGCTCACATTTTTCTTTCACATAACGAATTTGACCATTATCATGTTTTATAATTCTATGCTCAATTTCATATGTATCCTCATTATTTTCAATAGAAGTTGTATATGCATTATTTACTTTTTTGCGGTCATCAGGGTGTATAGTATCAAGAAAAGCTTCATATGTAGCTTCAAATTCTTGAGGATTCAATCCGAAAATTCTATAAATTTCATCAGACCAAAATAATATATTTTTGTTAAGATTAAGTACCCAGTTACCTACGTTAGCAATTTGCTGACTCTTCTTTAATATTCTTTCTTTCCATAACTTTTCTGTGATATCATCACCAGTAGCTACTATATACTTGACCTCATTATTTTGGTCAAGTATTACATTATTAGACCAAGAAATTAATCTTAATTCCCCTGTTTTTGTTTTCCAGTAATTTTCATGTTTATTTGGAAAGTTTTTTGCTTTCAGATTTCTAAAAACCTTTTTTATCTCTTCTATTTCATTCTTTTTAATTAATACTTCCCATATTTTTTTATTTCTCACCTCTTCAAAACTATAACCTGTTAACTTCTCACAGGCTTTATTGAATTTAATAATTTCTCCCTTAAGGTTCAAAACTGCTACTAATTGATTTTGTACTTCTAAAATAGAAGATAATAGATTCTTGTTATCTCTTAATTTCTCTTCTTTTTTCTTAATATCAGTAATATCTTTCGCCGAACATACTACATACTCTACTTCTTCTTGTTCATTTAATTTAGGATTCTTGGTTATCGAAAGCAGCTTCTTTTGACCTTCGCTATTTTTTGCCCACTCTTCAGTTTCAATTTTTTTCTTTTTATTGAATACCTCTTTATTGCCCTGTCTGCAAATTTCAGCTTCCTCTTCTAAAAGTAATTCCCTTAATTTTTTATGTTCTATATCTGATTTATTAAGCCCTAAAAAATCTGCATGTGCTTTATTTACTTTGCCATAAGTTTCTTCATCAATTAGATACCAGATTTGAGTATCTATTGTTTCAAGTAATAATTCCTGTTTTTTAATTATCTCTCTTAAATCTTCAGCCATGACTTCCTCCTTATCATTTTATTAAATCTTACTTATTAAATTATTTCTATAAATTTTTTTAAATTTCTGCCGGTATTTTGGTTTTACCAATGTCATGCAAATTGTGCCAAAAACCTCTCCCTCTGGCCAGTAAACAGGGAGACCGTAATAAGAAATCATTCCTAACTCAATGTCAGGATTATTCTTCCAGAATTCATCTTTTAAAGCATTTGGAATATTTAAACTCTACCCTGTCCTGATGACATGTTCACAGTAAAGGCCATCCATTTTCTCTTTATCCCCTGGATTATATGGGTCCTCCTGGCTCTAACTGGCAACAAAGACTTTCATAAATGGAGGCTCTGATTTCATTAATTTTAAAATTTAATAATAATAATAATAATATTCATTATATTATTTTCTATAAAAAACTATCAAAGTCCTGCATAAATACATAAATAAGATTACAAATTCATAATCACTCTTGAACCATCATTTCAATAAAAGAAGCAGCCAGGTCTGGATCAAATTGACTTCCAGCACATCGTTCTATCTCATTAAGAGCCTCTTTCTGACTCATAGAATCCTTGTATGGTCGACCATTGGTCATAACATCATAGGCATCTATAATAGAAATTATCCTGGCCAGGTAAGGAATGTCTTCCCCACTTAATTGTCTGGGGTATCCTGAACCATCCCATCTTTCATGGTGGGCATAAATTTCTTCTGCAACTAAGGCAAACTCTTCAGAAGAATTTGCTATTCTATAGCCCCTTTCAGGATGTCTTTTTATAATATTCCATTCTTCATCTGTTAAGCCACCTGATTTTTTTAATATTTTTTCTGCGATAGTTGTTTTACCAATATCATGCAGGGTTGAAAGCAGTGAAAGCCTATTAACTTCAGAATTAGATAATCCTAATTCCTCTCCAAAATCAAATGATAATTTTGTCATCCGTAAGGCATGTTCTTTTGTTTCATTACTTTTTACTTCCAGGGTATTGACCAGACTCTGAACTATTTTGCTTTTAGTACTTCTGCTTTCTGATAATTTGTTCTGGTACATATCATTATCTGCTATTTTTAAAATTTCATATATATCTTGTTCAACTTCAGTTTTGGAAGCAGTACCAAGTGCCATTGAAACTGTTAATTCCTCTGACTCTGTCACTTTAGATTTTTGTTTTATTCTATTTATTATTTTTTCGGCTTCACTTTTTTCGGTCTGAGGTAATAAGAGTGCAAACTCATCTCCACCCTGGCGAGCCAGGATATCTTCTTGTCTAGTTACTTCTTTTAATATTTCAGCACTTTTAACCAGCAGTTGATCGCCTTTTTCATGACCTAAACTGTCATTTATTATTTTTAGTCCATTTATATCTGCCACAATAATACTAACTGGAAGCTGTCTTTTCGAATTTAAACGCTCCAATTCTTTTTCAAAAAATCGTCGATTATAAAGACCAGTTAGATCATCATTATAAGTTAGTTCCCGAATTCTTTCATCATCAATATATTTAGAAAATGCATTTGTAATTACATCAGTAAATATCTTCAATATTCTTAGTTCTTCATTGGAAAACTCATTTTTAGCCTTAACTGAATCAAAGCCAAAAAAACCAAATAATTTATCTTCAATAAAAATTGGCATCACCACTAATGATTTTAAATTTAAATATTTCAATAACTTCTTTTCAGCTTCTTGATTGCCACTCATATTTTCTACATTTTTTATGTTAATAGTTTCATTATTGCTTAATTTTTTCATACCCCAGGGGAAAAGATCTACTCTTATATTCTGCAACTCATTCTTTTGCGATCTTATTCCTTCTCTACACCACTCATGGGTGTTAGAAACAGTAGCATTTTCTTCTGAAAACTGAAAGATATAGCTTCGATCAATATTAAAAAACTTGCCAATTTTCATTAAAGATTGATCAATTTTTCGATCTAGATTAGAAGAATCAATCTCTAATAAATTTGATGATATTTCAGCAAGTGTTTTCTGAAACTCAAGTTGCATTTTTTGTTCGGTGATATCTCTTATATTCCCATGCCACAAAACACTACCATCAATTAACTTTTCCGGTACTGCATTTCCTTCCACCCATTTTAATCCCTGCTCGGGCAAAACTACTCTATATATGTCATGCCAGGGAGTTAATTTATCAGCTGATTCATTAATAGAATTAACAAGTTGTTGATAATCTTCAGGATGAATCCTTGAAAAAGCTTTTTCAGCATCTTCCATTACTTCACCTGGAGTTACTTCATATATTTCATAAATCCCTTTAGAAGCATAAGGAAAGCAGGCGCTGCCATCAGGAAACAATTGGTATTGATAAATTGCTCCTGGAGCCTGGTCAGTTAAATTTTTTAATAATTCTTTGATTTGATTTAACTTTCTTTCCTTCTCTTTTTTTTCAGTAATATCTCTTGCTGCAGCATAAATGTAGCTCCCATTAACTTTAGAATTCCATTCAATAAAATGATAGCTTCCGTCTTTATCTTTAAATCTATTAACAAAATTAGTTATTTCCTGATTATTTTTTATTACTTCTATTGCTTTTTGGGTAGATTCTAAATCATCAGGATGAATAAAATCTGTAAAATTCATATTTTTCATTTCCGATGGTTTATAACCTAATAAATCTTCCCAGGAACTATTAATTTTAATGAACTCTCCCTCAATATTTGTTTTACAAAGCAGATCTGATTTGATATTAAAAAAACTCCTTAATTCATGCTGGGTAACTAATAGGTCTAAATTATCTTCAATAACATTTCTGAATTCATTAAGTAATTTTCTTTGATTGTTATCTAGTTTAATTTCGGTGTCATTAAGAATACAAACTGTACCGAAAACTTCATTATCTGGCCAGTTAACTGGTAAGCCAAAATAAGAAATCATATCTGAACTAAGATCAGGGTTATCCTTCCAGGCTTGATTTTTTAAGGCATTATTAATATATAAATCTTTATTTCGAGCAATTACTGCCTCACAGTAAAGACCATGACCCAGACTCTCACTGGCTCCAGCTTTATATGGGTTGCTCTCATTTTGACTTTTTAATACTACTTCAATTGAATCTGAAGTTATTCTCATTACTAAAGCGGCAGAGACTCCAAGGATATCAGCTATTATATCCAAAATATCCTGCCATTTTTTCAAAAATTCATCACTAATTTCAGGCTTGGCAGAATCAGTGATTGCAACTTCTATAAATTCATCTTCTCCTCTTAAGAATACCTCTGTTTTCACTTTGAAATCTCCTTTCACTTTATAAAGCTGAATCAAAAAATGCATAATAACTATCTCTCCATCATTTCAATAAAAAAGAGGCAATGCAGTTATGGATCGCTAACTCTTTTTACAGTAATTTTTTTATTAAGTTGTCACACAAAACTTATAGCTACTTTTTCCATTTCTTTTAATTTCATACATTGATAAATCAGCATTCCTTAATAATGTTTCGCTATCCTTACCATGATCAGGATATATAGAAATACCAATAGAAGAACCAATGTTGCATTCATTATCTCCTATATATATAACTTCTTGTAACACAGTATGAATTTTCTTAACAAGATTTTCAGCAGTTGTTTTATCTTTGATATTACGCAATATAATTGTAAACTCATCTCCACCCATTCGGGCAACAGTATCAGATTTTCTAATACACTTTAATAATTTCTCACCTACTTTAATTAAAACTTCATCTCCAACCTCATGGCCATATTTATCATTAATATCTTTAAAACCATCTAAATCAATAAAAAGAAGAGCAAATTTCCTATTATCTCTTTCGTTTTCTAATATCTTTCGATCTAGTACTTCAAAAAATAATTTTCTATTGGGTAATCCAGTTAGATTATCATAATTAGCATGTTTCTCTAATTCTAATTCTAATCTTTTTCTTTCTGTAATATCTGTTGCTGAACCTACAATATGAGAAACATTATTTCCTTTAATAATAGGAGTTAATGTTGTTAGCCAAATTCGATCTCCACCAGGTAGATTTAGTTCTTCTTCATAAGTAATACTTTCTCTGGCTGAAAGACATTTTCTATAGTTTTTTATAACAATATCTCCCTTTTCTTTACCAAGTAATTCTTGCGGGGATTTATTCTTTATATCTTCCAGAAGAATGCCTGTTTTATTTTGATGAGAAAGATTATTTCGAACATAACGAAATTCCCCATTTTCTAAAACTCTCATTAAAAATATAGCGTCTTGAGTACCATTAAATACTTTTTTATATTCTTCTTTTAATCGATGAATTTCTTTTTCTGTTCTTTTTAAGTCAGTGATATCTGTATGTGCTCCTAACATACGAATGGCTTTTCCGTTCTCATCTCTAATAGCTAATCCTCTACACCTTATCCATATAGTAGAACCATTTTTATGCCTGTATCGTACAATTTGATCATAGGGATGATCAGGATCTGCACAGTGCTTTTCTAAATTTTCTGTGGCTAATTTTAAATCTTCTTGAAAAATAATATCTTGCCATTCACTTGCTAAGTGCTTTTTCTCATCTGGGTTATAACCAAGTATTTTCCAGAATTTAGGGCTCATCCATTCATTTTCAGGACTCTCTAAATCCCAATACCAAATACCATCTAAAGAACCTGATTGTATAAAATCAAAAACACTCTTATCGTTGTCGATTAAATCATATAACTCCTTTTGTAAATAATTTGCTTCCATATTAAATCGCTCCCTGTTATCCTGTTATAACATTTCTTAAAAAATGATTATTAACTGCTTTGCCGCTTTTAAAGTAATTAATTTTTGTTCAGATTAAATTTATATAAAGTATAATCTACTTTAATTAACAACATTATTTTGTTTAAACTTAAACCATCTGTATAAAACAAAACTATAATAATTATAATATCTTATGTGTCCTACATCATTTCAATAAAAGAAGGTGCCAGCTCTGGATCAAATTGACTTCCTGAACATGCTTTGATCTCCTGTAAAGCTTCCTTTTGACTCATAACTTTTTTATATTGCCTTCCATTTGTCATTACATCGTAGGCATCTATGATTGAAATAATCCTGGCTAAATAAGGAATACCTTCTCCACTTAAATTCTTGGGGTAACCACTACCATCCCATCTTTCATGATGAGCATAGATTTCTTCTGCAATTAAGGCAAATTCTTCAGAAGAATTTGCAATTTTATAGCCTCTTTCAGGGTGTTCTTTGATTATTTTCCATTCTTCAACTGTTAACTCTTCAGGTTTTTTTAATATTTTTTCTGAAATTGTTATCTTTCCAATATCATGGAGAGTAGAAAGCAGAGAAAGTCTGTTTAATTCAGAGTTAGTCAGACCTAATTTTTCACCAAATTCAAAGGCCAATTTAGTCATTCGCAAAGCATGTTCTTTTGTTTCATTACTTTTCACCTCTAAAGTACTAACAAGGCTCTGAACTATCTTGCTTTTAGTACTTCTACTTTCTGACAATTTACTCTGATACATAATATTATCTGCCACTCTTAAAACTTCATTTATATCCTGTTCAGGTTTTATTTTAGTAGCTAACCCAATTCCAATCGAAACAGCAACTTCTTCATTAATAGTTTCTCTACATTTCTCCTTGATTCTTAATACTATCTTCTCTGCTTCATCTTTGTTTGTTTTAGGGAGTAAAACTGCAAATTCGTCTCCACCCTGACGAGCCAGAATGTCTTCCTCTCTGAGTACCTCTTTCAATAAATTTGATGTTTTTATAAGTAGCTCGTCTCCTTTTTCATGGCCTAGACTATCATTAATAAGTTTTAAACCATTAACATCTGCCATAATAATGCTTAAGGGGAGTTGTCTTTTAGTATCAAGTCGCTTAATTTCTTCTTCAAAAAAGCGACGATTATATAATTCAGTTAAACTATCTCTATATAACAAATACTTAATTTTATTTTCTCGTTCTTTTAACTCTGTTATATCTGTCATAAGTCCCCTTAATTTAACAGGTGAACCAGCTTCCATAATTATAACTACTTCATCTCTTAGCCAGATATAACCTCCAGTTTTTTTCTTAAATCTATATTCAAAGATATGGTCTTCTCCTTTTTGGGTGCAACTTAAACAATAGTCTTTAGCCCAATTTCTATCTTCAGGATGAATGCTATTTACCCAAAAATCCAGATCTGTCCATTCTTCAGGTTTATATCCTAAAATCGTTTGAGATTGAGGTGAAACATAATCCCAGTTATCATCTAAAATATTATACTCCCATATTATCGCATTTACTGATTCAATTATTTCAAATAGTTCTGATAAATCTTTAATCATTAGTAACCCCTCTTTTAAAATACCTCAAAAATTCATTACTAAATATAAAATTATATATTTTAGTTTACAGTAATTACATCTTTCCCTTTTTTCTTGCTTTCATACATGTTGTCATCTGATCTCTTTGTCAGAGAATTTATAGTATCATCTTTTCTTATTTTGGTAGCCCCAAAAGACATGGTTACATTTAATTTTTCCTGTTTATAATTGATAAAAGAATCATTAATTAACAATTTTAATCTCGTTAATAATTCGTGAAGTTGGTTATTTGTTTCTATATCAAAGAGTATTAATGCAAACTCATCTCCTCCCCACCGAAAAGCTTTATCAGCAGGTCTAACATTACTTTTTAAAGTGTTTGCTATCATTGATAAAATTTTATCTCCAATTAAATGACCATAATTGTCATTAATGAATTTAAAATCATCAACATCTAGAAAACAAAATGCTATATTATTTTTATTAATATTTTTTCTTGAAAAAATTTCTGTTAAAATTTCTTCTAAAAATTTTCTATTATTAATTTTAGTTAGTTCATCTTTATAATTTTCTTTTTTCAGTTCATTAATTTTCTCTTCTAAAGACTGAACTTTTATGTTTTCGAAAAATAGTTCTACTGCTCCTATTATCTCATCTTTTTCATTTTTTAGAGGAACAACTCTAACTATTACCGGTACCCTGTGACCTTCCTTATGGTGTAAATAAACCATAGCTTCTCTCTTTTCACCATCATTAATAGTAGCATGTAAGGGACAGCCATTTTGACATAAATTTATTCCAGCCTCATCTACATGCTGCAGAATATTGTCATGACAATGTTTACCAATAACCTCTTCTCTTGAAAACCCGGTAATCCTTTCTGCATCTTTATTCCAGTATTCAATTTTTCTGTTTTTATCAACATAATATACTCCACCAAATAAGTTATCCAATATATCTTTAATTTCTATTTTCAATATAAGCACTTCCCTATCTAATATCTTAACTGCATCTAATATTTATTATTTTATATTCTGCTCTTTATTATTAGAAAACTTTAATCATTCACTATTAACCCATTAATATCAGCTATTAGTATTCTCCAGGTTAAACATCTAATTCTGAAATTTCGTCAACTTCTTCCTGGGTCAATACTTTATCTAGCTTAAGTAAAATTATCAGTCGGTCATCCAGTTTGCCTACGCCTTCAATAAAATCTTTTTTATACTGCTGGGTCAGCCCAGATGCAGAGCCAATATTATCTTCACTCAACCTGATAATACCTTTAACCTCAGAAACCTGCATACCTATTAGATTTCCTGCTATCTCAACAACAATTATCTTGTCATCACTTTCTCTTTCCTTTTTATCAATCTCTAACCTTTTGTAAAGATCAACAATCGGAACAATCTCACCTCTTAAATTTATAACACCTTTAACAAAATCAGGGGTTGATGGCATCTCAGTTAGCTCAGTAAAATTAATTATCTCTCTAGTCTGTTTTATCTCAACACCAAATTCCTGATCATTTATCAAAAAGACTATATATTGATTCTTTACTTCAATCTTTTTTTCAGATCTGCTCTCATCCTTAAATTTAGATAACATAGATACTCCCCCACTTAATTTTTAATTTCATCGGTATCTTCAAATAATATCTTATTTAAATCGACTAAGACCAATAGCCGGTCTTCAATCTTGCCAATACCTATTAAATATTCCTGTCTTACGCCACCGGCAACTTCAGGGGCAGGCTCTAATTTATCCTGATCAAGCCAGACAACCTCATTAACTCCATCTACTTTTATCCCGATTAAGGCATCATTAACTTCAACAGTTATAATCCTGCTGGAATCAGTCTCCTCATTGTCTTCAAGCTCTATAGAAAACCTCTTTTTCATATCAACAACAGGCACTATCTGGCCTCTTAAATTTATTACACCTAATACATGCTCAGGAGTATTGGGGACATTAGTAATATTTTTCGGCTTGATTATCTCCTTGGCCTGGGAGATATTAACCCCATATTCTTCTGACCCGAGCTGAAATACAACAAACTGATCCTTATTCCCTGTATTATCATGCATCCCGTCATTTAAATAATCATCTCGTACAGCTTCTTCTTTATCAACTGTTACAGCTTCCATCTCTTCCCCTCCCCCTTATGCAATATTCCTGACATCTAAAATCAAGGCAACATCGCCGTCACCAACGATTGTCGCACCACTAATATGCTCAACATTCAATAAATACTTGCCAAGAGATTTAATAACTATCTCCTGCTGGTTTAAGAGCTCATCAATTACTAAACCAACCAGCCTCTCCCCGGTTTTAACAATAACCACAGGTATCTCATCAAGCTCTTTATACTTGCCATATTCCATATCTAAATTAAGCTGCCTGGCAGCTTCCTTTATTGGAATAGTCTTATCTCTTAAGACGATTACATCCTGACCTCTAACCTGTTTTAATCTATCAGGAGTAATAGTTAAGGTTTCACTGATAGCATTCAATGGAATTGCAAAAATCTCATCATCTATTTTAACCATTAAGGCCTGGGTAATTGCCAGAGTTAATGGCAGAGAAATAGTAAACCTTGTGCCAATATCCTTTTCAGATTCAATCATTATCTGGCCATCAAGGGATTCAACGACACTTTTGACAACATCCATGCCTACTCCCCGGCCAGAGACATCACTTACCTCTTCAGTCATTGAAAAGCCTGGAGCAAAGATAAAATTAAGCTTTTCCCTTTCATCCATATTCTCAACATCTTCTCTGGTTGTAATTCCTTTTTCAATGGCCTTTTCAGCCAGCTTATCGCCATCAAGGCCTTTACCGTCATCCTCAACCTCTATTAAAATCTCGCTGCCTTTCTGATAGGCCTTAAGTAAAATCTTGCCCTCAACAGGTTTGCCCTTTTCTTTTCTGACATCTTTTTTCTCAATACCATGGTCAACGGCATTCCTTAAAAGATGGACTAAAGGATCAGCAAGCTCATCTATAATTGAACGGTCCAGCTCAGTTTCAGCACCTTCAATGATTAGGTCAATCTCTTTATCTAACTCCTTGGATAAATCCCTGATCATTCTCGGGAACCTATTGAAAATGCCACCGATTGGAACCATTCTTATCTGCATAACAACATGATGGAGCTCCATTGTTACCCTGTCTAACTGACCAATAATATCACTATAGGTATCATGCTCCAGTTTTAAACCCTCAAGCCTCGTTTTATTAATCAACAATTCACCAACCATATTCATCAAGGTATCAAGTTTTGAGATATCGACCCTGACAGTTGATGAATATTCAAAATCTGATTTATTTTCACTCATGGAGTTAACCTCCTACTATTAATTGAATATTTAAAAGTAATAGAGACTGGCTGAAAATTATGCCAGCCCCTATAACTAATTTATTTACAGTTCAAATTTATTGACTGTTTCTGCTAAGTCCTGAGCCATTTCAGCAAGTCTCTCAGAGGCAGCCACCACTTCTTCTGAAGAGGCGCTCTGTTCCTCGCTGGAAGCTGCTACTTCCTGGGCATTACTTGATGATTGCTCACTAACTGCAGCAACTTCAAGAATTGAAGTATTGACCTTTTCACTATTCTCAATCATTTCTTTTGAAGCCTTATCAACTTTTGCTATTAAACTTTCCAATGAATTAACGGCCTGTTTTATTTTATTAAATGATTCATCAGTGACTTCAATAGCTTCAACACTATCTGTAACAGCTTTTTCAGCCTGACTTGAATTATCAATAGATTCTTCTACGCCTTTTTGGATTTCAGTAATCAATGATGAGACCTGCTGGGTTGCGTTGGATGTCTCTTCAGCCAGTTCTCTAATCTCATCAGCAACTACACTAAAACCTCTACCTGCTTCACCGGCCCGGGCTGCTTCAATTGCAGCGTTTAAGGCAAGTAAATTGGTTTGAGCTGCTATCCCGTCAATTAAACTTACTATCTCATTAATTTCATTTGAAAGTTCTCCAAGATTATTAATACTATTAACTACATCTTGAGAGCTTGCTTTTACTGAATTTATCTGACTTTTAGCATTCTCAACTGAATTGTTGCCGACTCCAATATTATCAATAACATCTTTTGACTGTTTATTCATCTCTTCTGACATTTTATTAACATTATCTAGATTTTCACTAAGGTCTTCTATATTACTGGAAGTTGTATCTATCTGGGCAGTTTGTTCTTCAGCTCCAGATGCCACTTCTTCAATTGCCTTTCCTATCTCCTGAGCTGATGCTGACATCTCCTCGCTAGAAGCTGATAACTCTTCACTGGAAGAGGATAATTCGTCTGTTATTTTGGCTACCTGTTGAATCATATCTTTCAAGTTTTCTTTCATTTTATTTAAAGAACTGCCTAAAACGCCGATTTCATCATTACTATCAATGCTTAAATCATCTATTCCTAATTTACCGTTAGAAATATCCTTGGAAAAACTAACAGCATTTATTATTGGTTTTGTTATTTGATTGGAGAATAAATATGCAATTATAATTATTATTAAAGCAGCTACTATTGCAATAATTATAATCATCCTTTGCAGGGCATCTATAGCAGCAAAGGCTTCAGCCTCATCTATCTCTGCAATAATTGCCCAGGTAAAACCTGGAAGCATTAAAGGATCATAGGCACTTAACACACTTATACCTCTATAATCTTCAATTAATTGATGCCCTGCATTACCGGCAAAAGCCTCCCGGGCTGCGAGCGTATCTATTTCTCTTTCTAAAATTGTGCTTTCTGATGAAAATCTTGAGTCTGAACGCATCAGTAAATCTTCACCAACTAAATAAACTTCACCACTTTCCCCCATACCTTCTTCAACAGACATTATGTTATTAATAGCTTCATCAGATATCTGGAGAGCTAAGACTCCAAGGAATTCGCCATCTTCCTGGATCGGAGCAGCAATAAAACTTGCAGGACCATCTGAAGGAGGGTAATATTCATAATCAACTAATGTTACTTCATTTTGTCCCTGGGAAAAAGCTGCAGCTAGATTAGTATCGTTATAGCTACCTCCAACTAAATTTGTTCCAAGATCGCTTTCTGCCTCTACAGTATAAATTATTTCACCATCTGGATCTATTAAAAAGAGATCATAATATCCATAGAGATCTATGTACCTATCAAAATACTGTTCATATTCTGATACCACATTATTATATTGTCGACTATTTAAGCCATTATCATGATAAGGTTCTACTAAATTATTCATAGCCCTATAAACATTCATAGAAGTACTTAAAACTTCTATATCAGCCAATCTTTCATTAAAAAAATCATTAATCTGTTCATGTTTAATAGATTGTATGGACTCTAGCTTTAAAAAGATCTCTTCTTCTAAATTATCTGAAGCATTATTTAAACTCAGATAAGATATGATCAAGACCGGAATAAGACTAATAAGCAAGAACATTACTATTAACTTTACTGAAAAACTTAGACCTTTTGTTTCTACTTTATCTTTTTTATTTTTATTAAACACTTTGTTCCCCCCCTTGTTTTTGGTATATTCAAAATATTTTAACTAAATGTGTAACATATAAAAATCGCCTCCTAATAATATTTATTATTAAAGAAATTATTAACAAAGTTAATTAAACTAAAATATATAAAACTCTACCTGCTAAAATACAGATAGGGTGATAATAACCTGCTTTCGGCAGCCAGTCTATCTGGCTTTGTGACTGCTTAGTTAAATAATAACAGTCACCATTTCGAGCAGAAATGTATATAATGTCTTGTTATGGATATAAAAGTAAGCAGATTGATAAAGTTGGAATTCAAACCTATATTCATTATTCGTCATTTATTACTAAAGTCCTGCAAGAAAATTAAAAATATTTAAATTAATTAATTATTATTCAAATCAGTGAATATGTCATCTTAAATTATTAAAAAACTTATTTAAAAAAATCACTTAAATTTAGCCAACTATAATTAAAAATTTGAATATTTATATTTTTTTATTTTAAAAACAGTAAAAAATTTTTAATTTTTATTAATCATTCCCTGATATAATCTATCAGTATCTATTTTCCGGCATAACTCAGTACCCGGTGTCATTACAGCAGCAGAACCTGCTGCTATACCATAAATAAAAGCATCTTCAATTGATTTTCCCTGGGAAAGGCTTAAGACCATGCCGGCAACCATGCTGTCTCCAGCTCCTACCTTGCTCTTGATAGGTACAGTCGGTGGACGCATAAACTTAGCCTTATCTTGATAAATTAGCAAAGCTCCACCTGCACCAATAGAGATAACAAGTGCCTCACAACAGGAACCTTCAATTAATTTAAATGCATGTTCCTTTATTTCTTCTTCATATTGAAATTCTTTTCCCACCAGATCCTGAAACTCACCTATATTTGGTTTGATTAAAAAAACTCCCTCTTTCATAACTTCTTTCAAAGGAGCACCAGAAACATCTACTATTACTTTTGATCCTCTTTTCTTTGCAAGTCCAGCTAAATCTGCATATATTCCAAAATTAGTTTTTGCCGGAATACTTCCACTTATCACAAAATACTCAGGAAAATCTTCTATATTCTTAAAAGTATCGAATATCTTATGATATTCACTATCACTTATTTCAGGACCAGGCATACCAAATCTATACTGTTGTTGAGATGCCCTCTCAAAAGCTATAAAATTCTCTCGTATGGAAGCTTCAATCTCTATAGACTTTAGATTAAGTTCTTCTTGCGCAAGAAGTGTGTCCAGTTTTCTACCTGTAAAACCACCTGAGGTGTAGACAAGCAAAGAGCTTCCACCAAGCTTCTTTATTGCACGAGAAACATTAATTCCTCCACCTCCAGGTTCATACCTCACTGTATCACAGGAAAGTTTAGCTTCTGCCCTCACATTATCAACTTTTGCGCTTTTGTCAATAGTTGGATTCAACGTAAATGTAAGAATTTTTTTCATGATAACCCTCCATTAATAAAAGAAGTTACGTTCTACGTTCAATTCATAATATTAAATTAACCAAATAAAGAAATAGTCCTGCAAAATCAACAAATTTTAAACGATTGTTTTACTTGTCCATATGAATAATATATAATTTAAGCATAACAAAGCAATAAATCAGACTAAATTTCTGCAAAAACATATTAATGGGGTGATAAAATGTCTGATGATAATAAGACTAAACAGAGATATGATAGAATCGCTCCGATCTACGATAAATTTGAAATAATAATGGAAAAGGCAGCTTTCCAGGGCTGGAGGAAAAAGCTCTGGGATAAAATAGAGGAAAATTCAAAAGAAGGTGATAAACTACTGGAAGCAGGTGTTGGCACCGGTAAAAATATCTCATATTACTCTGAAGGTCTGCATTATACCGCAATAGATTTTAGTCCAAAAATGCTAAGCAGGGCCAAGGAGAAAGCTGCTGATTCCTCAAGAAAAATTGAGTTTATAGAAATGGATATTCAAAAGCTTGAATTCCCTGATGATTATTTCGATTTTATTGTGACAAGCTGTGTATTCTGCTCGGTACCTGATCCTGTTAAGGGCTTGCAGGAATTAAAGCGTGTATTAAAGCCAGAGGGAAAAGTATATATGCTAGAACATCTGCGGAGCCAGAAATTTTTACTTGGTCCAATTATGGATCTGACAAACTTTATCCCTAAAAATATTTGGGGTGCCAATATCAATCGTAAAACGCTGGAAAATATTAAGGCAGCTGGTCTTAACTTAGAATCTGTGGAAGATCTCTGGTTAGATATCGTTAAGTTAATCATTCTTAATTAAATATCTCTGAAAATAAAAAGGAGACGGAATTATACCGTCTCCTTTTGCAAGATTTATTACTTTCTATTCAGTCTCTTCTTAATCAGCTATTTTTTAATTTCAGCTTAGATTTTCATCTACATATTCTTTATAACTCTCTCCAAACGTTCTTTGATCTCTTTGGCCAGTTCCTTTATCTCTTGGTTGTTAGGCAGGTTCATAACTTCCATTGGATTTATGATAGCTACTGAAGTATCACCTGAATCAGAAGTATAAACAACCACATTACAGGGTAAGAGCAGGCCGATATCTTCTTCCATTTGGAGCGCTTTATAAGCAAATTTAGGATTGCAGGCTCCTAGAATAATATATTTATTAAAGTCCTCACCTATTTTATCTTTAAATGTCTGCTTCATGTCAATCTCAGATAATACTCCAAAGCCTTCCTCTTTCAGTTCAGCTTTCACTTTTTCTAAGGCATCTTCGTAATTTAGATCCACTTTCTTCTTCATACTATAATTACTCATTAAATATTACCCCTCTCCTGGCTTAAAACCAATCTGGTTATAAATTTTAATCTTCCAAGAATAAGTATACAGCTTGTAACAAAAGAATTATGTTAATTCCTTACATCATCAAACCTTAAATATCTTTGGAGTTAATATAGAAACTATTCGATATTATGAGTGAGAGGGAATTATTCCTGAACCACTACGTAATGAATCTGGTTATCGACAATATTCTGATTAAGATGTAACTAGACTTGATTTTCTTGATCTATGAGCAGTATCAATCAACTTACCTAAAATAAAATTTATTTGCAACTATATTATATTAATTAGATTGCTGGTTTACATTCTCCAATCATAGTTAAGAAATGGGGCAAAAGTTTAAAAGAAACTTTATCTCCTACTTCTACTCTATATTTAGGATGAATATGAACTAGCAAATCCTGATAAAATTCTTTATTAGTAAGTTCAATTATTAAATCAACAACTCCACCTTTATAAGCAATTTCTTTAATTGTACCCTGAATTGGGCCATCTTCTACCAGTTCAAAACCATCAGGACGAATTGAAATAATAACATCTTCTCCTGGTTGTTTATTATGCTGATAGTTATAGGTGAAAGTACCCAAATCTGTCTCAATATTTTCTCCTTTAGGACCTAAAACTCCATGTAGAATATTGGATTGGCCTACAAAAGTAGCAACAAAGCAAGCAATTGGAGATTCATAAATCTCCCTTGGAGTACCTTTTTGTTCAAGTTGACCGTTATTCATGACTACGATTTTGTCTGAAATTGATAATGCTTCTTCCTGATCATGGGTAACGAATACTGCCGGAGTTTCACTTTTTCTTAAAATACGAACTACTTCACGACGCATTTTTTCCCGTAAATTCATATCTAAATTACTAAATGGCTCATCAAGTAGAACTAAGATTGGATCAGTTACCAGGGCTCTAGCTAAGGCCACTCTCTGCTGCTGACCGCCAGAAAGGTCAGCTGGATTTTTATCTGCATGGTTTTCTAATCCTACTAGCTCAATCATCTCCTGAACTTTCTCAGCATTTTTAGCTTTATTTTTATTCTTTAACCCAAAGCTTATATTATCTCTGACACTTAGATGAGGGAAAAGAGCATAATCCTGGAAAACCATACCTACCCCTCTGTCCTCTGGTGGTACCCAGCAATTATTACTTGCCATTCTCTTGCCCTGCATAATAACTTCTCCAGAATCAGGTCTTTCTAGACCAGCAATTACCCGTAACAAAGTAGTCTTGCCACAGCCGCTAGGGCCTAATAGAGTTAAGATTTCTCCATCCTGAACTCCAAAAGATACATCTTTAACCGCCGGTACTTCTGCATCTGTATAAATTTTAGTAATATTATTTAATTCAACAATCATAAAAGTTCTCCCCTTTATAATATAAATAAATTTTAAGCATTTTTATCTTCCTGATTAAATAGTATCCACAGAGAAAAGGAAGAAACTAAAACTAAAAGTAAGGCTGGTCCTGCTGCTCTGGTATAAAATGCCTCTGTTGTTGCATTCCAAATCTCTGTTGTTAACGACCGAAAACCAGTGGGGGCTAATAACATGGTCGCCGGTAGTTCTTTCATTGTAGTCAGAAAAATCAGGGCTGCTCCTGTATAAATTCCTGATTTTATTAAAGGAATAGTAACAGACATTAATATTTTAAACCTGGAATAACCCATTGTTAAACCAACATCTTCGACATTAGGACTGACCTGCAATAAAGAACTACGCAAGGTACCCATTGCCTGTGGTAAAAATAAAATTACATAAGCAAAAATCAATAGGGGCAAAGTTTGATATAATGGAAAAGCGTAATTAGAAGCAAAAAATACAAGGGATAAAGCGACTACTATTCCTGGCAATGCATAACCGGCATAGGTTATCTTCTCTAATAAGCTACTAAATTTACTTTTATATTTTACTGATAATATAGCAACTGGGAGAGTAATAAATGTTCCTACTATTGCTGCTATAAATGAAACATAGAAAGAATTAAAAGCCGCTTCCCAGCGTAACATTGCTGGTTCTCCTTGAAGCAAACCCCGGATTAACCAGAAAGCTGAGACTCCGACTGGAATAACTAGAGCTAAAGTTACTACCAGCAAACAAAAAATCAGAGCAGGCCATTTCCACTTACCCAATTTATTTCTCTTCACTTTTCCCTTAGTCCCTCTACTTACACTGTGATAGCGTGCCTTCCCTCTTGTCTTCATCTCAACACTAACTATAAAGATAGTAACAACTACCAATACTAGAGATAAAATTGCTGCGTAAGTACGATCAAAGGTTCCTCGATACTGCAAGAAAATTACCCGGGTAAAGGAATTAAATTGTAATAAAGAAACGGCAGCAAAATCACTTAATGTATAAAGAGCCACTAATAATCCTCCTGATGCAATAGCAGGTCGAAGCTTAGGTAAAGTGATCTTCCAAAACACCTGCCATGGAGTTTTACCTAATGTGCGAGCTGTCTCCTCCTGTCCTGGATCCATTCCTCGTAAAGCAGCTCTTACCGATAATAAGACATAAGGATAGGTAAGCAAACTCAATACCGCCCAGGCACCAAAAAATCCATAAATACCTGGTTCATAAGAGATATTAAAAGTACTAGTTAAAAAATTATGGACTATACCTCCATAGCCAAAGGCTGCTACAAAGGCGAATCCTCCAACTAGGGTTGGTACCACAAGGGGAACCATAGTTAAAATAGACCAGATTTTCCTCCCTGGAAGATTAGTGCGAACTGTTAGCCAGGCCAACGGAACAGCAATAATAATAGTAGTTGTTGTTACAGCAGCAGCTAAACCTAAAGTATTTAATAATACACTGAATGTTCTCTCACGAAAAAGTAACGAGAAAAAATTTTCTGCTCCCCAGACACGAACTAATAAATAAAAAAGTGGTAAAGACATAGCTAAAGCAATTAATATTACTGGAATCAATATAAAGGGTGGAGCCACAAATGGCCAGTTTATTTCTCCATTTTTCACTGCTTTTATTTTATCCTTAAATTTTAAATAATTAGCTTTCATATATATACCCCTTAACTTTAATAAAAGAGAGAAGAGAAAACCGAATAAAGTTAGTCTTCTCTGCTCTCCTTATCATTTCTAACATAATATCAGGCTAAGTTGATATTCTTTATTTATAACGCCCCAACTTCTGAAAGTAGTTCTAGTGTTCCCTGAAGATCTTCAATATTAGTAAGATCTAAATCAGGAGCATTAATATCTTCTAAAGGTTTTAGTAATGGATTGTCAACTTCCATCCCCTCTACAACTGGATATTCATTATTTTCCTGCACAAAATATTGCTGTGCTTCTTCTCTAAGCATAAATTCAATGAATTTATTTACTGCTTCATTATCTTTAGCTACATCTAAAACTCCAATTCCTGCTATATTAATCATAGAACCAGCATCCCCGGAAGTATAAATCTGTCTAACAGGAAAATCTTCTCCTTCTTCTGCTATAAATCTAAATAAATAATAATGATTAACAAAACCTATATCTGCTTCACCACGACTAATACCTTCAAGTGTACTTGTATTATTATGATACTCATATGGATTGTTAGCTAAAATTCCTTCTATCCATTCTTTAGCTCTTTCTTCACCTTCTAGGACTCTCAAACCAGTTACAAAAGCTTGAAAAGAACCATTGCTAGGGGCCCAACCAATTCGACCTTCCCATTCTGGCTCAGTAAAACCCCAGATGCTATCAGGCAGTTCATCTTCATCAACATTATTAGTATTATAAGCCACTACTCTTGCTCTTCCTGAAGTACCCAGCCAGTCACCTTCAGGTGATCTTAGTCTACTATCAACCTGCTCTAAATATTCTTCAGAGATAGTCTGTAATCTATCTTCTACAGCTAATGCTCCTAGAGCACCTGCATCCTGAGCAAAGAAGATGTCAGCTGGACTGTTTTGGCCTTCTTCTAAAATAGTTGCTGCAAGCTCAGCTGTATCACCATATCTAGCATTAACTTCAATTCCTGTTTTTTCTGTAAATCTTTCAAATAAAGGTCCAATTAAATTTTCTGATCTACCAGAATAAACTGTTAGTCCATTATCGTTACTGCTACCAAAAAATGCCTGATTAGTCCCCCCAACAATTAATAGTACAGCTAATATAAATGATAAAATTATAAATTTTTTATGTTTAAACATTAATTTACTCCCCTTTTATGTTCTAAGTGAAAATGAATTTCATTCCGGCATTTTTATTATACTGGAGAGTGTTATTAATGTCAAGTATATTGCTATGTTTAATTAAGCACAATTAAAAAATAATTTTTATTTGAGATCTTAATTATTATTGTCTAAAGTTAAATAGCAGGCTCATAAACGATTGAGAAGCTTCAGCTATTCTTTCCAGTTTTGAAGATATTATTTCCGCCCTGGGTGAGTATTAATAATATAAGCTATTAAGGCACCCGGCAAGGGCGCCTTAAATCTTTTGCTATTTTCTTTTATTTTCATATTTATCCTTACTGGGACTTGAAAAGTGGCCACTCTTGCTCTGCTGCCTTCTCGATCATATTCTGATGCTGTTCATCTTCTGCATTATCTTTATGACGCCTGCTCCCCTGGAAATGAATGTCAAAATGCCCGGTAAAATTGTTGTCAGAGATATGGCCATTTACATTCTCACCATGGGGCATACCTGTAATTGATCCTGCTATCAGCCTGTCCTGAATTTGAACTACCACAGGCCTCCGTTCCCAGCTCCATTCTCCTCCATAAATTTTCCTTAATACTTCTACATTTTCAGGATTAATCGGTTCTACATCTGCATGATTACTACCATAGATTCTGCTGACCCTGAGGCTCAGACCGCTCGCTATATCTGTGACAATTACTGAATCTGTTCTGTTGAAAATTTCATCAACTTCAGACCAGGAAACTGCCTCAACTTCTCGGGTCGGGACTATCTTATCATCCTGGATTAATTTTAAAGTTGAAAGCGTTTCTTCTCCAGCTAACCCGTCGACCGTTAAATTCTGATGCCTTTGAAACTGTTCTACAGCAATCTCGGTCTGCAAACCGAAATATCCAGTTGCATCAGATATTTTGAATCCAGCCATGCTCAACTCTCTTTGAAGTTTTTCCACCTGAGACCCTTCACTATCTCTTCTCAACAGGGGAAAATTTTCCGCCTGGAGACTAGATGCTCCAACTAAAATTACTAGATTAAATACCACAAATAATACCAGGATTGAAATTAAAAAAGAACCAGATAGTTTTTTCTTTATAGACGAACATTTCATTTTAGAATTATCTCCTTTCATACTAAGTATTGCTTTTTATGCTGTTTAATTGTTTGTCTTGTAGATTAATCTATATTATTTATACAGGGTATTTGTATTGCTGCCAGGTTAAATTATAAATAAACCGAGTATAAATGTCAAGTTTAAAAGCAAATTGATACTGCTATACACTCTTGAACAAATTTAAAACTTCAGTTTTGTAATTTAAGCCGATTGAAAAATGTTTGCAGGTTATAATTAAGATACAATTGTCACAAAAATAGGGGGTATGTGTATTTTAAAGAGGTGGAAATATTCTAGAATTTTACAACTGAATGATTGAAAACAAAATTTTAATTATTTGACAGGCATCTCAAACTGTGCTATAATTATTTTTGTTGGACACAAAATCTAGTTTCATCGTCCAATGTAGAAATAGGAGGAATTTATTTAAATGATTTACACAGGTACAGTTAAATGGTTTAATGATCAAAAAGGTTTCGGTTTTATTGAAAGAGAATCTGGTGACGACGTATTCGTACACTTCTCAGCAATTCAGTCTGACGGTTTCAAAAGCCTAGAAGATGGACAGGACGTTGAGTTCGAAGTAGTAGAAGGCGACCGTGGACCACAAGCTGAAAACGTTGTTGCTGTATAAATAAGTATATAATACTTTAAATATAAAGCAGAAAACGTGAAGCCCCCTACCATTAATTTGGTAGGGGGTTTTTAATTTATAAATTTACTATTAAAGTTTATTTTTCAAGCCAGGTTTGAATAGCTTCTTGAATCTCTAAAATATTTTCTGTAAGGCTTTCTATGGCTACTGCCTGCTCTTCTGTTATCTCGCTAGTATCATTTGCTATCTCTACTATTTGATCCATTTTAACTCGCATCTCTTTTAAAATTTCATCTATATTTTCTATTGATTCCTTTGAATTATCTGCAAGTGTTCTAATTTCATTTGCTACAACAGAAAATCCTGCCCCTTCCTGACCAAGTCGTGCAGCTTCTATTGAAGCATTAAGACCTAAGATAGTAGTTTTATTGGCAATCTTATTAATAGTCTGGTAGATAACCTCTGTATTTGTTAGGCTCTCATCTATTTTATCTACCATATTCTGTGTATCTTTTGCTCTACTGGAAACTTCCTGGCCTGAAGCAGTTAACTCTTCTGCTTTTGCTGAAATATTCTCTATTTCAGTAAAGACCTGATCAGCCAATTTCTGCTTTTCTTTTTGTTGCTTCTCTTTCTTTAATTCCTGTTCAACTATTATTCCTGCCATTCTTTGAAGTGGTTTAACTTCTTCTGGATCTCCTGTAATTCCAATACAGGCCACACGTTCTCCATTATAAGTTATTGGACCAGTGTAACCTGGCAGAGCACCTTCCATCTTTTTGGCATCTTCAGTAGATAATGCTGCTTCATCCCATTTACCAGTCAGGACATTTTTAGCCCCTTCATGGATATCTCCTAATCTATTGGGTTGAGTAGTTGCAATAATCTCGCCACCATTACCCATGAATTGCACATTATTTCCGGTGACCTCATTTAATATACCTACTATTCTTTCAGCCAGTTCTTTAGAGACATTATGTTCCCAGCTCATAAGATACCTTCCTCTCTTAAAACAAATATAAAATTATCCTATTAAACTATAATTCTTGGTTAAAGCAATAATTCCTTTTTTTAGAATAAAAATAATAAAGTTGTTTCCGGCTAAATTCCTTGTTATGCTGGCATTAATAGGTATATTTTCTTATGACTATTCCATTATAGATTACTTGTATAAATAAAGTCAAATCGACCAGAAAAAGAGTAAAAATGTTATTGTGATTGATATATCAATCTGTAAGCCTGTTTGGCTACTTTTTTCGACAAATTAAAAAACTTATTTTTTTATAAAAATTTAGCTCTTATTTTCATTTTGCTATTGACTTATTTTGGATTTGTGATAATATGTTCTTGATATACCTGTTTTTTTCATATTTTATATCTCCATATAAAAATCCCCGAGATAATAATAGGTTATTGGGGCCTATATTTTCGGGGATTTTTGCGTTTATTATTATAAAATTCTCTACTCAGTACTTCTCACTTTACTTAAAACTTAAAATGCTCCTTATTCTTTCAATTTGCTAAAACCATATTGATAGTTAATTCTGAAAACTATACTGAGAAATTTAAAAAATATAGCGGTTATTATTTGAATAATTTGATACCGCATATATCGAACTATATTGCCTTTTATTTTAATTTTAAATTCAATCAATAGCAGACTACCACAAATTTATATCAAGGGCAATTAAGCTATAATTTGATTATATTTTTGAAGAATCCAGCTTTGAGTTGAGAGTATAATTAATATTAGGTTCTGAGGTAAATAAACTGGCAAATGAAATATTTAATCTACGCAAAAATTTTATGCAAAAATCCTCTGAAAAAAGTTTATCACTAGCTTTTCTCAGGGGATTTTTACTTTGTGAAATTTGTTAAAAGATACTACAAGGTAACCGTCGGGCAAGGAGGAGGTCAATAATAAAATAATCTCCCCAATGAATTATTAGTCCATAGAGGGAGATTATTTAAAATAGGGAGATTATTTAAAACTATATTTTTATTTAATTAGTTGTCGATACCATTTAGCGCTATCTTTTAAAATTCTCTTTTTTGTTTCAAAATCAACATATATTAATCCAAAGCGGCGGGTATAACCCCAGGCCCATTCAAAATTATCCATTAATGACCAGGCATAATATCCTGCTACTGGTACTCCACTTTTTATTGCCCGCTCAACTGCTTTCAGATGGCTGGCATAGTAATCTATTCTATCTTTATCATTAACTCTACCATATTCATCAACTTTATCATCACTGGCACGACCATTTTCGGTAATATATATGGGCTTATCAGTATATTCTTCTTTAAGATTGATTAGAAGATTATAGAGACCATCTGGATAAACTTCCCAGCCCATTTCTGTATGTGGATTACCTATCATTTTAACATGCTTATAATCAAAGATATTATTAGATTTATCTGCTTCTATGACGTGCCTGGTATAATAATTTATACCGAGAAAATCTATTTCCTGATTGATAATCTCCATATCCCCTTCATCAATAAACTCCAAATTAAAATTATCTTTAAATTTATTCATAAGTTTATCAGGGTATTTTGCTTTAAATATAGGATCAAGGAACCAGCGATTAGAAAATTCCTCTTCTAATTCGGCTGCTTCAATATCGCTTTTAGATTGGCTTACTGGATTTATTTCATGTAAGTCTAGAGTAATGCCGATTTCACCATCGAGGTCCATTTCTCTATATTTTTTAACTACTTTGCCATGGGAGAGCATTATATTATGAGCAACCTGAATTGCAGCAGACAGATCATTTTTCCCAGGAGCATGTTCTCCAAAATAATTTCCTAAAAAGGAGGCTACCCAGGGCTCATTATGAGTTATCCAGCTCTTTACCTTATCCCCTAATTCATAAAAGAGTAGTTCAGCATATTCCACGAAATAATCAGTTGTTTTTCGATTTTCCCAGCCACCCTCTTCCTGGATAGCCTGGGGAAGATCCCAGTGATATAATGTGATTGCAGGTTCTATCCCTGCTTTTAATAGTTCATCTACCAGTTCTTTATAAAAATCAAGTCCAGCCTGATTAACTTTACCATGGCCTTCCGGAAAGATTCTTGGCCATGAAATAGAAAATCTATATGAATCTAAATTTAATTCTTTCATTAATGCAATATCTTCTTTAAAGCGGTTATAATGGTCGCAGGCCTGATCACCTGTATCTCCATTTAAGACATTGCCTTCCTGATGAGAAAAACGGTCCCAGATGGATTCTCCTTTGCCATCTTTATCCCAGGCACCTTCTATCTGATAAGAAGAAGTTGCTGCACCAAAGATAAAAACATCAGGAAAATTATATTCTGTCATAAAATTTCATCCTTTCTAATTTACCAGAGATGATGAACGCTATCTCTGATATATTCATCATATATCCTGTCAACTTCGTCCATTACTTCATCTGAAAGATCTTCAGCCTCTGATGCTGCTATATTATCTTCTACCTGCCAGGGCTTTTTACCTCCTGGAATAACACAGCTAACTGCATCATTCATTAATATCCATTTTAGGGCAAATTGAGCCATGGTCAGGCCTTCTGGCTTTATCTTTCTCAACTCCTCAACAGCTTTTAATCCTTGCTTAAAGTCAACACCAGCAAAGGTTTCACCTTTATCAAAAGCCTCTCCATCTCTATTAAAGTTCCTGTGATCATCTTCAGCAAAAGTAGAATCTTTATCAAACTTACCGGTCAAAAGCCCGCTGGCAAGCGGCACTCTGCAGATAATACCAACATTTTTCTCTTTTGCCTTATCAAAAAGTTCATCAGCCGGTTTATGTCGGAACATATTATAAATTATCTGTATAGTTGCCAAATTATCATATTCTAAGGCTTTTAGAGCCTGAGAAACTTTTTCAACACTGACACCATAGTTGGCTATCATTCCATCAACCACCATCTCATCTAAGGCCTCAAAAACTTCTTTATCATTAAATACTTCATCTGGAGGGCAGTGAAGTTGTAAGAGATCAATTTTATCCAACTGCAAATTTTTCAGGCTCCTCTTTACAAACCTGCGCAGATTTTCTCTATTATAACCCTTAGCAACATGAGGATCTAAACGCCTTCCAGCTTTTGTAGCAATATAAATTTCTTGATCAGTTTTTTGATTCATCTCACCAATCAACTTTTCACTATGGCCGTCTCCATAGACATCAGCAGTATCAAAAAAGTTAATTCCATTATCAAGAGCTGTCTGTAAAGCTTCCTTACTCCGTTCGTCATCAACAGGACCCCAGGAACCGCCAATAGCCCATCCACCATAAGAAACTTCAGATACTTTAAACCCGGTTTTACCAAGCTTTCTATATTTCATAATTTATCACTCCCGGTTGCTATATTTAATAACTAAATTTTTCCTAACCTTCTCCAAAGAGTACATAATGATTTTCCTCGACAGCATGAAACTCGTCTTTATCCTTCTTCTGATAAAATTCTTCTACAAGATCATTAATCTGCTCTGGTAGAAATTCTTCTTTTCTATCCCATTTTTCTTTTGGATGATGAACTATCGATCTTTTTAAAGTTTTCAGCCATGCTTTTCCTCCTAATTTAGATTGATTTTAAATTTTTGATTTCATTAATCCCTAATCCTAATTCATTAAAAGATCAGGAATTATCAATTTCTTTAATAACCCGGGCTGGATTACCACCTGCAAAGACATTAGCCGGGATATCTTTGGTGACGACTGCTCCGGCACCGATTACTGCATTATCGCCAATTTTTACTCCTGGCTGAATTACAACACCGCCTCCTATCCAGACATTATCACCAATCTCAATTGGAAAGCCTAATTCACGGCCTGAATTTCTTGCTTCTGCTTCTAAAGGGTGAGTGGCAGTATAGATCTGAACAGCAGGTCCAAGCATTACATTATCTCCTATGGTTATGGTATTTACATCTAAAAATACACAGTTATGGTTGGCATAAAAATTTTCTCCTAATTTGATATTATAACCATAATCACAATAAAAATCAGGTTCAATATATGGAGCCTGCTCAGTCTGGAATAATTCTTGAAGAATAGCTTTTTTCTTATCTTTTAATTCTGGATTTAAATTATTATACTGGTGGCATAAGTTTTTGGCCCTTGACCTATCTTCTACTAATTCATCATCTTCAGATAAATAGAGTTCTCCTGCTAACATTTTTTCTTTTTCTGTTTTCATTATAAAAGCACCTCAAATTATATATGTTATATTAAGCTATAGATATAATTAAATACTATATTGAAAACTCCTGCAATTCCAGCAAAAATTAAAACCACCAAACTGGTGGCTATAAAATGCTTTATATGATATAATTTTGTTTCAATCAGATATCATTTCTACGAATTTTTCTGCTAGATTAGGGTCAAACTGACTACCAGCACAATCTCTGATTTCTTTTAAGGCTTCTTCTTTACTCAATGGATCTTTATAGGGTCTACCAGCAGTCATAACATCATAGGCATCTACGATAGATAAAATTCGAGCCAAATAAGGGATTTCTTCCCCTTCCAGTCCATTGGGGTAACCATCACCATCCCATCTTTCATGATGGGAGCGTATTTCCTCACTTAAGTGAGAAAAATCTTCTGAAGAAGATGCTATATAAGCTCCAGTTTCAGGATGTTTTTTAATCAACTCCCATTCAGACTCTTCTAATTTTCCTGCTTTTTTTAATATTTCTGCCGGTATTTTGGTTTTACCAATGTCATGCAAATTGGCCAATAAGGATAATCGGTCTAAATCTGATACTGATAACCCAACTTTTTCTCCTAATTTGATAGCCAATTCTTTCAGGCGTCTAACATGGTCTTCAGTTTCATGGCTCTTTGCCCCTAAAGCAGACAGTAGAGCCTGGAGGATATTACTTTTAGCACTTTTACTTTCAACTCTTTTATTGTCATACATTTTATCTTCAGCTTCTGCAAGCAACGCTTGAGTGTCTTTGTCCATGGTTTTTTTAACAGCAAAGCCTAAAGCTATTGAAATAGGTAAATCTTTAACCCCTAAAGTTGCTTCTCTGAAATTATCTTTAATTCTTTTATAAATTTTGTTCACTATTTTTTCATCAATTCCAGGTAAAAGTACAACAAATTCATCTCCACCCCAGCGGGATATTAAATCCTCCTCACGGCAGGATTCTTCAAGCAATTTAGCAGCCCTGATTAATAATTTATCACCCATTTCATGACCATAGGTATCATTAACCATCTTAAGGCCATTTACATCAGCCATGATTAAACTTAAGGGAAGTTGTCTTTTAACATTATATCTGCTCATTTCCTCTTCAATAAACTTTCTATTGTAAAGACCGGTCAGACTATCCCGGGCAGAAATATGCTCGCTTATATCCATTATAATTAGCAAATCAAGTTCTTTATCAATAAATTTCACCGGTGAAAGTGTAGCCTTAATCCACCTGTCTTTGCTAAGGTTTTGGAGCTTGAAGTTAGGATCATTTTTGCCATGATAATCAAAACTTTTTTCTAAAAAATTAATTATTTTCTCATTAACAAATATATCTAAAATGTTTTTCTCTAAAACATCATTTTTATTTTTTTCTAAGATGCTTAAAAATGTAGAATTGACATAGTTGATTTTATTATCATTTAAAATACAGACTCCTATAGGTGTATCCTGAGAGAGTGATCTATAAATTTTTTCAGATAAATTTAAAGTTATCCCACTAATTTTCAGCAGTTTCTCTATTGTAAATCTTATATATTCCTTCCTGGAAGGCACCTCAATAACTTCATCAATAAGGGAAAGAACTTTTTCGCCTAACTGTTTAATTGTTTTATTTGTTATTAAAACAACTGGAAGATTTATCTTTGGTATTTCCTCTTTTTTTACTAACTCTATAAATTTTCTCTTGTGTTTAATCAAAGCCTCTTCATCTACAACTATAAGATCAAAAAGTTCTTCAGGAAAATCATTTACTTTACTTTCAAGAATTTGATAATCTCCCTGTAAAATTTTCTGAAGTATTTTTTTATTCTCTTCATGCTCCATAAGCACAAGTATTTTAGCTTTATCATCTAAATTGATTTTATTTTTTCGTTCTATATTTTTAGGCATTAACAGCACTCCATTTTGAGTTATTATATTTAATTAATCAATTCCGGGTTACCAGAGAGTATCCCTCTTAATCCCTCTAATGGTTCTCCTACTTTAATGCCAGAACCTGTAATTTCAAATTGTCTTAATCTATTTTCAAAATCACTCATTCTCTTTTTTAGAATACCGATTGCTTTTTGCAACTCTCCATTCAGTTCCAGATGTCTTAAAAATATTATATTATCACTTAAATAGCTTGATTTATTATCAGTAACTCGAAAATCTCCGGTTATATCTTTAACCTCATTAATTAATATTACACTAATATTATAGCTTTTTAGATACTGTAATAAATTGTAAAGTAACTTATTTGTATTGCTAAATTTTTCGTCTTCCAGCAACATATAAAAACCAGTAATACTATCCAGCATTAATAGTGAAATATCATTTTCTTCTATATCTCTTCTAACTAATTGAAGAAACTCATTTAAAGTATAGTTAATCGGATTAATTTCTTTAATAAATAATTCTTTCTTATCAACCATATCTTTAACAGGAATATTTATATTAGACAATCTCTCTTTTAAAGATTCTTCCGGTTCTTCAAATGTATATAAAATTGATTGACCTGTTTGACTATTATTAGTTATAAACTGGGCGCCTAGAGTTGTTTTACCTGCTCCAGTTGGACCTGTAATAATTGTAGAAGTTCCTCTTTCCAGGCCTCCGAAGAGCATTTTATCTATTTCTGGTATTCCTGAAGAAAGTTTTTCCTGGGAAACTCTCTTCTTAATATAATTTCCTTCTAAATTAGTAAAAACTTCTATACCTTTATCGGTGAATTTCATTGAATGTTTGCCTTTTTTAATAGAAGTACCTCGCATTTTACTTACAGAAATGGTATGGAGCGAAGATTCTTCTAATTTTAAATTTATTACTCCATCTACCAGGAACTGTAGATCATCATCAGGATTACTGTCACTGGCTTCTGAAGTTAAGACCATAGTTGAATTAAATTTCATAGTAAACTGCATTAGAGAAAGAAATTGTTTGCGAAATTTAAATTTATCTGTGGCCAGATATTTTAGCTGAGTAATCCCATCAAAAAATATCCGATCAGGCTCTATTTTTTCGATTGCTCTACTGATCTTTTCTAAAAGTGGTTTTTGTTCTACTTGATCCGAAGCCAGTATATCATAATCTTTGCCTTCTTGAAAAAAGTCTGCATCTGGATTTAAGTCTAAAAAATTAACTTTATCTAAATCAAAACCAAAGTTCTCTGCATTCTGCTTTATTTTTTCTGCTGGTTCAATAAAAGTTACAAATAAAACATCTTCATCGTTTTTAATACCTTCCAGCAAGAAATGTAAACCCAAAGTGGTTTTACCGGTACCGGGACCACCTCTGATAAGATAAACACGATTTGATATTAAACCGCCATTGAGAATTTCATCCATACCAGAAATCCCCATAGAATTACGATTATTACTAGTCATTAGTTTTCCCCCTAAATATTTCTTCTGCGAATATTACTAAGCAAATCTGCTCTATGGATTAAGATAACTTAATTCTAATTATTATAATTTTTAGAATACATTCTATGTTAATTAATAATAACATGTTTTTTTAATTTTAACAAATAATACAAAAGTTTGTAATTGCTGAGCCCTCACTAATTTAGGAAGGTGAAATTAGTGAGGGCTTGATAAATATATTTAATTTAAAAATCAATTTCAACTGACGCTCGCTGGGTATGTCTCTGCATAAAGCTATCGTCATCACTATGGAAAGCTACTATCACTTCATAGGTTTCGCCTGGTTCTATAGCATATCTTGAATCTCCATCCAGAGGTATAATAAATTCTGCAATTGAGCTATCTTCTTCTCGCTCTCCTGTGCTTTCTGTTATATAGATTTCATCAATCTGTTCATGGCTAGTAGGAGAAGTTCCAATATGCTCTTCTAGCTGAAAGTTATCATCCCCATCAAAACCAGCAATAATAATTTTTGCCTCATTCATCCTGGTTGTAGCATCAAAACCGACTGATAGCCAGCCGCTACCAGGGCTTTCTAACATCATATGGAGTGCATCTTCGTCTTCATTGAATTCCCAGTAAATATCAAGACCGATATCTGAACTATATAGGTTGGTATAGGTGAGATCATCTGTGAGTAAGCTTTCCTGAGCTACTTCTGCTTCTTCATCAGCAACATCATCATTATTAGCATCGTTATTGTTACAGCCTGCGATAATCAACGGCACCAGTATCAGGACACAAACTAGACCAAATAACTTTTTTCTTTTAAAGATTTTAGACATTCAACCACTCCTTTCGAATATTTGATTATTCTTCTAATATTATAATTCAACTGGAAGCATTAGAATTCCTGCATTAAATTAAATTATTATGCTATTAAAATACCATCAGCATAAAAATAAGTTATTACATTTATTTTATGGCAGGGCTATGACATACATCATATAAGTTAAAAACATTATAAAGATTATGTTATATAAAAAACCATTAACTGAACCTATGGCAAAACTAATTATTTTGATTTCATAATATAAGACTTAATCAACGATGGCTAGCTGGTCTTTCCCATTGTTTTTAGCCTGGTAGAGGGCTTTATCGCTCCGTTCTAAGAAACTATCACTATCATCATAATTTTCTAATTCTGTCAAACCGATACTGGCTGTTATAATTTTGTTTAAACCTTTAATTTTAATTTTTTTGAGATTATGATTTAATCTTCTAGCAAGAATTGTAGCCTTTTCCAAATCTGTACCGATAAGTAAGACCGCAAATTCATCGCCACCTATCCTGGCTGCCATATCTTCATTTCTAATTTCATTTTTTAGTAAATTTCCGACTGCCTCTAATACTCTATCTCCGGTACTATGGCCCAATTTATCGTTAATCAGTTTAAAATTATCGAGATCGATGGAAATCAGGGTTAAAGGTTTAGTCTGCCTTTTGGAGTATGAAATCATTTTATTTAAATATTCTAGAAAATGTCTTCTACTTGAAACGCCTGTTAAATCATCTATTTTAACTAATTCCTGTAATCTATCATGCATGACCCTGATATCTTTATTTTGTTTTATATAATTTAATATATAATAAATTATCGGGACTACCAGAGGAAGATAGGCTAATAGAATTAATGATCTATTTTGAATATTGGTAACAAGATCGACAGAATAATGGAGATAAAGAATCCCAGGTATCATAATTGTCGAAACTGATATAAAAGGAATAGATACTGAAAAGAATACAGTTTTCAGACTAAAACTTTTAAAATAGTAATTATAAAGATACCCTGCCAAAAACCCACGAAAAATACTTGCTAGATGAATTGCCAGGTTAAAATCTAGATGGCTCTGCCATAAATTAAAAGAAAATAAATCGATTAAACCACCAGCTAAAGCTCCCCAGAAAGGACCAAAGAATATCCCTGTAAATATAATAATTGTCGGCCTTAAATTAAACCGAATAGCGCTGTCATAATTATAAATATCAATATTAATTGAGTTAGCCGGATTATCCAGGAAGACTGTGATTGCAATTATTATTGCTACTATTATAAATACCTTTTTAGTAGATAAATTAGCTGGTCTGACATCGGTATTTTTAGTTTCTGCCTGGAGTAAGTTTTTAATTATACTCATTTTGCCAGCCCTCTCATAACAATTTTATATTTAGTGGTTATAAAGTACTATTCTCTCTTTAATCTGTTTCTCCTGCTTGATTTAATGTAATTTTAAATATTAGATGTAAATAGGCCTTTGAGCTATACCCAAAGGCCTTTAATATTAAATGTTTTCTTTTCTTACTGATAAATACTGCCTGAAGTTAATGATCGCTAGAAAGCCTGTAAGGACTGGAGTAATCCAACCAAGTGCTAGAAATGTATCTACACTAAGCATCATTGCTATTATAACAACTGTTGAACCAATTTTAGCGATCGACATTATTGCACTCATAGTTTTGACCTGCTCTTCTGTTCCTTCCCTTGATAACCAGCAACCTATAGCCAGAGCTAATGCCATAACACCAATACTTCTAAAAAGAAATAGTTCTATTGTCGTTGCTTCTACAGTAGAGATCAAATTAACTAATACTGACGGAATCAACATAAACCCCAACCCAAAATAGATACCCTCAACTAAAGCCGTAATGGTCAAAGTCTGTCTTGCTCCAAGCACTTCCTCAGCTGATCCACGACTTATTGTTTTTCCAGCCATTATTATCCCCCCTTTTCATTTTATTTTTAAATTAGGAGAAAAAATTTAATAATAGCTGAATTACCAGGGTATATAATTTTATTCTTTTTATATTATAATTATACTACTAATTTATTTTATTGTACAGATAATTATAATTATTTTGTTTTTATATTGACACTACTTTAATTTTGCCAGCTCTTTTAAAACTTTCAATAACATAAAACGAACTCCTTTGCTTTCATAGGAAGCATCATTGAAATTACCGATAACATAGCTATCAGTTAATGGATGGTAAAACATAAAAGCTCCAGTCACTCCAACTACTCCCCAGCAGTTGAGTTTTTTCGGCATTAAAATTGGGACTGTTTTAACTTTCCAGATTCCATATCCGTAATCTATACCTATACCAAATTTCGAGGTGTTTTCTTGCATTATTTGCAGAGTATCAGCATTTATTAACTGATTGTTGACCAGGGCCTTCATAAATTTCAGCAGGTCTTCCATAGTTGCTACTACTCCTCCACCTGCATAGTCAATCTGGCTGTAATTTTTAAATTCATTAACTTTTATTTCATCTTTATAAAAATTAGCCATTGGGTATTCTGGTTCTTTGGCTGGCTTAGAATAGCCCAGCATATGAGAGTTTTTCATCTCAAGAGGTTCAAAGAAATAATTATTTAATGCTTCTGCAAATGATCCTCCGGTAATCTCTTCAATAATTAATCCAAGGAGATAGTAGTTTGTATCTGTATATTCAAATTTTTGGCCTGGTTCAAAGGATAGCTCCATATTTTCTTTACTCCAGATGATTGCTTCTCTTGGAGAGATATTAAAATCTGGTTCAGTAAGTAATTTATCTAGCAGTGGCCAGAAGGCGTCTGGCAGGCCTGTTCTTTGGCCTAGCAAGTCTTTAATCTTTATTTGATCTGTATAGTCCTTACCTTTATAAATATGGAGCCCGGCAATAAGTTCAGCATCGAGGTGTTCTGTGATAGAGTCATTGAATTTCAATTTGCATTCCTCATATAATTTAGCGATAATTGTTGCTGTAAAAAGTTTGCCGACACTTGCCATATAATTTGGCTGGACCGGGTTAGCTTGAATACCATCTGTACTGCCTTCTGCAAGCTTAAGATGGATATCATGCTTATCAGAATGGACAAGCAGGTAGGCGTTATTTACCTTTGAATCCTTCTGGACCGTCTTTCTAAATGAGTTTTCAATTTTTATTAATACCTTTTCTCTACTCATAAAATTTCCATCTCCTTGATTGTAATTGAAATATTGTAAATCTTGCTAATATAAATAATAATATATTGATTTTACTTGATTGTCAAAGAATTCAGTTCAGCTGGTAGAGGGTAATTGGAGTTGAGAAATCGAATAATTTACTCAAACTGGCTCTGACTGACTATTTTGCAAAAGCCGGTGCTTTTATTTTTATTTATATAGGATATGATTGGAATAGGTTTAATTAACTTATGCAAGGAGGGGTGCCAGGATGGCTGTGATTAGGGGTAAGTTAAAGTCTGATAGCAAAAAAATGGCTTTAATGGAGAGAATGGTATTAGGGAGCTGGCGGGGAATTAATTATATTAGAAGTAGCTGGGAGCAACCCTATACAAATAGTGAGTCCCAGAGGGAAAATAGGGGCCGATTTGCTGAAGCTGTGAAGGCTTATCAGGATTTGAGTCCTAGTGATAAGGGGCGGTGGCTGGAGCTGGCCAGGGAGATTGAGTATGGCGGAAGTGGTTATAATCTCTTTATTAGCTGGTATCTAGGAAGATTGAATTAAGGGTTTTTATAATATTTTTTGGAAAAGTCTAGGAAGGTCTAACCCGGGTTGGATATTGACGGAGGTGGTAACTATGGGGTAACCAGGTGGTAACTGAAAAAATTAAAAAACCTCCCTGGTTTTAGCAGATCAGCTAAAATCGGGGAGGCTTTTATTTGATAATTTATTTTATTTTTTTAGCTGGAGTCTGAAATTGTTGAGGCCAGGTCTTCTCTGGCGTCAACCTCAGGTACTTCTTTATCTTTATTATGATTTTCAAATGCTGTTGAAAGCAGCAGCTTGATTCTATTCTGCTGGTTAACTTCACTGGCACCTGGATCATAATCGATCGGCTTTAGATTAACGCCATCATAGGCATCCCTTAGTTTTTTGACCATACCTTTGCCGACTACATGATTTGGTAGGCAGGCAAATGGCTGAAGTATCAGAACATTTTTAACTCCACTTTCAATAAGTTCGACCATCTCGCCTGTTAAGAACCAGCCTTCGCCGGTCTGGTTAGCCAGAGAGATATGTTTTTCTGCACCTTCAGCTATCTCATAAATAGTCTCTGGAGCTTCAAATCTCTCGCTTGCCTCAAGGGCTTTTCGCATGGCCCTTCTATAAATGAATTCGATCCCACCGATACCGATTTTACTTAAAAGCATATTCCAGAAGCTACCTGACAATTTCTCATGCTTTTCCTGGGCGTTATAGGTAGAGTATAAGACAAAATCAAGCAGTCCTGGCATTACTGCCTCTGCCCCCTCTGATTCGAGAAAATCAACCAGATGATTATTAGCATCTGGGTGGAATTTTACCAAAATTTCGCCAACTATACCTACTCTCGGTTTGGTTAGACCTTCTTTGAGTTCTAACTGATCAAACTCTTTAACGATCTGTTTGATATCTCGATTAAACTGGAGATGACCATCATTTTTAAGGGTATCCTGAGCCTTATCCACCCATTTTTCATAGAGTTGTTCTGCTGAACCAGGAATTTTTTCGTATGGTCTTGTCCGATATAATACTTTCATTAATAGATCGCCATAAACAACTCCTTTTGCCATGTCATCAAGCAGTTTCATAGTTATATTAAAGCCTGGATTCTCATCAAAACCGCCAGGGTTTAATGAAATTATTGGTACATCTTCAAAACCAGCTTCTTTAAAGGCTTTCCTTAAGAAGGCAATATAATTTGTTGCCCGACAGCCTCCACCGGTCTGGGAAATTATTACTGATGTGCTATCTAGATCATATTTACCTGATTTTAGGGCCTTCATGATCTGGCCTACAACCATTATTGATGGATAACAGGCATCATTATTAACTGTCTGGAGGCCCATATCTTCAGCCTCTTTATCAACTTCAGGTAATAGCTCCATATTATAACCTGCATTATGGAAAGCAGTCTCTAAGAACTGGAAATGAATCGGCGACATCTGAGGAGCCAGGATTGTATCTCGTTTTTTCCGTTCCTCAGTAAAAATATCCCTTGGATAAATCTCTTGATCTATATTAATTTCAGGATTCTTTCTGATATCTTCTTTTTTATCCCGCTCTTCAAGGGCTGCCAGTAATGAACGGAGTCTGATCCTGGCTGCACCTAAATTGCTGATTTCATCAATTCTTAAGAGTGTATAGATATCACCATGGCGTTTGATAATCTCTTCAACCTGATCCATGGTAACAGCATCAAGCCCACAGCCAAATGAGTTAAGCTGGACTAATTCCAGGTCATCTCTGCTGGCAACAAAGGTCGCTGCCCGGTACATCCTGGAATGGTAGACCCACTGGTCAACTACTCTCAGAGGTCTTTCTGCCTGATCCAGATGGCTGATTGAATCCTCTGTAAGCACAGGCAATCCCAGTGTTTCAACTAATTCAGGAATACCGTGGTTTACTTCTGGATCTGCATGATATGGGCGACCGGCAAGAACTATTCCTGTTTTATCATTTTCTTCGATATATTCCAGGATCTCTTCGCCTTTAGCCTGGATATCTGACTTGTATTTCCAGTATTCTCTTTCAGCTTTTTCGATTGCTTTCTTAATCTCATCATAGCTTAAACCTTCATCTTCTAATTCTTCTGTAAGCCTTTTGACCAATTTATCATGGTCATCAAAGGTTATAAATGGATTGATGAATTTAATATTCTGATCATCTAGAATTTCCATATTTGCTTTGATTGACTCTGGATAGGAAGTGACAATTGGACAATTATAGTTATCATCCATATCTTCATCTTCTATGCGATTATAGACTATACTTGGATAGAAGATCTTATCGATATCTCTATTTTCAATCAGGTCTACAATATGGCCATGGACCAGCTTGGCTGGATAGCAGACTGATTCTGATGGTATAGTCTCAATTCCAAGTTCATAAATTTCCTGATTGGATTCTGCTGAAAGCTCGACTGAATAGCCAAGTTCTGTAAAGAAAGTATGCCAGAATGGGTAATCTTCATAAATATTTAAAACTCTAGGAATACCGATCCGGCCTCTTTCTGCTTCTTCTGGATCAAGTGATTCATAGCCAAATAACCGCTCATTTTTATAGCGGAACATATTTGGAACTGTTTCCTGATAGGACATGCCGGCACCTTTCTCGCAGCGGTTACCTGAGATAAAGGTTCTGCCACCGGTAAACTTCTTGATTGTCAGGCGGCACTGGTTACCGCATTTACGGCAGCGGCCCTGTTTGGTTTCAACTTCAAATTCTTCAAGTTCTTTTTTACCTAAGATCGAAGAACTTTCGCCTTCAATAGAGCTAACACGATCTCTGGCAATAAGGGCTGCGCCGAATGCTCCCATTAGCCCGGCTATATCTGGTCTAACAACTTCCTGACCTGTAATCTTTTCTAGAGATCTTAAGACGGCATCATTATGGAATGTACCGCCCTGGACGACGATATTATCGCCAAGTTCTTGGTTACTATTATAACCTATAACTTTAAATAATGTATTCTTTATAACTGAGACAGCCAGTCCGGCTGAGATATCTTCGATTGTTGCCCCTTTTTTCTGGGCTTCTTTTACCTTTGAATTCATAAAGACAGTACATCTGGTCCCGAGATCTAAGGGATTATCTGCCTTTATTGCTAATCTGGCAAATTCCTCAACACTGTACTCAAGGGAATCAGCAAAGGTTTCAATAAAGGAACCACAACCTGATGAACAGGCCTCATTTAACATGACTGAATCGATTACGCCATCTTTTATCTCCAGGACTTTCATATCCTGGCCACCAATATCCAGGATGAAATCTACTTCTGGCGAGAAGAATTTGGCCCCGGTATAATGGGCAACAGTCTCAACCTCTCCAATATCAACCTGGAGGGCATTCTGAAGTAATTCTTCTCCATAACCGGTAACGGCTGAGCCTGAGATAGTTATCTCAGGGTTCATTTCTGAATAAAGGTCAAGTAAGGCATCTTTTGTTGTTTTTAAAGGATCACCTAGATTACCGCTATAATATGAATATAGCAGTTTGCCATCTTCATCAATCAGGACCACTTTAGTTGTTGTGGAACCGGCATCAATCCCTAAAAAGGCTGAGCCTTGATAGTTCTGTAAATCGCCTTTTTCTACTTCATGACCGGCATGGCGTTCTTTAAATTTATTATACTCCTCTTCGCTTTCAAATAAAGGATCCAGTACCTTGTCTTTACCCAGTCTTTCTGGAGGAAGCTCTGAAATATCTTTTAGCAGGGTTGAAAAGCTAAATTCTTTTTGTTCTTGATTATCTAAAGCTGCTCCTAAAGCCACGAAATAATGGGCATCATCTGGTGCAAAAATTTCATCTTCTTTTAATTTTAATGTATCTATAAATCTTTTTCTTAATTCTGGCATGAAATAGAGTGGGCCACCTAAAAAGGCAACTTTTCCTCTGATTGGCCGGCCCTGGGCCAGGCCACTTATTGTCTGATTGACGACTGCCTGAAGGATTGAGAGTGCTATATCTTCCCTGGCAGCTCCATCATTTAATAATGACTGGACATCTGATTTTGCGAAAACACCGCAACGGGCGGCTACAGAATAGATATTCTCACCATTTTTAGCAAGTTCATTAAGCCCGGCTGCATCTGTCTCCATTAATGAAGCCATTTGATCGATGAAAGCTCCTGTACCTCCAGCACAGGCGGCATTCATCCGCTGTTCTACTGCATCGCCGAAATAGGTGATCTTGGCATCTTCTCCACCTAACTCAATAGAGACATCTGTTTCAGGAATCATCTCCTTAACAGCATTGCTACAGGCTACTACTTCCTGCAGAAATGGAATCTCAAGCTTTTCTGCGATACCCATACCACCGGACCCGGTAATAGTAACGCTTATCCTTGAATCATCAAGGATATCGGCTGCTTCAGTCAGTAACTTTCTAACAGCCTTCCTGACATTAGAAAAATGTCTGGTATATTTTTTATAAACTATCTGGGTCCAGGCATTTAAGATAACTAATTTAACTGTAGTAGAACCAACGTCCAGACCAACCTGTAATTTATCTTTCATAGAAACCTCCTGTTGTTTGTCAAAGCTTCTTTGAGCATTACATATTTTCCTCAATTTATATTATACTATATTTTTGAAAAAGTTTAAACCATACTAGTGTAATTATGTTTTTTGATAGCTATTTTATAGTGCTACCCTGACTATTATACTATAACATAGCTGTCAGTTTCAATTAAGTTAGGATTTTACAATTTGAGGTTATTTAAAAAAGCAGGCCAATAAAATGACCTGCTTTCTCAATTATTACTAAATAAATTTATATTTAGAGCCTCATATTTTATTTTATGATTTTATTAATCTAGCCATTCTTTGAGTTACTGGACCAATAGTTGCTGCCGCTATTATTGTTCCAATCCCCAGAGTCGCTCCCATTGAAAAGCCAATTAAGCCGAAACTGAAATCAAGTGACATTCTGACTGATCTCAAGGAAAAATTGGTCTTCCTTCTGATATATATCATCAGGGCTTCGATTGGCCCCTCACCCATATCGACTGATATATAGGTGGCGATCCCGGCTCCAATTAATAAAATAGCTGTTGCCAGCATTAAAACCTGGAAGAAAATTAAATCTGTTGTAATACTGCCAAAAATCCAGATGATTAGATCGAGAAAAATACCTAAAAAGACAGCATTAAGGACTGTTCCTGGCCCAAACTTGCTATCTGTGAGAATAAATAGACCCAGGATAATGCTTATATTAATTAAAGTAGTTGCCTGGCCAAAACTTATTCCCAGGGTATTTGAAATACCCTCAGCCATTACTGTAAAGGGGGTTAGCCCCAGTCCTGAGTTTAAAAAGAAATAGAGACCTGAGCTGATTAAAAATATCCCGAATAAGACGACAGCAGTCCGCTTGATTATTTGATGCACTTTTTCCATCTTAAACACCTCTTTTGCTTATAATCTTATATAACTTATAAAGTTAAGTGCATTACTATGTTTTATTGTTATCTCTATTATATTATGGCTGCTAGAGGCTGTCAAGGGATATTAGTAAAAGTTATTATTTAAATATTTTTCCTTATAATCCTTATAGCCCCGCCGTTTTGACGCTGCCCATTTGATTTTATTTCTGCTGTATACAGGTATAACTCGCCGCTCATTATATCAAAATGGCGTTCATTGGTTATTATAATTTCTAAATCAAAGAAGCTGGACATAACTGAATAAATAATTTTATCTTCTTCTCTTTCGACTCTAACATAATCTCTATCTATTTTTAACTGATTCATAGCATAATCAAAATCTAAGATTACCTCTTCTTCAGTGACCTCTAACTGCCAGCCTGGCTCCTGGCCTCTGGCTGTAAAGGTAAAAGTTTCTGGGTCTATACTGTCAAACTCGAGATGAAAGGCTGGGAACTCATCTTCCTGATAGTTGATCATTAATTCTTCTCCCTTATTCCAGGCTACTATCTCATTATTTCCATATCTTGCTCCTGAAGCAGATATTAATTGGGGCAAAATATGACTCTGCCCTTTATAAATAAACTGGGCGACTTCTCCAAAGAAATTCATGGCCAGATAGTTGTCTTCAGCGTTTTCAGTCTTGAAAACATGAAATTTTTCAACTGGTTGCTTGACTGTTAGATCAACCTGGCTACCTATTATTAAATGATAGCCTGGTATTTTCACGGTACCCTTTAAGACAGGCATCTGGTTTTCTGATTTAATGACAGCTACGAGCATGTAATTCTCATTAACTTCTATCAGGGTGCTGGCTGGATTCAGAGTAGTTTCCAAAGGAAATTGATCTTCTGGCCGCCATTCCTGACTGGCAATTATAGTATCTTCTTGCTCACTGGCTGACTGGTCAACCAGCATAACTTTAACTGTATGGCCTGGTGATAGGATTAACTCTTCACTGTAGGTTAAATTAATCGGGATTTCCAGATCTGGGTTGCTGGCCTGGATATCAATAGTTAAAGTTGTGATTAATACAAATGAAATTGCAAGAATTATTATGGAGTTTTTATTTAATAATCTCATTTAATCTCCTCCTCTATTTGGCTCTTAATTATATTGTAACTTAAAACTTCGATAACTGCCAGCAATATTTATTTGTCTGAATATTGATAATAAGATATAATAAATATAACTACTGAAGGGGGCTAAATAATGAAATATAAACCAGATATCCAGTTTGCAAGGGACTTAAATAAAGACAATGAAATGCTGGCATATAAAGAGAAATTTTATCAGGATGATGATAGAATTTATCTGGTTGGGAATTCGCTGGGCTTATTATCTAAATCTGCTGAAAAAGAGATTATGAGAGCTTTAGATGAATGGCGGGAGCATGGTGTTGAGGGCTGGACTAAAGGTGAGCCGGCCTGGTTCTGGTATGGCGAGAAGTTAGGGGATATGACTGCTCCATTGATTGGTGCCGAACCTGAGGAGACGATAGTTACTGGCTCGACTACATTAAATATTCATCAATTGCTGGCCAGTTTTTATCAGCCTGAAGGCAGGCGAAAGAAAATTTTAGTTGATGAGTTGAACTTTCCTAGCGATATTTATGCTGTTAAGAGCCAGCTGGCCCAGCACGGCAATGAATCTGAGCTAGTTGTTGTTGAGAGCAGAGATGGTAGAACTCTTGAAGAGGAAGACATTATTGCTGCCTTTAATGATGAAATAGCGATTGCCCTGCTTCCGACTGTTCTCTATCAAAGTGGTCAATTGCTTGATGTTAAGAAGCTGACAGAGGCTGCCCATGAACATGGGATTTTAATCGGCTTTGACCTGGCCCATTCTGTTGGAATTCTGCCTCATGATTTAAGTGGCGCCGGAGTTGACTTTGCTCTATGGTGTAATTATAAGTATTTAAATGCTGGACCTGGCGCTGTTGGTGGTCTTTATGTTAATAAAAAGCATTTTGACAGAAAACCTGGCCTGGCTGGCTGGTGGGGCCATGATAAGGAGACTCAATTTGAAATGAGCCATGAATTTACCCCGGCTGAAGATGCCGGAGCGATGCAGATAAGCACTCTGCCAATCTTAAGTTCTGCACCTTTATTCAGCTCACTGGATATGATTAATGAAATTGGCATTGAGAAGGTTCGTGAAGAATCATTAAATCGGACTTCTTATCTGGCCTATCTGATGGCTGAAAAGTTAGATACTGAAACTGTCAATTATTCTATTGTAACTCCTGAAGATGACAGCAGACGGGGCGGGCATATTGCTGTAAAATTTGAGCGAGAAGCTTACAGGATTAGCAAGGCTTTAAAAGAAGCCGGGGTAATCGTTGATTTCAGGGAACCTGATACGATTCGGTTTGCTCCTTCGCCATTATATATTTCTTTTGAGGATCTTTATAATGCTGTTGAGATACTGGCTGATATTATTAATCAGGAACGGTTTGAAGAGGTTACTAAAGAGCGGGGATCGGTGACTTAAGATATTATTCTGACCTTTTAATATCTGATATACACGCCTTTAAGATTAATATTAAACTTAAAAAACCAAGCCCTATACCTAACCTATTATATCTAACTGGCAATAGATTGGTGACCACAACTTCCCCTAAATACCACCAGGCTGCCATGATTGCGATTACAGATATAATCAATAATAAGTTCTTTTTGTTTTTAAGGGCTTTAAGTTTAAAACATTTTTCTTTTAAAATGAGCCCTTTAGTTATTTTAGTTAAAATAAGCAGGGCTGTAATAATAATAAGTGCTAATAATATATTTAAGCCAGTAACTATATTGAAAAATAGGCCTGCCATTTCTGGCTGAGGCAGGTCTTTTAGTTCTGTCCATTGGTTTAAGACTTCAAAGAGAAATGGCCAGCTGGCTTTGCTATTGGTTAATACAACAATACCTTCCCCTCTCTCAGGAAAAATATAATACTTGCCTAAAGAGCCTGTGCCTTCACCGCCATGAAAGACTGCCTTCTCGTTATCTTTCTCGCCATTATGATACTCGATAAAATGGCCCAGAGCCGAGATATCTGCTCCCAGCCCATAAAACCCTGTAGGTTCTACATTGGAATCATACAATTCTGGATGACTACCTTCAGCTATAAGCCGGGCTAAATCTTCTGTAGTTATTAGAAGCCCCCCTGCTCCCTTGAAATTATCAACATAATGGGGCACCGGTTCACCATCAACATGATAACTGGTGGCCAGCCTGGATTTAACCTGCTCATCTACTGAGAAATAGCCATCTACCCCTGCAGGTTCCAGGATATTCTGGTTAAAATAGGACTCATAATCCTGATCAGTGAGCTCTTCAACCAGCATTTCTAACAGCATAAATCCCTGATTGGAATATTCAAAGGCTGAGCCTGGCTCTCTGACCAGTTCAGCTCTCCGCAGGCCATGCTCGCCTGCAAGAACTTCTTCAATTGGATGTACTTTTGCCCCAGGATGGAGATAATCAGAGCCTCCAGTAATACCTGCGCTATGATTTAACAATCTCCGGATGGTAACTTCTTCATGATTATAGCTAGATTCTGGAAACTCCCAGCGAGTTAGATATTGAGCAACAGGATCATCCAGAGTAATTTCTCCAGTTTCTATTAGTGTCATAATAAGTCTGGCAGTCATTGATTTTGTAATGGATTCTGCCCTGAAAAGGGTCTGAGCTGTTACCGGTCTATTTTCTGCAAGATCGGCATAGCCAAAATGGCCTGTCCAGGTTAGCTGATTGCCGCTAATTAGAGCGACTGCTGCCCCTGGAATATTGTAAAAATCAACTAATTCTTTTAGGTTTTGCTCAAATTGAACATGAAACTGATCATGCTTTATATTGCCATTTTCAGCCTCTACTGAGACTGTCAAAAATGTTACAGAGATTAGTATTAATGTGATAGAGATTAGTAATAATTTATTTTTTAACATTTTAAAACACCCTTAATTTAATTAAATAGGCGGGCCATAACAATTTCATTCCGGTAAGTGCCATCAGCTAATCTTTTCTTATTTCTTAGAATACCTTCCTGCTGAAACCCAAACTTTTCATAGAGTTTTCTGCCCCGCTGATTATTTTCATCTACCCTGAGAGAGATTCTTGTTATACTATTTTCTCTGGCCCATTTTATCAGAGTTTCCATTAGCAGGCTGCCAATACCATGACCCCAGTATTCTTTAAGGACTGACATGCCAAACTCTCCCTGATGGCAATACCGGTTAAGTTCGCTCCCTGTAAAGCCAAGGTTGCCCACGATCCTGCCACCAACCCTGGCTATAATAAAGATATTATTTTCTGACTGATTCATATTTTTAAGAAATTCCTTTTCTTCTTCAACGGTCATCTCGAACTCCTCTGGTTCTCTGAGAAGAAATTCTGTCTCGCCAAAGACCTGTTTCATATAATTCAGGAGTTCTTCTGCATCTTCTGGTCTGGCATTAGTAATTTTAATCTCCTTGCCCTTAATTTGATGGGTTGATTCACTTATTTTGGACATATTATCAATCCTTTCTTTATGTATTGAACTCTATTCCTTAATGTATTGAACTCTATTCATTGAGTCCTTTAAAAAACAAGAATTAGCTTTGTTTAAAATATTATTTTATGTTGGTATATTAACAGATTAAACTTTGTGAGTCAAATAATAAATTGTTTTTCTTGACAGTTTAGTACTCTAATGTTATGATAGTTATCAAATTGAATAATTGTTTTCATCAAGAGCGGCGGAGGGACTGGCCCTGCGATGCCCGGCAACCTACCTTTAATTATTTAATTAAAGGAGAAGGTGCTAACTCCTGCATCTCCATATGGAGATGAGAGATGAGAGGTTATAATAAATCCTCTCTTTTGAGGATTTTTCTATTTCAGGGATGCTGCTCATTGATTTGAGCAGCTTTTTTATATTATATATCTTTTTTAAGGATGGTGGATAAGTTGATCGAAATCAGAAATTTAGATAAGGAATATAAAAACGATAAAGGCGATATTATCAGGGCGATAGAGAATTTAAATTTGAAAGTAAATAGCGGTGAGATCTTTGGGATTATTGGTCCCAGTGGGGCCGGCAAGAGTACTCTGATCCGCTTATTGAATTTACTGGAAAAACCAACAGCTGGGTCAATCGAGATTGATGGTGTTGACCTGACTGAACTGGATAATAAGAGGCTCCGGGAAACCAGACAGAAAATCGGGATGATTTTCCAAAACTTTAATCTGCTTTCGACCAAGACTGTTAAGGAAAATATTATTTTTCCTTTAAAAATAGCTGGTAAAAATAAAAGTTTTCGGAGAAAAAGGGCTGAAGAGTTAATGGAATTAGTTGATCTGTCAGATCGGGCCGATCATTACCCGGCTCAGCTATCTGGAGGTCAGAAACAGCGGGTTGGAATAGCCAGGGCTTTAGCCAATGAACCGAAGTTATTGCTTTCAGATGAGGCCACATCTTCTCTGGACCCGGATAGCACTGAATCAATTTTGAATCTACTTAGAGATATCCAGAAAGAGATGGATCTGACAGTGGTCTTAATAACCCATGAGATGGGGGTTATTAAGGAGATCTGCGATCAGGTGGCAGTTATTGAACAGGGCAACCTAATCGAGCAGGGTAATGTCCTTGATATCTTTGCCAGACCTAAAACTGAGCTAACCAGGCGGTTTGTTAGTTCTGTCTTTGATTATAATCTACCTCCTAGAATTATTGAAGATATTGAAAATGGCGATGCCGGCAGGTTAGTCAGGGTCTCTTTTATTGAGGAAGGAACAGATAAACCAATAATTTCTAAGATGATTAGAAAATTTGATATAGATGCCAATATCTTATATGGCAGTATCGATGAGATACGATCTATCCCTTTCGGGACGCTGGTCTTAAAGCTTGATGGCAAGGAGTCCAGAATTGAACAGGGGATTGAATTTTTGCAGAAAAAAGACTTAATTGTGGAGGTTATTAATGATGGCTGAATTATACGAACTGATAAGTCCCAACGGCCAGTTGATCTGGTCCGGGCTTGTTGAAACATTATATATGGTTGGGCTCTCTCTTTTATTTGGTGTTCTAGGCGGGTTCCCAATAGGTGTAATGACAACGATAACAAGACAGAAACATATTTTACCTAATAAATTTTTGAATCTGATTTTTGAGGGAATTATCAACCTGGGCAGATCAATTCCATTTATAATTTTGATGGTGGCAATAATACCCTTTACCCGATGGGTTGTAGGCACATCTATCGGGACAACTGCTGCTGTGGTACCTCTCTCTGTGGCGGCTATTCCCTTTATGGCCAGGGTTGTTGATAATGCCTTACTGGAAATTGACCCTGGAGTTATTGAAGCTGCAAAGTCTATGGGGGCATCAAAATTACAGATAGTACTGATGGTGCTTTTGCCTGAAGCATTATCTACTGTTGTTTTAGGAATCACCCTAACTGGAATCAGCCTGGTTGGATATTCAGCCATGGCTGGTGCCGTTGGAGGAGGTGGTTTAGGTGATATCGCCGTTAGGTATGGTTATCAGAGATTCCAATTAGGCATAATGATTGAGACGATAGTTATTTTAGTTATTTTAGTCCAGATAATCCAATTTACAGGCAATAGAATCGCCAATATATTTGATCATAAAAATTAAAAGGAGATGAAAATAATGATAAAAAAGATAATTGCAGTATTCGTGTTGATTGGTCTTGTAATCGGTGGAAGTCAGTTAGTTATCAATAATAATGTCAGGGCAAATGAAGTATTAGAGGTTGGAGCAACTCCACTACCCCATGCAGAATTATTAGAACAGGTTAGGCCTGTACTTTTAGAGCAGGGGATTGAGCTCGAGATTGTTGAATTCACCGATTATGTTGCCCCAAACCTGGCATTAGATGATGGCAGTATAGATTTAAACTTCTTTCAGCACGAGCCTTATTTAAACCAATTTAGTTCTGATCATGGCCTTGATTTAGTATCAGTTGGAGCTATCCATGTTGAACCGATTGGGCTTTATTCCAATAATTATAATGATATCGATGATTTGTCTGAAGGAGCACTTATCGGGATACCTAATGATCCATCCAATGAGGGCCGGGCATTGATATTGCTCCATAATGAGGGATTAATTGAACTTGAGGACCCTGAAGACTTAAATGCAACCCCTCTGGATATAGTTGATAACCCGCTTAACCTTGAATTCAGGGAGTTAGAGGCAGCATTATTGCCAAGATCCCTTGATGACCTTGATGGGGCAGTTATCAATACAAATTACGCTTTAGAGGCTGACTTAAACCCATTAGAAGATTCTCTGATTATTGAAGGCGATGAATCACCTTATAGTAATGTCTTAGTCGTAAGGGCCGAAGATGAGGAGGATGATGATAGGATTCAGGCCCTGTTAGAAGTTCTCCAGAGTGAAGAGATTAGAGAGTTTATCCTGGAGGAGTATGAAGGTTCTGTTGTACCAGTATTTTAATTAGATAATTGGCCACAGGGTAAATAATCCTCCCTGTGGCTTTTTTAATATTTACTTTAATGAATGACCTGGACCAGTAGCTGGAAAGCGATCAATTGTCTTCAGCCGGGCTGGAATGCAATGACTACAATCTACCGGATTTTCATCTGTACAGATTTTATCTGGATATAATTGATAATTTGCCCTGTATTCTCTCGGGGTAACATTAGGCATCATTACATTAGCACCTTTCTGGAGAGCCTTCTCTCTGCCCTTGCTATCAACAGTTCCTAAAGCTGTTGTTGCTGGTAGATGGGCTTTGGGCAGAATTATTCTTGTTAAGGCCAGCATTTTTAAGGTCAGTTCAAAAGAACCGTTATCTTCACCAGCCAGCGGGGTGTTGGGGTTCATTAAGAATGGGCCAAGCCCGACCATATCTAAATCCAGCTTTTTATAGAGCCTGAGATCATCTGCCAGGTTCTGGACTGACTGATCCGGCAGACCAATCAGAGAACCACTTCCTAATTGATAGCCTGACTCTTTAAGCCAGTATAAATTATCTATTCGATTCTGAAAGTTCCCGACAGGATGCAATTTTTCATATAACTGAGGGTCAGAGGTCTCAAAACGGAGCAGGTATCTATCGGCTCCAGCCTGACGCCATTCCTGATACTCCTCTTTAGTTCTTTCTCCTAAAGATAATGTTATAGCCAGGTCAGTCTTTTCTTTGATCTCTTTAACTATTTCAGCAATTATTTCCAGGGTAAAATGATTATCTTCCCCGGATTGGAGAACAACTGTACCGTAGCCTAATTCTTCAGCTGTTAAGGCTGCTGAAATAATTTCTTTCTGGCTTAAGCGGTATCTTTCTGGATTTTTATTTTCTTTACGAAGTCCACAATAATAGCAGCTTCTGTTACAGTAATTTGAGAATTCTATAAGGCCCCTTAAGTGAACACCATCTCCATGATATTTCTGCCTGATTTCATCAGCAGTTTTAAAAAGATTCTGATTATAGCAATCATTGCTTAGAATTAATTCAAGATTATCTAAAACCTGGAGTTGATCATTAAAATTAATTGGCTGCATAATTGATTTCCACCTCATCTAAAAAGGGCTGGATAGCTCGATCCAGTATCCCCATCTTCCAGGCTATCAGGATACCATAATTAATGACTGGTACTCTCGCATTCCTGGCATCTCTAATTCTGCTGGTAACTTCCTGTTGATTGATCATACAGCCACCGCAGAAAACGGCAAGATCATATTTATCAATCTCTGCTGGAAAGTCCTGTCCTGCATAATGGGTAAAGTTTAAGTTTCCTCCTGCTATTTCTTCAAGCCAGCCTGGAATTTTTACTGTTCCTATATCTTCATGGCGTTTCCGGTGGGTACAGGCTTCCGCAACCAGAATTTCCATACCAGGTTTTAATTTCTTTAAGTAATTTACTCCCTGGAGATAGCTATTTAAGTCTCCTTTATACCGGGCAAATAATATTGAAAAACCAGTCAGGAGAATATTATCAGGAACTAATTTACTTACCTGGGCAAAGGCCTGGGAATCAGTAACTGCCAGTGCTGGAGGTTTTTTCAAATTTACCAGGGCAGATTTAATTGAATCTGGTCGGACGACTAAAACCTGGGCTCTATTATCCAGAATTCGTCTTAAAGTCTGCATCTGAGGCAGAATCAATCTATCCTTTGGCGCCCCACTATCTATCGGAATTATTAATAGAACCAGATCGTCTGGCTGAATTAGATCCCCGATTAATCTCTTTGCCGCAGCTTCTAGATTATTATTTTCACCGGCCAGTGAAGCCAGGGCCTTTAGAATTTCTTCTCGCTCATTATTACTATAATTTTCAGCTATAATAATTTTTTCTGGAGAGAAATCACCAAAGGCTGCTGATATCTCAGCTTTTGAAAGATCGAGATTATCTATATTATTAAAGATAATCAAATAAGGGATTGAATTCTCTTCAAGCCTGGAAATAAGGTCTTTTTCATATTCTAAATCTTTCAGGTTATTAATTATCATCAGGGCCAGATCTGTCTTTCTGATAACTCTGAGGGTCTTCTCGACCCTTTTGCTGCCTAGATTGCCTCTATCATCAATACCAGCAGTGTCGATAAAAATCACCGGCCCTAAAGGCAGAACTTCCATGGATTTATAAACAGGATCAGTTGTTGTGCCTGGTATTTCTGAGACCAGGGCCAGGTCCTGATCTGTTAAAAAGTTTATCATCGTTGATTTACCTGCATTTCTTTTGCCAAAGACTGCTATATGGGGTCTTTCAGCTGTTGGTGTTGAATTAAAAGTAGAGGTCATATTTATCATCCTTTAATTGGTCTAATTTATTACTGATTTTATTTGCCAGTGCCTGATTTTTCTCTCTGACTTCATTGATTTTTTGATCGATTAATTTAAAGCCATCAGCCTGTAACTGTTCTGATCCATAATTTATTAGATATTCTGCCAGGGTTAATAATGCATTGGCCTGGCAATAGGGTTTGATATCTCCTAGTTTGGCCAGTTCCATGAAATCTCTGCCTGTCCTGGCCTGCCGGTAACAGGATGTACAGAAACTTGGCAGATAACCTGCCTGGACTGCCTCTGTAACAATCTCTTCTAAATTTCGGTTATCATAGAGTTTGAACTGGCCAGTTTCTTCAGCCTTATCGTTATAACCACCTGGAGAAGTACAGGAGCCAGCACTGATCTGGGAGATGCCATATTTAAATAGCTTATTTCTTAACTGGACTGGCTCTCTTGTAGAGAGAATCATGCCTGTATAGGGCAGGGCCATTCTAATTATAGCTATCAACAGCTTAAAATCATCATCGCTGACTGGATAGGGGGCCTCTTTGATTTTAGCGCCAGCAGCTGGTTTAAACCTGGGCACAGAGATTGTATGGGGACCGACTCCATACTTTTTATCAAGATAATTGGCATGTCTTAACATGGCCAGAACTTCATATTTAAAATCATAGAGACCAAACAAAACTCCGATGCCATAATCATCTATTCCACCTTTAACTGCTCGATCCATAACCTCCAGCCGCCAGTCGAAATCCTGCTTTTTCCCTGAAAGATGCATCTGATTGTAGGTTGGTAGATGATAGGTCTCCTGGAAACAGGTGTAAGTTCCAATTTTAGAGTTAGAAACCCTTGCAAACTCCTCTTCTGTAAGTGGGGCTATCTCAAGGTTTATTCTTTTGACTTCTTCTCCTGGATTATCGCCATCAACTGCATAGATCTTATCAATCTTATCTAGAAGATCGTCAATATTAGAAGAATTCCTCTCACCTGTTAGAATCAGCAATCTTTTCTGGCCTGTATTTAATAATTCTTTAACTTCGTTCTTAATCTCTGATTCTGAAAGTTCTTTTCTGTTCAATTCTTTATTTGGAGCCCGGTAACCACAATAGAGACAGTTATTACTGCAATAGTTATCCAGATATAAAGGAGCAAAAACTACCAGCCTTTTGCCATAGATCTCCTCTTTGATTTTACCGGCAGTTTCAAGCAGTTTCACGATTTTTTTAGGGCTTTCTATCTTTAAAAGCCTGGCCACCTCTAGCTCATTTAAACCTTCCAGCTTTAAAGCTTTAGTAATTATCTGCTCAAATTCATTAGCATCTGGAGGATTGGTATCTGCAAGGACCTGTTCTATATTATTTAGCTCTAATATTTCTCTTAATGGTTTAGTCATTGATATCACCGACTTCTACTGAAGTAAGAGTTGATTTGATTGAAACTCCTGGCAGATTACCGATTTTACCTGTCATCCCAGCCACCTGGTCTGGGGTTCCTTCAACTATTAATGATAACATAGAGAGATTATATTCCCTTGAAGGTATCCCCATCCGGCCAAGGATTATATCTCCATAATCACTTAAAATCTTATTTAGTTTTTCAGCAACTTCTGTTCTATCTTTTATAACTATCCCGACAACACCAATTCTTTTAGAATTACTCATCTTCCCACCCTTTCATGTGAAAATTATAATATTATTATGTAAAAGAAAAACCCTGTTGGCTAACAGGGCGGGTAGAGTATAATATATGGTAGACTATTTACAGAGATAAGTCTCTGCAATTATAAACCGATATAAATCGCAAAGCCTGGATATCTAAAGACATAGATAAGACATAGATATCCCTGAAAATAGAGCCATAAGAATATTTCTACCCGATCCGGCGGATTGCTCCCCCTGAATCCGGAATTATTTGTGATATTTATATCATGTATTTATATTATAACTAACTATTATCAATAAGTCAATAGATATTAAAATATGTTCTAAATACAAGTATGTAACTTATTATGTGATTTTAAATATTAAATAGGTAATATCATCATCATTGTCACCATCACAAAAACTAGCAAAGTCTTTATTTAATGCTTCAGCTATTTTTTCAATTGACATATGAGTATTCTGGCTTATAATTTCATTATATTGATCACTGTATCTTGCTTTTGTATTAGTCTGCTCGCTAAGGCCATCAGTTGATAAAAATATTATTGAACCTGAAGATAGGTCAACTTTTACATTTTTATAATCAATTGCATCTGATGATATCATTTTTGAAATAGGCAGGTTTCCAGCAGGAAGTTCTTTAACAGCTTCATTAAAAATAACTGGTGGTATATGAGAGCCTGCACTACTATAAACCATCTGGTTTTCTTCAGTATCAATAATTCCAAGATTAATCGTTACAAAATAATCATCAGGGAAGTTTTCTTCCAAATTCTGTTCATAAATAAACTTCAATAATTCTTTAGGATCTGGTACTTTATCAGCAGGGAGAAGTTTTACATAAGTATTAATTGTACTTTTAACAAAAGAACTCATCATCGCTGCATCAAGGCCATGTCCTGTAATATCAATAATATAATATAACAGTTTGTTATCACTAAGTTTTATAAAATTATAGAAATCCCCACCTATTTCATTTGCAGGTTTATAATAGGCATAAATATCAAGACCATTGAGCTTAGGTAAACTAATCGGCAATCTCTTTTCATGTAAATCTTTTGCATTATTTATTTCCTGATCAAGTCTCTCTTTAGTTTTCAATAGCTTAAATTCTGATGCTTTTCTTTTTGATATGTCTTGAATAAACACAAATTCATGCTCTTGATCTTTATAGCTAAAATACTGACTTGTTATTTCAACTGGAAAACTACTTCCATCTTTTTTTATAAAATTTCTTTCATAAGTTATACTGCCCTCTTCTTTTATTTTATTCCAAAATTTATTTCTAGGAACAAATTCCTCAGTAAATATAAAATTTGCTACAGATGAACCTATAAACTCTTCTTTTGAATAATTTAATTTAGTAAGTGCTGTCTGGTTAGCATATTCAACTTTTCCTTCAGGTGATACCCTCAATATTAATAGATCTGCGTTATCAACAAAAAATTTATTCATTTCAAGTAATTTTTTCTGTTTTAAATACTCTGTTATATCTCTATAAAAACTTACAGACCCATGGATATTATTATTGTCATCTAACATAGGATAACTATATACTTCTAGTTGCTTTGTTTGATTACTCTGTTCTATGCTAGTAATTGTTTTTTCTACTCTACCTGATTTAAAACTTTCTTCTGAGGGGCAGCTTTCACATCTAGTTTCTGAATCTTTTAAAACTTGATAGCAGTTCTCTCCGATTAATGATTTATCTAAAGAATACCACTCTTTTATTTTTGAATTGGCATAGCGAATTCTAAAATCAGAATCTAAAACTATAATTCCATCCTGGATACTTTCAAGGGTGCTACTAAATAACAGATTCTTATCTTTGATTTTTTGTTGAGAATAAACTCTATTTAAAGCTGATTTGGTACTGGCAATAAGAATTTCAGCCAGTTCTAAATCTCTCCTGTTAAATGCATTTTTTTGTAAAGAAACGGCCTGAAAGACCCCGATACCACCAATTGGTATAGTTATAGCTGATTTATAGCTATTTTTAATTGGATTTGCATCAGGCTCTTTTGCTGAATCTATAGTCAAATAACTTTGATTATTTTTATAAGCTTTACCTAAAATCCCATGATCTATAGATACATCTTGCAATTTTATTTTATCAGAAGTTGCAATTGCAACTAATTTATCATCTTTAGCTAATCTAATACTACTTAAGTCTAGAGACAAAATGTTTTTAGCTGAATTAAGGGTCTTTTCACAGATCTCTTTTTCATTATTTATTTCATGAAATTCAACTGCAACTTTATTTAACTCTTTAATTTTTAATTCCTGGGTTTTTCTTTTAGTTATGTCATAAATATTACCGTGCCAGATTATACTCTCATCATCCAGTTTTTCTGGCATTGCAATAGATTCTATCCATCTTACATTTTGATCTGGCAAAATAATCCTTAGCTCTTCACTCCAGACTGAGAGGTTTTTGGCAGATTTATTAAGTTCCTGGACTATTCGATCATAATCTTTATTATGAACATAAGAAAGAGCCTTATCAGGATTGTCTTTTGTTTCTTTATAAGAAATGCCTAAAAGTTCTTTTATACCTTCTGAGATATAGGGAAAAGTATAAGAATCATCAGGAAGTAATTTGAATTGATATGTCATCCCTGGAGATTTATTAACTAGTTTATCTAATAATTCTTTTAATTGCTCAATTTCTTCCCTACTTTCTTGATATGCTATATTTTTAATACATTCAATTATCCTAATAATATCGCCGTTTTCATCAAAGATTGGGGCAGTAATTGATTTTATATAGGTATCCTTTTCAGGAATGTACTTTTCAACTGATTCTAATTTTTTACTCTTTAGAGTTTGTTTTGCTGCACAGATATCACATTCAGAATCTCTTCCTATTAATTCATAACATTTTTTACCTACAACTTTTTCCTTGGATAAATCTAAATAATCATAGCCTGCCTGATTATACATATCTATAGTATGATCTGGATATTGAATACCTATAATTTCATCAACACTATCGATAATTTTTTTAAAAGCTAAATTATTATTCATGCCAGTAACACCATCCTATAGCTATAATTTAAAACAGATTCAAATATTAAAGCTGTGTAACAATACTTTGATAATTTTCGAACATTTTAATATAAAAAAAACTGGTCCAGGGACCAGTTGATTGATGCTTTGAATTTCTAAAGCAGCAACCAGGCAGTCTTATTAAGACATAAGATCCAGGGTTTTGCGTCCCTGTTTCACAACAGGTTTGCCAATATTTGCATGTTGACTGGTACTATAGTACCATCAATATTGAATAAAGTCAAGATATTTTTTCTGCATATACAAATAATCTTTAAAATAAAGTAAATTTTATTAATACAGCAGATCAAGATCAGGTTTCTCAATACAGTAATACAGAGACCAGATGCTAAGATGCTGTGAAATCGTAAGCAGCAAAGCCGGATATGATCTAAAATATAATGCTATTGCCCATAAAAGCAAGAAGGCAAATTGATACATGGCATTATCTGTGTATTTAAAAGCTCCCTCTTTGACCAGTCCCATCTTCCGATACTTCACCCTAAAATGATCGCCACCTAAAGCCCGAATTAAGCCAAAATATCTCAGGACTGACCAGAGTGTATAGCCAGCCGGAATTATAAGTAATATGGCCAGAAATCTGGCAAAGAACAAATTAATATTTAATGTATTCTGACTGGCTCTGGCAAGAGCCATGACGGTAAATGGACGGGCAGCTAAAAACGGGAAAAAGATGATCCCCCAGACCAGTAAGTCCAGCCGGCCAAACAGCCTGGTAAATAAAGCCTGCCCAAGCTGCAACCTAAAAACCAGAGCTACAATAATTTGATGGAAGAAAAATACCATTATTCCAAGTATAAGCCAGGTTCTATCAGATTGACCTAGCCAACTTCCCTGACTTAAAGCTGTTTCTGCTAAAAACCAGGTTATTGCAGCTATAATTATTTGAAATACCAGATGGATAAACTGGCCCTTAAAAAGATAGTTTAATGAGGAAGCTTCTTCAATGATAATTTTATCTGGTTCCATTAAAATCCCCCTTCTATATTTATAGCACTTCTATCTTCTAGTTACTAAAGCAATCGTCTCTGACTGATTTGAATAACTCTTACCAGTCAGATCAGAATAAAATTCATGATCTTTAAACCCATGGCTATCCAGTAGTGTTACTGCTGAATCCCTGGTATAAAAATGATCATAAATTCTATATAAGTTAATCTCTCCAGACTCAGTCATTACAATAGTCTGATCCAGAAAAGTATCATTCTTTTGATAGAGGAAGGTTTCTGTCAGTGCAAGGTGGGGCTCAGGATGCCAGAACCCTCCGTCATTGATTTCCCAGCTCCTTCTTGTTGAGCTTTCATCTCGATTCTTATCTGAAAAGACATCAAAAATAAAAAGGCCTCCAGGTTTTAATGCCTGATAAACCCTATTTAAAAGGTGGTCTCTTTCTTTATCTGTCAGAGCCCCTAGATCACAGTAGATCAGCATAATTACATCAAACTCTTCCTGATAATCGATCTCTAAGTAGTTCTGATAAATATATTCGATCTCTAAACCCTCTGCTGCAGCCTCTTCCCTGGCATAATCTATCGATCTCCTGGAATAATCAATCCCGGTAACTCTGTAGCCAGCCCTGGCCAGCTCAGCAGCGTATAATCCAGGGCCACAGCCAAGATCCAGAAGTCCTGTCCCATGAGCATGATCAGGCAAAATCTCTTCAACAAGCCAGTTAATTGAGCTGGAAATCGTTTCAAAGTTCCTGCTGGCAGCATCACAATCAGGATCAAGGTGAGCATTAAGCATCTGTTTAGAGATATGCCAGTCGTCCCAGAAATCTAGATCAGACCTTGTAAATATCTCCGGCTTCTTAGAAAGTTCTAGCAATTTTTTGATATTCATCTTTATCTCACTCCATAATAAGTTATTTTTGAAGATACCTTTCCTCCAATCTCTCCCCGGTATCTCCTCGGTACCACCCCAGTACCAACCCAGTATCAACCCAGTACCAACCCAGTTTCAATTCTATTACAGCGTATCTTTGATTAAATATTATCCAAATAATGATTTGTACCTGAATATATTCAGGTTAAATATTAGATTATTACAGTTATATTATATAATTTTAGACTGGAAAAGTAACCACCTATTCGTATGGCTATTGATATTGACTTAATTGATTTAATATGATATATTAAAAATATCAATGAACATAAATTAAATTCATTCATACATTATATAATTGGAGGTGGCCAGAATGCCCAAGGCCTTTAGCGAAGCTGAAAAGAACATGATAAATGATAAGTTGATTGAGGCTGGTCAGGAATTATTTAGCAGGTTTGGCCTTAAAAAGACTGGAATCAAAGATATAACTGAAGCTGCAGGAATCTCCCAGGGCTCATTCTATTCATTTTACAGCTCAAAGGAGGAATTATATTTTACAATTTTAGAGGCAGAGGAAGAAAAAATCCAGAAAGAAATATTGGATTCGAATATTTTTAAAGGCGAAATTACAGCTCAAAGCTTTAAAGATTTTCTGATGAAGGGTTTTCAGCTGATCGATAAAAATCAACTGATCAAGAGGCTATATCAAAATCAGCGAGAATATCAGCAGATAGTTAGGAAACTACCTGAAGAAAAAATTGAAGATCATATTAAAAGTGATACTGAAAAATTAATGCCCCTTATCACCTCTCTTCAGGAGAAGGATAAAATGATCGAGGAAAAACCAGAAGTTATTTCAGGTTTATTGAGATCTCTATTTCTTTTAACCCTCCATCGTGAGGAGATTGGCGAAGAGATCTATCCTGATACGATTGAACTTTTAATTGACTTAATTAGCAGAGGATTAATCAAGGAATAGGAGCTGATTTGATGATTGAGGTTAAAGATTTAACCTATAGTTACCCTGGTGCTGACAGGCCGGCAATTAAAGATTTGAATTTCAGGATTGACAGAAGTGAGATCTTTGGCTTTTTAGGGCCTTCAGGGGCTGGAAAAAGCACAACCCAGAAGATTATTACCGGTATTCTAAAGGATTATCAGGGCTCGGTGCAGGTCAATGGCCAGGAGATTGCTGGCATCAAAAATGACTTTTTTGAAAATATCGGGGTATCCTTTGAGCTGCCCAATCTTTATAACCGGTTTACTGCCAGGGAGAACCTGGAGTTTTTTGCCGGGCTATTTGCAAAGGAATGCGAACCGGCTCTTGAATTGCTCGAGCTGGTCGGCCTGGCTGAGGTTGCTGATGAACCAGTCAAGAACTTCTCCAAGGGAATGAAGATGCGGTTAAATCTCTGCCGGGCCTTTTTAAATAAACCGGCTATCCTTTTTCTGGATGAACCGACATCAGGCCTGGACCCAATGAATAGAAAAAATGTCAGGAAACTGATTCAGGAAAAGAAAGACCAGGGCCAGACTGTCTTTATTACCACCCACGATATGCTGGCAGCTGATGAACTCTGTGACCGGATAGCCTTTATTGTCGATGGGAAAATTGCAATTATTGACTCCCCACGAGAATTAAAATTGCATCATGGCAGAAAGCAGATTGAAATTGGTTACAAGAATAACGGAAACCTGATTGAAAGCCAGTTTGATCTAAAAGGGCTATGGAGCAATCAGGAATTTATTGAGCTATTAAAGGAAGACAGAATCGAGACGATCCACAGCCAGGAAGCCAGTCTGGAAGATGTCTTTATCAGGATAACCGGGAGGGAATTAAGATGAGAATCCTGACAGCCTTTAAGCAGGACCTCAAATTCCAGTTCAGGCATAAGTTTTATCATGCCTACCTGATTGTCAGTATTATCTATATTGCTCTATTATTGAGCCTGCCAGGAGATTTAAGGCCCTTTATTGCCGGCATTATCATCTTCTCTGACCCGGCCATGGTCGGATTTTTCTTTATCAGCGCAATTATCCTGCTGGAAAAGGGAGATCGAATTTTAGAAAGCCTCTTTATCACCCCTTTAAAGCTGGAGGAATATATTATAGCCAAGCTGACCTCCCTGGGAGTTCTCTCCCTTGTGACCAGTCTGATAATTGTTCTGATAACAATTGAAACCAGGGTCAACTATTTATTATTGATAATTGGAGTAATTCTAACAGCAGCTACCTTTACCCTCTTTGGTCTGGCGATTACTGCCTGGATTAAAACTGTCAATCAATTTCTGATAGTCTCGACTCTCTTTAGCATGATAGCTGTGCTACCTGTAATTGGCTATCTGGGCCTGACAGATAGCTGGATCTTTTATCTCTGGCCAAGTCAGCCTGCTCTATTAATGATCGGTGGAGCCCTAAATGGTGGCATCAGCAGTTATCATCTTATCTATAGCCTGATAGCCTTTGGAATCTGGTTATATTTAGGCTTAAACTGGTCACGGAGCTGGTTCTATAAATATATTATCTTAAAGATAGGTGATAAGTAATGAAGCGGGTCTATGTAATGTTAAAAGGAGACTTTAAAAATATTAGTAGAGATTTTATGCTGCTATTTATCCTGGTATCACCGGCAATTATAGCTATTGCATTTAGCTTGATTATCCCCTTTGCTGACATGATTTTAGCTGCTGAACTCGGATTCCAGCTTTCAGAGCATTATATTTTCATAATGGCCTTTATAATTATGCTGGTTCCTATGATGTACGGAATGATGATTGGTTTTATTATTTTAGAGGAGCGGGACGAAAATATTTTGAGCTATCTTTTCGTTACTCCTCTTTCTAAAGCTGAATATATCCTATACCGGACAGGACTTGCCATGGTGATGAGTACAGCCTTTAATATATTTATCCTCTACTTTTTAGATATAGTTGAGGTCAGATTGCTCCAGTCTCTGCCAGTTCTCCTGCTTTCAACTTTAAATGCTATTTTACTGGTGCTAATTATTTTAGTCTTTGCAGAAAATAAAGTTGAAGGTTTTGCTGTCACCAAGGGCTCTGGAATACTTTTTGTTGCACCTTTGATTGGATATCTCTTTGAGACTAACTTTAGATATCTGGCCGGAATTCTTCCACCATACTGGATTAGCGAGAGTTTTATCAGTATCTATACCGGCCAGGGTAATTATATTTTCTACCTGCTGGCCGGCCTGCTAGTTTATGGCAGCTGGATCTATCTGCTGACCAGAAAATTCAGTCGCATGATCAGCTAATATAAAAAGCCAGACTTTAAAACAGTCAGTAAAATCTATAAAATTTAAAAAATGCCGGCAGTTAACTGCCGGCTGCTCCAAAAATATTATTCTATTCCCTGGTTTTTATTTGCCTGACCGCTACTCCTTTAGATCTTTTAAATCGCTAATACAGGATTCGCAGACTAACTTTTCCTTGTAGTAAGTATTATTGCTAACATTACCACAGAAATGACAGCCTGACTCATATTTTTTAATAATAATTTTATCGCCATCTACATAAAATTCCATAGGATCCTTAACGTCTATGCCCATAGTATCTCTCAGCTCTTTAGGAATTACCGCTCTTCCAAGATCATCAACTTTTCTCACAATACCAGTGGATTTCATTTTATACACCTCCAAAATGTATTTTACAATTCTATTATACATCAATTTGTAGCGGTGGTAAAGTATTCTTTTGTGAGAAAATATTAAAATGATGATATAATTAATTTAAAGTACAGGCAGTTTTATGGTAAATCTATATAATTATAGTTTAAACAAACTGAAATTAGGTGATAATAATGGGCAAAAATTTATTAATTTTACCGAATCAGCTATTTGCTGAAGTTAAAGAGATGGAGATAGATAATCTGATTATTTATGAAGCTAGGAAGTATTTTACTGATTATAAATATAATCAGAAGAAACTCCTGCTCCACAGGGCTTCAATGAAGAATTTTCAGCAGAAAATTGAAACAGCACTACCTGGGACAGCTGTGAGATATTATGAATATGAGGCAAGTTTTGAAGAGATCTTCAGGAATTTAGATTCTTTGACTTTATTTGACCCGATTAATCAAGAGGTTAGAGTTGAGATAAAGGAGATTGCTGATAGCTATGGGATTAACTTAGATATTTTAGAGAGTCCAAATTTCTTGACTACCAGGGCTGAAAATGCTGAATACTTTGCTGATAATAAGTTTTTCCAGCATAAATATTACCAGATGCAGAGAAAGCGGCTGGGTATCTTAATCGATGAAGAAAACAAACCAGTTGGTGGTAAATGGAGTTTTGATTCTAAAAACAGAAAAAAGTTTCCTAAGGATGTTGAAATTCCAGGCCTGCCTGATTTTAATAATAAGTTTTTAGCTGAAGCTAAAGAATATGTTGCCGAGAATTTTGCTGATAACCCTGGGAATTTAGAGGATTTTGTCTATCCTGTAAGCCGGGAGGAGGCCAGAGAGCTTTTTACTGATTTTCTGGAGAATAAGCTTGAAAACTTTGGCGACTACCAGGATGGTTTTGAGAAGGAGATTGTATTTGGCTTCCATTCACTGATCTCTTCCAGTCTAAATATTGGCCTGCTGGATCCAGCAGAAGTAATTGATGAAGTTCTGAATTATTACCACAAAAACGAGAACAGTCTGCCTCTCTCCTCTGTGGAAGGCTTTATCCGTCAGGTTATCGGCTGGCGGGAATATGTCAGGGCCCTTTATGACCTGGAATATGAGAATCTGGTTGAAAGTGATTACTTTGGCCATTCCAGAGATTTTAATGACTCTTTCTATTACGGGGAGACAGGAATTGAGCCAGTCGATGATTCAATCAGAAAGGCTGTTAATTATGGCTACTGCCACCATATTGAGCGGCTCATGGTCCTGGGAAATTTCTTTCTACTCAATGAATTAAATAAGGATCAGGTCTTTACCTGGTTTATGGAGGTTTTTATTGATGCCTACGAGTGGGTTATGGCTGCCAATATCTATGGAATGAGCCAGTACTCCTATCCTGAAATGATGACCAAGCCCTATATCTCCTCCAGCAATTACATTTTAAAGATGAGCCATTACCAGGAGGGCGACTGGGCCGAGGTCTGGGATGGCCTCTACTGGCGTTTTCTTGATAAAAACAGGGATAAATTTAGTGATAATCCCAGGATGGGCCTGATGCTCTCAATTTTAGACAGGATGAACCAGGCTAAACTGAATAAACATCTGGAGATTGCTGATAATTACCTGTCAAACTCTATTGACTGAAATTTATAGCTAAAAATTTACTGTTTAGTTGATTGTTTAATCCTAGTTTTTGATTTTGCAGATAATCTTCTCGGCGATATTTTTCGATTCATCGGCTATATTTAAGACTTTATCTTTGCCGGCCTGACCTGCTTTTCTGGTGGCCTTCTTGCTGGCATTATAAACGCTTTTGGTAACTACTTTAGCTGATTTGCTTAAAACTCTGCCTAACATCAAGCAGGCCTCACCGCTGGCCGCCTTTCTAACTTTGGCCTTCTCCTCTTCCTGATGGAGAGGCTTTGAATATTTCTTGGCGATAACGCCAACCCTTAATGTTAGAAAAGTATTGGCTGAACCTCTGACAATGGAATTTATCATGACGACTGAGGCTGTATTGACCACTGGAACGAATCCGCCCAGGGAGCTGCCCAGGACTGATGCAATTATCGGCTCCAGCTGGTCTTCTAAAAGCTCAAGATCCTCTATCTCTCTGACGATAAAGACTGTGGCTGCCACATTAATATAGAGCTTAATAATCGATTTCAGGGTTGGCCGCTGATTATAGAGATGGGCAACCTGCCAGACCATTCTGATCTGGGCTATCAGGACGATAACAGCATCAAAGATTCCATTCTGGGAGATAGCGGTCGAGACAAAAACATAGCCAGAAATATCTTCGATTACCTGATTGGCCTGGCGATTTAAGTCTGACAGAGCTGTTTTGACTGCCTCTCTATCATTTGCCATACTATTTAGCTCTTCTGATATTTCAGCCAGGGCTGGATTTTTTATAAGCCGCTTTCTCAACAGAGCCAGGTAGCGATTATATTCCTCGCTATCCTCTTCTTCTGGCGGTTTTAGCTGGCCTGGCAGTTTTATGATATAAATGACTGGCAGGATGACTAAACCGAGAGAAACGGCTGTCAGGGCTATTAAAACGGACTGGCCAAAAACCGGGTTAATGGCTGCTGTTAAATTATAGATGGCATTGAGTTGATTGATTATAAAAATGACTGTAATTAGTGCAATAAATGTTATGATAGCGATTGTAAAGAACTTTAATTCTTTTTTCATCTTCTTCTCCTTAAAATTATTTTATGTAAATGCAAAAACCTCTGGTTGCTAAAAATATAATCCTGTAATATTATTATTCTAGACAAAAAAGGATTTTTCCTTTAAATTAATTTTGAATATAGTCAGATTGGCCCCTTTAAATATACCAACAGTTACCGGCTTTAACGGAGGTGGTTACTGGAGGGTATGGCGGGGGTATTTTATTTTTATTGACAATATGACAGAGGTGTCATATAATATAGTTAAGAAATTAAATAAAGGGCAAAAAATTTTTGAGTTAATATGACAGGGGTGTCATTTAGGAGGTGAATGGATTGCCGACTGATACTTTTTTTAATATAAATGAGGATAAAAGGGAACGGATAATCGAGGCTGGAATTGCTGAATTTTCGAGAAACTCCTTTGGCGATGCCAGTATTAGCAATATCATTGAAATGGCAGAAATCCCTAGGGGCAGTTTCTATCAGTATTTTGATGATCTTAAGGATTTTTATAAGTATATCATCAGTTTTATTGCCGAAAGAAAGATAGCCTTTTTTAATCGCTCCTTTAGCGAGATGGAATCCCTTGATACCTTTGAAATGATCAGGGAGTTATACCGGCTCGGGATCAAGTTTGCCTATGAAAATCCTAGAATTGCTGCCATTGGCAATTATTTTGCCAGTGAGAGTGATGATTTAAAGAATGAGATTTATGAGAATTTTGAGGATAGATCAAGGCAGTTTTTTATTAATATAATAGATGCTGGCAAGGCTAATGGCGATATTAATCAGGAGGTTGATAGTCAGACCGTTGCCCGAATTTTATATTTTATAAATATGAGTATTACAGATGAATTTTTGGATGGGGTGGATTTGAGTAATCTGGAAGCAGCAGACCTTGATAATTATTATGATTTCATTGAGAAGATGCTATTTATCTTAAAGCATGGGATTGCTGAATAAAGTCTATCTGCACCTAAAAAGGGGGGAAATTTATGTTTTCAATAAGTGATCTAAAGTATTGTTATCCTAAAAATCAGGAGGACACGATTAAGGGGATCGATTTTGAGATTAAGACCGGTGAGATTTTTGGTCTACTGGGGCCCAGCGGGGTTGGCAAGAGTACAACTCAGAAAATTTTAACGAGGCAGCTTGATGATTTTCGAGGTGAGATAAGATATCAGGGAAAATCGATTACTGATTACAGCAAAGATTTTTATCAGGATATCGGGGTTGGCTTTGAGATGCCAGTCCATTTTTCCAGACTGACTGCCGAGGAAAATTTAGATTTCTTTAAAAAGCTATATGATGTCAATGCCGATACTGATGCCATGCTTGAGCGTTTGGGTCTCTATCCAGATAGGAATAAGAAGGTCGGTGAATTCTCCAAGGGAATGAAGGTCCGTTTGAATTTTATCCGGGCCCTGTTGAATAAGCCGAGGATGCTCTTTTTAGATGAGCCTACCAATGGCCTTGACCCGAAGAATGCCAGGATAATTAAGGATATGATTGCTGAATTTAAAGCAGACGGCGGAACTGTTCTGCTGACAACTCATCTGATGAATGATGTCGAGGAGTTATGCGACCAGGTGGCCTTTATGGCCGATGGCAAGATTGTTGAAATAAATACTCCTAAAAACCTGAAGCTGGAATATGGCAGCCGTCAGCTCAAGGTTGAATACAGCGATAATGGCGAGGTTCAGGAGGCCAGCTTTAAGCTGGACGATTTAGGTGAGAACCAGGAGTTTCAGCAGATAATTAAGAATACTAAAATCCTGACTATGCACAGTCAGGAAATGACCCTGGATAATATCTTTATTAAGATTACAGGGAGGGATTAGCAATGACTGCCTTTTTAGTCTTATTTTTTGGAGAAATGCAGAGAATGCAGAAGTATCATATCCTGACAGCCAGTATCCTGGTCTCCTTTTTCTGGATCGGGATGCTCCATCTGGTCGAGGTCCCTGATATTACTGCTTTCTTTATGATCCTGGTCTTCTTTGATATTGTCTCGATGGCGATAGTGATGATCGGGGTTACCATCTTCTTTGAAAAGCAGGAAGGTGTGCTGAAATCTATCTTTGTCTCGCCGATTAACCGGCTGGAATTTATCAGTTCTAAAACTATTGCCAATCTGATCTCCAATATAATTACGATTGCTATTGTTTATCTCTACGCCAGAATTGTCCAGGATATCAATATCAATCTGGCAGGTCTCTTCTTTGCTATTATTCTGATTGGAACATTCCATTCATTGGTCGGTTTCCTGATAGTCTATCGATCAAATGACTTTACTGAGATGTTAATCGGGATGATGAAATATTTCATTGTATTTATGCTTCCAGTTGCCTTTGAGGAATTTGGGCTGATTACAGCTGAATTATATTCAAACCTCTTATTTCTGCTGCCGACCAAATCTTCGTCAATATTAATAACAGCAACGGCCGGGGGACTGGCTACTGGCGAAGTTGTTCTGGCCACTATTTATCTACTGGCTGGTTCACTGGTTCTGGCCTATTTTGTGAATAAAGGTTTCAGAAAGTTTGTTATAAGAGAGAGTGGTGTTTAAGATGATTAAAACATTCATTATCAGTGAATTGAAGAAATGGGCCAGGGAACCTCTGACCAGGTTTATCCTCTTCTATCCACTCTTATTCGGCCTGATCGGCAGGTTTCTTCTGCCCTATATTGAGGATCAGACCGGCTTTGTTATCGAGATGTATGCAGATGTAGTAATTGCTGTCTTTGCCCTGATGATGCCTATGATCTTTGGAGCTTTAATCGGTTTTTCTATTCTTGATGACCGGGATGACAATGTATTGATGACTGTAAAGGTAACCCCTCTTGGGCTGCAGAGATTCTTTGCCTTTAGATTGATAATGATCTTTATCTTTGCAATCCTGGCCTCGATCTTTGTTATTCTCTTTGCAGATATTGGTGGCCTTGAATTGTATGAGGTTATTGCTATATCAGTAGTTTCAGCCCTATCTGCTCCATTGACTGGCCTCTTTATTAATTCTTTTGCCAGCAATAAGATTGAGGGCTTTGCAATTATGAAAGGTTTTGGTGTTCTAATCTTTGTACCTCTGGTCTCTTTATTTGTCTTTGATTTTAAGGAACTATTTTTTGCCTTTGCTCCTGGCTTCTTTCCGGCCAAGGCTGTCAGTGCCTTAATCAGAGGCGATCAGTTTATGTATTTAAGCTTTAATAGCTATTACCTTTTAGGCTGGGTTTACGGGATAATCATGAATATTGTAGCTTACCGGTATTTTTCAAAGAAGTTGTAATTTCAAAGATTATTGATAAAATCACAGATCCAATTAAGAATACTTTACATGCTCCCTGTGAACCAGGGAGCATTTATTTATAAGCTATTTATCCATTTAGCCTTTATATGGCACTAACTCCTTTTTAAGCTTTCTGATCCCGCCTCGAGGATCTTCTATATCTCCATGATAACGGGGAATCAGATGGATATGGAGATGCATTATAGTCTGGCCGGCTGCCTCGTTTATATTAACTCCGATATTATAACCAGCTGGATTATAATTCGTATCAAGATGATCTCTGGCCTCTGTTAATAGTCTATTCAGGGCCATAATTTCAGCTTCAGTTGCCTGAAAATAACTGGCATAATGCCGTCTGGGAATTATCAGCATATGGCCTTCATTAACAGGGTATTTATCATAGATAGCAATGGCATATTCATTTTCCAGCTCTACTCTACTTTCCGACAGGTTACAGAATATACAGGAAATCTTAATCACCTCTAATTTTTATTCGTTCTATTTAAATAGTTTCTAACTTTAAGCTTAAATTCCTGCCTGTTAATTGATAAAATTATAATAAATATTGTTTAACTTTAGATTGAATCTAATCCGATGCTTAAACCAGATAATTAAATCTGGACTAGTTTCGTTTAGTGCAATACTTTTATTTATATAACTTTAATGTTATGATAAATTAAGAATCCAATCTATGGAGGGGTTATATGTTTAAATTTGGAGCTGTCCTGACAGGTGGACTGACTGCCATCATGGTAACATTAAATGGAATCCTGGCAGGTAATCTCGGGGATTTTATAGCTTTAATAATAATTCATATTGTCGGTCTGGTTACTGCCGGGGCGATTATTTTAATTAAAAAGAAGAAGTTTGTCTTTAAAAAAGATATTCCGTTTTATTATTTTACAGGAGGAGCAATTGGAGTTTTTCTCGTCCTATTTAATAATATAACCTTTAATGCTATTGGGGTTTCACTAACTCTGGCTTTAGGACTACTGGGCCAGTCGGTAGCTGCAATAATTATAGACAATTTTGGTTTAATAGGTATTAAGGCAACCCGCTTTGATAAAAGAAAAATCGTTGGTTTTGGAATAATCTTTGCCGGTATCGTCTTTATGATTATAGGGAGTTAGGTAATTATGTTATATATTTTTATGGCCTTTGTAGCAGGCTGGTTAATTGTCTTATCAATGATCTTTAATTCAAATCTGGCTAAAAGAATTGGGATCTTTCAGAGTACGCTGATAAATTATACAGTTGGCCTCTTTGTCTCTGGGCTACTTGCTATTATAATGAATAACCGAATAAATATAGGATTAATAGAATTTAATTCTATCCCCTGGTGGGTCTATCTAGGAGGTTTTGTCGGGGTAGCAATTGTCTCTGCCTCTAATTATATTATTCCTAAAATTCCTGTTATTTATACAACTCTCCTGGTTTATGTTGGCCAGCTCACCTTTGGTCTGACCCTGGATTACTGGTCCGGTCTACCTGTTTCCAGAAACCGGTTAATAGGTGGTGTACTAATTGTTCTTGGCCTCCTGTATAATTTCAGGATTGATCAGATTAATACCGGTGAGGCTGAATATGATAGCAGTATTTAGACATAAGAAAACCGGGGTGTTTTTATTCAAACCCCGGTTTAATCTGTTTATATTAAATTAATATTTGATCAATCATATTTTCCTCTATTTAGGGCGTCTCTCATGGCTGACATTATTTTTGAACTTCTAATTGTTGCACCTGAGAATCCGTCAACAGTCTCTTCAGTCTCTGTAACAATTTCACCAGGATGTCTTAAATCATCAATAGCAGAAACATCTTTACCATCAAGATATTCTAAAGCTTCTACATGCTGGTCTCTTAGCTCTCTAACAGACTGTAAATAAGCGGCTCCTAAGTAATCTACACCATCATAATATAAATATCTGAATGATGGATCACTTATAACATTATCCTCTAAGTAAAACTGAACTGCAACATTAAATTCTCCGCCATCATAGAATGAACCACGATATCTGCCATCTGTGTACTCGCCATAATCATGTTCGCCTTCATGACTGCCTGCCATAACATCTGCTGAAGAAATGAGTAAACCTAATGTGAGAACTGCTACTAAAGTGATTAATGATAACTTCTTCATAAAAATTCCCCCTTTAAAATTTTATTAATTCTTTATTCCACGTTATTATTTTAACATGATAAATTTAATTAGTCAAGTAATTATGACAAATTTGATAAAATTACTTGAATCTAATTTGTCACGTAATATTTTTTATGTTAATATTATTAAACAGGTGTTCGTTAATCATTATTAGATAAACCGGAGGAAATCAAAGTGAAAACCAGGTCTAATAATTCAGGAGATATGAATGGTATGGTTGATAAGTCAACTCCCTTTGCAAATTACCAGTCTGAAAAAGGCAGTTTTTATTTTACTTGCAGAAGCCATCATCAATACTATAATAAACTTGTTAAGGAGACAGGGACTGCGGCCAATGACTGGGAAAGATTTACCCTCTTTTATTTACTTGCTTCTATTAAGAGATTTAGAGAAACTCCAGATAAATTTCTCTTTTTAAAAGAGGTCAGGCCGAACCCCCAGGCCTTTAAAGAAAACCTTAACTGGGACGAACAGGTTCTAGTTCAACTGGCCTTTTATCTATATACTGGAAGAGATATTTTTAAGATAAGTTTATTAGATCTCTTTACTAATCTTGACGAAGAAAATACTCTTATTGCTATAAATGCAATTAAACTTAGATTTAATATTACTTTTGAATTATTTAAAAAATGAAGTATAATTACCTATTTTAATCTTATTAAAAAAATATAATTACCTCTTATAAGCGTTTAGATGTCATTAATTTGCTCTTATTTCCATCTAATGTATATACACTCTAATGTATATACACTTGTCAAGCCTTAATATTTATGCTATAATAGTTTTTGTAGTTTTCTCCACATGCCTCACCTGTGCCCTCAGGTGAGGCAATTTTTATTTTCTGAGATTATTATTATATAATAGATAGAGAAATACTGTTTAAAGGGGTATGTGCTTATGAAAAAGCAGATAATTATTATTGGAGCCGGTCCGGCAGGTCTTTTTACTGCTATTCAGGGAGCAGGTAAAAATAATAAGGTAATTATTTTAGAGAAAAATTCTGAGCCTGGCAAAAAATTATTGATGTCTGGCTCTGGTCAGTGTAATCTCACCCACAGCGGTGAGATTGAAGAGCTATTAAATCATTATGGAGATGCCGAAAGGTTTTTATTGGGCCCTCTTTATAGTTTTAGCAATAATGACTTATTGAATTTCTTTAGAGAAAGAGGTATTGAATTTATCACTACTGGAGACGGCAAAATATTTCCCTCTTCATTTCAAGCCAGGGATATTTTAGATACCCTGCTTAAAGAAGCCAGTAAGCAGGGAGTTGAAATTAAATATAATACTCCAGTTAAAGATATTGGATTTATCAAAGAAGATAATATTTTTTTAGTTAAGTCTTCTGAAAATACCTATCAGGCTGACATAGTTGTGCTGGCAACTGGTGGCAATTCATACCAGACAACAGGCTCTACTGGTGATGGCTATAAGCTGGCCGCAAAGTTTGGCCACAGAATAATTGAACCAAAACCAGCTCTAGTCTCAGTAAATATAAGTAATTATCAGTTTAGAGAACTTGCTGGTATTTCTCTAGACGATGTTATGATATCACTCTGGCGCAATGGTAACCTGATTAAAAGGTGGCAGGGAGACCTTTTATTTACCCATAAAGGACTTTCTGGACCTGGCATCTTGAATTACTCCAGGTATATTGAAGCCGGTGATATAATAAAATTAAGACTGGTAGATATTAAGAATGAAGCCAAGCTGGACAAAAAGTTAATTGATTTAATTGATAAAAGGGGACAGCGGTTATTTAAGAATCTGATTAAGGAGCTTGGCCTGCCTGAAAGATTGGGATTAAAGCTGATGAAACTGACTGAAATCCCTGAAAGTAAGCAGTCTGCTCAAATAAGCAGGGCTGAAAGAATGAAGATTGGAGATCTCCTTTATGGACTGCCTTTAAAAGTTAAAGAACGGGGCAGTTTTATGGAAGCAATGGTAACAGCCGGAGGAATTAGCCTTGCTGAGATCAATCCTGGGACAATGGAATCTGAGTTGAGACCTGGCCTTTTTGCTGTCGGCGAACTCCTTGATGTTGATGGTGATACCGGTGGTTATAATCTTCAGTTTGCCTTTTCAAGTGGCTACCTTGCCGGCAAGGAAATTAATCAGAGAACAAATTAAAGACCCTGCTGATATTAAAATCAGAGGGCCATTTTATTATTATAAATTGGAACTACTCTTCCCGCCATCAATTGGAATAGCTGCACCATTTATATAATTTGAAAGTGGTGATGAGAGAAAAGCAACAAGATCGCCTAATCTATCAGGCTCTCCTATTCTTTCAACTGGGATGCCATCACTCCAGGATTCAAGCCCTTGCTGATATGATTCAAACCGGCCCTGTTCAACTCCGGCATTGATTAAATCCTGCATTCTTAAAGTTTCATGGGGGCCAGGCAGAACAGCATTAGCTCTAATCTCCGGGCCAAATTCCTTTGAAACTGTCTTCATAAGTCCGATAACAGCCATTCTGACAGAGTTTGAGAGGACCAGGCCTTCAATGGCCTCTTTGGTGCTCATGGATGTAATATTTACAATTGTTCCTCCCTGACCTTCCTTTAAATATTTGCTGGCTGCTCTAATAATTCTGACTACACTCATTACAAGTAGATCATAACTCTGATACCAGTCCTCGTCTGTTGTGTCAAGGAACCGGGCAGATGGAGGTCCCCCTGCTGAAGTTACCAGATGATCGAGCTGGCCAAATTCTTTATACGTCTTTTCAACTAGATTTTCTATATCTGCTTTTTTAGTAATATCGCCCTGAATTCCAATAATATTGCCTGTTCCTAGCTCCTTTAATTCCTCTACTGTCTTAGCTAGCTTATCCTGGTTGCGACCATTGACAGCAACATTAAGATTTTCCCTGGCAAAGGCTCTGGCCACTGATCTGCCAAGTCCACTGCTTGAAGCTGTAATAAGAGCTGAATTACCACCAATTTTAAGATCCATAATATATTCCTCCCTAAATTTATCTCTGATAGACTTTCTCACCACGATAATAGGTTGCCTCTATCTCTGTCTGTCCAATAGATTCTGGAGCTATCTTTAAAATATCTCTATCTAAGATCAAGAAATCTGCATAATAGCCTGGTTCCAATTTGCCAGCCTTTTTAAGTCCTGTTATTCTGGCTGGGACTTCAGTATAAAGTTTTATAGACTCTCTGACTGATAATGACTGGTCCTGCCCGGTATTGGTTCCATCATAGGCCTTTCTGGTGACTGCTGACTCTATCCCATAAAAAGGATTAGCTGGATCAGCCCAGGCTGTTGCCGGAGCATCTGAAGAAAAAGCAAGTTCATGGCCCTGATTTAAAATATCTCTATAGGGATAGGATTTTAAAGTTCTCTCCTTGCCAAAATTATTTAGATAGCTCTCTATTTCTGCATATACAAAAATCGGCTGACTGTTAAAGGCCACATCGATTTCTTTAGCTTTTTTAAGGGCTTCAGCTGATGGCAGGGTTATATGCTCTATCCGCAAAGATGGTATCTCATCAAGCCAGCCAGGTTCTGGATAAAAATGATCAGTTACTAAATCGATTGTTTTATCGCCCATGGCATGAACAATTAACTGAAGCTGATTCTTTCTGGCAAAGTCTGCAGCTGCTGCAAGTTCTGCCTGATTTGTAGTCGCAATCCCAGTCTCTCTGCTATCTCCTAGATAAGGCTTGCTCAACCAGGCTGTTCTCCCTGCTATACTGCCATCGCCTATAATTTTAATTCCGCCAATGCTTAACTGACTGGCTGGATCAGCTGCAGACTGTGGCAGTTCAGGATAATTAACCAGGTCTCTCCATTTGTAATATAAAATTACCTGCTGTTTTAACCCTTTTTTAATAGCTTCCTGATAAATATCATAATAATCAACTGGATATTTCCTGGCCAGGCTATCAGTTATTGTGGTTATCCCTTTGGAAAAAAGAACCTGACTAAATTCAGCCAGCAGACTGGCATCCTCCTCTATAGATCTTGCCGGTAGCCTGTCAAAGAGAAAATCTTTGCCTATCTCTTTAAAAACACCGGTCAATCTGCCTTTTTCATCTTTTTCTATAATTCCACCGACTGGTTCTGGTGTAGTTTCATCTATTTCTAAAAGCTCTAATGCTTTTGAATTGGCCACAGCAATATGGGTGCAGTTTCTGGTGATTACAACTGGATGGTCTTTAGTAGCCTGGTCCAGGTCATTTCTGGTTGGATTCCTGCCCTCTGCCAGCTTACTTTCATCATATCCCCAGCCTTCTATCCACTGACCAGACTCTAGATCCTTTGCTATACTTTTAATCTCCTGCTGTAGCTCTGCAATTGAATTTATTAATGGTGGAGTGCAGGCTATCTTCTTTGAATCTCTGGCCAGATAGAGCCCATGCATGTGACTATCAATAAAGGCCGGGATAACCCTCTTCCCCTTAAGATCAATATTTATAGCCTTTTTAGCCACTGGAGGCAGGGGCTCTGATTTATCTCCTAACCATTTTATTATTTTATCTTTTACAAGCATTTTATCTATTTCTTTTTTCTGACTGGAACCTGTAAAAAATTTGCCATTATAGAATAATTTAATGTTTTCTGTTGCCATTTAGTCTTCACCTCTACTCAGTTAATATAAATTTTATAGTCTTTAAGTACATTATAGCAGTAAATCAGGCAACAAAAAAACCTGACCAGGAAAATAAGCCTGATCAGATGGTTCAATTTATTAATTTATTCTTCTTCACTTCTAAACAATCTATCCAGTATAATTGCTATTATAACAACTCCAAGACCGGCCTCAAATCCAAGGCCAACATCTACTGTTGTTAGTGAGCGGAGAACTGGTTCTCCAAGCCCTCCTGCACCGATCATTGCAGCAATAACAACCATCGATAGAGATAGCATTATGCACTGATTTATTCCCATCATTATTGATGGAAGAGCTCCTGGCAGTTCTACTTTTAGCAACATCTGGAGTGGGCTGCTGCCAAAAGCCCGTCCTGCCTCTTTTAATTCATCTGGTACCTGCTTGATACCAAGGTAGGTTAAGCGGATCGGCGGAGCTATGGCAAAAACAACTGTTGCCACAACACCTGGAACATTTCCTAATCCAAAGAACATCAGAGCAGGTATTAGATAAACAAAGGGCGGTATTGTCTGCATAAAATCTAAAATTGGCCTGGTAATAAAGTGAACAACTTTATTATGAGCCTTTAAAATCCCTACCGGTATTCCAATTGATAATGCAACTAATACTGAGGTTAGAATTGAGGCCAGGGTGATAATCAACTCAGACCAGAGTCCGAGATTGGCTACCAGCCCAAGACCTAAAACTACAAAGGCGGCCAGCTCTTTTCCTCTCAGTTTCAGTGCTATCAATGCCAGTATAATAATAAAGACCGCCGGGGGGAGGACGGCTAATGCGCCCTCAAAATTCTCAATGAGAAATGCGATAAAATCAGAAAATGCATTGAGAGGCCCACTAAAATTGGCGACTAGATAATCGACAAAATTGGAGACCCAATCCCCCAGAGGTATTCTTGTGCTTAATAGTTCTGTCATTGATTTAGTTATAGACTTCCTGAATTACTTCAGTTGCTGGCTGGCCATCAGCAGATTCTACTCCATCTAAAAATTCAAGAACTAAGTCCATATTATTTCCAATCCATTCCTGTGCTACATCTTCTGGATCTCTATCTTCATGACCATATTCATATATCCATTCGTTTTGTATATCCTGATCGATTACAAACTGTTCCAAGAAGCGATAGACTTCTGGCTGTTCGTCACCATAACCAGATCTTACGACTGTCAATACTTTATCGTCTTCGCCCCAGATATTTTCTGGATCATCTAAATATTTAATATCATAGGCAAGATTCATCCAGTGTGGCTCCCAGCCATTAAAGGCAATCCATTCTTCCTGGCTGGTAGCTCTTTCAACCTCAGCTAACATACCAGCAGTACTGGATTCCATCATTGTCCAATCGTCAAGATCATAGATACCATCGTCAATAGCATCCTGAATGATAATGTTTCCATCATTGCCTGGTTCTAAACCATAGATTGTATGATCAAACTTATCAGCATGTTCATTAAGGTCTGCCATTGAAGTTACTCCAGCTTCATAGACATACTCAGGTACGGCTGTTGCATATAATACCTGTTCGAGATTGGTAACTACTTCTTCAACAACACCATCTTCATAATACTCTCGATAATTTACTTCCATTGTTGGTAACCAGGTTCCCAAGAAGGCATCGACATCACCGGTTCTCATACCCTGAAAGAGTACCTGCTGCATATAGCTACTTGATTCAGTCTCATAACCTATATCTTCAAGTATCTGACTGGCAACAGCTGTTTTAACTGTGACCCCTGGCCATTCAACATATCCAAAGTTTACTGTATCATCAGCTGAAGCTTCAACTGGTGTAAATGCCATACTGACTCCTGTGAGCAGTAGAGCAAAAATTAAACTGAAAATAATTCCTTTTTTAAGCATAATTTTATTACCTCCATTTTTATATTATATTTTTTAGCTGGCTGAATTCTCCTGGGCAGCCAGATTGGCAATCACATTAGTCTTAACAATATTTCCCTTAAGTTTTCCTTCTGCGTCAAGTACTGGTAAAGGTGTCTCAATATCAGTCATTTTTGTAAATAGCTCATCTAAAGTATCACAGGGAGAAGCTTTTGGAATATCTAATAGATAGGGTTTAATATCTTTTTCATCATTATCCAGCATCTCCTTTACACCATCTATTGAAAGGACACCGATATATTTGTTTTCTCTATTAACTACCATTATTGATGTGAGGTTTTCTTCATTCATTTTATGAAGAGCTGTTCTCGGTCCCTGACCTTCATAGAGCAATGCTAGAGGTTTACCCATTATATCCTCAGCTGTTAAGACCCGTGAGCGATTAACATCCTGAACAAATTCAGCAACATAATCATTGGCTGCATCTGTCAGTATCTCTTCCTGATTTCCTAACTGAACAATTTCACCATCTTTCATAATGGCTATCTTATCACCGAGCTTTAGAGCCTCATCAAGGTCATGGGTAATAAAGATAATTGTCTTTGCGATATTTTGATGGAGATCAAGAAGTTGATCCTGCATATCCTTTTTAATTAATGGATCCAGGGCACTGAATGGTTCATCCATCAACATAATATCTGTATCTACAGCCAGCGCTCTGGCCAGGCCAACTCTCTGCTGCATACCACCGGAAAGTTGATCTGGTTTCTGTTCTTCATAGCCCTCCAGTCCAACTTTTTTCAGGGCTTCCCTGGCTTTTTTACGCCGGGTTTCTTTATCAACCTTCTGAATTTCTAACCCAAAGGCTGCATTATCAATGACTGTCCGGTTAGGAAATAGTCCGAAATTTTGAAAGACCATTCCGAATTTTTCTTTGCGTTGTTCCCTCAATTCTTCATTGTTTAGTTCCATAATATTTATACCATCAACTTCTATCTTGCCTTCAGTTGGTTCAATCAGTCGATTTATACAGCGGAGCAGTGTCGACTTACCGCTTCCGGATAGCCCCATAATCACAAATATTTCATTCTCTTCAACTGAAAAGTCAACAGAGTTGACTCCGACAGTATTGCCGGTCTTTTCAAGTATCTCATCTTTTGAATAGCCTTCTTCCAGTAAAGGAAGGGCTTTTTTTGGTTTCTTACCGAAAATCTTTGTAAGATTTTCTACTTCAATTTTTGCCACTGTTTAGATGCTCCTTTCTTTCTACTAACTTAATATCCTCCATGGATGAAAATATTAGATTGCACAAAAATAAGGTTTAGAGATTGTGCCAGATATTCAGGACAAAATCTAAACCTTTTGCTAAAAATTTTATGTGGCTTTTGACGACCATTAAAACTATAACAAACCTAGACCGGTTTGTCAAAGGATTTTTCTCGATAATTTTTGAACTTGTTAAGAATTATGATTGAAAGGATGATTAAAAGGCCTCCAAAAAACTGGGTAAAGGTTAATCTCTCAGCAAAGAAAAGGGCTGAAAACAATACAGTTACAAAGGGTTCCACTGAGCTAACTATTGAAGCTCTTGATGGTCCAATTAGGCTGATACCTAAATAAAACCCGGCAACAGCAACAATAGTTGAAAAAATCGCCAGCCCTGCTCCTGAAAGTAAAATCTCTGTTGAAATTTGGTTTAAATGAAGATTCCCTCTAAAACTTCCGGTTATAAGAAAGAAAAAAGCAGCAGAGACTGAAACTACTGTTGAACCTGAAAGCCAATTCACTCTTTTTAAAACCCGATTACTTGCGAGAATATAGATTGCATAAACACAGGCAGCTAAAAGAATTGAGCCGACTCCTAATAGATTAACACTTGTAAAGACTGGTCCTAGAATCATGGTAATGCCAGTGATTGCAACCACTAAAGATATGAAATTTTCTCGATATAGAGGCTCTTCCTGGCCAAAAAAAGCCAGAATTGTGACGATTGCTGGATAACTATAGAGTAAAAATCCTGACAATGATGCAGGAATTAGAGAGATTCCGAAGAAATATAAACTTGACATCAATCCATAACCTGCTGCACCTAAAAGTATTAATTTCACTGTATCTTCTTTGCTTATATTATATGTAATATTACTTAATTTTAAAATCAAGAGAAAGATTAAACTGGCCAGTGCAAATCGGAGAAATAGCAGTGTTGTTACATTGCTTCCGTAACTATAAGCAAACTGGGCTATCACTGGCATCGCTCCAAAACCAGTAGCTGAAAGTGCTGTAACTAAGATTCCTTTTTTATCTTTTGATAAAATCATATTTTGGCCTCCTGAACAAAAATAATCTTGATTACCTTTATATTAACTAAATTTAGCTTTAAATGCAAGAAAGGCTGTGATTATTTTATGTTAAGAAAAATCGAAATTGTTCTGCCTGTGGATGAGACTGATAAGTTAAATGAAATTCTAGAAAATTATGAAGTTCTGGATAGATATAAAATTTCTTTACTTGAAGACCAGGCCCTTTATTTAATAACCCTTAATGTTGAAAATAGTGGACCTTTATTAGATGAATTAGAAAAGAAGCTAGCTTTTGCTGAAGGTTTTAGATTAAATATGCTTGAGGTTGAAGCTACTATTCCAGCTGCAAAACAAAAAGAAGAAAATGATGAAGAAGATGAAATTGAAACAATTACAGACGTTGATTCCGAAAAGGAGCAAAAAGAAGAAAAAAATAATACAACTAAAGGCTTAAGTCGTCAGGAATTATATGCTGATCTCTCTGATTCCATAAATTTAAATAGTAATTATATATTAATGTGTATTCTCTCGGCAGTTGTAGCCTCTAGCGGAGTTATGCTGGACAATGTTGCTGTTATAGTTGGTGCCATGGTGATTGCACCTTTGTTGGGTCCAAATGTCGGCATGGCTCTAGCCTCGACCTTAGGAGATATAGAATTAGGTAAAAAAGCTATAAAAGCCTCTTTATATGGCGCTGGAGCTGCTATAATAGTTGCTATAATTGCTGGATTAATTTTAAACCCTGATAGCTGGCCCCATGAAGTTTTAAGCAGAACCAGTGTCGGCTGGGGCGATATCACCCTGGCTCTCGCTTCAGGTAGCGCAGGAACCCTGGCCTTTACAACCGGAACCTCTGGTGCTGTTATTGGAGTCATGATCGCTGTGGCCTTAATGCCTCCACTGGTGGTTGTTGGTATATTATTTGGAGCAGGTGAATTTTTACTGGCTGGAGGTGCCTTATTACTTTTTATCTCAAATATAATCTGTATAAATTTAGCCGGAGTTTTAACCTTTATCTATCAGGGTGTCAGGCCCTTAAACTGGTGGGAAGAAAAAAAGGCTGCGACTTCAAGGAAGTACAGCCTTATTCTCTGGATAGTTTTATTAACTTTATTAATTATCGGAATTCAGTTTATTCAATAGTAGACTGGAATTTATTCTGATAGTCTAATTTTGATTTTTCAATAACCTGCCTGGCATGCTCTCTGCCATAAGTTGTAAGAATCCTGCAGACAGGATCTTCAGTATCTGGAGCCTTTTTGTAACTTAAAAAGTAATGCTGAATCCGCTGGAGAATGCCCCAGGGGAGTTCTGAAATATCATCAATCTCACTATAAACTGAATCGTCTTCTAAAACACTTATAATCTTATCGTCGGCCTCTCCTCTATCCAGAAGGGCCAGGCCGCCAATAGGTTTAGCCGTCATCATGATATCTCCATGTGGGACTATTTTTTCTGTAAGGACCAGGATATCCAGAGGATCATCATCACCGATAATTTTCTGGTCTGGTGAGATCTGTCTATTTTCCTTTGCTTCCTTTTCCATTAATTTTGCCGTCTCCTGGCCACAATAAGTCTGAGGTATCATACCATAGGGAGCAGGCGCATAACTGGAAAACCTCTGGGGCCGATCAACTTTTAATATTCCACTGGATTTGTCAAGCTCATATTTGATCCCATCCTCCGGGACCAGCTCAATATAAACCTGAACTATATCCGGGGCTTTTGGACCAATAGTTACCCCATGCCAGGGATGGGCTCTAAATTTATTAATTTTCTGCAAAAAAATCACCTCTTTTTAAATATTTCTCTTGACAATAATAAAGATTATTGTTATAATTTTTTTATACTTTAGTATTTTAAATGTTTAAACTAAGACAGTCCAGTTATTCTTTTCTCCTCCAGGCTGATAGATGGAGTTCTATCAGTTTGTGCCTCTGGCGATATCCTGCCCAAGCCAGAGGCATTTTTATTTTCTTAAGTATTTCAATTGATAGAGCCTTCCAGTTTTAGGAGGGTCTTTTTTAATTTAAGTCCCCCATTATATCCGCCTAATCCACTGGAACCAATAACTCTATGGCAGGGTATAATAATAGGCAGCCTATTATTTTTCAAAGCCTGACCTGTTGCCTGCCAGGCCCGGGGCGAACCTGCTCTTTTTGCCAGTTCCTTATATGAAACTGTCTGACCATAAGGAATTTTAGCTGTCTCATCTAATATTGCCTGCTGAAAATCTGTCCCTGCTAGTTGATAATCTATTTGAAATTCTCTTCTATCAGCTTTAAGATACTCTATTAATTGGTTTTTAAGCTTTTCAACTTCTGCAGGATATATGCCGGAAAAGATTTTTAATGATATAGCTTCGCCTTCTTCTAAATCCTTTCCTGAAAACTCAGAGATAAAATTTATTTCGATTATATGATTTTTATTACTAATAATTTTCAAATGGCCGATCTGGGGCAGGGTTAAATAATGGCTATTCATTATCTTTATCTTTCCTGCTTTCCCCGGTAAACTCACCGTGGCCATTAATTATATCGGGATCATCATAGCTTTTTCTTCCATTTCCATTATTGCTATTACCTGAATAGTTGCTGTAATGAAATTGAAAAGAAGCTGAATCTTTATTCTTATCGATATAATTTTTGAAATATTTCTGGGCCAGTTTAGCAATAATCGGCCTGCTAAAGGGCAGAATAAATGAAAAACCTAAAACATCAGTAATTAAACCGGGAGTTAAAAGCATTCCACCACCAACTAATATCAGGATACCCTGAATCATATTATCTGTTGGTATCTGGCCCTGATTTAAATTATTTTTTATTCTATTAACAACAAGAAATCCCTGCATTTTAGCTATGCTAACACCAAGGACTCCTGTACCTGCCACCAGAAATAAAGTAGGGATAAGGCCAATTATGCCCCCTACATGGATTAGCAGTAATAACTCAAGCATTGGAACTACTGTAAATAGCAGTAATAATCTTACAAACATCAATCCACCTCCTGAATCTCGACTCTTAAATCACGATGACTTAATTATAACAGATATAACCTGACTTATCATATTTATTATTATTTATCATATATTTTTCATATTAATCTGTTTTTGAAAATAAGGCCTGACTGGCTCTAGCCAGTTCATGATTTAAGATTGTATTTTCACCCTGCTGTTCACGGCAAAGCAGACAATAATCAGGGGCCAGTTGATCCCAGTTATCTATCTCTTTACCTGACCCGGCTTTCATATCCCTTACGATATTTCCGTCAACAAGTTCAAGTATTCTATCTGTTCGACCTGCAATATGGCGATCATGGGTAACAATGATGAAAACTGTTCCAAATTCTTCATTTATTTTTCTAAGAAGGTCAAAGACCTGTTCAGTTGATTCTGTATCAAGATTACCGGTTGGTTCATCCGCCAGAAGAATCGGAGGATTATTCATCAGAGAACGGGCTATAGCAACTCTCTGCTTCTGGCCACCAGACAGCTGAGTCGATAAATTATCTTTATATTTTATGAGTCCAACAGTTTCTAATAAATATTCAGCCCTTTCAATCTGTTCTTTTCTGGCGGAACCATTTCTGATCCAGTACGGCATAAATACATTTTCTATAGCAGTGAATTCTGGTAAAAGATGATGAAATTGAAAGACAAATCCAAGATTATCATTTCTAAAAGCGGCCAGATCATCATCATTTAATTCAGTTATAATTTTACCGGCCATTTCAATTTTACCCTCACTGGGCCGGTCCAGAGCTCCTAATAAATTTAAAAGAGTACTCTTGCCTGATCCAGATGGACCAATAATAGATATAAATTCTTCAGCCTGAACCTGAAAATTCAAACCATGAAGAACCTCTGTCTTAACAACATCTCCATAGGTTTTATAAATTTTTTCGCCTCTAATTACAGTCTTACTATCCATTCTGAATCACCTCAATTGGATTAAGCTTCGCAGAATTTCTGGCAGGGATTAATGCAGCCAGCATACCAGCAAATGTTGCTATTAAAAATGAAATTCCGATAAAGATTGGATCTACTTCAATTGGAAATAATGGATCTCCTGCTGGAGTTCTAACCAGATTGACAAATAGCTGACTTAAGCCAATTCCTGTTAAAATTCCCAGGACTGCTCCAATTGCTCCCAGGAGAAAACCCTGAATTAAAAAGATCCGACCTACTCTTTTACGGTTGGTCCCCATTGCCTTTAAAATTCCAATCTGCCTGGATTTTTGAACAACTGAAACTGCCAAAACACTTGATATACCCAATGTAACAGCAACTATTACAAAGAATTGAATTACCAGGCTGGAGCTACTCTGACTCTGCAGAGCAGTTAAAAGATCTTCATTTGATTGTTGCCAGCTCTCAACTGAAGTTGCTGGCCATGATTCCTTCAATCTTTCTGCAATATCATTTGATGCAAATACATCTGCTATCTGAAGTTCAATCGTTGAAATGTCACTTCCCTGATTTAATAATGTTGCCGACCTGGGCAATGATAAAAATACCCAGCTCTCATTTAAATCCTGATTTCCAAGATTAAAAATACCGCTAACCCGAAATCTATCCTGGACTCCATCGCCAGTTCTTAACTGAACTGTATCTCCTGCTCTTAAATTCAATTCTTCTGCCAATTCCCTGCCTAGCAAAACATTATTACCACCTAATAAAGCCTCACCCTCAACAAGTCTGGGGCTAATCCTATAAATTTCATCGGCTCGATCCAGGTCAATCCCCCTAAAAACAATCGGTTGATTTTTCTGTCCTCTAATGGCAAAGCCTGAACCAGTAATAGTTGGTGAGATAGCTGTAATTTCTTCATCGCCTTCAATAGAATTGACTATATTCTGCCAGTTTGACAAACCTCTATCTCTAACTGTAAAGGTTACAGTTCTGCCCAGGTCGTTATCTGAAACTCTAATAGCCCTGGGTAATGCATCTTCAGCCATCATCATAACATGGGGAGAACTTCCAATCGTCTGATTAATAAGGTCCTGCTGAAGCCCTCCAATTAATGAACCTAAAAATACCTGGACTGCAACTCCAATTACAATTCCTGCAAGAATCAATAATGTCTGTAACTTGCCTGTATATAAAAATCTAACTGCAACTTTCCATTCAAACCACATAATTATTCACCATCCAGAACAAACTCAATTGATGCAGCCATATATGGAAATAGATCAGGCTTATCTCCTTCAATTCTGAGATAGATTTCCAGGGTACCTCTATCTGGATCAACTAAAGGATCTATTCTATCTATAACAACATCAAAGGGCTGATCTGGATAGGCCTCTACAACTGCACTGCCTTCCAGGCCTGGGCTAAGTTGTGAGAGTTCCCGTTCATCTGGCTCAATTAAAACCTGAAATTCAGGCTTGATTATTGTAAAGACTGACTGCCCTGCTGAAATATACTCGCCTTCTGAAAATTCTTTAGTTATAATCTGGTAACCATCTGGCCCTGATATCTTATGATTTTCCAATCTTAGTTCGGCAAGCTCATAATCAAGCTCAGCCTGGCGAACCGCTTTCTCTGCAGATTCAACTGATAGTTCAGCAATAGCTAAAGATTTTTCTGCTTCATCAAAATTTAACCTGGCCTCCTGCCTTCGCTGTTCTCTATCATCTTCTGATTCTTCAAGTCTGGCCTCACTTAACTCCACTGCCAGTTCAGCAAGTTCAAACTGGAAACGGCCCTGATCAAATGAAGCCTCTTCTAGAGCGTCTCTAGCATAGAGGTTTTCAAGACGGGCAAATTCTACTCTTTCACTTTCTAATTCTAATCTTGACTGTTCTAATTCCAGCTCAGGGATCCTTAATGTCTGAGCTTCAGCATCCTGGAGTTGTATTCTTGCCAATTCCAGTCCAATCCTGGCCTGATGAAGCCTCTCTCTTTCCTGCTCCAATCTTAATTCAGTATCACCAAGATTTTCTTCTGCCAGCTCCAGTTCTTTTCTGGCAGACTGACTGGTTATACTAAACAAGGGTTCATCAGCTATCTTATCTCCTATCTGGTAATTAATTTCTTCAATCTTACCGGATATCTCAGCTGAAATTTCTTTTTCTTCTACTGGCTGAATTAGACCGGTAGCCCTCAAAATTTCAGTTTCTGCAGATACTTCTAACTGCAATAAACCAGTAAATGTTAAAATCATAGTTAAAATTATACCTGAGAATATTAATTTTCTTTTCATATAGTTTTCTCCTATCTGTAAAGAACCTTTAATTATTTATAAAAGCGGCTATATCTTCATTGACCTCCATGGTAATCCTGTGGTCAAGTTCTGGATATATCTTCACTTCGACCTGAAAACCGGCCTCCTGATAGGCATCTACAGCCTGATTAAACCTTTCTACAGGATCTTCTGGTAACCTTTCCTGGAGCTCTTCCTGTTCAGATTCAGTAAAATATGGTTCCTGGTCAAGAAGACTGAAATCATCTTCCTCCCCCTGGAAAAAGAAGACCGAAATATCATTATTATATTCAGAATCCCGGGGTTCTGCAGGCCAGCCACCTGGCGAACCGATTACAGCTTTATTTACCAGCTCTGGATATTGATTTAGCCAGTAGGAAGCATAGTGACCGCTTTCACCAAAGCCAAATAGATCTGCTTTGTCAGCAATTTCATAATTAATTTCCTCTAATTCATTTCTGGCATCATGAAAAAGCTCAGCCAGAATTTCAGCTTTAGCAGGATCCTGATAATCATCCAGTGAAAAGACTGGAACTAAAAGAGGTGAGGCTATTTCATCTGCGATAACCTGCATCGTCCTGATCTGTCTGCTGGCCTCATCTTCCAGGTCCTCCTGCTCTTCTTCCTGACCAAAGAAAGGATGAATCAGGATTGGATTTTCTGTTTCATGATCGGTACTTTCAGGTAAATACAGGTAATATGACCCTGAGTCAGTCTGGAAAAATTGAACTGCAGGGTCCCTAAAGGCTGACTGATAGGCTGTATAACCTGCTACTGCTATTACAATTATCATTATTAGCATCGCATATTTTTTTAATCCTTTAATATCTTCTGTTAAATCGTCTTTGATTTCCATAATATAAGCACTCCTGATTTCTTTTATTCTTGATCTATAATCATTATTAACTGGCGATTTTGGACTTCTTCGCCTTCGCTGACCAGAATCGAGTTGACCTGACCAGTTACTGGAGCCACGATTTCAGTCTCCATCTTCATGGCCTCCATGATAAATAACTGCTGACCAGATTTAACTCTGTCACCAACATCAACATTTATTTTAGTTAATGTGCCTGGCATGCCCGCTCCAATCTCCTCTGTCTTATCTGGATCAGCATGTCTAATTTCAGCCACAGACTCTTCTATTTTGCTGCTCTGATCCTTAACTTCTATCTCTCTCCGCTGACCATTAACCTCAAAGGTGAGATATCTTTTGCTACCTTCACCCTCCCGGAGAGAGATGTATTTAATGAGAATTGTCCGGCCTTCTTCAACTTCGATTTCAGCTATCTCACCTTCTCTAAGACCGTGGAAGAATAGATCGCTGCTTAGCTTACTGAGATCGCCATACTGCTGCTTAGATTTTATATAATTATCAAAAACCTTTGGATATAAAGCCTTACTGAGCAGCTCCTCTGTCTCTGGTTTCCGGTTGAGTTTCTCTTCAAGTTCTTTTTCCAGGTTATCAAAATCTACTGGATCAAGTTTTAAACCTGGCCTGACTGTCAGTGGTTTTTCATCTTTAAGAACCAGTTTCTGAAGTTCTGGTGGAAAACCACCTTCAGGCTGACCCATTAGACCTTTAAAATAGGCAACAACTGAATCTGGAAAGCTCATATTTTCTGCCTTTTCCAAGATATTATCTGGAGTCAGATCGTTCTGAACCATAAAGATAGCTAGATCACCGACTGCCTTGGATGTTGGAGTAACCTTGATAATATCGCCTAACATAAAGTTAACCTGCCTGTACATCTCTTTAATTTCCTTAAAGCGATGGCTTAAACCCAGGCTCTCTATCTGAGGCTTTAAGTTGGAATACTGGCCTCCAGGGATCTCATAACGGTAGATCTCAGCTGCCCCTGATTTTAGATCTGACTCAAACTCATGATAGATCGGTCTAATCGACTGCCAGTAATCTGAAATTGACTGATACCTCTTATAATCAAGGCCAGGATCCCGGTCGGTATTATCCAGGGCTGCAATCATTGAATTAAGGGCTGGCTGGGAAGTCATGCTGGCCATGCTGTTACTTGCCAGATCAACGATATCAACTCCTGCCTCTGCCGCCTGGAGCAGACTGGACAGACCATTACCTGAAGTATCATGGGTATGGAGATGAATTGGCAGGTCAACCTCAGCTTTTAATGCTGAGATTAAAGTTTTAGCTGCGTATGGCTTTAAGAGACCGGCCATATCTTTAATGCAGAGGATATCTGCCCCCATCTCTTCAACTTCTCTGGCTTTTCTTGTATAGTAATCAAGATCATATTTTGACCTATCAGGATCAAGGATATCTCCGGTATAACAGATTGAAACTTCAGCCAGAGCCCCGGCCTTTTTAACCTCTGATAGAGTCAGTTCAAGATTGGGCCACCAGTTAAGGGCATCAAAGATTCTAAAGAGGTCGATACCTGATGCTGCTGCCTCATGTACAAATTTTTTGATTAAATTATCTGGATAATTCTTATAACCGACGGCATTTGCTCCTCTAATTAACATCTGAAAAAGTATATTCGGGATTCTCTCCCTTAATTTCCTCAGCCGTTCCCAGGGAGACTCCTTTAGGAATCGATAGGAGACATCAAAGGTTGCCCCGCCCCACATCTCCAGTGAGAAGAGTTCATGGCCATATTCAGCCAGATAGTCTGCTATCTTGAGCATATCATAGGTCCTCATTCTGGTTGCCAGTAGAGATTGATGGGCATCTCTTAAGGTTGTATCAGTAATCAACAATTTATCGCTTTCTTTAATTTCCTGGCAGAACTCTTTACTGCCTAACTCTTTAAACCTATCCCGGCTGCCTGGCTTAATCTCACCCTTTAATTCTGGCAGACGGCTGGTATCAAATTCAGGCTTTTCACCTCTAGTCTTATTAACTATGATATCACCCAGATAATCAAGGAAGCCAATCTCCTGGTCGATCTCAACTTCACCGGTTATTAATTGAAGCTTTTGATCTAAAAATCCAGTATCTGCTCTGCCTTCTCTAAATTCCTGGTCATTGAGTAAGTTGATCAGAAAGTCCCGATTGGTCTTAACTCCCTGTATCTTCATCTCCTCAAGGGAACGGATAGTTTTATTAATGGCTCCCTTGAAAGTTCTATCTGAACCGATAACTTTAACTATCAAACTATCGAAATAAGGGGTGATTTCAGCTCCGGTATAGCCATTACCGCCATCGAGCCTGATCCCATTTCCAGAACCGGTTCTATACAGGCTAATCCGGCCTGTATCAGGTCTAAAGTCGTTCCTGGGGTCTTCGGTTGTCACCCTGGCCTGAACGGCAAATCCATTAGTTTTAACCGATTCCTGGGATGGGATATTTAGTTCAGGATCTGGAAGATTATAGCCCTGGGCTATCAGAATCTGGGCCTGGACTATATCTATCCCTGTAATCATTTCAGTAACGGTATGCTCGACCTGGATTCTAGGATTAACTTCGATAAAATAATGGTTTCCATCTTTACCGACTAAAAATTCAACGGTACCGGCGCTAAGATAACCGCCATTCTCAATTAATTTAACTGCATCAGCTCGAATATTCTGCCTTGTCTCTTCAGCCAGGGCAAAGGCCGGGCCATATTCAATAATTTTCTGATACCTGCGTTGAATAGAACAGTCTCTTTCAAATAGATGGACTGTTTTACCTGTATTATCTGTTAATACCTGAACTTCAATATGGCGAGGACTTTCTAGATATTTCTCTATAAAAAGTTCACCGCTGGAAAAGGCTCTATCAGCCTCTTTACTGGCTGAAGCCAGGGCTTCATCCAGCTGATCAAAGTCTTTAACCAGTCGCATTCCACGGCCTCCACCACCGGCTGCCGCTTTAATGATTAAAGGAAAGCCGATCTCATCAGCAATATTTTTAATCTCTTCCCTGTTTTTAACTGAACCAGTCGAGCCTGGTATAATCGGGATATTATTTTCCCTGGCCAGGTTTTTACATTTAATTTTATCACCATAACGATCCAGCATCGTTGATATTGGTCCGATAAAGATCAAACCCTTTTCTTCGCACTGGGCTGCAAAATCAGCATTTTCTGATAAAAAACCATAGCCTGGATGAATAGCATCAACATTTTTATTTAAAGCCAGATTGATAATCTCATCCTGAGCCAGGTATGATTTTAAAGGAGTTTTACCCTGCCCTATCTGGTAAGCTTCATCTGCCTTTGTCTTAAATAAAGATTTCTTATCTGCGTCATGATAAATAGCAACTGTCCTGATCCCTAACTCCTTGCATGCTCTGATCACCCTGATGGCGATCTCTCCTCTGTTTGCTACTAATACTTTTTTGATTCTCTGCTTCTCCATACTCTCTACTCCTTTCAAATACTAGACTTTTAATAATATCTTAACTTTTTTCTTAAGAAAAATCTATAGAAAATTGCTCCAAAAATAAAACCACCAATATGGGCCCACCAGGCTACACCACCTGCGTTGCCTAAAGCCAGACCAATTGTCCCGTAATAGAGTTGGGTTAAAAACCAGATACCTATAAAAAAGATAGCCGGAATCGAAATAATATATGGAAAGAAAAAGATCGGGATTACTGAGACTACCCTGGCCAGTGGAAATAAAAAGACATAAGCTGCCATAATACCGGCAACTGCCCCTGATGCTCCTATCGTTGGGATAGTTGAGCCTGAATTAAAGAGTAGATGGATAAAATTAGCTACTATCCCACTTAATATATAAAAGCCTAAAAAAGAAAAACGCCCCATTCTATCTTCTACATTATCACCAAAAAGAGCTAAAATCCACATGTTACCAACCAGATGACCGATTCCTCCATGGAGAAAAGTTGATGTTAGAATTGTATAGCTGTTGCTAATTGTATTTTCAATAAAAAAACCAGGTATTAAACCAAATTCAAAAATAAAAACTCTTAATTCAAATGGGGTCATGGTTGACTGCCAGATATAAACCAAAATATTTGCTGCTATAATTGCACCGGTTATAATTGGTTTTCTTCTTCTTGGAACATTATCCCTTAAAGGTAACATTTGATTTCCTCCTAGACTGGATTTATCCTGAATAATATTATATTCTATATTTAGAAGACCGGAGGTGATTAATAATGGAAATAGATCTTAATAAAATTGCTTCTGAATTAAAAACTGCTCTTAATGACTTTCTAACTAAAGTGAGTCTCAATAAAGGTGATATTGTTATTATAGGCTGTTCTACAAGTGAAATCAAGGGTGATGCTATTGGAACTGCTTCAAGTACTGAAATTGCTGAAAGGCTCTACCCAATAATTAAAGAGGAGCTTGATAAAGCAGGCCTTTTTGCTGCCTTTCAGGGCTGTGAGCATATCAACCGGGCTCTAACTATTGAGCAGGAATGTCAGGACAGATATGATTTTAAAAAGGTTACTGTTATTCCCCACGAAACTGCCGGTGGTGCAATGGCTGCAACTGCTTATAGAGATATGGACAATCCAGTTGTTGTTGAGGAAATCACTGCTGATGCCGGTATCGATATTGGTGATACCTTAATTGGAATGCATCTTAAACAGGTTGCTGTTCCTCTAAGGTTGTCTGTTAATCAAATAGGATCTGCCCACCTGACAGCTGCCAGAACCAGGCCAAAATTAATCGGTGGTCCAAGAGCCCATTACCCTGAAAAATAGCTTACTTTATTAATTCTTGATAAAAAGCCAAAATCCTTGTTATTTTATAACAAAAAGCAGCCTTTAGCCTGGCTGCTTTTTATTGCAAATATTTATATAATTTAATTATATTAATAGATTCTTTTAATATCAATCAGGCTGGCATCTCTAGAAATTATCTGCCCTTCATTATCAAGTTCAATAATTATTTTCCCTAGATAATCTGTATCTGAACCGGCCTGGGTTATTAAAACATTATTAATTAAAGGTGGATTTTTAATAACTGTCTTTGAATAGCCACCTATAATAATATCAAATTCTTCTCTGGCCTCAGCTAAATTTCTATCATTTGCATGACCAAAATAAGTAAGACCAATATAAATATTGGTTATATCATCTAGATAGCTATAACTAGACGCTGCCTGGACCGGTCTGGTAAATCTAAGCCTGCCTAAAATTCCTGGATCTACTGGAGGTATTCCGTCCTCGGTAACTTTAATTAAACCAAGGACTGCAATTAAGTGGCCTTTTTCTGTATCAAGAAAGATATAGGGCTCTGGCTGCTGTAAATAGGAACCACTAGAATCGATATTGGCTGATAAAAAGGGGAAATCTGCCTGATCACGATTCTGTTGAAGTCTTTCCTGACCGACAGCTAGTTCAGCGGCTCCTATATTAAGAGCATCATAACCTGTCTGATTCATAGCCTGAATCATATCATGATCGGTTAGAGCCCCTCCGGCACTGATCAAAAAAACTGAATCATATTTATCTTTTAGTTCATTTTTATATCTGGCTATTGCATCTAGATTCTCTCTGGCTCCTCCCTCATCATTTGTATGAAGGATGGCTATAGTTTCTGGCCTGGCCTGAACATTGCCTGGATAGCCTGGTATAATCAGTACTATTAAGATGATAATTATTGTGGTTAACTGGTTTATCTTCAATTTTAATAACCCCTTTAGGATTTTAGTTGATTTAATTATTATCCTCTAGCTTAAACTGATGGATTGTTGCAGATAATTCTTCAGCTAGTCTTAAAAGCTCACGGGTATCATCTTCTATTTCAGAGGTGATAGCAACCTGCTCTTCACTTGATGCCGCTACTTCTTCTGCATTACTGGCTGATTCATCGCTCACTCTACCAACTTCTTTAACCATTTCATTGACTTTCTTGCTATTATCTACAACCTGACTATTTTTATTGCTAACTTCCTGAATTAATTCTACTAAACTGGTACTTGCTTTTTCTATCTGATTAAAAACCTGACTGGTATCCCTAATGGCATCAACGCTCTGATTAACAACTGAAATATTTTCTTCCATTTTATTATCTGTCTCTTTAACTGATCCCTGGATTTCTTTAATTAACTCATTTATATTATCAGTGGCCCTGCCTGATTCTTCAGCAAGTTCTCTAATCTCATCGGCAACAACTGAGAAACCCCGGCCAGCTTCACCGGCTCTAGCTGCTTCTATAGCTGCATTTAGAGCTAATAGATTTGTCTGAGAAGAAATATTATTAATCATACTAACTATATCACCGATCTCTTCTGACATTCTACCTAATTCATTAATATTTTCAGAGAATTCTTCAGTATTTGCCTTAACTTCATTAATCTGTTTGATTGAATAATCTACATGATTTTCTCCTTGATTGATATTATCCATTACATTATTAGCTGTTTCCTTCATTTTCTCAGCTGCTTGATTGTTTTCATTTATAAGCTTCATCAATTCCTCGACCTGGCTGATACTTTCATCTACCTGGGCGCTCTGTTCTTCAGCTCCAGAAGCTACCTGCTGGATAGCTTCTCCTACCTGATTGGAAATAGATGCAATCTGCTGACCTGATTCGGCCATATGATTGCTGGAACTATCGACCTGATTGGAAACAGAGATTATCTGACTGACCATAGTTTTTAAATTATCCATCATCTGTTTTGTAGATTTAATTAAAGTTCCGATTTCATCTTCTCTCTCAAGATATTTAGAATCTATATCTACATTTAAATTGCCTTCAGAGATTTCTTTAGAAACTCTGCTTGCCTCAAGGATCGGTTGAGAGATCCGACTGGAGACAATATAGGCTACTATTAGCCCGATCAAAAATGCAAAGAGTAGAATACCGAAACTGGAATTTCTGACAGCATTTAGAGGGGCTATCACTGCTGAATTTTCAACTACTATTCAAGCTGACCAGCCTGTTAATTCTACAGGAGCATAAGAGATCTGATATTCCTGATCAGCAATTTCCAGGGTCTCGGTACCAGATTGGCCAGCAAGCATTCTCTCTACAATCTCAGAAAACCCCTGGGTTGAATCAATATATTCCTGATTACCAATGTAATCTGAATCTGGATGGGCAACTACAATTCCATTATCATTAAGAATCAGGCCATGGCCTGATTCTGCTATCTGCATATTGCCAAGATATTGGTTAAAATAGTCTACATCAATTTCAACTCCAACAACTGCCAGAAGCTCATCATTGTAGATTACAGGTTCCATGATTGTGATTACCTGATTATCATTTATGATGCTATCAATAGGATTTGAAATTACTATCTCCTGAGTATTAATAACTTCTTCATAATAATCTGACTCAGTAAAAGTATCTTCCACCGACTCACCATTATTATAGGCTATGTAATTATTATTAAGTCCTGCTACAAAACTAGTGTTGATATGATCATTATTCTCTATGTAAATCTCAAAATCTCTCTGGTTTTGCATCCAATAAAGTCCAATTAAAGTCTCATCGTCTACATTTTCAATAACCTGGTCTCTCTCCTCTAACCAGACATAATTGACCATGCCCTGAACATCATTGATAATTCCCCTGAGCGATTCATTGACAATTCCTGCATTTAAGGTAGCAGTATTTCTTGATTCTCTAAGAAGTGTATCTTCAAAAATGTTGGCTGACTGGAAATAGCTAGTAAGACTGCTTCCTGCAAGCAGAACTGCAATAGTTATACTTACTATAATCATTATCTTGAACTTAAGACTTTTCTGGTTCAACAGTAACAACTCCTTTTTGGATAATTAATTCTTAATTATATATATACTTATCGCTTTATAGCAAAAATCCTTTAAGAAATATTTGTAATCTGATATAATCTTTATAGATTAACTGGATTTTTTCTTTTTCAGGCAGGGATTTAGCTAAAAATCTCTAATTATGTAATCAATCAAGAATATTTTATAACTTTAAAGGAGGTAATAGATATATGAAGATGATGTACGGTATGTTAATGGCCCTGACACCTGCTGCTTTATTTGCCATTTATTCATACCGCTTAAAAGCTCTCTTACTAATAATTACCGGTGTTGCTTCTGCTGTTCTAGCTGAAGCTATTTATCAGAAATTAACCGGACAGAAGATTACAATTAAAGATGGTAGTGCTGCTGTTACTGGTCTATTATTATCACTGGCTGTATCGATTTCAACACCATTATATGCTTTAGGTGTTTCAGCTGCAGTGGGTATTATAGTAGGTAAGCAACTATTTGGTGGATTCGGAAAGAATATCTTTAACCCTGCTATCTTTGGTAGACTATTCTATCTTTTTGCATTTCCAGATACTATTCTACCCTGGCGGACCCCGGTAGATATGACTACTGCCGCTACACCACTGGAAATCATGAGGGATACTGGAGAATTTACACCAATCCTGGATAATTTTCTGGGAACTATTCCTGGAACTATCGGTGAAATTTCAGGCTTGTTACTATTGGCTGGTGGACTCTTTTTAATCTATAAAAATTATGCCCGCTGGCGAATTCCTGCAAGTATAATGGGTACCGTCTTTGTGCTGGCACTTATAGCTGGTGAGAATCCATTATTCCATTTCTTTGCCGGTAGTTTAATGCTTGGTGCTTTCTTTATGGCAACTGACCCGATGAGTTCACCAAGATTTCCAAAAGGCCAGATCGCTTTTGGTATTGGCATCGGTATCATCATAATGTTAATGCGCTGGTATGGCTGGCAGACACCAGGTGAATATCATTTCACTGAAGGTACAACTTTTGCAATTATTATAATGAACTTATTTGTACCCTGGTTTAATAAGGTTTTCAAGCCCAGCCGTTAATGAAGTTACACGTAATATAAATAAGAAATTGCCTCAACCTGATTCTAATGTGATTCAGGCTGGGGCTTTTTTGTTTACTAATGGGTTTTATGTTTAATCGAGATCGTCTTTATCTGGTAGAGCTGGGATTGCACCATATCTGCTACAGGTTATAGCACCAAATTTATTGGCTCTTTTTAATGCTGACTCCCAGTTTAGGTCTTCTAAGTTATCTTTAGCTATTAATTTTGATAGGATCCCTGCCATGAAGGCGTCTCCAGCTCCTGTTGTATCAAGGGCTTTTATCTTTTCAGTCTTGGCATGAAAGGCATGATTTTCGCTTATAAAATATGAGCCATTGCTGCCGTCAGTAATAACTATATATTTAGGACCCTGAGCAAAAATTGACTTCGCGACTGCTTTTAAGTTTTCTAAATTAATCTGATCATCTAACTTGCTAGTCTGATCAGGATGTAATTTTCTGAGTTCTTCGATATTAAGTTTTAATAGATCAACATCAGGCAGAACTTTTAAATATTCTTGTTTTAGCTTATCAAGCTCATGGTCCCAGAGAGCAATTCTTATGTTAGGGTCGAAAGTAATTAATGAGCCATTTTCTTTTGCTTTTTGAACTAAAAATTTAGTAGTTGAGCGAACAGGTTCATCTGTCAGGGAGATTGTTCCAAAATGGAATATATCTGCTGATTTTAAATAATCAAGGTCTATCTCATCCTGTTTTAATAACATATCAGCTCCAGGCTTTCGATAAAAGGCAAAGTCTCTTTCTCCATCAGCCTGCAGGGAAACAAAGGCCAGGGTTGTCATTGCCTCATCAGTTCTGATTATCTGTTGAATATTTACTCCCTGCTCTGCCATTGTATCCAGCAAAAAATCGCCAAAAGAATCTTTACCTATCATACCGATAAAGCCGGTTGAGCAGCCAATCCTGCCCAGAGCTGCAGCGACATTGGCCGGTGCTCCCCCTGCGGCTTTACTAAATTTATCAACATCTTTTAGTTTACAATCTTTCTCATATGGGATGAAATCGATTAGGAGTTCTCCCATTGTGATAATATCAGGCATAAACGGCCTCCTTATATAGGTTAATTATAGTGAATTAGAATTTTTATTATCTTCTTTTTTCTTTTTGGCCTCAGCTTTTTTCTTTGTCCTGGTATGAACGAAAATTACCAGAGATGGAAGAAAGAGCATAAAAAGGATAATCAGGATGATAAATATTTCTGGTAGCCCTATAATTAGTCTTCCACCTCCTGGTATTTAAACTGAACTCTGGAATTGAGGAATCGCTGATAATATTTTCTTCTTTTGCGAATCTCATGGCTGGCAAAGAAGAATTGTGAGAAGGCTTCCCAGAGGAAGACCCAGCCTCCAATAAAGATGCCTTCCATGAATAATGTATAAAGCAGTTGATTGCCTGCTGATTCTGGCAGGAAATAGGCTGCCAGGAGAAAGATAATGCCCATCATGATATAGGTTACTGCTTTTCTGTATATCCGATTGAGCTTCTTTTTAATGAAATAGAGCTCCATCTTGAAATTATTTTTTATTGCTTTTTTACTCTTGGCTTCTTTTCTCTCATCCTGATTTTTTTCTGGCAGATAAAACCAGAGCTCATGATTTTTATTTAAGGGGATTTCATTGCTGGCCCTTTCGATAAAATCAAAGAGTTCCGGGGCTAGTTCTTTCTGGTTTATTGAAGAAGCATCCCAGTCATTATAAAGATGTTGATAATTATTGAGGTTAACTTCAATAACATAATTATCGTTCTCTCTATTGATATTAAAAATATGGCTTAGCTCCCTTGCTTCCTGCCTTGTTGAAAAAATCATTTATTTACACCACCTTAATTACATTTCTTACTATATGATTTTAACATTTTAAATCCTATAACTGCAAATATATTTTTGCAAAATAAAAGTCTTGTAATTTAGCTATAAAAGTTGTATCTTAAGTACATTAATATTAATTTTAATGCTATGGCTTGAAATCAACGGAGGTGGTAACTGTTGGGTAACTTTCAGACTATATATATATTACTTATCTACTTGATAAATTTACATAAATATTATCGGCTATGAATCGGGACATTTATGGGACACAAACATAAAAAAAAGCCCTCCGAGTTACCTCGAAAGACTAAATTTCTTATAAATTTTGATTAAAAAATGGGGTGGACGATGGGTCTCGAACCCACGGCCTCGGGAGCCACAATCCCGCGCTCTAGCCGACTGAGCTACGCCCACCATGAAAACTACAAACTTTATAACTATATATTTACTGGTAAAAGTAAATGGTGCGCCTGGCAGGATTCGAACCTGCGGCCTACGGATTAGAAGTCCGTTGCTCTATCCAGGCTGAGCTACAGGCGCAAAAAATTCAGGGCAATCGAGTAATTCCCGTTACCCTGCACTGTATATATTATAATATAGAACAGAGTTTGTCAAGGATTAATTCCAATTATCCAGGATTTTTTTCATCTTCTTTAAAGCATTGGCTCTGTGTGATATTCGGTTCTTCTCTTCTGTTGATAATTCAGCAAAAGTTTTACCTTTTTCAGGAAGATAAAAAATTGGATCATAGCCAAAACCATTATCTCCCCGGAACTCTGAAATGATCCTGCCGCAACAGATGCCTCTAACTGTCTCCTCTCTGCCGCTAACAGGATCAACTACTGCCACTACAGTAACAAAGCATGCTGTTCTCTCTTCTTCGGAATAATTCTTAAGTAATTTAAGCAGTTTTTGGTTGTTATCTTCATATGTGGCTTCAGCACCGGCAAAACGAGCTGAATAAATCCCTGGCCTGCCATCTAAGGCATCTACCTCCAGGCCAGTGTCATCTGCAAGTGTGAGAAGATTACTAACCTCAGCTCCTGCCCTTGCTTTAAGTAATGCATTCTCCTCAAGAGTAGAACCTGTCTCCTCAACATCTAAATTAAGTCCTAACTTATTCGGGGAAATTATCTCATAATCTAAATCCTGATACTTATCCCTTATTTCTATGATTTTATCCTGATTACCTGTTGAAATCAATAGTTTTTTCATCATCAAAACTCCTTTTAGTCTCCCAGGGCTTCTTTCTGGATTTTAATAAGTTCTGCTATACCTCTTTCGCCAAGATCAAGCATTCTATTAAGCTGCTTTCTGGTATATGGCGTTTCTTCTGCTGTGCCCTGGACTTCGATGATCCGGCCTGATTCAGTCATGACCAGATTGAGATCAACCTGGGCCTGGCTATCTTCCTGATATTTAAGATCCAGGAGGGCCTTATCATTAACTATACCAATGCTGGTAGCAGCAATAAATTCTTCAACTGGGGATTCTTTTATTTCTTCTGTCTCCAGGAGATAGTTAATACTATCCATGAGAGCAACGAATGCCCCTGTGATTGAAGCTGTTCTGGTACCGCCATCTGCCTGAATAACATCACAATCTACCCAGATAGTTCTTTCTCCTAATTTATCGAGATCGACTACTGCCCTTAAAGAGCGACCGATGAGTCTTTGAATCTCTTTAGTTCTGCCGCCGATTTTACCCTTAGCAGCTGCTCTAATTGAACGGCTCTGGGTTGCTCTTGGCAGCATTGAATATTCTGCTGTTAGCCAGCCCTGATTCTGGCCCCTTAAAAAATAGGGAACGCTATCTTCAACTGAGGCTGTACAGATTACCTTTGTATCGCCAGTTGAGATCAGGACTGAACCTTCGGCATATTTGGTATAATTTCTTTCTATTTCTACCGGTCTGAGCTGGTTATGCTGTCGATTAATTCTCTGATAGGACATAATTTATCACCTTTCTAGTTGCTGCAACATTTATTAAAACTAATTTTAGATATTATATTCTACTTAACTGGAACTGGCTCCGTTCATTGCCGACAAGTCCTGCCATTAAAAAGAAGCCTGTCCTGGGGTCGACTTTAAAATCAGAAATTAGCTGGAATCCTTCAATATCACCTGTCCGATTCATGTGAATTCTAGGACCGGTACAGACATACTTATAATCGCCGATCTTAATATGTTCGTCATCGAGATAATTAACTTTATAGTTTTCAGAGATCATCTCTTTAACTTCAGCCTCAATATCTTCAATAGAAAAATCAGGCTGTTGATCGAACTGGAGGACAAAACCACTTTTAACATCGCTGTGAAGTGGCGGCCGCATATAGCCTCTATTTTCAATGACCAGGGCTGTTAGATCTTCAGCAGTATGAGCCATCCGCCGATATTTAATCGATTTGAAGACGATTTTACTGACTTCTTCTGCTGTCGGGCCAAAGACCCCTGGCCTGGTAACAAGGACTTCCTCGCCAATACCAACTAAGACTTCAGGGTCGATTGAAAGGTGGGGCTCAATCAAATTAAAATGTTCGATAATAACCCGACGACCTTTCATAACTGCCTTCTCTATCGCCTCTGCCAGCTGCCAGGGCTGGGTAAAGGCTGTTTCAAACCTGATATCAACATGGTAAGTATGGGATTGAAAATGATCTTCTTCATAATCATCTAAAACCGGTAAAGGTCTGGCATTGATGCCTTCATCATCATTGGTCAGGGTTAAACCTGGAAACATTCCTTTAATCAGGAGTGATTTTCCAGCGCCAGCATCTCCAATCAGGCCAATTAAGCGATCGTTGGCGTGGAGATGCATCTGAGATATATTGTTTCCTAAAAAGAGGATTCTGTCCTTTCCTCTTGGTGCATAATAAACTGAATGGGCAAAACTATCTATCATTTATAGATCAACTCCTCCTCTTATCATATCACATTTTGATAAGAATTATAATTCTAAGTCGAGAAGAGGAGCATGCTGCTGGGCGCCATATACATCTCTCTCTCCTGGAGAACCGGCAGGAATAGGCCGTTTAAGGGTTACTTTGATTGCTCTGGCCGGTTCAAAATAGATAACATCTTTGACATCTGCTAGAGGAACCTGATAAAGATCCGCTATTTTTTCTCTGGTGATAACAGCTTTCTCCTTGACCAGATTGTAATCTTCTAAATTATCAAAGATGATATCAATTGTAAGTTCAAAAGGACCGGCATTCTTACTTCTAACAACATCTGCTAGATCTATTAATTTCTGGGCCATCTTAATTACCTCCCTTAAATTCTCTGATTTCAGATTTGAATGGCTTGATTGGATCATCTACTTCCAGTAGATGATGGAGGCTAAAACTGTAAACTTCGCCACCTCTAAAATCTGAAGGAGAATATGGAAAGGCTAAGTTGCCTGCTGTAGCCTTTCGGCCTTTGTAGCCGTAATGGAGCAGGCTTGAGCGGGTAAAACTACAGATTGTATCTGCCATTTCCTGGGTTTTAGCGATGGCCTCAATAACCAGACCAAGTTCATAATTGGCTGGCTGATTTCTGTTAGGCTCTAGCTCACCCATAACGCCATTCTGGCCATATTTCTTAAATATAAGCTGATAATCATCTTCACTGAGATCATCAAAATTATCTCTGACCATGGCTCTGATACTCTCTAGAATATCATCTAACTGGGAGATCATAATCGGATCTCTAACTCCAGCTAAAGAGATTGTCCGATAACCAACTAACTCTGCACCTTCTAACTTGATTGTATAAGTTTCAGCCGGGATGAACTTACTCCCTTTAACCTCAACTTCTCTATCGCTAATTGCTGTAAATTCAGTATCTGTTAGATCGATCTCGCCACCTGGTCCGGTAAGATGATAGGGATCTGCCTTTTCATAGAGGGTATGGGCTGCAACTGAGGTTACTGTGCAGCGCCGCTCCTGATTGAGTGGCTTTAAGATAAATGAATCTTCTTTTAGGGTTCCTAGCATGCAATCACTGCCGCTGCCTGGATCGGCTGCTATGCTGGCACATTCCAGAATCTTGCCAAGATGAAAGGCCAGGCCTGGTTTGAAGCCGGCTTTAACTGCTGGGGCGGCAAAGACTGTTGGGTCATAGGCCCGGCCACATAGGACTACATCTGGACTATTATCCAGGGCTTCCATAATTGGCTCTATGCCCATCTGACCAACTATATTAGTGGAATTATCTATATCTGCTGCCTTAATTTCTTCAGCTGGAGCCAGAGGTGATATCTGGCCATCAGCCAGTTTAGTTTTAAGATATTCTTTATCGAACTGAGAACCGATTAATGAAACTTTGAGATTCCAGTTTTCTTCTCTGGCCAGTTCTTTGACTATTTCCTCTGTCCAGTTTAGATGGGAGTCAGCTCCTGATCCTCCTGAGGTTCCAACCAGGACAGGGATATCTAATTTCTGGCCACCTCTGATAATCAGGCGAAGGTCTCTTTTAACTGCCTCTCTATCTGTGAAAGATTTGCCTGAGCCTAAATAATAGGGCCCAGGATCGGTTGATCCGCCATCAACGGCTATAATATCAGGGGATTCTTTTATGCCAGCTTCAAATGATTTTATCGGGAAACCATAGCCAAGAATGGCTGTTGGTGCCAGTATCTTAAATTCTGCTTTCATTATCTACCTACTCCTTCAGTTTTTATCTGCTTTGTCTGCTGATTTGATTTTTTCCATTCCAGCAGTCTTAATGTCCGCTGCATCTGATTATTGACTATCATAAGACCTTCATCGAGACCCATTCCTGGTTTAGCCAGGATCTGATCTGGTCTGGTTGCCAGGGCTATATCGGTACAGATTCGGGCTGAACGATCTGTTTCATTACAGGTTCCTCCCTGATATGCTCCCAGGCCCTTATCTTTACAATAAAGAACTGCTTCGATTGTATTATTAATGCCACCGAGATCCGGGGTCTTAATCTGAATCATATGGCCGGCGTTATTGTCGGCAAAAAGCTTGATATCTTCAAAGGTATTACACCATTCATCAGCTACTAATTCAACTGTTGAGCCTAACTCTTCAAGTTTTGCAGTTAATGCTGAGAGCTCTTTGATCTGATCTGATCTATTACCGGCATCCATCGGGCCTTCTATCCTTAATTTAAAGGGGGCTGCTGCTTTTTCAGCTTTCAGGATATATTCTGCCATCTCTTCTATGGTACTAAAAGCTTCGCCGATTGTGCCATAAACATCTATATGGAGAGCAGGACGATAATCATCACCACCAAATTCCTGGATCCGATCTCTCAACCAGCTGATATATTCGATTAATTTTTCACCCTGCTGACCTAATTTATCTGTTACATTGTTAATCAGGCCATGGGGGAGAACCTGGGCCCCTTTAATAATGGCTTTATCGGCATTCAAATAGCGGTCATCACCTGTCTGGGTGAAGATTGGAATAGGCTCTGGATTCAGATCCAGATCATACTCTCTGGCCACTACCTCTGTTCTGCTCTCCTGATTGCTAGCTGCAACTGCTGAGAGAGCAGCCTGGCTTAAACCATAGCGGAGGGCAGTATGAAGCCGCTGGCCATTTATTTTAATATTTTCAATTAATTCAGCCAGTTCTTTGAAACTATCGACTTTTTGCCCAACAAGATAGGGTTTAACTTCTTCTTCAATTACTGGTATAAATTCTCTGCTTAAAAAGAGGGGATCTCTGCCACCTGCGCCAGAATACTGAACAGCTGCACAGTCTCCGCCTCCCTGGCTGCCATCTGAAAGAATAAATTCAACTGAAATGGCTTCGCCGGCCTGGCGGACTGATTCAAACCCTGGAGTCGCAGTATCACCTTTATAGTTTAAACCATCGGTCTTAGCACCGCATTTAATAGCCTTTTGATCATCAAAATAAAAACCTGTCAGAGCCGGGGACGCTATAATATCAATGATTTCTGTCATTATTATCCCCCCTACTCTCTCGGTCTTCCAATAAGCATACCTTTACCGATGGCATAAATATCATCGATAACCATCTGGAAGGTTGCTTCTCTATCTTCAAATTCGCCTCTTTCAGCAAGACGCTCCTCATGGAAAGCCTTAACATCATCTGGAAGCGGAAGATTACCTGTGTTTAGATATCTGACAGCACCTATATTATCTCTGGCCGGCAGTATTTTCCCTTTATTAAATTTACTTGGAGCAAATGGTATATCAATAACTCCGGCTTCAAAGGCCCTAACTGTCCCTTTAGCCCAGTCACCTTCGCCAAGTTCTTTAACTTTATCCAGAATTGCTCTAACTTCTTTTTTAATCATATCTTTTTCACGATCAAGCTTGGCTGTCTGCTCTAATGATTGGTCTTTAAGCATATTTACAATCTGTTTGGTTGCTTTAAGACCTGAGGCATTGGCCTCTTTTGTTGGAATACCCATTGCTTCATGGGGAGTCTTAACAATAACTTTTGTCGCCCCACTGAGAGCTGCTGCGGTTGCTCCCCAGCTGATCACGGCATAGGCCTTAGATTCATCCTGAGGAAAACCACCCATCCACTGATGGAAAACTGTTGTTAATTTAATATCATCATAACCTTCGTCAGTTAAATAGGAATCTGCTAATTCTCTTAAAGTCTGGATGGCTGCAACATCCTGAACTAAGTTACCATTCTGGCCATACCCGAGAGTTAAATATTTTACACCCTGTTCTGCCGCCAGCAGGGCTTCAAGGATTGCAACAACATGAGATACTGCAGGGGGTACCAGGGTCCCTGTTAAAGGCCCAAAGGGTTCACGATTAATATCAACACCCTGTTCCTGATAATAACCGATCAGTCTGTCGACATATTGCCAGTCTCTAATTGTATCTTCTAAAGATACTTTTTTAGCATAGGGAATATTATATGAAATTCCGCCACCTTCATAATCGCTGAAACCTCCTGCCATTGTAATTTCAGCAAGAAGTCTGGCATCTGGTGTCCCATGGCGAACCTGAACAGGCAGGTTTAATGATTCTATAACTTTTCTACAGGTCTCCAGGCCATGATTTACAGCAGGAAAACCGTTGAGCATTGACCTGCCCATTTCCTGACTCTCCTCAATCCCCTGTTCTGCTTCTTTATACTGATTCTGTCTGGTATAACTATCGATTGTGACCGGGAGCAGATCTGCTTCCCCTTCTTCATCAAGATAGCTTAAAAGTTCGACTAATTCATCTGGAAGAGCAACTCCTGCCCTTGGCTGAATTAAAGTCTCGCCTTCCTCTTCAGCTTGCATTAATCTCGCTGACATCTTTTTATGTTCTGGTAAATCTTTCTGATACTGGATAGCCTCATCTAAATCAACATCTTCACCTGTTGGCCAGGCTTTTAAAACTTCTTCCCGTTCTTTGAAAAATTCTTCCTCTGGAATTTTCTTATTCTTTAAATTACTCATTTTATACTGGATCCCCCTGTTTTAATTTCCGTAGGTATTTTTTCATTAATTTAACTGCCTTTTCTGGTTCAACCTCTGCCAAAAGCCCTAAAGCTGCCAGCAAATAATTACTATCTAAATAAAATTCAGGCCTCTCCGGGTTGAGTGTTTCTGGATCAGATTGATTCCCCTGGAGCAGTCCTGTTAATATTTCCTCAGGTGCCTGGTTATGGACGATAACCCCACCTGTACCAATCACTGTCTTAATGCCTGTTAAATCTTTGCCTTCCTGGACAAAAACTTCGCCTCTCGGTGTATAAATAGTTTTTAAATTACCTGCATGCCTTGTAACAGCTGTCCTGATGGCCTCCCGGCCTAAAATATTATCACACCTGATATCATTTTCTGTCTCTGGCAGATAGTCAGGCTGACAGCTTACCCTATTTATATGATCTTTGAAATTATCTATCTCTAAATCATCATTATATTCATTTTTAAATAATTGCTGCCAGCGATGTTCTGGTTTGAGATTAAAGAGTGCCTCTGCACTATATCTCATTCCTAAATCGCCTTCAACAGTTCTCTTTAAATATGGTTCTTCAAGTCCCCGCTGGCTAATCCCTGACTGCCTGGGATGGCCAGCTGCTGCTGAATGGACATCAGTGGTGGCCCCTCCGATATCAACAACTATTAATTCGCCATATCCTTCAACATCTCCAGCCCCTTTTGAAAGGTAATCTGCTGCCTGCAGAACTGCTGATGGTGTTGGCATAATCACCCCATTAATAAACTCCTTGACCTGATCAAAACCACGGGCTGCAACTATTCTATCTAAAAATATCTCCCGAATCTTCTGACGGGCCGGCTCTATATTTAATTTCTCAAGTTCTGGCATTACATTTTCTGTAATATAAGTCTCTTTGCCACTTGAGCTTAAGATTGACTCAACCTGATCAACTGCAGACCTATTTCCAGCTATAACTATCGGTTGATTAAGATCTGATTCTGCAAGTTTTCGGGCATTATGGAGAATGATCTCCTGATTGCCTCCATCTGTGCCACCTGCCAGCAGAATAATATCTGGGTTATCAGCTTGAATATCATCTATATCCCTAGAGGTTAATTCATAGGAATAACTGCCGATAACCCTGCTGCCAGCCCCTAGAGCTGCCTGCCTGGCAGCTTCAGCCGTTAATTCTGGCACCAGGCCACTGGCTACTATTTTTAAACCGCCGGCTGCACTGCTGCTGGCCAGCTTATAATCAGCTGATTCCCAATCTGGAATATCTTCCAGGGCTTTTAGTAAACCCTGCTTGATTCCAGTCTCTACAGTGGTATAGGCCTGACTCCTGGCAACCAGTTCCAGTGAGTCCAGATCAAACTGGGCAACTTTGGTAAAGGTGCTGCCTATATCAATAAGCAGGGCTTGCTGCATTTATTTCGCCCTCCAGATTATATTCATTAAGATCTTCTTTAAGATGGTCTATAGCTGTCTCTGGCTGGGTTCCAGGTGGATATGCCCGGTCATAACCCATATCAAGGAAGAGATCTTTTACATCATCCCAGGACTGTTTTCCTATCACAAGATTTCCGCCCACATACAACAAAATATCTCCAATTCCAGCTTCCTTACATTTGTCTCTTAAACCACGACAATCCATTTCACCATGACCATAAAGGGATGAAACCCAGATTGCATCTGCACCTGTTTCAACTGCTGCAGATACAAATTCCTGCTGATTGGACATTACCCCAATATTAACTGGTTTTACATCTGCTTCCTTAAGAGCATGTTCTAAAATTTGATTTCCAATTGCATGAACATCTGCACCGATTACACCAAGGACTACTGTTGGTTTTGACTGATTTTCCATTATTTTTTATTCACCTCTAGTTATTATTCAACCTGATTTACATCTAATAGTGTCATTTTCAATAAATTAATAGATCCTCTATCAGGGGTAAACTGAAAATTGATAACCTTTTTCTGACCATCAATTTTCTCCTGAATAGAATTATAACGGGCCGGGGAAGAAATTACAACATCCTGAGCAGATAAAAATAGTTCTAATTGCTCATTTTCTTCAGTTGTTGTATAATTTAGCTTGAAATTATTAAGATCATTATCTTTCAGTGAGCTTTCTACTTCTTTAGCAAAGCTTTCAGACTGGCAGACCAGTCCAACATTACTTTTTTCTGGAATTCTTGCAATATCAACTATCGTCTTCATTTCTGGTTCAAGTGTCATATCAACTAAGTTTTTATCTGATCCAGCAAGAAATTCTTCAACTTCATCGAGATGGAACGGTGTTGTAATAATCACTTCTACCTTATTTAATACTTTAGCAATCCGTTCCGGTTCATTCTGCATCTCCTGTATTTTAATTGGTATAACAGCAACTTCTTTTTCTATGGCTGTAGCATTAATCATAGCCTCTAATTGCTCTTTACTGCATTCTATAAAGGCCACCTTTGTTCTATTTCTCAATTCTTCCTTCTCTTTTGCTCTAACATAGGCTATTGTCAAAAAATCATCAAGGCTAAAGCCCATTTCTATGGCTTCATCCATTGCCAGATCAATAATCTTCAAAAGTTTATCTTTTCGGCTTGGCTCTTTAAGCCCCTTTGGGCCAACTTTAACAAATGTACCCTTGCCCTGCTGGGATAGGAGAATTCCATTCTGCTCTAATTCTTTATAGGCAGCACTTACTCTATTTCTGCTTACATTCAACTTTTTTGAGAGTTCTCTTTCAGGAGGAAGCCTTTCTCCTCTCATCAATATTCCTTTATTGATCATTTCTTCAATCTGCTCCTTTATCTGAAGATAAATCGGCAGACCACTTTTCTTGTCAATCTCTATTTCCATGATTTCACCTCATTAAATTGGCACAATGGATTAATGGACAGTACCAATTTTCTTCTCTATATATATTATAGGTCGAAGGACAAATTCCTGCCTTAAAATCAAAATAATTTAAATTATTTTCTCATAAAAAAACCGGAGGTCATTAAACCTCCGGAATATCATTAATTATCTTCAATTTCTATTTCATATTCTTCTGTAGATTCTTGATCAGGAGTATTCTCTAAAAGAATATCCTCTGAATAACTATATGGGATTGTTAGATCCAGATGACCAACCAGAGTTTCTAATTCCTCACCTTCTATTTCAAAAAGAACCTCTTCTATACCTGGCAAACTCGTTAGAGTATTTACTATTGAATAAATCGTCAGTCGCTCACCTGTACTGCCTCCAGGATGATCTGTTCTAATAGCCTCATTAAAATTTAAAGTAATTAACCCATTTTCATAACTATAATCAATCAATTCAGTTGCTTCTGAAACTGTCGGCCTTAAATCATCAGAAACAGGACCAGCAACAATCTCCTCAATAGCTTCCCTATATAAATCTTCGCCAGGTAAAGTTCTGCTTTCTTGATCCAGATACATGGCATCCTCAGTTGCAAAATATAGATAAACTTCTCTCTCACCTGATGGAGGATATTCTTCACCTGGAGTTCTAAGGAGGAAGATTACTGCTAAAACCAGGAGAACAAGTAGAGCATATCCAGGTTTTTTAATCCTTTCAAGCTTATACAAGATTATTCCTCCTCTCCAGAATGGATCTGATTTAAATATTCCTCAATACCTTCAGCAATTGATTGAGCCGCTTCTTCTCTAAATGAGCTATCCCTTAATAATTCTTCTTCTTCCCTATTTGATAGGAATCCAATCTCTAATAATACTGCAGGCATTTCAGTATTCCTTATCACATAAAAGTTATCAGACTTTACACCTCTATCAGTAAGCCCTAAATGATCCAGCATACTCCTTTGCATTATATTAGCCAGCATATAACTATCTGAGCGCCTATTAGGTGCATGATAGGTTTCAATACCCCCAACTGAATTTCTATGGGCTGCATTTGAATGAACACTAACGAATAGACCAGCATCACTATTATTAGCTATATCAACCCGATCATTTAAAGTTACAAAGGTATCATCATCTCTAGTTAATATAACCTGATGATCATTATTTTCAAGAATTTCTGCAGCTTTTAATGAAATTGCTAATGCTACCTCCTTTTCAGTTAATCCAGTCGGTCCAATAGCTCCTGCATCAAAGCCACCATGACCTGGATCGAGAACAATAATCGTAGAGGTGTCGTCAAGCTGCTCTTTTGCCAGTGAAACCATTATTTCACTGTCCACCTCTCCTGATAGTACCTGATAATTATAGAAATCATTTAATTCAAAAACTACTCTTATGAATTCTTCACCACCTGATTCAAAAATCCCTTTTCTAACTTCTTCCACCATACCTTCAGGCTCAGGGAGCTCAAAATCATCTATATCTTCTCGATCAAGACTTTTAATATCAATTGCAATTCGGTGAGGATGGGAAAATTTCCTGACTTCATAATCCACATTACCTGTAAAGTCAACATGGAGATTCTGGAAATTTTTCTGTTCAGTAAGATAAATCTCTCTTAACCTATTCTCAAGTTTTACTGTATGATAAAACTTTCCATCTTCTCTTTCCTCAACTTCCCATTCATAACCGCTATTTTCATATAACTCTGCAACCAGCCTGACTGTTTCCCGGTCAAACCTTGATGACCTGATCTCTTTCATAGTGGAATTATCCACTTCTATCTTATCAGGAAAATCCTCTGACCGACTTGTATGAAGCATATTGATCACAAGCCTATCCGGGTCAGGCAAAGTAAAGATACCAGGATTAATCTCATTATTTGTAACAAATGAAATCATTCCAGGTTCATAAGCCAGATCGCTAACAATTGTCTGTTCAGTTGGTCTAAATACTAATTTATCATCATCTACTGATTCATCTATACCTAAATGGGCATCATCAGTAAGCTCCAGCACAACCCTTAAAACAACTGGATCTTCAGAAAACTGACTCAAACGTATATCCTTTACATATTCATTTTCGTCTATATCCAGATCAACCTCACTTAACATGAGATCTGGAATATCAATAATCATTCTCCTGGGGTCTTCAAGGAAAAATATTTCCGGTCTTTCCATTGCCGAATTAGCTTCTATTTCAAGAAAATCATCATCTCTCCAGTCTATATTAACAAGACGTGGGTTAAAGGTAACCACAAGATTACTGCCATCCTCCTCTATACCACCATCACGACGATAAGGGATAGGATGAAGACTTGTAATAATAATTTCCAGCCTTGACTCAACCTCATTTTCTCTAACTCTGAGATTAAAGTTTTCATTAGAAACATTATCAAGAAAGTCATCAGATAAAGCTGCTTTATCAACCTCTATCTTCATCTTTTTAGGATCATCAGTTGGGGCAATCCTGTATGGCGTTATTTCATCCATATCAAGAAAAATCATCCGTTCATCGTCACTCCAGTAAGCCTCATATACCTTAGTTTCTGGTCGGAATATGTAAAAGTCACCATTATCTTCATAGTTTGTTAAGTAACCGAAAGCTCTAACTACATCATTAAGAGGTATATAACTTGTTTCATCAATTAATCTTGCTCCTACTTCTGTCCTCTGGGTTGAGTTGCCAGTTTGAATATAGGGATGATCTATCATCATTCTTAGATCTTTCTCTTCCCGGGAAAGGTTAATAGATTTAAGAGATTCAACCCATTCAAGCTCCAGGTCAAGATGATTGGCCAGGGCTCTTGCATCAACTAAATATGTATCTTCTATTACTTCTGGATTAAGATCCTCAGTAATTTCTTCACCATGATAGTAAATATCAGGTGTTTCAGCTAATATATTTTGCGAGAATAATAATATCATTGCAAAAGTTAATACTAATAGAAAAAATGAAAGTTTTTTCTGATTCATACTGACAACCCTCCTTCCCTGGAGTAATTAAATATAAAGGTCTAGAAGTAGTCCTCTGATTTCATCGATCCTCCTGACTACTTCTAGCACATCTGCCTGATCCTGAATAAATTCTTCCTGAAGCATTTCCATCTCATGATTGATTTTTTCTATAATCATATATGTCTTTAAATTTCCTTGATTGTCCCAGCTAAAAGACTGTTTAGTTCTGGCAAATTCCTTCTGAATAATCTGTAAAAATTCTTTAACCTGTGCTTTGTAAGCCTGGAGATCTTCCTTATCCATGGTCTCTTTTAGCTTATCACCATATTGATCAACATAATCTAAAAGAGAATCAAGCCTTTCACGGATATTTTCTTCATTAACAGCCTCCAACTTCTGCTGAAATGAAGATTTCTCAGGACTATCAGTCCTGGATACAAGATTATTAATCTGTTTATCTCTATTTAAATTACTGCTATTTATCCTCATTTTAATACATCCTTCCGAAAAATTGACTTATTTATTATATTTCAAGATAAATAGCATAATTCCTGCAAGATCTTTGAACTATAAAGGTTTATTCCAGTCGAAGATTAAATTCTCTAACCTGCTGATTATATTCTTCTGCCTCCTCATTAAATTTGCCAACTTCATTTAAAGCATCAAATATTTCAAATGCCTTCAAAGCAGAAAAACCAATTAAATAAGGAGTGGCTTCGCTTAAATCATCTCTAGTTACTGCCATACCAAGCATTACAGCTTCACCAGCAAGGAAAAGTGCTCCCTTTGGCCACCAGCTTTCAGCATAGGCATGGCCTAAAGAAGGAATAATCAAACTCCTGGTAGCAGCTCCTGCCGATGATTTTAAATCAAGAGTATCAAGTTTTCTTTTCTCAGGTTCCAGATACTGAAGATCCCAATATGCATCTGTTCCAAATAGGGCCTGGTTACCATCTAGATAATCAACAACCCTTCTGTCGTCAGCATCTCTTCTGCCAACATCAGCCCCTTCTCCTAGCAAAATATCAATAATATTTTCATTATTGGTATTAGCTGCTGCCAGCATCAATGGCGTCCTGTCACGATAGGTGTTTTCAGGTTCAACCTCTGCTCCAGAGCTTATTAAATTGTTTATCAGTGCACCATCATTCGTGTTCTCTAATGCTAGCATTAATGGTGTATATTGATTAGGAGTTTGCCTATTAGGGTCTGCTCCACCATTCAGGAGTATCTGCACCCTATTATAATCTGGCCTACTTTTTAACTCATAATGCAGGGGAGTAAACCCGTCAGCATCAGTATTGTCAACAGCTCCCCCTTTTGAAATCAGCCAGTTTAAAAGCCTATCGTTAACCTGGTTTTTAACAGCATAATGGAGAGCTCCCTGCTTATTTCTATCAAGCTGATTTATATCTCCTCCCTTTTCTACAAGATATTCAAGAATAGAAACTGATCTATTAGTCAGTACTCCGTGAAGAAAAGCAGTTCTTCCCTGGTCATCCTGAAGATCGATTTCAGCCCCTGCTCTCAGCAACCTTTGAAGATCATTTGTATTCCTGGCATTTCTGACAGCAAGCATCAGAGGTGTAATCCCGTTATTATCCTTAAGATTAGGCCTGGCATTATTATCAAGCAAAAGACTGATAAGGTTTGAATCTGACCTGGCTGCTGCCCTGTGGAGGGCTGTCCGGCCCTGATTATCTTTAATATCAATACTTGCACCAGCATTTATGAGCAATCTAATACTTGTTAATGAACTTGATTTCTCAGAAAGAATATGAAGAGCTGTTTTCCCCTCTCTATTCTGCTGATCAACACCGGCTCCTGCCTGAACTAATAATCTAACCTTTTCATTCGAACCAGTTTCAGCTGCAGCTAAAAGTGGAGTCGTTCTATCGTCAGCCACAACATTAACAGCTGCTCCATAATTAATTAAAGTCCTTAAAACAGAACTATTACTATTATACCTGGCAGCATTATATAGAGCTGATCTACCTGAATTATCCCTGGCTTCTATTGTAGCCCCATTTTCAATTAAAAGAAAGATTATCTGCGGATTATGATTATGCCTTGCAGCTGCAATTAAAGGTGTCACCCCGGCCTCATTTCTAGCATTAACATTAGCTCCTGCTTCTATAGCTTCCTGGACCTCTTGAAAAGTAGCACCTTTAACCAGCTCAATGAATTCAACTTCTGCCTGAACCTGTCCTGCTAATAAAAAAACAGTTGCAATCATAAAAAATATAATAAAAAACTCCCTGAATTTTTTCAATTTCAAATACCCCCAATAGTTCTTTTTATAATAAATTCTCCATCAAAAGCAAATTCCCTTCATATAAAAGAAAAAAAGGAAAATTAAATTAAATAAAGAAGTTATTAATTGAGGTGAACCTATATGATAAACAATTCAAATAAACAGGATAAACCTCTGGTTTTAATCAGTCGCTGCCTTGGGTTTAAACCCTGCCGTTATGATGGCTCCATTATTGAGTTCAATCAACTTAAAGAATTAAAAAAGTCATTCATCTTAAAACCAATCTGCCCTGAAGTTGCTGCTGGTTTAGGTGTTCCCAGGCCTCCAGTTAAACTTGTAGTATTAAATAACCGGAAAGAAGTTGGCTATCTTTTCAATAATCACTGGCAGATAAAACCAAACATTTTAAGAAATGTTATAAGAAAATATTTAAGAGATTATAATAATGCTGGCGGAATGATCTTAAAAGAAAAATCACCTTCCTGCGGAATTAAGAGATGCAAGTATTATAAACCTCCAGGGAGGGATTTTAAGGGACGAACTGGTGGAATATTAATCGAAGAATATAATAGATTAAACCTGGGCTGGCCTTTAATAGATGAAATTTCATTGCAGAGTAATAGTTCAATGGAAAAATTCATAGCTGATGTCAAAAAATTTCACAATAAAGATAGATAAAACCCTGACTGCGGAGGTCAGGGTTTTTCTTGCTGGGCCATATTTTTCTCTATACTATCTCCTCTATCACATTACTACTCCAGTTATCTCTATTTTACATTAATGTCTGAGCTATTGTAACAACCATAACTACTGCAATTGCAATCGGAACAACAATCTTAACTAAGAAACCATACCATTCACCGATATTAATAACTCCACCGACCTTATTTGCCTCATCTGCAAGGTTTCTAGCCTTCCAGACATAACCGGCAAAGACAGCAGTTAGCAGACCGCCTAAAGGTAAAAAGATACTATTGGCAATCCAGTCATAGGTGTCAAGAACATCAAAGCCCAGGAATGAAAAATCAGACCAGGCACTGTAACCTAATACTGGTGGAATACCAACGATAAAGATTATAATACCAACAATTATTGAGGCTTTCTTTCTTTCGATATCTTTTTCATCTACTGCCCAGGCAACAACAACCTCAAGCAATGAAATAGCTGAAGTTAAAGCAGCTATGGACAATAGAACAAAGAAAATAAAGCCAAAGAAAGACCCTAATGGCATCTCAGCAAATACAGCAGGAAGGGTTATAAATGTAAGACCTGGACCTGCATCTGGAGAAACATCAGTTAAAGCAAATAGAGCCGGAAACATTGCTAAACCAGCCATAACAGCAATTAATGTATCCAGGCCAACAACATAGGCTGCATTATCGCCAATATTGGCATCCTCTGATAGATAACTACCATAGGTAATAATTGCACCCATACCTAAACTCAGGGTGAAGAAGGCCTGGGCAATGGCATCCATAAAGGTCTGTGCTGTTATCTCGCTAAAATCAGGAGATAAATAAAATCTCAATCCCTCACTGGCACCATCTAAAGTTAATGATCTAATAATCAATACAACTAATAAAATAAACAATATAGGCATCAATGTTTTAACTGCTCTCTGGATACCTTTAACAACACCAGCACTAATAACACCGATAGTTAAAGCCATAAAGACTGCATGCCAGAAAATAGGAACTCCAACACCAGTAATATGATCAGTAAAAACTTCACCAAATGCCATCTCTGGAACAAAACCACCTAATGCCTTAAAGATATAGGCAAGTGACCAACCGGCAACTACTGAATAATAACTAAGAATAACAAAACCAGTTAAAACACCCAGTCCACCAACAAGCCACCAGGGAGTATTTGGCGCCAGAGCTTTAAAAGCTCCAACCGGGTTCCGCTGAGTTTTCCGACCTAAAGTCATCTCAGTAACCATTAACGGGTATCCTATTAAAATAATAGCGATTAAATAAATAAATAGAAATGCGGCACCTCCATTAGTACCTGTTACATATGGGAAACGCCAGATATTACCAAGACCTACAGCAGAACCTGCAGCAGCTAAAATAAAACCTAATCGTGTCGTCCAGTTTTCTCTTTTTTGCAAATCATTTTTCATCCGCAATCCTCCTCCTTACTTTTGTGATTTAAACGGCCGCAGCAAGATTATTTAAATTATAATCTTTAAAAGATAAAATGTCAAGTTTTATTATATATTTATAACTTTTTAAATTGAAAAATAAAATAAGTAAATTCAAAAGGCGTATTACTGGTAAATAATACGCCTTCTGAAAAAATAATTATTAATTTTTCATTCCATTTATATAATACCTTACAGCCTGATCTAAAGCCATTCTTAAAACAACAAGTTCATCAATATCCTCCATACCATAAAGAGATAGCGCCGAATATAATCCAGTATAGAAATGAGGATTCCAGCGAGGCTGATCATAATCATCTGCATAAAGCCTTACCATCCAGTCATACAGGCGACTATATTTTGCCTCAGCTAAATTTATCACCATTCTGGCAGTCTCATCTGGATTATCATAATCAAAGGCATCATAAAAACCAGCATAATCAGACGGCAACCAGGTTGATACCTCAAGGTTTTCAACCCTCTCCAATCGGGTCTGATCCACCTTCTTATCCTTAAACCAGTCAACTAAAATCTTAAATGGAAGTTTATAATCCCCCTGATGATAATCAGAATCCTTCCAGGCAAGATAGATATAGCTGGTAATCATATGGTGGAGATTAATAATTCCAGAGCCAGATGCAGCCTTTTTCAAAAGCTCTGTCCAGTCAGGTTCTTCTTTCAAACTATAATCTTCAGGATCAAAATCCTCTGGAATATTTCGCCTGCCAAGATAGGTTACATAAGAAAGCAGAGCAGTTTCTGCATATTGATGGTGGGGAAAGACAAGATCTTCTATTACTGGCTGAAAACAGCTTAAACTATGGCCTAAAGAATCAGGTATTCCAAGAGACCCGATTCCAAGAAGATATTCTGATAAATTAGCTGGATTATCCTTATATTCCTGAATTGCATAGTAATAGCTATTATGAATATTACCCTTATTAAGCTCTTCCACCATATTATCAAGGGGCTGGTCGATCCTATCTGCCCCTTTAAAGTCACCGGCTTCTATATTAAGCCAGTTTCTATTAAGCATCTCTGTCAGAATAACCCTGGCCACCCCTTCTTCAGTCTCTTTACTTAAAATATTATTGATTGAAAGACGGCGAAGGAATAAAGCCATTTTAACCTGATGAAAACTACCATAGGTCAGATTCGATTCAAAGAGCAGTCCTGGTAATAATTCATCAATCAGACTGATTAAAGTCCAGTGCTTATTCTTAATTAGCCTATTTAAATATTTGTCAACCCCGGCTTTATCTTTATTAATTAAAAGGTCCTGTAAATATGAGTTCATATTTTCATACCACCTTAATGATTTTTTATAGCTTCAAAAACCTCTTCAAGATCTGGTACATCATCAATTTCATACTTTTTAGCCCAGACAATTTTACCTGATTGGTCAATTAATATATTGGCTCTTTCAGAAAATCCATCTTCATCTCTAAATATCCCGAGGTTTTTAGCCAGGGCACCATGGGGCCAGAAATCTGAAAGCATCTTTAGATTAGTAATATCTATCTCTTTGGCCCAGGCCTTCTTACATGGAGTTGCATCTACACTAACTCCTAAAGGTACAGTATCATATTCTTCAAAAAGTGAATAGTGCCCCTCTAAATCCTCCATCTGGGTCTGACAGATACCTGTCCAGGCTAGCGGGTGAAATGAGAGCAATACCTTCTGACCTTTTAAATCACTTAGACTGACATTATTTCCATCCTGGTCCTTTAAATTAAACTGAGGAGCTTCTGAATTAATGAGCTTTTCAATAGTCATTATTAACACCCCTTCTATTTATTAAACTAATAAATATTTTCTGCTTAAATTATAACACAATCAGATAAAGGTTACAATTTTACTCCATTTTTCTGCCAGCTTATTACAGCCCGGCAATAATCTCTTCCATTCTCTCTGCAAAAACCTGAAGATCTCCCTCAGTCAGGTCTTGATGGGTAACCAGCCTGATTAACCTGTCAGAGAACTGATTGGTCAAAATACCGGCATCATTTAACTTTTGAGATATCAATTCAGCGCCACCCTGATTATTACATGCCAGCATCACAAAATTAGTCGACTGTCTAAAAACTTCCAGTTTATCAGTCTTAAAACCTTCAATTATCTCTGCCAGCTCTTCTGCCTGCTCATGGTCTGCCTTTAGAACATTTCTGTTTTCTAAAGCATAAAGCCCGGCAGCAGCAATAATTCCAGCCTGGCGCATGCCTCCTCCTAAGAGCTTCCTGTTCTTTCTGGCAGACTTAATAAACTCCTCACTACCAGCCAGCATTGAACCTACTGGAGCCCCGAGGCCTTTGGAGAGACAGAACATCACAGAATCAAATCCTGCCACCAGATCTCCTGGGTCAACATCTTCCTGATAGGCTGCATTAAAGAGCCTGGCCCCATCAAGATGGAGTGGAATCCCCTTAGATTTTGCCAGTTCTGCTATCGGCTCAACCCTATCAGTACCATAGGAAATGCCTCCCCGGCGATTATGGGTATTTTCCATGCAGATAAGACCGGTCTCAGGATAATGAATATTCTCGCCTCTAATTGCATGTTCCACAGCTGCCGGCTCCAGATAACCATTTTCATCTGAAACAGTTCTTGCCTGGAGGCTGCCAAGCCTGGCCAGCCCGCCAACCTCATAATAAAAGATATGGCTTTCATCTCCTAAAACAACTTCCTGGCCAGGTACTGTGTGGGTCAAAAGAGCAACCTGGTTGGCCATAGTCCCACTTGGTAGAAATAAAGCTGCCTCCTTATTTAAGAGCTCAGCAGCCCTCTCTTCAAGTTCATTGATTGAAGGGTCCTCACCATAGACATCGTCACCAACATCGGCTGTAGCCATAATCTGGCGCATCTCATTGCTAGGTCTGGTTACTGTATCACTTCTTAGATCGATTTTCTTCATATTTGCCATTTATAATACTCTCCTTTTTAATGAATAGTTATATCTGTAAATCTGCCATCAATTTTGATAAGAGGTTGCCCCTCTCTCTCATAATAATAATTAGTCCTTGTTCCATCTTCTGTTAATTGAAAATCATATCTGCTATTAATAGTTCCAAAATTAGTACTAAGATCATAACTCCAGAAATCAGGCTCATTGTCAAGATATAAATCTAAATCAGAAAATTGAAGATCAAGTTCCAGATCCGAGCTTAACTGCTCAATCACAATATCTGTATAAGAAAATCTTCCATTTATCATTTCCTGAATACCACTGATCTTATAATTACTAAAACTGGATTCAATTTCTAACGGCCCCGAATTATTTAGAAGCTCAACATCGCCATAGCTATTATCAATCATAATCTGGCTGGCGAAATCTTCTATCCTGATATCATCAAACCTGCTCTTAAGATCAACAGCCAGCTCCTCCGGTGCCCTGATAGTTAAATAAGTTGCAATATTAACTCTATCCATGTTCTCAGGCCTGGCAGTGGAAACCTCTAATTCCTGATTGCTCTGACTTAACTCCAAAGCAACCTGTTCTACAGTTTCCTCCAGTAATTCCTCAGTTGCAGCTTTAACTTCAATCCTGTAATCTATGCTGATATCATCCCTGGATTCGCCAATAATATCAACCTCGCCAAAACTATTAACAACCCTGAGGCCAGTTAAATCAGCCCGGTCATAAATCTCATCACCAGAAATCTCAGACCTGTACTGATAGTCGCCTCCTGATGACCAGTCTACATTACCGCTATAGGAGATATCTACATTAAACAGTGTGGCCATCCCCTGACCATCAGTAATCAGCCTGGCATCTATATAAACAAAGATCAATAATAAAATTATTATTATCGTTATAACTCTTTTTCTCGATAACATTCTAAATTCCTCCTTTTAGACTTCAAGAACTTTTTCAAGTAATAACCCTGCACCAATTATAAATCCTAGAATCACCAGGGTCAGGCTGAGAAATGAGTTACTGCCAATAGTTATAACAGTTGTAAATTCCTCTGCTCCGCCAATTCCAGATACCTGAAAGGTCAATCCTGGCATCCAGTTAAAGAGCCGGGCCAGCAATTCTGCTATCCTCATGCTGAGATAGCCTGAAAGATAAAAAACCAGGATAGTAACCAGCCATCTAAACCTGTTATAAACCCTACTAACAAGACAGGCTAGCTGAGCCATAAAATACAGAAATAGATTGAATCCAAGATAACCGGCCAGAGTTAAAAATACAATATTGATAATCGATGTTCCGGTCAGATCCACTGGCATAACCGGCCCAAAATCTGCCATAGTCCTCATAACAATCTGCCAGGTGGTCATTGCAGTCAGTACTATCAAAAGCAAGAGATAAGTCGTTGCAGCAAGAAACTTGGCCAGAATTATTGTATAACCTCTTCTCGGCAATGACTTCAAGAGATAGATCGTCCGATCATTCCATTCCTGGGAGAAAGTTCTATAACCAGTAACCAGAAAATACAATGGAAAGATAAAAAATGGAGCCAGCACCGAACCGATTATAAACTGATAATTCTGAGCTGTAATTCTGGTGTAGAGAAAAAAGTGAAAGCCTAAAGTCAATAAAACAAGGATTAAAGCAGCAAATCCAGATTCCCTTAATTCCTTTTTATATAAATTTAAGAAAGCCATCTTAATTAAACACCTCCCTGGTCAGATCCTGAATCGATAGATTATGCTCATCCCTTAAGGCATCGGCATAACCCTGTAATCTAACCTGACCATTTTCCAGCATAATCACATAATCATAAAATTTCTCTGATTCAATAACTTCATGGGTCGATAAAATCACAGACTTACCGCCAGCAGCAAACTCACTATTTAAAATCTCTAGAATATAGCCCTTCGACTGGGGATCAAGTCCTGAAAGAGGCTCATCCATAATATAGAGCTTAACGTCCCTGGCCAGGGTTAAGACCAACTTCAATCTTCCTCGCATACCCTTGGATAAAGAGCTAATCCTGGTGTCAGTCTTCAAATTCATATCCCTGGCCAGCTCCACTGCCTTATCGTAATTAAAATTAGAAAACTGGCTTCTATGAAAATCAATAACCTGCTCAACTTTCATCCAGTCATAAAAATGATCTATCTCAGGCAAAAAAGCAACCTGCTCCTTTAACTGAATACCTAGCTTAAGGCCTAAAACCTCAACAGAGCCAGTATCTGCATAGGTCAGACCAACCATAATTTTCAATAATGTTGATTTTCCGCTGCCATTTGGTCCAATTAATGCTGTCAACTCCCCCTCAGGAAATTCCATCTCGGCATCCTGAAGCGCAACAGTTCTACCATATTTTTTAGAAACTGAATTCACTTTAGCAATCGGTTTAAAAGTCTCCTTAAGCTCCATTGCTCTTACCTCCTTTAAATTCCGCAAACTTATCAGCTAACATTTTATCAATCTCTGCCTTTGTAAAACCTAAAGCCCTTAGCTCTTCAATAAAATTCTCAATGATCTCCTCTCCCATTTCAATCCTTACCTCCTCTATCTTATCCTCAGATTCAGTAACAAAGGTACCCAGACCTCTCCTGGTTTCAACCAGATCCTTAATCTCCATCTCCCGGTATGCCCGCTGAACAGTATTCGGGTTAACAGATAAAAGTTTAGCCATCTCCCGCTGCGAAGGCAGTTTAGACCCGGCAGAATACTCTCCAGAGGCCAGCTTCTTTAAAATAAAGTCAATAATCTGCTCGTAAATAGGCCGCGTAGTATCATAATTTATAGCCAAATTAATGCCCCCTTCCAGCAACTTTTGCGCTATAAAGATAGTGCACTAGTTGAATAGTACACTAATATTATAACCCTATACTTTAATATTGTCAAACATAATTTTTATAAAATGAAAAAACCCCGACTGAATTACTATCCCAGTCAGGGTTACTTATCATTATTAAATTAATCCAGACCAGAACCAGGATAAATACGCTGATTCTTCGGTACTCCTTCGGTACTGTTTCGTTATAGATTCGGTATAGATTCCCTATTCTTTCGGTTTAGCTTGCCTATCCTTTCGGCCCAGCCCCAATTTTCCTCCAGTTCTGCTCCAGGTCTGCTCCGGGATTGCTCCGGCTTACTACCAGTTATTAAATATATAATAGCTAATTCAAATGATTAAAAGATTCCATGACCAATTATACCATTTAAACCACTGGCCAGTAAATATCAGGGTGGTGCATTGAATAAATTTTTCTGCTAAATATAAAATTAATAGCCAGAATCAGGCTAAAAGCTGCCACAAAAAGATAGTCGAGAGACCTAAATAAATTGTAACTCCAGTAATATCAGTTATAGTCGTTAATACTGGCCCGGTCATCATCGCCGGGTCCTTTCCAATCTTTTTTATCAAAAATGGAATTGTCCCGCCAACTACACCGGCAACAATAACATTAAAACCCAGAGCAATACCTGCAATCAGGCCAATCATAGGCTCCCTCTGTAAAATATAAGCAATTATTGCAAAGAGAGAACCTAAAGCCAGTCCATTAATCAGGCCTATAGATAATTCCTTCCTTAACACCCTCTTAACATCATCAATCTGAACTTCACCTAAAGCAATACTCCTGATTGAGACCGATAGAGCCTGAATCCCAACATTACCACCCATATCAGTAATCATCGGTATAAAGGCTGCCAGAATCGCAACCTGAGCAATTGTATCCTCGAACGTGCTGATAACAGCCACAGCACCTAGATTCAAAAAAACATTGGCTGCCATCCAGGGCAGCCTCATCTTAATAGCATCCTTTGGTGGAGTAAAATAGCTCTCCTCTGCTGAGGCTCCAGAGATACTAACAAAATCTTCAGCCAACTCTTCAGATAATAAATCGATAGCCTCATGGAGGGCCATAACTCCAACCAGTCTATCCTGAAGGTCTAAAACAGGGAGTAATTTAAATTTACGATATTTCATTAAGCGAGCTGCCTCAATAGCCGGCTCATTAACCCTGGCAACATGAACCTTAACCGTCATTATATTCTCCAGCCTCTCATTTCGGGCGGCAAAGGCCAGCTCCTGAACTGAAACTACCCCCAGTAATTTATCATCTTCATTGATTACATAAATATAATCTGTATTATCAATCTCACCTCTGGCTTTGCTTAGCATATCAATGGCATCTTTCACCAGGTCATCTTTAAAACCAGTCAGAAAATCCTTTTCCATATAGGCTCCAACTGATTCCTCTTCATAGGTTACAATCTCTTCAACATCATCCTTATATTCATTTGGTATCAAAGCCCAGTACTTATCCCTCTCATCCTCAGGTAAATGAAGAATAATATCTGCAATTTCATCATCTTCCATCTCAATAAAAACTTCCTGAACAAACTCTGAATTCAACTCCTGCAGCAGCTCAACTGCCAGCTCCTCAAGCAAGTATGACAAAACCCGGGCTGACCTGACAGGTCCTAAAGCTTCTAAAAAAGGTAGCGCAGTCTCTTTAGGGGCCTCACTGATTATATCCACCAGGCGGCGATTAGAAAGCCTGGCAGCTATTCTCACCGCCGCTGGAATATCCCCTGAATCCAATTTTTCCTGAATTTCAGCAATATTTCTATTCAGCTGTTCAGTATCTAGAAGCATCCCTTAACCTCTTCCTCTATTTTGGCAGGCTGCAGAAGGGCAAGCTGTCTAAAGCTATATTTTTCCCTTAAAACAGAAATTATATTACAGGCCTGGGCACCATCAATATCCTGGTTATAATAGGCAGCAACCTTATCAACCTGATTATCAGGCCCTAATAACTCTCTGGCAAATTCCCTGGCAAAACCAATTTTAAAATATTTCCAGCGCTGACCTTCACCATCAGGCACCCCGATTTTCTGCCTGAAGCTATCAAAATAATAATAGCCAAGCTGCAGACCAACCAGACTTCTTAAAATCGTAGTATCCTGCCAGCCTTCTCTAGCAATCGCAACCAGATCAAAATAAATTGCCGGGCGATTGCCATAGCTTGATACATAGGCCAGATCTTTACTTACTCCTATTGAAATAAGGAAATATGTCTGTAAGTTTTCCTGAAAAAGATCAGCATCCCGGTCATAGACAGACCTGATCGCACCTAGCAAATTGCTCCTGGCTGCCATTACCCTATTAAAATTCTGATTAATCCAGGGAAATATCTCCTCTCTGGCATATTCACGCCATTCAGCATCATCTTCATAGCCAGCTAACTGCCAGTTTTTAATCTCTGGCCAGTCAGTGATATAATCTGTCCTCCACCTTTCAATCTGAATCTTAACTGGCTCCTTGGCAGCAGTCTGCCAGAGATCAAAAAAATCTGGATAGGTATCAATTATTTTATAACCTTTCATATCTATTCCTCCTTATTTTTTGGCACCACTAAATTTTCCTGAGTTAGATTAATAGTCTGGGTCGGGAAGGCAAAACTAATATTTTTCTCCTTGAAAATCTCTTTCAGCTCAAAATTTATCTCCTGCTGAATGTCCATATAAGTGGCATAATCCTTATCCTGAACATAAAAAATCACTTCATAAATCAGTGAATAATCGCCATAGGCGTGAAAATGAGCCCGATCAAACTCCGTCTTATTTTTAGTTTCAATTATCTCCTTTACAATCCCTGGAATCTCCTTTAATTGCTCCAGAGGTGTATCATAGGTCACCCCAAATTTAAAATTAATCCTCCTCCGCCGCATCCTGCGAAAGTTATGAATTCTAGAACTTGTTAAATCAGTATTAGAAAAGACTAACTGTTCCCCTGTTAGGCTTCTCAGCCTGGTCGATTTTATTCCAATATATTCTACCACCCCTCTAAACTCTCCAATCATAATATAATCACCGATCTCAAAGGGCTTGTCTATAAAGATCGTAAAATAACTAAAGATATCCTGAAAAATCGACTGGGAAGCTATACCGAGAGCAATACCACCAACACCTAAACCGGCCAGAAGCCCGGATATCCTTATATTAAGGTTATCAAGAATAAAAACTACTGCAATAATCCAGGTTACAATTTTGGTGAAACTTTCAGTAATAGTCAAAAGTTTATCCTGGTCAGCTGTATCTTCCTGTCTGGCCAGGTACTGTTTAAAGAAATAAATAATCACAAATTGAATAAAAATCACAAATTGAAAAGTTGTTGCTATCAGAACAAAAAGATAAACTCCCTGTTCAATAATATCCGGCAAAAATAATTGCTGAAAGGCTGTATAGATAATCGAAATTTTAATTAAAGCGATAAGCCTTTTATCAATCTGCAGCAAAAATTTATCGACATCTGGCCACCTGGCCGATACCCTATCATGAATCTTACAGCTTATATATTTATTATATAAAAAGATTCCACCCCAGCCTACCGCTATCATTAGCAAAAAATTAATAACTGATATAAGAGTATTCTCTGCTACTAAAGTCCTGAAAATTTCTATGAACATCTAGCCACCCCCTGGCATTTTAATCACAACAACTTCTATCTGCAGGACAACTTCCTGAACAGCTAGAATTTTTAGAACCTCCTAAAAGGCCGACCCTATCGAAGGTTTGAAAGATATTATCACTTTTGCATTCTGGGCAATTTATCACTTCATTTTCTTCTTTCTGGCTAATAGTCATCTCCTTTTCGAATTTATGTTCACATTTTCTACATTTATAAGAATATACAGGCATTATCTTTCACCTCCATTTTATAGATTCTATTTTATTATTATAACAAATTCTGATATAATTAAAAATTAGAATTAGATAACTTTTGAGGTGTTAATAATGAGACTTGTTAAGGTCGATAAATTAGAGAATGATATGAAACTGGCCAAACCAATTTACAATAAAAACCAGTGTCTTTTAACAGCCGGCCAGAAAAACTTAAATCAATATAAAGAAAAATTCAATGAACTTGGTATAAATTATCTTTATATAAAAGATGAATTTTCTTATGATATTGAATTAAAGGATTCAGTCAGCCAGCAGGTCAGGGAGAAGGGCATCAGACTAACCAATCAGATATATAGCAACCTTTTAGACGATCAGGAAATAGATAATCAGGATATCAGAAATCTAAAGGCCTATGTAAATGATATGATCGATGAAATCCTTGCCAATAATAAAATCATGATCAATATGATTGATATAAAAAATAAAGACAATTATACCTTCGCCCATTCAGTAAATGTAACTGTGCTTTCAGTCCTTCTAGGCAATAAGATAGGCTTAAATAGATTACAACTTGAAAAGCTGGCCCTGGGTTCTATCTGCCATGATCTTGGAAAATCAGGAATCCCTGAAGAGATCCTGAAAAAACCTGGCAAATTAACTGAAGAAGAATACAATATTATTCAGGAGCACCCAAGACTCGGTTTTGAAAGATTAAGAAATCTTTCAGAGATAACCCCAACCTCTCTGGCCATAGTTTTAGGTCATCATGAAAAACTTGATGGCTCTGGCTATCCAAGAGGCATTGAAGCCGATGATATCCACCTATTCCCTAGAATAACAGCTATTGCAGACGTATATGATGCATTAAGTAGCGATCGAATCTATCGAGAACGCTGGCCAATAGATAAGACCCTGAGCCTCATTTATAATGAGCGAGGAGTTCATTTTGACCCTGAACTGGTCGATAAATTTATTACGATCATGCCCTTTTATCCCAATGGCTGTAAAGTTAAACTCAATGACGGCAGAAGAGCAGTTGTTGTCAGCCAGAATAAAAATAAGCCGTCCCGGCCTAATATCAGGATCCTTGATAAGAGCAAAAAATGGCAGGAAAAGATAGATCTATCTGCCACTAAAGAGCTAAAAATCCAGCAGGAGATAATTTAATTACCTTCCAGGTAATTTTCTAGTTCCTCTGCTGGAGCCGGCCTGGCCAGGAGGTAACCCTGTGCCCGATCACAGCCTTTATCTCTAACAAACTCCAGCTGGGCTTCATTTTCAATCCCTTCAACAGTAATATTTAAACCGATAACCCTGGATAATTCTATAATTGAGCTTAATATCCTCTTTTCCTTGCCATCTGAGAGGATATTGGCAATAAAAGAGCGGTCTATTTTAATATTATCTATCGGCATCTTTCTCAAATAGGTTAAAGATGAATAACCGGTCCCAAAATCATCAAGGGAAACTTTAACCCCTAATTCCCTGAGTTCTTTCAGGACTTTTATATTTTCATCCATATTTTCCATAACATCGCTCTCTGTAATCTCAACCTCCAGATTACTGCTATCTAAGTTATTATTATTTATCTCTTTAACCAGGCTGTCAAAGAATTTAGCATCGTCAAGCTCTTTAGCTGAGATATTAATTGCAATCGAAAAACCATTATAACCCCTGGCCAGCCACTGCTTTTTTTGCCGGCAGGCCTCTTTAAATACCCAGCGGCCAATCTCAGTAATCAGACCTGTCTTTTCTGCAAAGGGAAGAAATTCAGCTGGAGATACATAACCTGCTCCTGGCTTCTTCCAGCGGATTAAAGCCTCAACTGTTTTAACCTTATTTTTTTCCAGGTCAAAGAGCGGCTGATAGAACAGCTCAAATTCTTCATCCTTTATCGCCTGCCTTAAATCCCTCTCCAGTTTCAATGAATCCTTGATCCTCTGCTCCATCTCTTTTTCATAGAACTTATAACTATTTTTCCCCTTCTCTTTGGCATTATACATGGCTATCTCGCCATTTTTAATCAATTCAGCTCCATCATCTGCCTGCTCAGGATAGCTGGCAAAACCCAGGCTGGCTGAAGAAAAAATATAATGGCCATCAACATTTATAGAATCTTTAAAGATATCTAAAATATTATTAATCAGTTCAATACCTGTTCCAACTGCCTGCTTTTCCCTGTAAACAATTCCAAACTCATCTCCCCCTAAATGGAACAACTGATAATTCTCAGGTAAAACTTCCAGCAATTCCTTCCTTACCTGAATAAGTAGCTGGTCTCCAAATTCATGGCCATGAAAATCATTGATCTTTTTAAATTCATCAAGATCTAGCATAATATAATTAATTCTATTAGAGGATTCCCCTGAAATTAGCTCCTCTATTTTCTGATGGAGCATATTTTTATTAGGAAGGCCTGTCAGATCATCATAATAGGCCTGCTGATAAATCTTCTCTTTCCCCTCATTTAATTCATCTATCTTCTCCTCCAGCTCCTCCTCAGTTGCCAGCAGTTCCTCATAGGTGCTCTCTAATTCATTATAATTATCATATAATCTGATGGCTAAAAATTTATAGCTTTTAATTCTCTCTCTTAAAGTGTAAAATAGTAAATATGAGGTCACAGAAACAAAGAAAATACCTTTATAGGTCTGAACCATGGAAATAGCATCAGTATCATTAAATAAAAGGACAACCAGCTGGTCTGAGACCATTATCCAGAGTCCGGCTATTAAAAGATAGGCAAAGGCTATCTTCCATGAATCATATTCAGGGGAGATATTTGCAGGTTCAGGGATATCATGTTCTAAATCCAATGAAATCAACACCTTTCTAGATTTATACTGGAGTTATTTCAGCAATTTCTGGTGGAACCAATTCTTTTAGCTCAACTTCCTGGTCGGCATTTCTGGCACCTAATTCAAGGTGGGATAAAGCAATACCACAGTCAAGATATGGTGAAACCCCACCTTTAGCTTCCTCTGTGCTGGCCTGTATAATTAATTTATTATCTTCCACCTTAAATAGCCAGGGCTGCCGATTAACTGCTGAAGGTGCCTGCCTGGCCGCTTTTATAGCTGACTTTATCCAATCAGGCCAGTCCTCAATATAGTCAGGATGACAGAGCTCAGCAAGGTTCTTTCTTTTTGTACTGCCAGTTACTTTTTTCATTATTTTTTCTGAAATAGTCTTTTTTTCTCTGGCCTCTCCTAAAGAGATTACAGACATGATCTCATAATTATCAGGAAACTCTAGTTCTGCTTTGATTTTATCAGCATTATAGAAACCACCGATCCAGCAGGTATCAATATCCATTGAGGTTGCCTGTAAAACAAGGAGTTCTCCTGCATAACCGGCCTGAATTTGATAATTTTTATCTGTGGGATCTGCCAGAATAACCGCATAACTCCAGGCACCTGAGATCAAACCATAAAAACCAAAAATATTTTTCATGATACGCTCAAACCCTTCAGGCCTGATTATTATTTTAACTGCAGGAACTTCCTGCTTTAGTAATTCAACTTTTTCTCTAAGAGTTTCAATCTGAGACTGGCTGATCGGTTTAGACTTATATTTTCTCCTTGATTGCCTGGTCTCTATCGCCTTATATAGTTCTTTAATATTACTTAAAGGTAGATTCATTTTATCAAATCCTTAAAATAAAAGTATTTTTCTATACATTCCTAATTATTATTTCTCAATAAAGCTTTAGATTCCTGCATAAATTGAAAATTTGGAGGTTTTTTTATGCCATTTCAGATAATATTAGAACAGATTATTGCTTTATTCTTAATTCTTTTCTTCGGTTATTTCTTAAGATCCAGAGAAGTTATCACCAGAAAGGGCCAGCAGTTTTTATTTGATCTATTAATCGATTACATATTACCCTTTTTGATAATTTCGGCAATGACAGTCGAGATTAGTCCTGAATTAATTGAAAACACAAAGATACTATTTATCTGCTGGGTTTTTGTTTACCTGGCATTAATCGTTTCCGCTAATATCTTCAAAAGATTTATCAGAGCAGATGACAAAAAACAGAGAACCTTTGAATTTCTAATTATTTTTTCTAATGTCGGTTATATGGGCCTACCAATTATTGGAGCAGTCTATCCTGAAACCGGCCTCTTTTATGGTTCTTTAGGAATGATACCATTTAATATTGTTATCTGGACCTATGGAATTTATTTATTATCGGCTAGAAAGAAGGAGAATTCGGATCGCTTGCAGAATATAATAAATAACGGTGTAATAGCCCTGGGAATTGGTTTCATTTTATTTATAACAGGCATTAATCTGCCTGGACCTATTTCAGAGGCTGTTGATATGGTTGGAGATATGACTTTCCCATTATCGATGCTGGTTATTGGAAGTTCTTTATTCGGAATCAATATCAAAAGAGTTATCCTAAAGCCTAAACTGGTATTTCTAAGTCTATTGAGATTATTAGTTATTCCTGTACTTTTATTGCTGGCACTAAGTTTTTTACCGATACCAGAAATACTGGTTGGAATTATTGTTATTCAGGCTGCAATGCCGATTGCTGCTAATAGTGTAATCTTTGCCGCCAGATATCAGGGCGATTATCAGATGGCATCTGAAGCTGTATTTATAACTACTCTTTTTGGTATAATTAGTATTCCGTTGATCATCTGGCTAATCAATTTCATTTGACATTAAGTGGTTTTTATTTTATAATGTACAATTGTGCTGGGTAACAGCATTAAGGAGGAATTTATTATGAGTCAAAAAGAAGAAACCCAATCTAATGATAAAATTGAAGAAAATGAAGAGAACGAAGAAAAAGAATATGATCTTTCCATTCCTGCCGGTGCAGGTATCGACGATCCAGTCCGTGTTTATCTAAAAGAGATGGGGAAAGTTGATCTCCTTACTAAAGAGGAAGAAGTTGAGCTGGCTCAGCGCATTGAAGCAGGCGATGAACAGGCCAGACAGGAGTTAACTGAAGCCAATCTAAGGCTTGTTGTTAGTATTGCAAAGAAATATGTTGGACAGGGTATGTCATTCCTGGATCTAATTCAGGAAGGAAATAAAGGTTTAATGAAAGCTGTTGAAAAATTTGATTATACCAAAGGATATAAATTCAGCACCTATGCAACCTGGTGGATCAGACAATCTATCACCAGATCCCTGGCTGATCAGGCCAGAACTATCAGAATACCTGTTCATATGGTCGAAACCATGAATAAATTAAAGCGGGTAGAAAAACGGCTGAATAAAGAACTGGATAGAGAACCGACTCCAGAAGAGATCGGCGAAGAAATGGATATGGAGCCTGAAAAAGTACTGGAGGTCAAAAAACTAACAATCAATCAGCAGCCTGCCTCACTGGATACACCAATCGGAGAAGAAAATGACAGCCAGTTAAAGGACTTTATTGAAGACCAGGATTCTCCATCACCAGATCTCTTAGCTTCTTCAGAGCTATTAAAGGATCAGCTGGATAATGTTCTTGATACTTTAACTGATAGAGAAAAACGGGTTATCGAATTAAGATATGGCCTTGAAGATGGCAGACAGAGAACCCTTGAAGAAGTTGGCACTGAATTCGGGGTAACTAGAGAGAGAATCAGACAGATACAGGCCAAGGCTTTAAGAAAGCTAAGACACCCAACAAGAAGTAAAGAATTAAAAGGTTATTTAAAACGCTAAAATTTTAATTAAATCACTATAAATATAATGGCAGCCGAGAGGCTGCCATTTTTTACTTATTCATCTTTATTAAATTCTACATATTCCAGTCTTGTCTCCAGAAATCTTGCCAGTGTATAAATTACATCAGAAAGTCGATTAACATATTTCTGTATCTCTTCTCTAATTTCGGCATCCCTGCTTAAGGTTACAATTCTTCTCTCAGCCCTCCGACAGATTGTTCTGGCCTGATGGAGAGTGGCTGATGCCCGATTACTCCCTGGGATTATAAAGCTAGATTTTTCTTCTTCATTCATTCTGGCAAGGTATTTATCGATTATATCTTCAAGTTCTTCTATCTCTGGCTTATCTATTTTTTCAGGAAAGGTTGTGCCATCTGTAGTTGCCAGTTCCCCTGCAACATCAAAGAGCTGGCGCTGAATTTTAAATACATACTTGCTAATTTCTTCATCTGAAATAAATGTTCTGGCCATCCCCAGGGTTGAATTCAACTCATCAATAGTCCCATAACTTTCAACTCTAATCGAGTCCTTGGCCACTCTGGTATTATCATAAAGACTGGTTTCACCTTTATCCCCGGTTTTTGTATATATTTCCATAAAAAATCACCTCTATTTCAATTTTTTAAAGTATACCATAATTTTATCAGATTATCCAGTAAGTTAATTACTTTATCCTGATAGATTAAATAGCCCGATTCTTAACGATTCCTCTTAAAAGTCGGCCAAGAATATCTGAACCTGTAATAACCTTTTTCTGGTCTGACCAGAGCAGAATTATATCCTCATCAACAACATCATCCTGGCTATGCTCCGGGTTTACCTTTAATTTAGGGATTACCTGCTCCAGTGATTTAGTTTCATCCCTTACTATTATTGGACGATGGCAGTGGCGATAGGGATTAAAACTTTTATTATTAAATAAAGCATCTCTAATAAATTCATCAGAGTTTAAAGCCATCCTTGGCTCACCGTCCTGATCAACAAGAATAAGCCATTTAGTATCTGGCAACTCAACTCTTTTTAAGAATTGGTCTTCAACATCAGGTTTAATCTCAGGAAAGACAGGTTTGCCAGCCTTAAATTCTAACTGAATTATACTCTTGGGTTCGATAGGCTCCCCTTCTTTTTTAATCGGTAAATCATCCAGCGCCAAAAAGTTTAAAGCTCCTTTTCCCTCCATCTCCTGGATCTCGGTCTCAGATGACCGCATATGCAGCTTAACCAACTCCCGCAGATCCTCTTCACGATAATAGCTTATAGCCTCTTTCCCAAGCCAGCGATCCAGTAATAGGGCTGTCGGTTTGGCCACTGGAAAAAGAATGAATTGATAAAATTTTAAAACTGGAGATAATTTAGCCGCCATCTTAATGGCATTTCTAGAAAAATAAGCCTGAGGAATAATCTCACCAACAATCGTTATAACGACTGTAGAAAATAAAAATGCTAAAACTCCAGCCAGTACAGAGCCTGAAAGGAGAGATAAAAGAACATTTACAGCCACATTCCCCCATAATATAGTTACCAATAAAAAATTGGCATCATCCCTTAATTTCAGGATCTTTTTAGCTTTTTTATTATCCTTTTCTACCTCAAGCTCCAGCTTTAATTTGCTTATATTAAAAAAAGCCAGATTAAGGCCGGATAATATACCTGACTGGGACAGGCAGATAAAGATTCCTATCCAGATTATTACTTCCATTAAAATCTCCCCTATTTATATCTATTTGCAAATTCCCTTTTGATTTCCTGTAAAAGCCCTGGATCTTCAATAATATCAAGTGCTGTTAAGACCAAAGCACCAATCGCCTTCTTCATCTCCTGATATGCATATTCAGATTTAGTCGCATCTCTAAACTCTCTTGAATGGCCTGTCAGTTCATCTTCAGTTATAGCAAAATATGGCTGAATCGTCGGACAGACATGACTGACATCTCCAGCATCTGTTGAGCCAGTTGCCTCATCATTATCATAAATCTCATCAACCCCCATCTTCCTTATATTTTTAATATAGGTCTCAGATAACTTCTGATTTGTTATCAAATTTAAACAGGGGGTTTCATAATAACTGGTCTCCAATGAGGTTCCAGCTGCAAGGGAAGCACCTTTAGCAGCATTCATTAGTTTCCCTTCCAGTTGATTTAAATATGATTTTGTTTCAGCCCGGATATAGAAATTTGCAGCTGCCAGATCTGGCACTATATTGGCTGCCTCACCTCCATTGGAAATAATCCCATGAATTCTGGCATCCTTTTTTAAGTGTTCTCTCATTGCATTTATATTATTAAAAGTATTGATTGCCGCATCCAGAGCATTAATACCCTCTTCAGGGCTTGCCGAGGCATGTGAAGTCTTACCCCTGTAAGTAAATTTAATCGCCTTTAAAGCCAGGGATTTGCCACTCTTATAATGATTGGACGAAGCATGGACCAGCATTGCCACATCTACATCATCAAAGGCACCTTTATTGACCATTTCTACTTTACCTGCATAGGATTCTTCTGCAGGAGTTCCAAAAACTATAACTCTGCCTCCAGTATCATCAATTAAATCCTTTAAGACAAGCCCTGCCCCGGTGCTAACTGTTCCTAAAATGTTATGGCCACAGCCATGGCCGATACCTGGCAGGGCATCATATTCAGCTAAATAAGCAATAGTCGGCCCGGCTTTCCCTGAATCATATTCTGCTTTAAAGGCAGTATCCATATTTAAATAAGGCCGCTCTATCTCAAAACCATATCTTCCTAATAGATCTGTATGGGCTTTACTTGCCTTATATTCCTGGTTACCTAATTCAGGATTATCCAGAATAAACTCATTTAAAGTAATCAATTCTTCTTCAATATTTATTATCTTTTCTTTCAAAATATTAAGTTCCATGATATCACTCCATCATTAATTTTATTATTGCTATCTGCTATTGAATTCTATATGATTAAGATAAATCCTTTAATTATTTAATAAAAATGTTTCTAAACTAACAATTTTTATTATATAATTATGTTATAATTTTAATTATGGAGGTGGATTAATTGAAAAAATGGAAACTGAAATTAAGTAGTTTATTTATTGTGCTGGCTTTAGTCTTTACACTTGGAAATACAGTTCAGGCTGCAACTTTAGATGACCTGCCCCTGCATCTTCTTGAAACACCTACAGAATTAAGTCAATTAATAAGCAGTTTTTCTAAACTTGAATACTCAATGACCATGGATGAGGCTGGAACAGTCGAAGAGCATACTATCGAATACGAATTTTTAGGAGTAGAGGAAGTAAATAATGTCCAGGCTGATAGAGGAAGAATTATTCCTAGAGGTGAAATGGAAGAAGCGGCAATGAATTTCTGGATGGCTGATGGAGAAATAGTTAAACTTGAAATGGGAGGCCAGGAAATACCTGCTGAAATGGCCGGAATGTTCGCCAACGAAATGCTTGATTTTGTCTTTCTCCCCTTCTCATTCTTTAATCAGGCCGACATGGATGAGTTAGAAGATGAAAATGTCCGCAACATTGAGATCTATACCGAGACAATTGGCGATCTTGAATTAGAAGTATACGAAATTGAATTAACTAATATTGATGATTTTGATTCAGGCTTTTTAAGAATGGCAGAATATGAGGGCATGCTATTATTGATCGGCTATGACTATTATGAAAATGGCAATGAATACAACTTCACCGTAAATAATATTGAATTAAGATAAATAATTTAGAAATGTATAAGACCTGAGTTATTTTAACTCAGGTCTATTATATGTAAATCAATTAATCAATATTTAAAAGCTCCAGATTGCGTTCAGCATCAAATTTGCGCACAAGGTTATGATTAATAATTTCCAGAATAATAACTTCCCCAACTAGCCAGGTTTTTAAACCTGCTCGAGAACAACCGGTAATTGTTTGCTTTTTGCGCCCGGCAGCAGAATGTAAATGCAGTTTTGGCTTACCCTCTTCATCAGGAAAAATTGTTCCAATACCAACTGCTTCACTTATCCCAGCTAGCTCTTCAATAATAGGATTAATCTCTTTTGAGTTATTTTCTTCAGGACCAGTTACAAACTTACTCCCTTTTTGAAGACCACCTAAAAAGAAGAGAATTGCAGAAGAAATAGACTCTTTCTCTGCCATTCTTTCAATATCTTCAGGAATCTTATCGCCATCTTCTAATCTGGATACAAAAACTCTACCTCTATCGGCTTCAGTATATTTCAATTATGATACCTCCCGAAATAAAATGCAGATATATTATAATAAAAAAATGCCCCTTTAACAGGTGACATTAAAATAAAAATGGCACGGGCAGGAGGACTTGAACCCCCAACACCAAGATTTGGAGTCTTGTGCTCTAGCCAATTGAGCTATGCCCGTACGAAACTTCATAAAAAAAATTCAAATTATTTTATTTATTATTGGTGGAGGTGGTGGGAATCGAACCCACGTACTGCATAGTTCGTTCCCTGATATCTACACTCATAGCCTACTTTTTCGTCTCACCTGTTAGACTCCAGTAGACAAGATTCTAACAGGCCAAGTCTGGCAAGTTTCCCTTACTCCTTCAGACGGCTAGAGCAAGGTAAGTCTGCTTTTTATGACACCCAGTTACACACGACAGACACGTCTGCAGTGGGCGCTAGCTGACTGCTTACGCAGCAGCTGGAATATAACTATTATCGTTTGCAGATAATTTTATTACCCAGTGTTTTACGGGTGAAAGAGTATCCCCGGAGCGCAATCAGAGAACTCACTATACAGGCGATACCAGAACACCCCCTGTATAGGAGATTCTCAATTACAATACTTATTATAAAGGATAATCGCCTGTTTGTCAAGTGTTTATTGTTCATAAGTTCTATATTTTAATGCTTTTTCCATCTCTCGATTAGCCGTCTTTTTAGCAATATCTCTCCGTTTATCTCTAACATCCTTACCTTTAGCTAATGCCAGCTCTACTTTTGCTAAATTTCGCTTTAAATAGATTGATAATGGCACAAGGGTATAACCTTTCTGCTTTGTATAACCGATCAATTTCTGAATCTGGTTTTTATGGAGGAGGAGTTTTCTTACTCTTTCTGGATCATGATTATACCTATTACCCTGTTTATAGGGACTAATATGCATATTGTAGAGAAAAACCTCGCCATTCTCTACTATAGCAAAACTATCTTTTAAATTAACATTTCGTTGTCGAATAGACTTTATTTCAGTTCCCTGTAACTTTATACCTGCTTCAAAAGTCTCTTCTATATGATAATCATGCCTGGCTTTTTTATTCCGGGCAATTATTGTTATATCATCATTATTATTTTGAGCCATAAGATAACACCTCCCCTTTATTTTATATTATTTTTTAACAATTTCAAAATCCAACTGTCTTTCATCAACATTTGCTTTTACTAGCTCAACTTCTACCTCATCACCTAATCTATACATATTCTTTGTCCGTTCACCGATTAGAATCTGCTGTTCTTCACGATAATGATAATAATCATCTGCCAGGCTTTCAACATGAACTAAACCTTCAACAGTATTCTTAAGCTGAACAAACATTCCAAAATTAGTTATTCCACTAATAATCCCAGTGAATTCTTCACCAACATGGCGCTTCATATATTCAACCTTTTTTAGATCAACTGAATCCCTTTCAGCCTCCATTGCCCTTCTCTCCTGGAGCGAACAGTGATCAGCTGTTTCAGGTAATGAATCTTCTAATTCCTGACGCCTGTGGGCAGATAGTTTGCCTCCTGTGATTAATTCTGTAATAATTCTATGAACCACTAAATCTGGATACCTTCTAATTGGCGATGTAAAATGAGAATAATAATCAAGAGATAGCCCAAAATGGCCAATATTAACAGGAGAATAAACTGCTTTCTTCATTGAACGAAGAAGCATTGTCTCAATTAAATTCTCTTCATCTGTTCCTGCAACTTTTCCGAGTAATTTCTGTAATGCCCCTGGATGCACTTCTCCATCATTTCCACCCTTTAAATGATACCCAAAATTATGAATAAATTCATTAAAAGTCTTGATTTTTTCAGGATCCGGCTTATCATGAACCCTATATACAAACGGTTCTTCTCGCCAGTAAACTTCTTCTGCAACAACCCTATTAGCAGCAATCATAAACTCCTCTATAATCTGTTCTGGTAGACCATGTTCCATCTTCTGAATATCAACAGGATTGCCTTCATCATCAAGAATCACTTTAACTTCAGGAAAATCAAAATCAATTGTACCTCTTAGTCTTCTCCCGCCTCTTAATTTATTATGAAGGTCTTCCATTAACCTTAGTTTCGGATAAAAATCTGAATATTTATTCTGTAAATCTTTATTATCTTTTTCTAACATCTCTCTAACCTGATTATAGGTTAAGCGATGATCCGAGCGAATAACCGAACGATGAATCTCATGATCCAATAATTCAAAAGGCTCTAACTGATAATCAATAAATACAGTAACCGCAAATTTATCTTCATTTGGTCTTAAGCTACAGAGATTATTAGATAACCTCTCAGGCAGCATCGGGATTACTCTATCAACAAGATAGATACTGGTTCCCCGGCGATAGGCCTCATTATCCAGCGGAGTTCCTTCCTGAACATAATGACTAACATCAGCAATATGAACCCCAAGACGAAGCTTATTATCATTCATTTTTTCTATTGAAACAGCATCATCAAAGTCTTTAGCATCTTCGCCATCAATTGTTACCATAGAAAGATCCCTTAGATCTTTTCTATTAGAAACCTCTTTTGCAGGAAGTTTATCTGGATATTTTCTAGCCTGTTCAATTACATCAGGGGGAAACTCTCCAGGTAGTTCTAACTGACGGATCATTGCTTCTAAGTCAACACCTGGATCACCTTTGCTACCTATCTTCTCAATTATCTCTCCCTCTGGATTTCTATTTTTTCTTGGCCATTTTATAATTTTAACGACTACTTTATCACCGGAATCTGCACCATTAAAATTGCCCTGATGAATATAAATATCAGTGAAAATTCTCTTATTATCAGGAATCACAAAACCATATTTACCATAATGATCCAGTTCACCAACTATCGTCTCATTGGCACGGTCCAGAATCTTAATAACTTCACCTTCATCTCTTTTACCCCCGCCAGACTTAAAAGGTCTAACTAAAACCTTGTCATTATGCATGGCACTATTTAAATTTTCAGAAGACATATAAATATCTTCTCTGGATGGGTCTTCAGGTATTAAAAATGCAAAACCTTTAGGGTTACTCTGAACTCTACCTTTTATAAGATTAAATTTATCAGGAATGCCATAATAACCTTTATCACTCTGATAGATATCACCTGATTTTTCCAGCTCACTAAGAACTTTTTTAAACTGTTTTTTCTGACCTTTCAAAACGTTAAATCTGTCCAATAACTCATTAATATTAAGAGGTCTCCCTGCTTTCTCCTCAAAAAACTCTAAAATCTGATTGCGGGCTGCCATTATAAACCAAGCTCCTTTGATATGCTCTGCATGCCTTCAAGGGATAATCCAATAAACTCCTCAAGCTCTAAATCCAGTTCACTGCAAGAAGCTATTACATCTCTATCTGCACCTTTAGCGAATGAGTTCTCTTCATACCTATTCATTATGAATTCTGAGTCAAGAGCATCAAGACTTTTTTCTGGATGAATTAGGGCTGATGCAACGATTAAACCTGTTAATGGATCAGATGCATAAAGAGATTTGTCTAATTTAGATTTTCTAGGAAGTTCATGAATTCCATTATGAGCTCTAACTGCATAAACAATATCATCAGGAAGCCCCATATCAGCCAGACGGTCTGCCCCTAATTGACTGTGCTTTTCAGGATCATCAGCTGTATCCTCATAATCAATATCATGAAGAAGTCCTGCAAGCCTCCATTTTTCAACATCTTCATCAAAATATTCAGCCAAACGGACCATTACTGCTTCAACAGCAAGGCAGTGTTTTACTAAATTTTCCTGTTTGATATTTTCCTTTACCAATTCCAGAGCATTTTCTCTACTCATCATCATAACCATCTCCTTCTCCGGTATTTTTATTAACAATAATAAATTTAGCACTAGCCCTTGCCAACTCTTTACCCATTTTGCCCTCTAATTTAGCTGTTGTCTCAATAATTCTTCTGCGTTTATCCTGAACTCTACCTTTTATAACAATTTTTTTGTCAAGCCGGACTGGCTCTAAAAATCTAACTTTCATTTCAGCAGTTACCGCCTGCCACCCTTTAACTCTAATAGCTTTAGCCATTGCCTCATCCAGCAAAGTTGATACCAGACCTCCATGCATCACATCTCTATAACCTGAGAGCTTATCGTCAGGCATAAAATTAGCTATTACATGATCTTTTTCTTCATCATATTCAAATTCAATATTTAAAGAAATTGGATTATCTTCTCCACAAACAAAGCACATATTATCATCACCAGGTTCTACCATAAATTGCTATCACCTCCTGTTGTAAAAAACCCCCTAAGCAGTTGCTTAGAGGGAATAATCATCTTTAATTAGTTACTTACTAAATAAATAGAGGTGCAAATACCAGCGAAACAATAGTCATTAACTTAATTAGAATATTCAGAGATGGACCTGAAGTATCTTTAAATGGATCTCCTACTGTATCACCAACGACTGCTGCTTTATGAGTTTCAGTACCTTTACCTCCATATGCACCTGATTCAATATATTTCTTAGCATTATCCCAGGCTCCGCCAGAATTAGCCATCATAATAGCTAGAAGTACACCAGCAGATAAGGCTCCTGCAAGTAATCCACCAAGAGCTTCAACATCCCAGAGACCAATAATCACTGGAATAATAACTGCTAAAATCCCAGGTATAATCATTTCTTTTAAAGCTGCTTTAGTTGAAATATCAACACAACTTCTATAATCTGGAGTTCCTGTGCCTTCCATAATTCCAGGTATATCCTTGAACTGTCTCCTTACCTCTTCAATCATCTTAAAGGCAGCTGAACCAACAGCTTCCATAGTTAAAGCTGAGAATAGGAATGGCAACATTGCTCCTAAGAACAATCCAATAATTACATTTGGGTTAGTTAAACTAATTACTGATAATTCTACCGCTTCTGAGAAAGCTGCAAACAATGATAATGCAGTTAAAGCAGCTGATCCGATTGCAAAACCTTTACCCATAGCAGCAGTGGTATTACCAACTGAATCAAGCTTATCTGTAATCTCTCTTACTTCTGGATCAAGTTCAGCCATCTCTGCAATTCCACCTGCATTATCTGCAATCGGTCCATAAGCATCAACTGAAAGAGTAATACCAGTTGTTGCTAGCATACCAACAGCTGACATTGCAATTCCATATAGTCCTGCAAAATTATATGATATAAAAATTGCAGCAGTTATTGAAATTATTGGAAAGACAGTTGAACGCATACCAACAGCTATACCAGCAATAATATTTGGAGCCGTTCCAGTCTGTGACTGTTCAGCAATATGTTGTACCGGCTTATAATGCTCTGAAGTATAATATTCAGTAATTCGACCAATCAGAATTCCAGTAACTAAACCTGCTAAAATAGCCCAGAATGCTCCTAAATCTCCAATCAAATTATTAACTAATAAGAAAGCACCGACTATTGTAATCCCAGCTGCAACTAATGTACCTCTCTCTAATGCTTTAGCCGGGTCGCCACCTTCTTTGGCTTTTACAAATCTGGTACCAATAATAGCAGCAACAATTCCAATTGCAGCTATTAATAAAGGTAAAATTACATGGTCAGTAGAAAGTGTTGTACCTAAAGTCATTGCGGCCACAATTGAACCAACATATGACTCAAAAAGGTCAGCGCCCATCCCTGCTACGTCACCAACATTGTCACCAACGTTATCAGCAATAACAGCTGGATTACGGGGATCATCTTCTGGAATACCAGCTTCAACTTTACCAACAAGATCAGCACCAACATCAGCAGCTTTTGTATAAATACCGCCACCTACACGGGCAAATAGGGCTATTGAACTTGCTCCAAAAGCAAATCCTCTAATATATTCAGGATTATTAGTAAATATTATGTATAAAACTCCTAACCCTATTGTTCCAAGACCAACAACTGACATCCCCATAACTGATCCACCAGAAAATGCTACACCAAGAGCATCATTTAAATTATTACGTGCTGCCTGAGTTGTTCTAGCATTAGCCTGAGTAGCAATCTGCATACCTATGAAACCAGCTAAACCAGAAAAAATTGCACCTAATACAAATGATAGTGCAGTCTGCCAGCCAAGAGTTGGAACAATTATAATACCTACAACTACAACAAAACCTGTTAACATTGAATATTCTCTACCTAAAAATGCCATCGCACCTTCATTGATAGCCTGAGATAATTCAATCATTCTTTTTGTTCCCTGGTCAGAACTTTTTACTTTCTTTGCCATAAACAGAGCAAATAGCAGGGCCAGGATCCCTGCCAGCGGTGTGATAAATTCCATTTGTTATCCTCCTTAAGATCCATATATTAAATTATTATTTCAGATATTAATTAAAAATTAAGCAAAAAGGAAAAAGAGCGGTCAGGGACCGCTATATTAAAGATTGATTTAAAAGTTACATTTATTTTAAACTACTGCCAGGATGAAAGATAGCACCATAAATGCAATAGCGGCAACCATCGTTGCTTTATTAATTTTTTCCTCCATTTTTCTTCCACTGGAACCTAAAAACTGAGTTGCACCACCATCAATAGCTCCTGATAAACCTGCGCTTTTACCAGACTGGAGTAATACTCCAACAATTACAGCTATAGACACTATCAAATGTAAAACCTTGAGTGCCGTCACAAACTTCACCTCCCAGTAATTTTAATCCTTAATTCTTACCTTTAATTATTTTAACATAAACTCACCAAAAAAACAATTAATTATGATTGATAATTTATTATTAGAATTCATTAAAGTTAAATCTCATATATTGAAATAGAATAACTACTATGATATATTTAATACACGTTATAACCTTATGCTCCAGATTGATTTTAGATTGGAGGTTTATATGAATCAAATTCTTGAAGAGATATGGCAATCTAGCTTTAAATCAAATGAAAAATTGATTCTTGCTATTTTATGGTCATTTTTATTTAAATATGGTTCTGAAAGTGACGAAAAAGAAATAATAAAAATTTCAAAAATTGAATTAGCTGAATCCAGCTCTCTTGATAGTAACAAATCCGGAAGAATTATCACTGATTTAGATGATAGTGACTGGTTAATTTTACATGATATTAGCACTGATGGTTTTATAGAAAAGTTAGAAATTGAATTACTTATTCCAGATGATGCAGGAATTAGCCTGCCTGATAAAGAAATAATAAATAATGGAGATAAAGAAGAAATAAAGATATCTCAAAACAAATTAGATAATGACCATAGTGATATGGACATTATTATTTCTTTTTGGAGAAAACATTTCCAAAAACGACCAATGACACCAACAGAGTATACTTATTTAAAAGGTTTTGTAGATAAAGGAATGGAAGCAAAATTAATAGCAGAATTACTCAGTTACACTAAAACCCAGAGTATTAACAATCCTATTTCTTATATCCGAAAAATTTTAACTGACCTTTATAATAATGATATTTACACTTTAAATCAATACTTAGAGCAGGATAGGGAGTTGAAAAATATTGGAGAAAAATCAATTTCAAAAAATAATCCAGGAGAAAAGAAAAGAAATAGAAAAGACAAAGTCTCAGAGCTTGAAGAAGAAGGATGGGATTAATAAGCCACCTAAGGAGCAAGTTATTAATAAAGTTAAAAACTTTATTATAAATAACGCTAACATCGATCCCCTCTATGAAGACTGCACATTAAAAACATTTAAAAGCTCAATTTTATCTCAAAAAAACAAGAAAAAATATAGAAGAGTTGCTAACTATATAAATGGAATTGATACAGCAATTGCACTCCCACAATCAATTTATCTTTATAGTGAATACCCTGGAATCGGAAAAACCCATCTGGCAGTTGCTGCTTTACATAAAGCTGCAGAAAAAATTGCAGAAAATATTTATAGGAATAAAGAAATTATTCGATATGGAAATATTCCTTTTTCTCAAGGCTGGACACCAATATATTTTATTAATGTTTCTGAAGGCCTTATGGATATGAAAAATGATATGGAAGGCTCTAATCAGGATTTTACCAGGTCTAAAATTTATCAAAATGTTAAACATTCTAGATTAGTAGTACTCGATGACATATTCAATGAAATCAGATATTCTCCATTTGTTTTAGAAACACTACTCTACTGGATTGATTTTAGACTAAAAAATAATAGAGCTACAATTTTCACATCTAATCATAATTTCCAGAGATTTTTGGATGATGAAACCAATCCAATTAGTAATGAACGACTCAAAATTATTTCAAGAAATATTGCCTCTAGAGTTAATAAAATGGTTATGAATTATAAAATTGCATTCGATAGCTCTCCAGATACAGATTACAGGGCTATAAGGAATTAGGTGATTAAATAATGCTAACAAGAACTGAAACCCTTGAAAGATTATTAGCGATTAGGAAAAATTTATCTCCAGATGGTAAAATACCTTTTCCAAAGGAAGAAACAGAGACAGCTTTAGGAAAAGTTGATACTTTAATTTTAGATCTGATTGGTTCATTCCCTTCTATAGAAGAAAGAATTGATGAAATTATAAATCTGGCTATAGCCAATAGTATTAGTATTAAAACTGCAGCAGTTGCAATTCATGAATTAATTAGTGAAAAATCTTTAAATAAGCAAAATAAAAAAAGAAAGAAAAAAGCTTCTAAGAGTTCAACGCCTTCCAAAAAAATATATACCAGTAAAGTTGAAAAATTAGAAGCTCAGGGCTGGAATTAAAAACCTCCGGTATTTCTACCGGAGGTTCAGTATTTGCTCTTACTTTAATTTAAATTGAAAAATGCATTTTTACCAGCATATTCAGCAGTATCTCCTAATACTTCTTCTATTCTAATTAACTGGTTATATTTAGCTACCCTTTCTGAACGGGCCGGTGCACCTGTTTTAATCTGACCTGTATTCATTGCAACTACTAAATCAGAAATTGTAACATCTTCAGTCTCTCCTGAACGATGGGAAATTACAGAGGTAAAACCAGCTCTGCTTGCCATCTCAATTGTATCCAGGGTTTCTGTAATAGTTCCAATCTGATTTAACTTGATTAATATAGAATTACTACAATTCTGCTCAATGCCTTTCTTTAATCTTTCAGTATTAGTTACATATAGGTCATCGCCGACCAGCTGAATCTTATCGCCTAATTCTTCTGTTAATTCTGTCCAGCCAGCCCAGTCATCTTCATCAAGGCCATCCTCAATCGAGATAATAGGATATTTATCTACTAATTCTTTATAGAATTCAACCATCTCACTGCTAGTTTTTTCAACACCTTCACCTTTTAGATGATATTTACCATCTTCATATATCTCGGTTGCGGCAACATCTAAAGCTAACAGAATATCTTCTCCTGCTTCATAACCAGCAGCTTCAACAGCTTCAAGAATGATTTTTATTGCCTCTTCATTAGAATCTAGATCTGGAGCAAACCCACCTTCAGCACCAATTCCTGTATTTAATCCTCTGTCCTGAAGAACTTTCTTAAGGTGATGATAAATCTCTGCACCGGCCTGAATAGCTGATTTAAAGGAGTCAGCCGATACAGGCATTATCATAAATTCCTGGATATCAACATTATTATCAGCATGTTCTCCACCATTTAAAATATTTAACATTGGAACCGGTAATCTCTTGGCATTTACGCCACCTAAATAATTAAATAAATAGGTATCACTGGCCAGGGCAGCAGCTCTTGCTACAGCCATAGATACACCAAGAATAGCATTGGCACCTAATTTACCTTTGTTGTCAGTACCATCAAGCTGAAGCATCATTTCATCAACCAATACCTGACTTCTTGCATCATAACCTATTAATTCAGGGGCAATAATATTATTAACATTATCAACTGCCTGTTGAACACCTTTCCCTAGATAGCGATCTTCTTCATCTCTTAATTCAACTGCTTCATAAGCGCCGGTAGAAGCTCCTGATGGTACTGCAGCTCTTCCCATTGCTCCACCCTCTAAATATACTTCAACTTCAACAGTCGGATTACCTCTTGAATCTAAAATCTCTCTTGCATAAATATCTGAAATCATTGTATTCATCAATATCACTCCTATTTATTTTTAATTAAAGATTTTCCAGTCATTGATTCAGGCTTTTCAATACCTAAGATATCGAGCATGGTTGGCGCAATATCTGCTAAAATCCCAGATTCAATGCTTGCCTCTACTGGGCCACCTAAATAAGCTAAGGGGACCGGATTTATAGTATGAGCAGTAAATGGACTACCATCCTCTTCTTTCATCTGTTCAGCATTACCATGGTCTGCTGTCAATAATACCTGACCACCTCTTTCAAGTATAGCTGGAACAATTTGTGATACACCTCTCTCTACTGCCTCAACAGCTTTAACAGCTGCATCAAAATCACCTGAATGACCAACCATATCACAATTAGCATAATTTAAAATTATCACATCATAATTTCCATCATCAAGTAATTCAAGTAATTTATCTGTAACTTCTTCTGCACTCATTTCCGGTTTCTGATCATAGGTTGCAACTTCCTGTGGCGACTGAATCAAAACTCTATCTTCACCTTGATTAGCAACTTCTACTCCACCATTAAAGAAGAAAGTTACATGGGCATATTTTTCAGTTTCAGCAATTCTTAATTGTTTTAATCCTTCTCTGCTAAGGACCTCACCTAATGTATCATCTATTTGCTGGGGACCAAAGGCAACAGGAAGATCAAATTCTTCATCATATTCAGTCATACAAAGATAATATAAATTATCTGGATGATCTTTAGGGCGTTTGAATTTATCAAAGTTTTCTAATGCTAGTGCCTTTGTAATCTGTCTTACTCTATCAGCTCTAAAGTTAAATACAAAGACAGAATCATCATCTTTAATTCTGCCCTCAGAATTAATAACAACAGGAATTACAAATTCATCATCTACATCATCTTGATATGATTTTTTTACTGCTTTTATAACTGAATCAGCCTTTTTACCTTCACCTAAAACTAATGCATTATAGGCAAGTTCAGTTCTTTCCCAACGGTTATCTCTATCCATTGTATAATATCTGCCGCTCACTGTAGCTATCTCTCCAATGCCAATTTCATCTATTTTATTTTCTAGCTCTTCTAAATACTTAATGGCGCTCTGAGGAGGTGTATCTCTACCATCTAAGATTGCATGTATATAAACATCTTTAATATCTGATCTTTTAGCTGCCTCTAGCAATCCAAAAAGGTGTCTGATATGACTATGAACACCTCCGTCAGATAATAATCCCATCAAATGAAGAGCCGATTTATTTGATTTAGCATGATCAAAAGCTTCTCTAATCTTTGGATTGCTAATTAATTCATCATCTTCAAGAGCCTTATTAATTCTGGTATAATCCTGATAAATAATTCTTCCGCTGCCTAAATTCAAATGCCCAACTTCTGAATTTCCCATTTGACCATCAGGCAAACCTACTGATTCTCCAGAGGCACCTAATTGTGATGTAGGATTATTTTTAAATAGTTCATCTAAATATGGTGTTTTAGCAGCTCTGGTGGCATCCCCGTCTTCTCTGGGTGCAATACCGTAACCATCCATAATAACCAGAGCCAGTGGTTTAGGTCTATTTGCTGGCATTCTCTATCACTCCAGCAAAGCTTTCTGCTTCTAAGCTAGCCCCACCAACAAGAGCACCATCAATATCAGGTTTAGACATGAACTCTTCTATATTATGAGGTTTAACACTGCCCCCATATTGAATTCTTACTTCAGATTCTTTGCCAGGTGCTAATTCAGCTATAATTTTCCTGATTTTATTAATTGTATCTGCTGCCTGCTCGGCTGAAGCACTTTCTCCAGTTCCAATTGCCCAGATAGGTTCATAGGCAATAGTAACCTTTTCAATATCCTCAGATCTAACTCCTGCTAAGGCTGCTTTTACCTGAAAGGTTACAGTCTCTTTAGTTTTGCCAGCCTCTCTTTCAGCTAAAGATTCTCCAACACAAATTATCGGTTTTAAATCATATTGTAATGCAGATTTAACCTTTCTATTAACATCCTGATCTGTCTCATTAAAAATCTGTCTTCTTTCTGAATGGCCAATAATTATATACTCTATTCCAAGATCAGCTAACATACCTGGAGCAGTTTCGCCAGTATAAGCACCAGATTCTTTCCAGTGCATATTCTGGGCTCCGACTTTAATATTAGTACTTGCCAGCTCTTCAACCACTCCCTGTAAAGAAACATCATTTGGACAGACAGCCATATCAACATCTGTTCTATTTCCTGTTATCTCTTTTAATTTATTTACTAATTCTCTGGCTTCTGAAGGTGTTTTATTCATCTTCCAGTTACCAGCTATAAAAGGTTTACGCATAATTAATCACTCCTCTAAGTCATCTAATGCTTCTATTCCTGGTAATGGCTTGCCTTCAAAGAATTGAAGAGAAGCTCCGCCACCAGTGGAAACATGGGATATATCGCTTTCAACACCAGCTTTTTTAATTGCAGCAGCAGACTCTCCACCGCCTACAACTGAATAAGCATCACTCTCTGCAAGTGCTTTTGCAAGTTCCATAGTTCCTTTTGCAAATTGATCCATCTCAAAAACACCAATCGGACCATTCCAGGTAACTGTTTTAGACTTCTTTATTATATCCTTATATTTTTCTAATGTCTTTGGACCACCACTATCAAGAATCTGCCAGCCTTTAGGAACCTGTTTAACATCAACAACTTTATACTCACTATCTGCTTTAAATTCTTTAGCAACAACTACATCCTCTGGCAATATAACTTCTATGCCTTTAACAGCAGCTTCATCCATAATCTCCTTTGCAAGCTCTACCCTGTCTTCTTCTACAAGTGAATCGCCAACTTCTAAACCCTTTGCAAGCAAGAATGTATTCGCAATTCCTCCACCTAAAAGAAGATAATCTGCTCTTGGAATTATATTTTTAATAACATCCATTTTATCTGAAACCTTTGCACCACCAATTATTGCAGTATAAGGCTTTTCAGGATTATCAGTTGCTCTGCCTAAAGCTTCAAGTTCTCTCTGAATCAAAAAGCCTGCAATAGCTGGAAGATGCTCAGCAACTCCAGTAGTTGATGCATGGGCCCTGTGTGCTGCTCCAAATGCATCATTAACAAATACATCTGCTAGACCTGCAAGAGCTTTAGCATACTCAGGATCATTGCCCTTCTCTCCTGGGTGGAATCTTGTATTTTCTAATAAAAGCACATCACCATCATCCATTTTCTCAATTGCTTCTTCAACTTCTCTGCCTATAGATTCATCAGTTTTATAGACTTCTTTTCCTAATAAATCAGCAAGTCTATCTGCAACTGGATCCAATTTATACTCTTTAACAACCTTACCTCCTGGCCTGCCTAAGTGGGACATTAAAATAACTTTAGCATCTTCGTTCATAAGAAATCTAATTGTTGGCAGAGCTGCTTCAATTCTAGTATCATCTGTTACCTGATCTCCATCAAGAGGTACATTAAAATCAACACGAACTAATACTTTCTTGTTTTTAAAGTCAAAATCTTTTAACGCTTTTTTCATCTATTATCCCTCCGTTAATACCAGTATATCAGAATATTATAGCAGGCGACTCATATTTAAGCCACCTGCTATATTTTAATAATTATAATTTAGAGTCCTGCTTCTTTTATTTTAATTGCAAGATCTATAAGGCGACAGGAATAACCCCATTCATTGTCATACCAGGATAAAACTTTAACCTGGTTTCCACCAATAACTTTAGTATGATGCGGATCATAAATTGAAGAATGCGGGTCTCCAAAAACATCTCTTGAAACAATAGGATCTTCAGAATAACCTAATATACCATCTAATTCACCTTCAGATGCCTCTTTCATCGCTTTATGAATATCTTCCTCTGTTACATCTTCTTCAAGATCAACAACCATATCAATTAGGGAACCTGTAGGAGTTGGAACTCTAACAGCCATACCGTCAAGCTTTCCATCTAACTGTGGCATTACATCAGAGATAGCTTTAGCTGCTCCAGTAGTTGTAGGAACAATATTTTCAGCTGCAGCCCTACCTCTTGTAATCTTTTTCCAGGCAAATGGCCCATCAAGAATATTCTGTGATGATGTATATGCATGAATAGTTGTCATTAAACCTTTTTCAATTCCAAATTTATCATCTAGGACTTTACAGATTGGAGCAAGTCCATTAGTTGTACATGATGCATTTGAAACAATATCATGCTTTTCTGGATCATATTTATCAAAGTTAACACCTAAAACAGTTGTAAAGTCTTCATTGCTAGCAGGAGCAGAAATTATAACTTTTTTTGCACCGGCTTCTAAATGCTTTTTAGCTTTTTCGCCATCAGTAAACAAACCAGTAGCTTCAATTACAACTTCAACACCTAATTCTCCCCAGGGTAACTGAGCAGGATCTTTCTCAGATAATACTTTTATCTCTTTACCATCAACAATTATGCTATCATCTGTATAGTCAACTTCAGCGTCCAATTTACCAAAATTACTATCATACTTGAGTAAATAAGCCAACTGCTGTGGTTCAATAAGATCATTAACAGCTACAAATTCAACCTCATCATTCTGATAAGAACTTCTTATAACCCTTCTTCCAATTGCTCCAAAACCATTAATTCCAATTTTCACACTCATTTTATCACCCTCCTGATATTATTTAACAAAATTTATTAATAATTCCCTAAACTATAGGGATATTATTCTTCTTGCTGTCTCCTCATCAGTTATTAGGACATCCTGATATTTTGGAGATATTATCGACTTGATAGCTTCAGCTTTCTTTTCACCACCTGCAACAGCAATGACAGTCCCAATATTTTCAACCTCTTCTAAACTTAAACCTATTGAAGGTGTTGAATAAACAATCTCCCCATCTAAATTACAATAATAACCAAAAGCTTCTCCAATAGCTCCCTTAGATAAAATATCATCTATTTCAGATTGATCCATTCCTCTCCTGGCTGACATTTCAGCTGCATTTCCAACTCCATGAACTAAAATATTTGCTTTTCCCAATATGTTTAATGTCTTTTGAATAGAAGGTTCATCTTTGATTAAAGAAATATTTTCTACCTTAAGATTATCAGGAACCTGCAAAAGATAGTATTTTCCGCCTATTTTCTTGGCTATAGAAGCTGCTATGGTATTAGCCTGTATATCTACTTCTTCTCCAAGGCCACCTCTACCAGGAACAACTATTGTATTTTCATATCTTTCATCACAAAAAGGCATCATCTCTGCAACCTGAGACATTGTATAACCACCAGTAATTGCTATTATATCTCCTGTCCTTAAAAGTCTTCTAAGATAGTTAGCAGCAACCCTGCCTATTTCCCTGATTAAGTTCGAATGCTCTAAATTACAGGGAACTATCAAAACTTCATTGATACCTAATTTTTCTTCTACTTTTTTTTCAAGATTAGCGAAGTCTTTAATTTCAGTAAAATATAATTCGAGCTCAGTAATAAAATCCTTACCTTCTTGAGTTAGTGAAACTCCTGCTCTACTGACTTTAATTAAACCCTGTTCATTTAAAAATTCAAGCTCATTTCTTACCTGCCGCACACTTAAATTAAGTCCTTCAGACAAAGACCTTCTGCCAATAGGTTCTTCATGATAGATTTTTTTTAATATAGAATATCTAACCTCTGCTAACTCAATAACTTCAGGCACTATTTTTTTTTGAACCTTAAAAAGATAATCCACAATTCACCACTCCTGGGTGTTAGAAGAACTTAAACGCCTTGCCGGGAACATAATTGTCCTTCTTGAACATTTTTGTCCCGGGACTTACAAAAAAACCTTATTTTCATCTTCGACCTAATTATAGTATAATAATTTTCTTTTTGCAAGTGCTAATTTAGACATTTAACACCTTTTCCATTTTTTCCTCTCAACAGAAGAAGGAATATCAAGACTATTTCTATATTTAGCAATTGTTCTCCTTGATAAATCAATGCCTTCATTGTTTGTTAAAATTTCTGACAATTTATTGTCGCTATATGGTTTATCTTTATCTTCTTTATTAATATATTCTGTTATTAAAGCCTTTATACTGGCAGAAGAACGGTTATCAACACCACTGGCAAAGAAAAATTTCATAGTATACAAACCCTGGGGAGTTTGAACATATTTATCATTGCTGGCTCTACTAACTGTTGACTCATGCATTTCAATCTCATCAGCTACTTCCTGCATGGTTAAAGGTTTAAGATATTTTACTCCTTTATCTAAAAACTCTTTCTGCCTATTTATTAAAACATTACTAATTTTAAGCAATGTCATCCTTCTATGTTCAATTGCCCTGATTAACCAGATAGCAGCCTTGAATTTTTTCTTTAAAAATTCATTTGTCTCATCATCTTCAGTATTTTTCATTAAACTATAATATTTTGGGTTTATAGATAATAAAGGAGTATTAGTTGAATTTAATTCAGCATAATAATCTTCCTTATCTTTTTTGATAATAATATCAGGTTCTATATAATCAGTTTTCAATTCATCATTAGAGTATAATGAGGCAGGCCTTGGCTGAAGGTTCTTAATTTTTTCAAGGGCATACAAAACTTCCTCTTCAGTTACTTTATATTTTTTCTTCAACTTTTTTATGGAAAGTTCATTCAGTTTATCCCAGCAACCTGTCACAATTTTAATAGCAAGTTCATTATTACCACCAAGTGTCTCAAGTTGTATTAATAGTGCCTCTTTTATAGTTCTGGAGGCTATTCCAACTGGATCTAGGCGTTGAATTTTTTCTAAAACCTTATTAATCAATACAGGATCCCTGCCTGTTTCTTCTGCAATTTCTTCTATCGAAGGAATCAAAAGCCCCTCCTGATTTAAACTACCTATTATATATTGCCCTAACTCTAATTCTGATTCTGGCAAAACTTCATAAAGCTGACTTTCCAGATGTTCCAGTAATCCAGGGCGATAATTTGTATAGCTCTCAAAACTCTCACGATCTTTTCCTTCACTGGAATTAGATACAGACCTGAAGTTTTTTGAATTATAATGATCTTCAAGACTTTCTTCCCATTCCTCTTTTTTATCTTCTTTTTCAAGAATAGGGTTTTCTAAAAGCTCTTCATCCAGATATTCTTCAAGCTCCAGACTGGAAAATTGTAATAATTTGATAGCCATCTGTAATTTAGGGGTCATAATTAATTCCTGGCGCTGCTCAATATTTATATCCATCTTTAAATCCATTAATTATTCCCCCTGATTTTTTCTGCTTTTTTATGAAGTCTTCTTAATCGATGATTAACACCTGATTTACTTAGTGGTGGATCCAGCTTCTCACCAAGCTCTTTAATACTGGCATAGGGATTCTTCATCCTTAAACGGGCAATCTCCTGAAGAGAAGAGGTTAGATTTATCAGTCCAATCTCCTGTTCTATCAGTTCAATATCTTCAATCTGTCGCATAGCAGCTTCAACTGTCTTATCTAAATTAGCAGTTTCAAAATTTAATTTCCTATTTACATCATTTTTTATCTCTCTTAAAATTTTTGTGTCTTCCATTTTAAGTTGAGACTGTTGGGCACCAATTAAATTCAATAATTTAGTGATGCTTTCAAAATCTTTTAAATAAACCATATATCTATCTTTATGATCAACCATTTTTGCAGATATATCAAATAAGGAGAGTAGTTTTATTAAATCCTTTGCCTGAGCATAATGCTCGCAACGAAATTCTAAATGATAGCCACTCCGGGGATGATTAATTGACCCTCCTCCAATAAAAAGACCTCTTAAATAAGCTCGACCTGAACTATCAGCCTGAAGAAATTCAGGTTTAATCGAAAAATCAAGACCTCTATCCTTATCAAAAATGCCTAAATCAGCTAAAAGCTCATCTATCCCATCCTGCGGTGGAAGATTTAACTCATAATATTGTTCTTTCTTTAAAGTAGTATTTTTCCTAACAATAATTTCAAGCTCCAACTGATAATTATTTTTCAACCATCTGTAGATCAGACGGGCTAAATCGCCATAATTTAATTTTAATTGCACAGAAAGCTTTTTATTGATTATAGAGATAGAGCCTGTAATTCGCAATAAAGCAGCAAATTCAGATTTCCTCTCTTTAAAAGTTTGATTTTCATATCTGATTAATTCATGTTTAACTTCATCTGTAAAAGACATTTTTAAGCCTCCAGCTATTACTCTTTTAGAATATTTAAAACTACATTAGCTAATTTTTCTGGGTTATGGCGTAAATACGTATTATCATCATTCTTGGCCAGAAGATCTTCTTCTTTAATTTTAACACCCAGTTTCTCTAACTCATCATAATCAATTTTAACTGGAAATGCTCCTTCCTCTTCATATCTTCTAACTGATTTACCAGATATCTCTTTTTTGTTTACAATAATCCAATCAAAAATTTTATCACCAACATGATCATAAATTGCTTTTAGATGATCCGCAGCAGAAAAATTATTAGTCTCTCCAGGCTGGGTCATAACATTACAGATAAAAACTTTTTCAGCATTACTTTTTTTAATCTCATTCTGTATTTCATCAATCAATAAATTTGGTAATAGACTTGTATAAAGACTCCCTGGTCCTAATACAATTAAATCAGCTTCTCTAATAGATTCAAGAGCCCTCTGAGATGGCTTACAATTAGAAGGTTCTAAAAAGACTTTATCAATTTCTTTACCAGCAACTGGAATTAAAGATTCACCAATCTGCTGGCTTTCATCTTTATAAATTGCACCAAGCTGTACATTTTCATTGGTAGCTGGAAGTACCTGTCCTCTAATTGCAAGAACCTTACTTGATTCTTTAATAGCCTCCTCAAAATCATCTAAAACTTCAGACATTGAAGCTATAAAAAGATTACCAAAACTATGACCAACCAGATGACCTTCATTGCTAAATCGGTATTGAAAAAGTTCTTCCATTAATGGCTCAGTATCTGCAAGGGCAACAAGACAGTTCCTGATATCACCTGGTGGCGGCATCCCGAGTTCATCTCTTAATTTTCCTGAGCTACCACCATCATCGGCAACAGTAACTATGGCAGTTATATTACTAGTTTTTAATTTTAAACCTCTTAAAAGAGTTGAAAGTCCTGTACCTCCACCAAGAGCAACAACTTTTGAACCCTTTTGTAATATCTCTTTCTGATATAAATCATCAACCAATTTTTCATTCTTGTGACTAATTCTATCAAACATCTTTCTTAAAGAGAACATCACCAGAATTATGCCACCAATAAGATATAATCCCCCTAACAAATTAGTTACAAGTTGTCTTGGCAGATCTATCATTTCAACCCATACATCAATATTCACCTGGATATAACTTAATAGCTGTCGATTGAAAACCAATAATAAACCAATAATCACAAATGATAATCCTAATAATAATAAAAATATCCATCTCTTTAATTTTATACCTGGATAAAACCATTTAAGTAATTTCAAAATAACCGCCACCTATTTGTTTATATCTCTATGCTCCAGACTGACTTTATATCCTAAACCAATTAAATATTCCTTTAAGCGGATCACAGAAGCAACAGACCTATGTTTGCCACCGGTACAGCCTATTCCAATTGTAAAATGACTTTTGCCCTCTTTAATATATTCTGGAAGCAAAAATTTCATAAAATCAAATAGTTTATCATAAAACCTGTTTACAACTGGCCATTTGAAAATATATTCCTGGACCTCATCAGTTTCTCCAGTTAACGGCCTTAAATCATCAATGTAATGGGGATTTGGCATAAAACGGACATCAAAAATAGTATCTGCATCAATCGGTGCGCCATATTTAAAACCAAATGAAATCAAGGATATTAAAATTCCACCTCGACCTTCTTTATCATTTCCAAAGGTGCGATTTAAATCTTCTCTAAATTTATTAACAGAAAGCTTACTTGTATCTATTATTTTTGTTGCTTTCCCCTTGATTTCAGAGAGTAACTCTCTTTCTTTTTTAATAGCCTCTAAAAGCCTGCCCTCTTTATCCAGTGGATGTCTCCTTCTTGTCTCTTTATACCTTTGAACCAAAGTATTATCCTCTGCCTCTAAAAATAATAGTTCATAATCAAAATCATCTTCATCCAATTCATTTAAACAGTTAATTAACTCATCAAAAAATTGTCTTCCCCTTATATCACTTACCAGCGCAACCTTCTCCTGGCCTGAATGACTGCATAATTCAGCAAATTTAATTATTAAAGCCGGAGGAAGATTATCGACACAATAATAACCCTTATCTTCAAGAGTATCCAGAGCTAGTGATTTACCGGCACCTGACATCCCTGTAATAATAATAAAACGCATATTTACCACCTTTCAAGCTCAAAAAAATTACATAATTTCCTCAGCATATTCATATAACTTTCTTTCTGGAGATTTCATTATTGCCATAAACTCTAATTTAGAAGCTTTTACTGGCTTTGAACTATAAAAAACTGCCTCATTATTACTTAAGCGATCAATTGTTGCCAATCCTAGAGCATTATTTACTGCAAAAAACCTCTTATAACCACTTGCTTCATCAGGTAGAGCATTATAATATTCAATTAATGCAGGAACATGTTTTTCAATATTCTCTAACATTTTTTGTAAAGCTAAAAGTGACTTCTCTTTGAAATCTCTACTTAATAACTGATCCCTCTTAAGACCTAATTGCTCTAGAGGCCAAAATATCCTATCTCGATTTAATATGTCTTCCCGGATATCTCTGGTAATATTCACTTTCTGTAAAAACAAACCAGCCTCATTGAAATTATCCTTTAAAATTTTAGCCTGTCCCTTATTCAAATTAAATTTCGCAATAATTAAATCTGAAAGAAATCCTCCAACAGTTCCTGCTACATAATAACAATATTCATCTAAATCAGAGAAGGTTTTTATCTCTTGATCTAAATATTTTTGCATTCCAGAGTTCATTTCTTTTAGCCAGTGAAAAGATCTGGCCTTAACATAGGAATCCAGACCATGATAAGCTTCCCAGAGCAGATTAACATTTGCAGTTAAAACCTTCAATGAATCATCAATAAATTCATCAGCATAACCCTGAATTTCCTGGGTTTCAGGTGGCTCCTGCCGATGAGCTGGATTAAATATCTCAACAACCTTATCCATTAATTTTTTCCGTTTATCATCAGCCAATTCTGGTAATTCATCTTCAAAATTATCAAGCAACCTATCCTGCAAATAGACAATCATAACAGCATTCTTTATCTCAGAATCTAGCATTGGGATAGTTAAAGAGAAACTTCTTGAAACTTCTTTTAAAATTCTTCTGCAAAATCTCAAAGCATCTTTATTCATCACTGGCACTCCTTATAATAAAATATAAAATATACGAAATAATAAAAAAGCTAATTATACTATATATAAATGCAATCAAGTAACTATAATCACGGATCAATTCAATAAATGTTTTTTCAGGTAGCGGAATTTTAATAGGCTTTAAATAAGAGATCTCATCAAAATTAACCCCTAAAAACTCTTCCTGATAACCAGGTTCAGGATAAAAATAATCTATAACTCTGGTTGCCTCTTCCTGCACAAAATTATTAGATTCATCTAAATACTGATCATAATAAAATGACCAGTTTGTTCTATAATTTTGGACTGGCCTGAAATTATCCTCTCCAAAGGGATCAAAACCTCCAACAAGCAAATAAAACTTACTCCCCTGAATATCTCCAAGATATTCCTCAGGCAATTCAAGTATTATTTTACTGTCAAGGACTTCAACATTAATATCATATACATCCCAGGGAGAAATTTCAGCATCAACATTTAAAATATCTCTAACAAGATCATCAGGGTCATCTTCTGTATCCATCAACCTAAGCCACCAGCCACTAAATTGAAGATGATAATCCCAGGGAAAATCTGGATTAAGCTTCACCCTGGCTCCTGGTCTAAACAACTCTGATTGACCTGTTTCTGAATATGTGTCAAAGTACATATGAATCAATTGATGGCTAAAGCCATATTTGCCATCCCATGGGTTTTCAATCTCTCCAAATTCAAAAATAAATCTATACTCACTGTTAAAGGCCTGGATTTCAAATGATTTTAAATCAAAATGGCCTTCTCCTGGTTGAAAAACTCTATGCCCTGGATATCTATAAGCACCTGGGCCATAATCATCTCCTGCAGGGTCCTCACCATAATAGATAGTCTCAAAATACTCATTATCAAAATCATCATTTGAAAAAATTACCCCTGGCATAAATATTATTGCGATTAAAAATATAATAATAAATTTACGATACATGAAAAGCTCTCCTAACTTTCCTTCTTCTTAATTTTCTCCGTCAAATCTTCAGCAGCGTTATATCCCATTGTATTTAAACGGTGATTCATTGCTGCAACTTCAAGTACTAGAGCTATATTTCTGCCTGGCCTAACCGGTATCGTTAATTCTGGAATACTTATACCAAGAATATCAGTCTCATAACTATCAAGACCAAGTCTTTCATAGCTTTTGTCATCTTTCCACTTATCCAGATGAACAACCATATCGATTCTGGTAAAATCTTTAACTGCTCCAGCCCCAAATAACCTCTTAACATTAATAATTCCAATTCCTCGCATCTCAAGAAAATGCTTAATCGATTCAGGTGCAGTCCCTATTAACTCTCTTTCACCTATAGCTCTAATATTTATTTTATCATCAGCAACAAGCCGATGTCCTCTCTTTATTAATTCTACAGCTGTCTCGCTTTTACCAATCCCGCTTTTTCCTCGAATTAAAATTCCTAATCCGTATATATCAACTAAAACCCCGTGTTCTATAATAATAGGAGCTAATTTATCTTCTAAAAAGGCCGTCAGTCTGCTTATAAATCTGGTTGTTGAGATCTCAGACTGCAAAAGTGGTATATTATATTTATTGGCAAGGTCTATTAACTGACCCATAGGTTTTATATTTCTAGTCACAATAACAGCTCTGGGATCTAAGCTATAAAATTTTTCAAGCCGTTCTTTTAAAATATCCTCAGCAAGACCTTCTAAAAATGATATTTCAGTTGTACCTAAAATATGTATTCGCTCAGGCACAAAATGCTTCCAGTATCCAGCCAGTTCAATACCTGGCCGCTTTAAATCACTAACCTCAATTTTTCTATCAATATTATTTTCTCCAGCAAGTAAACTAATAGATAATTCTTCTTGAATTTCTTTAACAGTTACAGATGGCTTTTTATCTACCAAGAAATCACCCCTTTATAGCTACCGCTATTGCTCCAATCACACCGGTATTATCTCCTAATACAGCCTCTAAAAAACTACAGTCATTGGCAGAAGCCCTCAATGCATTGTCTCTTACAGATTTTTTCATTTCAGACCAGAATAATTCCTTGGCCTTCATTACTCCCCCGCCAAATACTATTGTATCAGGATTAAAGAGATTAATTAAATTAGCCACTCCAATCCCGAGATATCTGCCAGCCTCCTGATAAATTTTAATTGCCAGTTCATCACCATCTCTGGCTGCTTTAGCAATATCATAACCATCAATATCCTCAATCTTACCCTGATAATTTTTAAGAGATTTATTTAAGTCATTTCTTAATTCATTTTTGACATCCCTGATAATAGCAGTCCCTGATGCCATCGCCTCAAGACAACCTCTATGCTGACCAAAACCACAGGTAGGTCCTGATGGTTCAATTATCATATGACCTACTTCACCTGCTCCATCATTGCTGCCGTGAAAAACTTTTTCACCAAAAACCAGGCCTCCACCAATACCTGTACTAATTGTAATATATGCCATAAACTCACTATCAATACCTGCCCCAAATAGTTTTTCTCCTAGAGCAGCAGCATTTGCATCATTTTCAAGCACAACCGGTATATTAACTTTTGATTCAAGCATCTCAACAATTGGAAAGTTCTCAAAGGGAAGATTAGAAGTTTCATAAACTATCCCCTTTTTAATACTAAGAGGCCCAGGACTGCCAACTCCAATTCTTTTTATTTCTTCCAGACCTAATTCAGCCTTGCCAACTGCTGTTCTTATGCTTTTATCAATATTATTTATTATATGTTCTTCGCCCTTTTCAACTTCAGTTGCCATTTTAACATCTGCCAGAATATTACCCTTCTGGTCAGCAACAGCAGTTAATATTTTAGTTCCCCCTAAATCAACACCAACAAAATAATTAGCCATTTAATATCTCCCTCTCAGTCACTTAATTTACCATTACTCATTAACTTTTCATAATCATTTTCTTTATAGGTATTTAGAAATTTATCAGTTCCAATGATAATTGTCAAACCTGTTATACTGAAATATAATGCCGGAAAAATTGGAGTAAAGTATAAAAATCCTCCAGTGATAGCCATAACAATTGCCAGCCATAAAAAAGATTGCAGGATATTATCGACAGCCAGAAAAAAAGACCTCTTTATTTTAGTCCATAATGTTAGCTTTTTACCATGAACTAGCAGGCCCCAGAAATATAATTGGGTAATACTAAAAAATACAGTCAAATAAACAAATAAAGCAGTTAAGACTAAAAACAATAGATTACCTTCGCTTCTACCATAAAAAAACCAGATATCAATTATTAAAATAAGATATACTGCAATCCCATAGACAATTGCCAGGAGTCCAGGAAAAAAGGAGCTTTTAACTGTATTAAATATCCCCTTTAAACTAAAATCTTCATTCTGATATATTTTATTTAAAAGATTTAAGCCTGTCAAAATAATAGGCCCAAGGATTAAAACAGGCAACATAAATGGTATAAAAAAATCAAGATAAATACCATTAACAAACAAAAAAACTATCGGTGAAATTAATAAAAACCAGATCAAATTTAAAATTATAGCTTTAAAAAGCCCTCCGTAAAATGTTTTAAAAACCTCTTTCATAATCTGAACAACTAACAATTCAAGCCCTCCCTTAATTATATCTACTATGCCCTTTCATTGCAAGATAATAGATACTCTAATACTTTAGCAACCCCTTGATCATCATTTGATTGGGTAATTCTATCAGCCTTTGCCCTGACTTTTTCAGAAGCATTTTCCATCGCCACTCCTAAACCCGCCATTTCAAGCATCGGAAGATCGTTATAACCATCACCAACAGCTATTATTTCTTCTGGTAAAATATTATAGCTATCAGCCAGATCAGCTAATGCCCTGCCCTTATTTACATTGGATGCAGTAATTTCTATATATGTTTCCATAGATGAAGATATACTTAAACGATGTTTGTAATACTTATATAATTCTTTTTTAAAATATTCCCTTCTTTTCTCTTCTTCCTCAATAACTAATAATTTAAGAGCAGGTTTTTCAATATAATTTTGCAATTTAACTCTGGTTTCAATCCCTGTTAGACCAGTAATTTCCCCATATTCTCTGGCATAATTATTTTCCCAGCGATAATAATAATTTCCCTCACTGTAATACTGAATATGCAAACCAAAGTCTTCTGCAAATTCAACAACCTCTTTAGTTAATTCATCAGAAATCAAATTTTCCTGTATTACCTTTCCGTCCTTATTCTTTATAAGAGCCCCATTATATGTTATTAAAGGAGTATTTAACTCAAGCTCTTCAAGAAAATTAACTGCTGCCTCAAACATTCTTCCAGTAGCCAGTATAACCTTCTTGCCGGCTTCATCTGCTTTTTTAATTAAATCGATCGTCTCCTGGTCAATATTTTTCTCAGAAGTTAATAATGTATTATCTAGATCAATTGCAATCATTTTATAATTCATTTTTTTATCACCTCTATACTATAACTATTCAAGTTTTAATACAAAATTCCTGCCAAATAAAAAAAGAGCGCCAGGAAGGCGCCCCATTTAATAGTCTTTTTATTTAAATTCATTCGTTAAGGCAAGGACATCCTTTTTAATTTCTGCTAATCTATCATCATTATCATAGTTCTTTAATGTTTCATACATAAATTCACCGATCTGTTTCATCTCTTCTTCACCCATACCCCTGGTTGTTACAGCTGGAGTTCCAATTCTAATTCCACTGGTTACAAAAGGGCTCCTGGTTTCAAAGGGAATAGTATTCTTATTAACAGTAATTGCAACTTTATCTAAAGCCTCTTCAGCTTCTTTACCTGTAATATCCATATTAGTTAGATCAACTAACAGTAAGTGATTATCTGTTCCACCAGAAACAAGTCTCATACCATAATCCTGTAATTTTTCACCTAATGCCCTTGCATTTCTAACAACTTTCTCCTGATATTCTGCAAATTCTTCGCTAAGTGCCTCTTTAAAGGAAACCGCTTTTGAAGCAATAATATGCATTAATGGTCCACCCTGAATTCCAGGAAAAATAGCTTTGTCAATCTTTTTGGCATACTCCTCTTTACAGAGTATCAAGCCACCTCTGGTACCTCTTAAAGTTTTATGAGTTGTTGTCGTAACAAAATCAGCTTCTTCCACAGGATTTGGATGAAGACCAGTTGCAACAAGCCCGGCAATATGAGCCATATCAACCATAAAGTAAGCTCCAACTTCATCAGCAATCTTTCTAAACTTCTTAAAATTAATAATCCTGGGATAAGCACTTGCACCTGCAACAATCATTTTAGGTTGATATTCTTCAGCAAGCATCTTAACCTGTTCAAAATCTATAACTTCTTTGTTCTTATCAACACCATAATGAACAAAATTATAATATTCTCCAGACATGTTAACAGGACTACCGTGGGTTAAGTGACCTCCATGGGTTAAATCCATTGCCAGGACAGTATCTCCAGGTGAGAGAGTTGCAAAATAAACTGCCTGATTGGCCTGGGAGCCTGAATGAGGCTGTACATTAGCATGGTCAGCATCAAATAGTTCTTTTGCTCTCTCAATAGCAAGCCTTTCAGCTTTATCAACCACTTCACATCCACCATAATATCTCTTGCCAGGATAACCTTCAGCATATTTATTAGTCATACAGGAACCAGCTGCTTCTTTAACAGCTTCACTAACAAAGTTCTCGGATGCAATTAACTCAATATTATTATCCTGTCGATCCTGTTCCTCATTAATAATATCTGCAATCTCCGGGTCAACCTTTTTAATTTCTTTCAAAAAAATCATCTCCCCTTTATAACAGTTACATTAAAACTGTATTTATTATTTATTTATTAAATTAAATTTAATAAATAAATGGAAAAAAAGCCGGAGAGAAACTCCGGCAAATAAGTAAAATTTATTCAGGGCTAATAGCATCAACTGGGCATACAGGTTCACAGGCACCACAATCTATACAGGTATCAGCGTCGATAACATATATTGAATCTCCTTCACTGATTGCCTCTACAGGACATTCTGGTTCACAGGCGCCACAGGAAATACAATCATCAGAAATCACATAAGCCATTCAAGCTCACCTCCTTAGATGATCATTATTACAAAAATATGTTGATAAAATATCCACAATTCTATTGCTATTATATCTAGCATTCAGGCCAATGTCAATAGATATTATTAGTTATAATTTAAAAAAATCAACCTGGTTTAACATGCTCCTGCAGATAATTATATATTTTTTCTGCCGTTGCATCACTTATACCAGATACTTCAGTCAATTTTTCTATGCTGGCAGATCTGATTTCAGCCAGAGATCCAAAATGTTCGAGTAAGCTTTTCCGACGAGAAGGCCCAACCCCTGGAATTTGATCAAGCATGCTATGAGTAAGCCTCCGGCTTCTAAGCTTTCTATGATAATTAACTGCAAACCTGTGAGCCTCATCCCGAACTCTCTGTAAAAGATGAAGACCAGGTGAATTAACAGGTAAGATTACAGGCTCATATCGGTCTGGCAGAAATACTTCTTCCTCTCTTTTAGCCAATCCAATAATATCAAGCTGAGCCAGTCCCAATTTATCAAGTACTTCAACAGCAACACTAAGTTGTCCCTTTCCTCCATCAATCAAAATTAAATCAGGAAGTTTCCTGCCTTCTTCTAAAATCCGAGAATATCTTCTTTTTATAACCTCTTTCATACTGGCAAAATCATCAGGGCCAGAAACTGTCTTTATCTTAAAACGTCTATATTGGTCCTTGGCAGGCTCACCATGCTTAAAAACTACCAGAGAGGCAACTGTGTCTGTCCCCTGGATATTAGAAATATCAAAACCTTCAATATGAAATGGTTTATTCTCAAGTTCCAGATATTCCTGCAATTGGCTTAATTCTTTTGCAGACTTTTCCTGCTGATAACGCTTTTTAATTAATGATCTTTTTAAATTCTGCTCAGCATTTCTCCTGGCCATATCAGTTAATCTTTTCTTCTCACCTTTTTCAGGATAATGCAATCTAACTTTAAAACCTTTTTGGCTACTAAGAAACTCTTTTAGTTTATTTTGATTGACAGGCCTTTGATAAGTCAATATCTCTTCAGGTATATCCTGATTTTGAGTATAATACTGAGTAATAAAAGAACTGAGCAACTCCTCTTCTTCAGTATCAGCGGCACCTTCTAAAAGAATATAATCCTGGCCAATCAGTCTTCCATGGCGAACAATTAAAATCTGAGCACAGGCTGTATCACTTTCTGGCTCAGTTGCAATCGCCATTACATCTCTATTGCCATCATCACCAGTGATAATCTTCTGCTGTCTGGCCATCTCTTTTAAAGCTTTTCGGCCATCTCTATAAAAAGCTGCCTTCTCATATTCCTGATTTGCTGCAGTTTCCTCCATCTTTTCTGTCACCAGCTTAATCAGATTACCCTGCCTCCCGGCTAAAAAATCCGCAATCAATTCAATATCTCTACGGTACTCTTCTTTTGAGATTTCACCGATACAGGGTCCAGAACATTTATTGATATGAAAATTAAGACAGGGTCTGGATTCAGGTTTGCCTGCAATTATCTCTTTTTTACAGGTTCTCAATTTAAAGATATCCTTCAAAAGATCAATAGTTTTATAAATAGCATCAACATCAGCATATGGTCCGAAATACTTGTTACCATCCTTTTTAACTATCCTGGTCTTAAAGATCCTGGGAAAATCATCCTGGGTTGTTATCTTTAAATAAGGATAAGACTTATCATCCTTCAACCTAATATTAAATTTAGGATTATATTTCTTAATCAGATTAGCCTCTAAAATATAAGCCTCAACCTCAGTATCAGTAACAATATAATTAAAATCATCAATATGTCTGATCAGAATAGTATTTTTATAGGTATGATTACCTTTTCTAAAATATGATCTAACCCGGTTCCGGAGGGATTTAGCCTTGCCAACATAGATTATCTCCCTGGATTTATTCTTCATCAAATATACCCCAGGGCTATCTGGAAGTTCCTTTAACTGTTCTTCTATTTCAGCCATTACTAAATATCCCTCCGTTTTAAATAGTTATCCAGTTGCCTTATTTGATTTACTACCATTTAAAACCTGATCCAAAAAGTAGCCTGTGTATGAATCTTCAACCTGGGCAATCTCCTCAGGGCTTCCAGTTGCCAGTACCTGGCCACCTTTATCGCCACCCTCAGGTCCAAGGTCAATAATATAATCAGCAGATTTAATCACATCAAGGTTATGCTCGATTACAATTACAGTATTGCCACCTTCCCTTAAACGATGGAGAACTTTAAGCAGCTTCTTAATATCTGCAAAATGTAAACCAGTTGTCGGCTCATCAAGAATATATAATGTCTTACCTGTGCTCCGCTTGCCAAGTTCAGTGGAAATCTTAATTCGCTGGGCTTCTCCACCAGATAAAGTTGTTGCTGGCTGTCCAAGTCGAATATACCCGAGACCAACATCTTTAATAGTCTTTAAACGCCTCTGAAGGGGTGGTATATTCTCGAAGAATTCAAGGGCCTCACTAACAGTCATATCTAAAACATCTGCTATAGTCTTGCCCTTATACTTGATCTCAAGGGTCTCACGATTATACCTTTTGCCTCCACAGACCTCACAGGGAACATAAATATCTGAAAGGAAATGCATCTCTATTTTAATAATACCATCACCACTACAGGCTTCACAGCGGCCACCTTTCACATTAAAGCTAAATCGTCCTTTCTTATAACCTCTCCGTCTGGACTCAGGAGTATCAGCAAAAAGCTTTCTGATATAATTAAATACCTTTGTATAAGTCGCCGGGTTGGATCTTGGAGTCCTGCCAATCGGAGACTGATCAATATTGATAACCTTATCAAGCTGATCAATCCCCTCAATCTCATCATGATCTCCTGGTTTATCAGTAGACTTATAATATTCCTGCATCAACCTTCTCTTCAAAATATAATTAATAAGAGTACTCTTGCCAGAACCAGAAACTCCAGTTACACAGGTAAAAGTTCCCAATGGAATATCTACGTCAATATTTTTAAGATTATGCTGTCTGGCACCTTTTATCTTTAGATATTTACCATTTGGCTCATATCTCTCTGCTGGAATTGGAATCTTTTCATCGCCTCTTAAAAACTTGCCAGTCAGAGAATCTTTAGCCTTAATAATATCATTTAAATCTCCGCTAGCCACGACTTCACCGCCGTTTTTACCGGCACCTGGGCCAATATCAATAATATAATCAGCAGCTCTAATTGTCTCTTCATCATGCTCGACAACAATCACAGTATTACCCTGATCTCTAATATGCTCAAGAGTCCTTAATAACCTGTTATTATCTCTCTGATGAAGTCCAATACTTGGTTCATCAAGGATATAGAGAACTCCCATCAAACCTGAACCAATCTGGGTTGCCAGCCTAATCCTCTGGGCTTCACCACCGGAGAGAGTTCCTGCTGACCGATCCAGAGTTAGATAATCAAGGCCAACATCATTCAAAAATGTAATCCTATTCTTAATTTCTTTTAAAATCTCTTCACCAATTTTTCTCGATCTATCATCGAGGTTTTCATCAATCTCATCAAGAAAGTCCAGGGATTCTCCAATTGACATACTGGTAAATTCAGCAATCGATTTCCCTCCGATTGTAACCGCCAGAACGACTGGCTTCAACCGCTGACCTCCACAAACCTGACAGTGCCGTTCGCTCATATATTTTTCAAGCCGTTTATGGGAACCAGGTGAATCTGATTTATTAATTCGCTCTCTTAAATAGCCAATAATCCCCTTAAAAGTCGTCTTATGCTTTCTAGTTCTGCCATATCTATTAGTATAAGGAAATTCAAGCTGTCTATTAGAACCATTGAGAATAACCTCTACTATTTTCTCAGGCAATTCATTAATTGGTGTATCCAGTGAAAAATCATATTCCTCAGCCAGTGCCTCTAGCAGCTGAGGATAATATCTACTTGAAGAGTTAGCCCAGGGGATTATTCCACCATCTGAAATCGGCTTCTCCCTGTTTAATAACAAGTCTGGGTCAAATTCCTTCTTTATCCCGAGGCCATCACAGTTAGAACAGGCACCATAGGGTGAGTTAAAGGAAAACATTCTAGGAGTTAATTCTTCCAGGCTAACCCCACAGTCCGGACAGGCAAATTTCTCGCTAAAGGTTAATTCATCACCATCAATCTGATCAATAATAACCAGACCCTCTCCATTCTCCAGTGCCGTCTCAATAGAATCAGCCAGACGATTCCTGATATCTGAACGGATCTTAAGCCGATCAACAACTATCTCAATATCATGCTTATAATTCTTATCCAGCTCAATCTCATCTTCCAGAAGATGATTCTCCCCATCGACTCTGGCCCTGACAAAACCATTCCTCCTGGCCCTGGCCAGAACTTTACGATGCTCACCTTTCCGACTCTTCACAACAGGAGCCAGAATCTGAATCTTAGCGTCTTCTGGTAAATCCAGAATTTGATCAACTATCTCATCAACAGTCTGGGAGGCAATCTCCTTGCCACAGTCCGGACAGTGAGGAGTACCGATCCTGGCATAAAGCAATCTCAGGTAATCATAAATTTCAGTAACTGTACCGACTGTAGACCTGGGATTATTCTGAGTCGATTTCTGGTCAATAGAAATAGCCGGGGATAACCCCTCAATATAATCAACCTTAGGCTTCTCCATCTGGCCTAAAAACTGCCTGGCATAGGCAGAGAGGGATTCCACATATCTCCGCTGGCCCTCAGCATAAATCGTATCAAAGGCCAGTGAAGATTTACCTGATCCACTGAGCCCGGTAATAACAACCAGCTTATCCCTTGGTATTTCAACATCTATCTTTTTCAAATTATGCTCACTTGCACCTTTAACAATTATTTTATCTCGAGACATTAATTTCACCTCATCTATATTTAAGCCCAAAATTATCGGCTTTCTAATTCTGCTTCAATCTCTTCAATTTCATCTCTTATCTGGGCAGCAATCTCAAACTCTAAATTATCAGCAGCATCTTCCATCTCTTCCTCAAGATCAATCATCCGATCTGTCAGTTCCCTGTCAGTCATTGCTGTAATATCAACATCTTCAGTCTTATCTCCATCTTCATTATCAAGATCATAGGTCAGATCTTCATCTTCTTTAACGACCATCTCAACTGGCTTAACAACTTTTCTAACCGGTTTCTTGATAGTCTGAGGAGTTATATTATGTTCCTCATTAAAAGCCTTCTGGATCTCCCGTCTTCTATCAGTCTCAGCAATCGCATTCTTCATTGAGCCAGTCATCTTATCAGCATACATAATAACATAGCCTTCCCGATTTCTAGCGGCACGACCAATAGTCTGAATCAATGACCGTTCAGAGCGGAGAAAGCCTTCCTTATCAGCATCAAGAATTGCAACCAGGGCAACCTCTGGCAGATCTAAACCCTCTCTCAAGAGATTAATTCCAACCAGCACATCAAATTCTCCTAATCGGAGATCTCTAATAATCTCTGATCGCTCAATCGTATCAATATCAGAATGGAGATACCGGACACTAATGCCTGATTCAGCCAGGTATTCAGTTAAATCCTCAGCCATATTCTTGGTCAGAGTTGTAATTAAAACCCTCTTGCCTTTATTATCAACAACATCCCTGATCTCGCCAATCAGGTCATCTATCTGATTCTTTGTTGGCCTGACTTCAATCTCCGGGTCAACCAGCCCGGTAGGCCGGATAATCTGCTCAACAATCTGCTGACTATGCTCTCTCTCATAATCAGCAGGAGTAGCTGAAACATAGACAGCCTGGTTGACAATCTCCTCAAATTCCTCAAAATTCAATGGACGATTATCCAGGGCAGATGGCAACCTGAAACCATATTCAACCAGCTTCTCCTTCCTGGAGCGATCACCGGCATACATCCCGCCAATCTGAGGAATAGTCTTATGGGATTCATCGATCATCACCACAAAATCATCTGGAAAATAATCGAGTAATGTCTTCGGCCTGGAACCAGGAGGCCGCCCGGCCAGATGCCTGGAATAATTCTCAATCCCAGAACAGAAGCCCATCTGTTCAAGCATCTCCAGGTCATATCTGGTTCGCTGCTCCAGTCTTTGAGCCTCAACTAATTTATCCTGGCTCCTTAATTCTTCAAGCCGCTCATTTAATTCTTCTCTAATAGTCTCAATTGCTCTCTTGGTCTTCTTCTCTGGAGTAACAAAGTGACTTGCTGGAAAAACAGTAAACTGCCGGTGCTCATCAAGAATCTCGCCAGTCACCGTATTTATTTCTGTAATTCTATCGATCTCATCACCAAATAACTCTACTCTAATTGCAATATCCTTATAGGCTGGAAAGATCTCAATCACATCCCCTCGAACCCGAAAATGGCCCCGGGAAAAATCTATATCATTTCTGCTATACTGCATCATTGAAAGGTCTCTGACAATATCATCTCTTGGCATAATCTTGCCAGTTTCAAGCTCGCAGGAAAGTTCCAGATAATCCTCTGGTGAACCCAGGCCATAGATGCAGGAAACACTGGCCACAATTAATACATCCCTGCGCTCAAATAACGAACTGGTAGCTGCCAGCCTTAATTTATCAATATCCTCATTAACAGACGAATCTTTCTCTATATAAGTATCAGTATGGGGCACATAGGCCTCTGGCTGATAATAATCATAATAACTGACAAAATAACCAACTGCATTATTCGGGAAAAACTCCATAAATTCACTGGTCAATTGAGCAGCCAGAGTTTTATTATGGGCAATAACAAGAGTCGGCCTGTTGATCTTTTCAATAACTGCAGCCATTGTATAAGTCTTGCCAGTACCGGTAGCACCAAGCAGAGTCTGATGACGATAACCCTTCTCTAAGCCTTTTACCAGATCTTTTATAGCATTTGGCTGGTCTCCCTTTGGACTATAAGGAGAATGTAATTCAAATTCTTTTTCCTCCATCAAATAGGCCTCCTCTTAATTTCAAGTTCTATTTATATTATAGTATAATACAAATGTTTGTCAAATACCATAAGTACCACTTTCAATATTATATCAGTAATTATTATCAATTTAAAGCTATTTTTATTATTAGCACAAAAAATTGGCCTTCCCATCAACAGGGAAGGCCAGGCAGGAGTTATCAGGTTTGGGGTTTGGGGGGAAATCTTATATTAAATGCCGTCAATTGTTTCAAAAGAATTAACAGCATTAAGCTTAACTTTACTATTAAAATCATTCAATTTAGAACGTTTATAATTAATATCCTCTATCATTTTAAATTGGGTTAGACCTTTCATATTCATTAAATCATCCCCTTCATTTAGCTTGTATCTATATTATTTTAACTTATTTACTTAACTTAAATCTATTTTACAATAACTTAGTAAACTTGTCAAGTATAAAGCTTAAATTAACTTATTTTTTTATTCGAATATTGATTAATAATCTCATCCCTTAACTCGTCCATCTCTTTTTCTAAATCAAGAAGCCTTTCTCCAATCGGATCAGGAAGATCAGCATGATCAAGATCCCTGGCAGCATGAATCCTCTGGCCATCCTTCTTAACAATCCGACCAGGAATTCCTATAACTGTAGCATTGGCCGGTACCTCAGATAAAACTACTGAACCAGCACCAATCTTAACATTATCCTTGACCTCAAAGGACCCTAAAACTTTAGCACCAGTCCCGATCACAACATTATTTCCTATAGTCGGATGACGCTTACCTTTCTCGTTACCGGTACCTCCCAGGGTAACACCCTGATAAATAGTAACATTTTCACCAATTACAGTAGTCTCGCCAATTACTACTCCCATTCCATGGTCAATAAATAAACCACCTTTTATCTCAGCACCAGGATGAATTTCAATCCCGGTTAAAAACCTAGATATCTGAGAAATAATCCTGGGAATAGTTCTTAAACCTACTCTATATAGTTGATGGGCCAAACGATGAATTATAATCGCATGAAACCCTGAGTACGCAATTAATGCTTCAAATACATTATTCACTGCTGGATCCCTTGAAAAGATCGCTTTAAAATCAGCTTTTATCCTGGCAAACATTTAAGAAACCTCCTAATATTTTAAAGTATACTTTCTTACTTGGTTTTATTATTATATCAATATTAACTCATTATAGCAAGTAATAAATTTACTAATTCTAGTAGAAGATTCGCTGATTTGTTGCTACCATTTAAAGTTTATATTCAATCCTATTATATATCTAGATCCTATATTTGCAAAATAAAAAAATCTCCACTGGAATTAATCTACCAGTGGAGATAACTAACTGCTATTAACTCTTTTTACTTTTCTCTAATATAAGTTCAGTTCAATTTAGGGTTAAGTTCGATAAAGCTTCGGTCTAAACTCGGTCTAGTTTCGGTTTAAATTCGGTTGAGCTTCGCTTTAAATTCGGTTTAATCTCGGTCCAACTATGGTTATATATCCCGATTTATTTTTAATTCAATTACCAAAACTATTAATTAAATCTAATCCTGATATAAACATCCTCCAGGACTGCTCCGGCTTTGCTCCGGGATTGCTCCGGGATTGCTCCGGGACTGCTCTGGGATTGCTCCGGGACTGCTCCAGCTCATCTCTAACCAAAATCTATTACAGCAAAATTAAAGATGCTTAATTACCTCTTAGTTATATCAAATGACATAACTAAATGTAAATAGTCGGGTAGTGCAAGCAATCACTCTATATATCAAGATTTCTCTTTATCTCCAGCCCGGCTTCAGTTATAGCAAGGCCTCCTTCAGAAGTCTCCTTCAGTGATAAAGGCAGCTGATCACCAATATCTTTCATGGCAAGAATAACATCATCAGCCGGTATCTTGCTCTCAATCCCGGCCAGGGCCATAGTAGCTGCAGTAATAGCATGACTTGCCGCAAACCCGTTTCTTTTAACACAGGGAACCTCAACCAGACCAGCAACTGGATCACAGACCAGCCCAAGTAGATTCTTTAAGGCTAGCGAAAAACCATGACCGATCATCTCCTTGCTGCCATTGCCAAGATAAACTGCAGCTCCTGCTGCCATGCCAGCTCCAACACCGCATTCTGCCTGACAGCCACCAGCAGCTCCTGCCAGAGTTGCTTTCTTAGCAACAACTCTACCTAAAGCAGCGGCCACAAATAAACTTTCAACAAGTTTATCATCAGAGATATTATTTTCCTCAGCAATTGCAAAGATAACTGCTGGAACAATACCGCTTGCCCCAGCAGTCGGACTGGCAACAACTCTCCCCATACAGGCATTAACACCACCAACTGCTATCGCATTTACTGCTGCCTGCTGATGAATACCAGTATTCCATGAAGACTGAAAGCCTTCTAATTTAGAAGCCTCACCACCAACTAAACCACTCGGTGATTTAATATCCTCAGCCTTACCATCTTCAATTGCTTTTCTCATAACTTCTAAATTTTCCTGCATCTTAGCTTTTATCTCAGTTTCAGTTTTATCAGTAGTAAAAGACTCAACTTTAATTATCGCCTCAACCAGATCACCATCAAATTCTTCAGCCAATTGGAATAACTCTTTAACTGAACGATATACTAACTCCATCTGCTCTCCTCCATTTATAATGCTGGTATATATCTGACTTTCTCAATATTATTAGTATTCTTCAAATGATTAAGAGTATACTTTGAAACTTCCTGATCAAGCTCAATAATAGCTGAAGCAACTGTTCCCTTAATCTTACGAAAATCCTGCATGAAGGCAATATTTAAATTATAACTCCCCAATATTGATGTAATCAGACCAACCATGCCTGGTTTATCCTGATGAATAAGCCAGATAGTCGGAAGCGAACCAGTTATATTAACTTTATAATCCTCAATTTTTGTTACCTTAACATTACCGCCACCAACAGAAGAACCAATAACAGTCAGACTATTCGCATCATTTTTCATAGTAATCTTAACGCTATTGGGATGGGCATCAGGTAACTTAATATTACTAAAATTAATTTTCACTCCATTATCATCAGCAAGTTTTAACGATTCCCTGATTCTAGGATCATCAGGTTTAAAACCAAGTAATCCACCAACTAAAGCCTTGTCAGTCCCGTGCCCTTTGCCTGTACTGGCAAATGAACCATGGAGACCGATCTCTGCTTCCTCTATCTTCTCATCAAAAATCAACCTGGCAAGCCTTCCTAACTTGGCAGCTCCGGCTGTATGTGAACTGGAAGGGCCGATTATAATCGGCCCCATAACATCAAAAAGACTGGACATTTAATTCCTCACCTCTTAATTATCATTTTCCATATCTTCTTCAATTCTCTCAATCTCTTGTTCACGATGAGCTATCTCTTCTAACTCTTCTTCAGTTAATTCTGGCAGAAAATCCTCTGGTTCTGGCCAGTAATTATTTTCAAGGTAATAAGCCATTAAATCGACTGCAACATCAAGCTGATTATCAGCCTCTGGATCATCTTCATCAGGAATAAATGGATAATCATAATTAGGCTCAATACCTATCTCATCAATCAAATTTTCTCCAGATGTATAATATCTGGCAGTTGTCAGCCTTAATGCTGAACCATCTTCAAGTGGAAAAACACTCTGAACTGTGCCTTTACCAAATGTTTGACTGCCAAAGAGTTTGCCTCTTTCCTGATCCTTAATAAATCCAGCAACTATCTCAGAACCGCTGGCACTGCCCCGGTTTGTCATTACAATTAATGGCAGATCAGAGGTCATAAAATCTCCATCAACCTCATAAATCTGGTCTTCACCTTCTCGCTGTCTGACAGATAAAACTGTTCCACTCTCAGCAAAGAGGCTACTTACCTTAACTGCTTCATCTAAAATTCCACCAGGATTATTTCTAAGATCAAGGATAATCGCCTCAACTCCCTCATCTTCAAGCTCAAGTAAAGCTTCCTCAGTCTTTACACCTGTCTCCTGGATAAACTGACTAACTGAAAGATAACCAACATTATCATAAATTTCTGTTTCAACAATCGGTACTTCAATAATTGCTCTGGTAATCTCAACTTCTATCAGCTCATCTTCGCCTTCCCGGTCAATTGAGAGGGTTACGTCAGTTCCTGGTTCTCCACGCATCAAGTCAACTGCTCTCTCCTGAGACATATCTTCTGTCTCCATACCGTCTATTTTAGCAATGATATCTCCAGCCATCAGACCGGCTCGCTCGCCAGGAGTATTGGAAATTGGAGAGACAATAGTTAATTGTCCATCCCTTATTGTTATCTGAATTCCTATACCGCCAAATTCACCTTCAAAATCTTCCTGCATATCTTCATATTCTCCAGAAGACATGAAATTCGAATAAGAATCAACTTCTGATAACATCCCATCAATCGCACCATTAATTAACTGATTTAATGAGATATCTTCAACGTAATAATTATTGATTAACATTAAGATATTCTGGAAATTCTGGATCGTTCCATGTTCCGTCATAGAATTTTCATTAGCCAGGCCAACCCCGGCAGTTATCATCACTATAATTATCAGAGTAACTGCTATCTTCTTCATACTACTTTTAAACATATTATACCACCTATCCTTTAATTTTTAATCCCATCTATTAGCATTATTAAAATAAAATGAGGCAAAACTTTTATTCTTTTCCATCTTGCAGGCTCCTGAAAAAGCCTGTATAACCACTCTAAATATATTTTCTGAACCCAGCCAGGGGCTCTTTTTTTCTCTCCTGAAATAACATCAAAACTTCCACCTACAGTTAAAGCTACTTTAAAATCCAACTCATCTTTATGCTCTGATATAAAATACTCCTGTCGGGGAGCTCCCATGCCTACCAGCAATAAATCTGGTCTCTGCTGATTAATATCTGCAATAACCTCTACCTTTAACCTTGCATCAAGATAGCCATGGTGACAGCCACATATATCAATGCCTGGATAACTTCTCATAAGATTATCTCTAGCTTTCTCAACAATTCCAGGTCTTCCACCTAAAAAATAAACAGAATAATTTCTCTCAGCTGCCAGTTCTATCAATGCTTCCATTAGGTCAAAGCCTGCAACCCTTTCCTGAAAAATTCTTTTTTCTGGAAGCAGTTTAGACGCCATTAAAATCCCACTGCCATCAGGGCTGCTCAACCAGGCAGAATCAATGATTTCATTTAATCGTGGATCTTTCCTGGCCTGCATTACAATCTCGGCATTAGGAGTTACAACATATTTCGAATCATAACTATCTCCAGATAGTTCCTGATCAATTTTTCTAATAAAACCAGCCTGATCAAGAATATTAAATTTAACTCCTAAAATTCTCTGAGTCTCCATCAACTAAGCTCCTCTTTATTAATTAAAAATTTGAGTTAATATATTTTCCAGTTCATTGCTTTTATCTCTAGCAAATCCTTCCAATCTCTCTGATTCCACCAAATGATTATCAAAATTGTAAGAGAGTCTCTCATAAACCTTTTCAGGTATAATAAATTTAGTGCTTCCAGCTGGCTTTTTTTCTAATTCAGATAAATAGCTATCAATTTTAGGATCATAACTAATCCCAACAAAGGGAGTCGCTGTAATTGTTGCATAGATTAAAGAATGAAGTCTGACCCCTAAAAGAATATCTATCTCCTCATAATAATCAATCATCCTGGCAGGATGTGATTGAGCTTTAAGTAAATTTATCCTATCAGTATTTAATAATTCAGAAAGTCTCTTTGATAACCTTTCATCCTCTCCTTTATGAAAAGGAATCAAATGTATCCTCAAATCCGGATAATCTTCAATTAACTGATTAACTCCAGCAGCTAAAGGCTTAATATAAGCGTTATCATTCCAGGGTCTAACTGAAATACCTAAAGTGTTATCTTCAATTACCTCACTTCTATTAACTTCTGCTGAATCATCCAATAAAAAAACAGGATCTACTGATTTTATGATTTCATCTCCAGATAGTCCAATTCCCTCAAGTAATTCTTTAGAGTTAATATCTCTAACTGAGATAAGGTCTACCTTTTTTAAAGTCTTCATTGTTGCCAGCCTAACAAACCTGTTCTTTAAAGGGCCAACACCCTGGCAGAAAAAGATAGACTTTTTCGATAAAATTCTTGCCAGTTGCAGCATCGATAAATAATAAAAAGGAGATTTTAGACTGGTAACATCCTGAAGAAGACTTCCGCCACCAGAGATAAATAAATCCGTCCCCTTAAGAACAGAGATTATTTCAGGAAGATTATACCTGCCAGTTGCTTTAACATCATATCTCTTGCTAGTTATTTCTGGCGAACTGGAAAGCACAAATATCTCAATCTCACTGTTAAAATTTTTAATAGCCTCAATAATACTATATAGAATTGCTTCATCACCAATATTATCATAGCCATAATAACCTGAAATAACCACTCTTTTCATTATATATCGTCTCCCTGTTCCAGATAAAAGATGAAAACTTTATTAATCATATACATAATAATACCAAGAACAACTGCAACAGGTAGAGCCAGCCAGTAACCATGCCAGGTTCTAATCAGACTAATCACCAGGGGAGTATGGAGATGAGAAAAACTATTAGCAATTGTAATCTGACCGATTGTAGCCATAATCACTGCAAAAAGTCCTAATAATTTATAGGGAAAATATTTAAAAATAACCGGTAGCAGAAATAAAAATGGATGTCCGAATAAAAACTCTTTAAATCTCGGTCTCACTACCAGTAATTCCTCCAGTAAATCTCTGATAACTATCTCCCAGGCAGGTACAGGTATTAAAGGAATATTACCTGTTCTCCCGATATAAATTATCAAACCAACCATAACCAGCCCGGCCAGAACAATATGTTTTAATCTAATTATTAAATCCAAAAACTTCTTTGATTCAACAATCAGATCATCAAGCGTAATAATTTTATATTCTTTAATCAAATAATAAATTGCTGTAAAAATTAAAGGCATTAGGAAAGCAACCTTTACTCCTCTAAAAGACTCAATCTGATTATAAAACTCAGTACTGGCCAGGGTAATATTTAAGAAAATACTACCAGCCAGAGTTATTCCTACCGCCTGTATTAACTTAAATCCTGGTCTCCCATTAAGTATATCAACAATATAAAAACTGCTCACTGCTGGAGCAAGAACTGCCAGCCCTAAAGCCAAAAACTGTCGTAATATATTGCCAGAAACAACAAAAAATAAAAGACCCGTAGATATCAGAAAACCAGCCGCTAAAAGACTAAAAATCAAATTCTTCCACCTGGATGCAAATAATTTGTCTGCAAAGAGATATAATAATAAAATAATTGCAATTACAATCGAAGCCAGTCTCCAGTTTGCCGGCCCAGACTGGATTAATGGACTAACATTACCTGGAATAAAACCAGCAGTATCAAGCTGGTCCGAGATACCTTCAATTAAGCTCTTTTGCATTCCAGCCAGATCATCTCCAGTTCTAGAAATAGGAAATCCTCTCAAATAAAGATACCTAACGTTCCTATCTCTGGCAGCCCTAACATAACGGTTAACTATTCTATCAATATCATATTTCTCCATCTCATCCTGCTGAATACTATGAACCCTAACAACATTATCTGGAGCAATTTTAGCAAATGCCCTGGAGCCATCCTGATCGGCAATAAATGGCTCAATCATCCCATATTTAATTCTGGACTCATTAATAAAGCTAGCATTTTCTTCAATATTTCCTGGGAAACCACCAACTTCATCACCACTAAAGATAACTGATTCGGCTCCAATACCTGAAGCCTCATCGTATAAAGCCAGATTCAACTGATCATCAGGCTGGTTTTTCATCCTGACAAAAAGATTCAAACCTAATTCATCGGCTTCAGCAGCAAGTTCCTGATCATACCCAGGAATTAAATTTTCAAGTTCCTCATACCAGGCAGGAAAAAGTACAATCATCCCATTTTCATATTCCATTGTTTTTACATTATAAAGTTCTTGCCAGTAATCCAATATATTTTCTGCCCGCAGAGTAACTTCTTCATCAAAAAAGAGCAGGGCACCATTACGATCAATATTATAATCCTCAGCAGCTAACCTGGCTCTTAAATCTTCAGATAAAGTTGAAATCCCTGCTGAACGCCATAAAGCAACCTGGCCTCTATCAATTAAATCTTCAATTGTTTCAGCAGGCAAAGCCAGCCCAGTAAGCCCCGCTTCAATTAATTCTTCTAAATTTAAATGGGTATACCTTAATGTTAAGTCATTAAATTCACCAGAATCTAAAATCAATTCATAATTTTTATTATTATTATCATATTCTATCCGTTCCATTAAAAACGGTATATTTAAAATTAAAATTATTGCAATGGCTACTAGCACTATCTTTTTCACTGCTGATCCGCCTTTCTATCATAGAGAAATGCTTCAATAAACTCATCGATATTTCCATCCATTACTTTATCGATATTCCCTTCTTCAACCCCGGTCCTGTGATCTTTGATTAAATTATAGGGATGGAAGGTATAAGATCTTATCTGACTTCCCCAGGCAATCTCCTTATAATCGCCTCGAAGTTCTTCAATCTCCTCAGCTTTCTCTTCCTTTTTTAATTCAATCAATTTAGAATTTAAAATCTTCATAGCCATAGATTTATTCTTATGCTGAGATCTCTCATTCTGACACTGAACAACAATACCAGTAGGTTGATGAGTAATCCTAACAGCAGAATCAGTCTTATTAACATGCTGTCCTCCAGCGCCACTGGCTCGATAGGTCTCAATCTTCAAATCACCATCATCAATATCAACCATCAAATCCTCATCAATCTCAGGAAGTACATCAACTGATGCAAAGGAAGTATGTCGCCGCCCTGAAGAATCAAAGGGAGAAATTCTAACCAGGCGATGAACCCCGGCCTCACCTTTTAAGTAACCATAAGCATAATCGCCTTTAACCAGAATCGTAACCCGTTTAATCCCGGCTTCATCTCCTGAAAGAAAATCCAGAGTTTCTGTAGAAAAACCTCTCTTCTCAAACCATCTCTCATACATCCTGAGTAACATCTGGGCCCAATCCTGAGATTCAGTGCCACCAGCTCCAGGATGTATAGAAAAAATAGCATTATTCTGATCATATTCTTCAGTGAATTGAAGTTTCAATTCAAGCTTATCGATTTCATTTTCCAGTTCCTTCAATAAAGCTTCCAATTCAGGCTTCAATGATTTTTCGCCCTCCTGGATCAATTCTTGATAGACCCTTGCCTCTTCAAATTCAGCATCTAATTCCTGAATCAAATTTAACCGATTCTTAATTCTATCTAAATTTTTAGCTATCTTCCTGGCCTTATCATTGTCATCCCAGAAACCAGGAGAGCTCATTTTATTCTCCAATTCCTCTTTTTTTTCAGCTAAAACTGATTGGTCAAAGTAAATCCCTCAAGTTATCAAATTTATTTTCTAATTCATCTATTTTTTCACCATAATCCATTCAATTTAACCTCCACAACACCTTTTGTATTTTTCCCCACTACCACAGGGACAGGGATCGTTTCGTCCAGGCTCATCAGGTTTAACAATAGGCTCCTGTTTAGTCTGCTGATTCTTATTAGCCTGTATCCTATCTTTTTTAGCCTGTAGATCCTTTTTCTGTTTCTCAATAATATCTGGTTGAGCAAAGTTTAAGTTATCCCTGGAAACAGGACCAGCCTGTCTGGTATCTGCTCCACCTTTTATCTCAATCTTAAGCAGAGTCTTAACTAAATCCTGTCTGATCGATCCAGTCATTTCCTGGAAAAGGTCATATGATTCAAACTTATATTCAGTAAGAGGATCTTTCTGGCCATATGCCCTTAAACCAATCCCCTGTCTCAATTCCTGCATATTATCAAGATGGGACATCCATTTTCTATCAATGATTCTAAGAGCAATGTGTCGTGCCAGATTATTAAAATCATCGCTCCCAATCTCCCGCTTTTTCTTATCCAGTGCTGCCTGAGCTGAAAGAATAATTTTATCTAGAACCTCTTCACTTTCCATATTCATTAACTTTTCATCATCAGCATCAAGATTTATATTAAAGTTATTAAGAGCTTTCCTAAAACCTTCCAAATCCCAATCACTTGGATGGAGATCTTCTGACATATACATATTAATTAAATCATCAATAACCTTTTCAAGCATTTTATTTACCTGATCAAGAAGCTGGTCAGTCGTTAAAACTTCCCGGCGCTGGTTATAAATAACCTCTCTCTGCTTATTTAAAACATCATCATATTCCAGAATAGCTTTCCTGATCTCAAAGTTTCTATCTTCTACTTTCCTCTGGGCACGCTCAATAGCAGAAGTTATCATCTTATGCTCAATTGGTTCACCTTCATTAAAACCTACTTTATCAAGGATTCCACTAATATTATCAGAACCAAATAATCTTAAAAGGTCATCTTCTAAAGATACATAAAATTGAGATGAACCAGGATCACCCTGACGTCCAGATCTACCTCTAAGCTGATTATCAATCCGGCGACTCTCATGGCGTTCAGTTCCTAATACATGGAGACCACCAAGTTCTTTAACTCCATCACCTAATACAATATCAGTACCTCGACCGGCCATATTAGTAGCGATAGTAACACTCTTTTTCTGCCCGGCATATTTAATAATATCTGCTTCCCGTTCATGATTTTTAGCATTTAAAACTTCATGGGGAATAGAGCGTTTCTTAAGTCGACGACTTAAATTCTCAGAATCGGCAACAGATACAGTACCGACAAGAACTGGCTGTCCTTTCTCATATCTGGCTTCTATATCATCAATAGCTGCTCTAATCTTCGTCTCTTTATCCTGATAAACCAGATCAGACATATCATCTCTTATCATTGGTTCATTGGTAGGTACAACAATAACTTCCATACCATATATCTTTATAAATTCATCTTCTTCGGTCTTAGCAGTACCGGTCATACCAGCCAGTTTATCATACATTCTAAAATAATTCTGCTCAGTAATGCTGGCAAAGGTCTGGGTTTCACGCTTTACCTGAACCCCTTCTTTAGCCTCAATGGCCTGGTGAAGTCCTTCACCAAAACGGCGGCCTTCCATAACCCGGCCGGTAAATTCATCAACTATCTTAACCTCACCATTTTTTACAATATAGTCAACATCTTTTTCCATCAAAGTATGGGCTTTTAAAGCATTTTTTAAACGAGTATTTAACTGAAAATTAGTGTCATCATATAAATTATCAATATTCAATAGATTTTCAACCTTATGAACGCCATCTTCAGTCAGATTAACCAGATTACTCTTTTCATCTATCTCAAAATCTTCTTCTTCATTTAATTTAGGGATTATCCGATTGAACCTTTTATAGTCCTTACTGGTATCCTGGGCAGGACCAGAAATAATTAGAGGAGTCCTTGCCTCATCAATTAAAATCGAATCCACCTCATCAAGAATAGCATAATGATGACCTCTCTGTACCAGATTTTCCTCTTTATATGCCATATTATCACGAAGATAATCAAAACCAAATTCATTATTGGTACCATAGGTTACATCACATTCATAAGCTTTACGTCTTTCATCAGGTTTCATGTCATTTAAAATAACACCGACAGATAATCCTAAAAACCTATAAATTTGCCCCATCCATTCACTATCACGTTCAGCTAAATAATCATTAACAGTAACAACATGAACACCATTACCTGAGATTGCATTTAAATATACAGGCAGAGTAGCTGCCAGTGTCTTACCCTCACCGGTCTTCATCTCAGCAATTTTACCCTGATGAAGAGCGATGCCTCCTAATAACTGAACATCGAAGTGGCGAAAACCTTCATTTGTAGATCTCTGTGAGGCTTCTCTAACAACTGCAAAAGCCTCAACCAGTAAATCATCTAACGACTCACCATCTTTGTATCTATCTTTAAATTCCTCAGTTTTGTTCTTCAACTCCTGATCAGACAGTTCCTGCATTTCCGGTTCTAAATCGTTTATTTCTTCAACAGTCGGCCATAATTTTTCTAGTTCTTTTTCATTGGGATCTTTAAATAAACTTTTTAAAAAACCTAACATAAAATTTTAACCACCTTATTTTTAAAAATAATTTTACTATGAAAAATGCCAGGGTTGTGGGCACCCTGACATTTTTAGATACACATATTTAATTATATCACCTTTATAACCCAAACTCAATTAAAAAGTAGGTTCAATAAGACCATAGTCCCCATCTCTTCTCTTATATACAACATTTACTTCTGAAGTCTCAGCATTTGAAAAAACAAAGAAATCATGATCTAAGAGATCCATCTGCATGCAAGCTTCCTCAACATGCATCGGTTTAACTGGGAATCTTTTGGTTTTAACAACTCTTGGACTAAACTCATTACCAGTATCCTTTTCTTTTTCAATATTAATCTCTTCTACACCTTTATTTAAAACTTCCTCAGTTCTTCTCTTTTTAAACGCTTCTTTTTGTTCCTGACGGTTCTCACGCATACTCCGCTTTATTTTGGTTTTATATTTTTGGATTTGAGATTCTAATTTTTCTAAAACACCGTCTATAGAAGCATACATATCACCTGTTTCTTCTTCACCTCTTAATATTAAACCACCAACAAAAGCTGTAACCTCTACTATGTGGCGTTCTTTTTCTACCTCCATAGAAACTTGAGCTTCCATTGGTTCTTTATCAAAATACTTCTCCAGCTTCTTCCCTACTTTTTCTTCTGCATATTCTTTTAGGGCAGGAGTAACATCAACATTCTTTCCATATGTCATAATTTTCATAAACAAACCACTCCTTTCCAGTATCGTTTCCCGGCTAGATAAAGCTTTCCCGGTATATATATAACTTCTACATTCATCATAAATTTCCTGCATATTTTATGAAGCTATTCGATTAATTTCGCATTAAAAAAGCCGGCTATCTATAAAGATAACCGGCAAGGTTGCTAAATCAAAAGTCTATTTAAATAAACTTTATAATTTTACAACGTTCGCTGCCTGCGGACCACGATCGCCTTCAACGATCTCGAATTCTACTTCTTCGCCATCTTCAAGGCTCTTAAAGCCTTCTTCCTCAATAGCTGAAAAGTGAACAAAAACATCGTCTCCGTCTTCTCTTTCAATAAAACCGTAACCTTTTTTCGCATCAAACCATTTTACTTTACCAGTGTAAATCATTTTAATAAATTCCCCCTAAAAAATAGTTCCAATGGATGGCATTATTTTTTTCTACATCCATCAATTAATAATATATCATAGGTTATGGCCTTTGTCAAACTTTTCTTTTTTTAAAGCTATGACTGCTGTCAAACCTATAATTCTTATAGCCCCTGCATTGTACAAAACTCCAGTTGCTTCATTTAAAGTACTGCCTGTTGTAAAAATATCATCAACTAAAATAAAGTTTTCTTTATTTAAATTATTAAAACCTTTATTAAAACTAAATGCCCCCTCCAAAACCAGTTTCCTCTGACCAGGACTTAAATTATAAAGAGGAGGAGTCTCCTGCTTTCTATATAACAAATTATCTCTGACTGAAATTTTAAGCTCACTGGCAATCACTTCGGCCAAAAGTCTAGCCTGATTAAAACCTCTTTTCGCTTCTCTCTTCTTAGCGAGTGGAATCGGTACCAGAATAGTATTTTTATCATATAATTTAAGATATTTAATATAATCAGCCATAATTATTCCTAAGGTATAAGCAATTAATTCTTCCCCATCATACTTTAACTTATAGATAAGATCTTTAACCATTCCTTCATAAATGAGAGGTGAATATACTTCCAGAAGACTATTATCCAGGGAATTTAGACCATTGAAATCAAAAAAATGTAAGCACGAATTACAGATTCCTGGTATATTCCCACTTCTTAGTTCTTCATTACAATTTAAGCAGAATATCTTACTGAAAAATATATTCCTCCAAAAAGAAGTCATCCAACAACTCCTGATAGATTACAGTTTTCCCTGATTTCTTCTACTTTTTTTCTAGCCCTTTGTAGAGCATTATCGACAGATTTCAAGTTAACCTCAAGCTCATCCGAGATTTCCTGATAAGTCTTATTATCCAGATACTTTACAAAAACTTTATATTCAAGTTGAGTAAGGTTTTTCTCTATCTTATCCATAATTAAATTTAATACTTCCTGATAAATAAAAATCTTTTCTAAATCATGATTTTCATCGCTTACAACTTCATTATAAGTTCTTTTACTTTCACCTTTATCGATTGATTTATCCAGTGAAGTAGAATTATTTAAAGGCATATGCTTCTGTCTGTTTGCCTTTTTAATTGCAGAAACCAATTGACGGTGAATACATAATTGAGCAAAACCTCTAAATGAAGCTTCTTTATCTTCCTTATAATCTCTTATAGCCTTAAATAGGCCTACTCTTCCCTCCTGTATCACATCATCCTTATCAAGCCCTTTAATGAAGAAATAACGGGATTTAGCATAGACTATATCCATATTTCTATCTATCAATTCTTCAATTGCCCTGACTTCTCCATCTTGAGCAGCTTTAACAACTTCTTCAATGCTATCAGTTTCTGTCATTAAATCACCTCAATATTTATTTTTTATGAGATGAAATAATCTTCTCAATTATTCCACTGGTTGATCTCTCAGTAGTCATCTCAATAAATTTTACATCCCCACCATATTCATGTACTGCATTCCATTCAGGTAAAGTTTCTGGACTGTAATCGCCGCCCTTAACATAAATATCAGGCTTTAGCCTTTTAATCACCGGGCTACAGGTTTCCGTAGAAAAATCAGTAACATAATCAACTGCTTCAAGAGCAGCCAGTAATTCCATCCTTTCATTTAGTGGTATTAAAGGGCGACTTCCTCCCTTTAATTTTTTTACAGACTGATCACTATTAACAGCAATAATTAAAATATCACCTAAATTAGAAGCTTTATTTAAATATCTAACATGTCCTGTGTGTAATAGATCAAAGCAACCATTGGTTAAGACAATTCGATGGTCAGGCATTAATTTTTTAACGATAACTTCAAGTTCCTCTAAATTTAAAATTTTATTTTTCATGACTAATAGCCTCTTTAATCTCTTCAGGACTAACTGAAGCTACCCCAGGTTTTTTAACAACTTCACCAGCTGCATAATTTGCCAGTTTAACCCCATCAATAATAGGTATATCTGCTGCGAGTGCCAGTGTTATCACTGCTGAAACAGTATCGCCAGCCCCTGTAACATCAAAGACCTCCACTTTATTTGCAACTGGAACAGTCTCACAACCACTCTGATCAAATAATGTCATTCCCTCTGCCCCTCTTGTGATCAGAAGATATCTGCTATTTAACTTATTTAAAATATAGTTTCCTGCCTTTTTAAGATCGTTTTCAGATCTGATAGCTGAACCCCAAAACTGAGAAGCCTCTTCTATATTAGGAGTTGCTATAGTAGCTCTTCTAAATTTTCCCAACTGAGTTCGACTGTCAACAATTACAGGTGTCTTAGCAGCTACTGCCTTTTCCATGATTCTCTCAATCAAACTCTGATTTAATAAACCATAGCCATAATCTGAGAGCAATATAGAATCTACTTCAGGTAAACTAGTTGAAAACCTATCAAAGATCTGATCTCTAAACTCTTCTTTAATCTCTGAATCATACTTCCTATCAATTCTAACAATCTGTTGGTCAACAACCTGATTACTTCCTGCAATCACTCTAGTCTTTAAATTATTATTAGTTCCTTCTAGCAGAACACCTGATATATCAACCCCCTCATTGACCAGTAACCCTGAAAGATTATCCCAGTTCTTTGAATTTCCTGAAATAGCAAGTAATTTTGTCTTGCTGGAAATACTTGCAATGTTATAGGCAGCATTAGCAGCTCCACCTGGTCTAAACTCCCTATTTTTTTCTTCAAGAATTAAAACTGGAGCCTCCCTGGAAATTCTGGAAGGATTACCAAACAAAAATTCATCAATTATTAAATCCCCAATAACCATCGTCTTTCCTTTTAATAAGCATTCAAATGATTCTAATAAACTCAAATTAAAAACCTACCTTTAACCCTATTGCAGCCTCACTATTTCCTCTATCCCAGAAAGAATTTCCAACACCTAAAGTCAGATCACTATTAGCCGTAATTGGAAAACCTACTCCTGCTTCATAAACTAAATTATTACTGGAAACATTGAAATAATAATCTATACTCCAGAAAGTATAATTTCTATCTCCTAAAGGAAACTCTCCGCCGACACCGATGGCAGGCCTGATACTCCTTTCAGCAAGTTTAGTAGCAGCATTTAGTCTTAAGTTCATATCAATCTCCTGGTCCCCGGTAAAGTTTAATAACCAGGTTCCCTGAAGATCAAAGCTATCCCCATTATAAGCAAAGAGAGTATCAAAGGAATTAAATCTGTCAAAACCAAAACCTAACTTAAACTGTAATGCTCTAATTTCATTTACTGAAGCCCGGACCATATAGTGGGCATTATCTAAAGTTGGGTTCCAGGCATCAACTGATACAGAAAAAGCCATTACAATAAATAATAGAATTGCTAAAGTGGTTGTTATCTTTTTCATAATTACCTCCTGTTATATATTTTATCACATATTTGGCAAAATTAAGAGGGCATTTCCAATATTTCTTTCAGAACTTGGTACATTCATCGTAAAACCTCTAACCATCATCCTTGCTGAGGCACCTCCATCGAGGTTCATTGCCTTTTCTGCTCCTAAATCCAGCATAAATTCAGCAAGTTCATCCAGGGTCATTCCAATACTTCTTTCTGGCTGTCTCCCATCAACTGTAACCAGAAGAAGTTTATTATCTCCAGTTATTCCTGCTGCCGATCTTGGTGCATTTCCATAAACTATATCTCTCTGGAATCCCTCTCTATAAGATGTAATATTAATCCTTCCATCTTCAATCAATTTTGGTCCGGCACCTAAAGCATGGACAATATCGCCTTCAAGCTCTGGTTCTGGAAAAAATCTATTCTCAAAGGATATAGTCTCTCCAGTACTAAGTCGTCCCAAAATATTTGCCTTGCTACCGGTAGCCTGAATTATATAGCCATCCTCTGGAATAGAGCTTGGAGCTAAAAAATGACTCCTATTAATACCAGCTATTTCCCCTTGACTATTAACAACTAATTCAACTGCTCCCTCCCTGAGCTGGGGAGCCTGTTCTCCATAATACTTATTTATGATAACAGCCTGACCATCTTCTGGAACCTGGTTGACACCAGAAACCATTAAATCTCTTCCATCTTCCAGGCCTAAATTTCCATTCCAGTCACGGATACCAATATCAATATTACCATATTCATCAATTAATAAAGTTGATCTCACTAGATCCCTGACTTTCCCGGTAACAATATTGCCATCTTCCATATATATACCTAGTGGGCGACCAGAATATTCATAAAACCCACCATTTATACCGGCCAGTGCCTGATTACTTCTACCAATTTCAACTAAGTCTTCTAAACCAGAAACAGTGCTATTAGCAAGAAATGGCCTGACTTTTAAATTAGAACGGTTCAGATCTAATTCTAAAACTGTGATATTTCTATTGCCCCTTAAGGTTTCTTCCCGTATCTCCTTATAATTAAGACCTCTTTGGACTCTAGCATCAACAATAGTTTCAAGTCTTGAATATTCCATAATATTTAGGATTTCTGCTTCAGGATAATAATCATTAAGAACAGTCTCCTCATTAAAATCTACAGAAAGCCAATGAAAGAGAGTTCTAAGATAACCTGCAGGATAAAAATCATCCTGGTAAGCTATATCACCATCATAAAAAATATAGTTATCCTGAGTCTTCATTACAGAATCAATTATTCTAGAATCCGGTTTATTAAAATCAATTTCTCCAGCAGATATCTTTTCAAATATTTCCTCTGCATTCCCATATAAATTAGTTCTTAAAAATATTGAGAGCAACTCTAATTCTTCCTGCCTAAACTCCTGATTATGGCTATTTTCTAAACTGGCAATATTCCCGGCTACAGCCATATCAATTGGAATAAAATAATCAAGTTTAATCCTATCATCTTCCAGGTTTAATACAAAATCTCCAGTAAGCCAGGTGTCATTTATATAAAATTCAGCATCATCTAAATTAATATCTGGTCCCTGATATATTTTTTTACCAGAATTATCTCTTATTAAAAGTTCATATGGTTCGGTAATCTCACCTGTGATCCAGCCTTCAAATCCTGAATCAGCAAGTTTCTCCCTGTATTCTTCAGCCTTTTCCCTTGAATCAAACTCTCCAGACTGAAGTTTATATAGATCATCTTCGAATACAATTCTATTGTCAGTAAATCCATGATTTTCCAGGTTTTCTCTAATAACCTCTGCCTCAGACCTCTCAGATAATGCAATAATCTGTATAGTTAGAAAACTTTCATCATTCTCATTTTCAACTATTTCAATAAAATACTCCCTATCCTTTTCTAAAACAATTTCTTTATCAGTAGCTTCTAATTCAATTTGATCAGCAGGGGTAAAATTAAAGGAGCTGGAATCAATTATAAGATCACCAATTAGCCTTTGATTATTACCGACAAAGTTAATCAACCTATCTTCACCATAAGCATTCAGAGTGAGCACAAGTATTAATAAACAGGTTAATGGTAAAACCAATACTAAATTTTTTAAGATCCCAGAGTTTTTATTTATCATATTATTTCTCCTTACTCTCCTGAAAGTTGTTGATAAATCTGTCTGTTAATATCTTTAAAAAGCCCCTGTTCTGAACCTGTTTGACTAATCTCTTCATCCAGCATCTCAGTAAATACATCTTCAGCATAACCACCATTTATAATTCCATCATCAGGAACAGTATTTCTCATGCTCTGAAACATCTGCTGCATAAAGATTGACATAAAATCGTTTATTGCTGCTTTTAAAGCTTCGTCTTCATTATTTGCTGCAAGTTTAGTTAGATTATCATTTAATTCTCCAGCATCAATCTGCTCAGATTCCTGCCTGGTCTGTTCATACTGGTTCTGTATATTAGAAATATTATTTATCTCCAATTATAATCACCACTCTTTATCTTATTTCAAGCTGTCCATGTAATGCTCCTGCAGCCTGTATTTCCTGGAAAATAGCTACCAGATCTCTCGGCGATGCTCCAATTGCGTTTAAAGCAGTTACTATATCATAAACATTGCTTCTGCCCTCAACAACCATCATCTGGCCTTCTTCTTCCTCAACTTCAATTTCAGTTTCAGTAATTTCAACTGTCTCCCCTTCAGTAAATGGTTCTGGTTGTGAGACTTCTGTCCTTGTTGTAATCATAACAGAAAGATTGCCATGTGAAACTGCTACAGTAGAGAGTCTAACATTGTGGCCCTGAACAACAGTGCCAGTCCTCTCATTTATTACAACCTTTGCATCCATTGTTGGCCTGACTTCTAAACTATTTACTTCAGCAATAAAGTCAACAACTCTATTCTGATAATCCTGAGGAACCTCAACTCTGACTCTTCCTTCATTTTCAGCCTGCGCATAATTATTCCCGGCAAAATTATCATTAATACTGCTGGCAATATCACTGGCAGTCTGAAAGTTACTATTATTTAAAATCAATGTCAATTCTTCTGAATCTAACTGATAATCTATATTATTTTCAACTGTAGCTCCGCCTGGTATATTACCAGCAGTCGGATGATTTTCTCTAACCTCCTGGCCACCGCCTCTAATATTATAGCCACCAATTGAAACTGATCCCTGAGCAACAGCATATACCTGACCATCTCCAGCCTCAAGAGGAGTCATAAGTAATGTTCCTCCCTGAATACTTCTTGCATCACCCATAGAACTTACATTGACATCTATCTCATCGCCTGGATTAGCATTATGTGGAAGATCAGCTGTTACCATTACAGCTGCAATATTACGGCTTCTAACCTGATCAGCATCAACTTCTACTCCAAATGAATCCAGCATATTTGCAACACTCTGTACAGTTGCTCTACTTCTTGTTGAGTCTCCTGAACCTGCAAGTCCTACAATGATTCCATATCCGATTAAATGATTATCTCTAGCCCCATCGATTCTAGTAATATTTCCAATCTCTACAATAGGATCATGTTCTACAGCTCCAACATTTAAACTCAATACCATTACAAAAATAATTGATAAAATCAAGGGATATATATAACTTTCTTTTTTACAACTTTTTAGCATATTTAACACCACCTAAAAAATAAAATTAAATACTCGTGAGATAATACCTCTATCCTGTTTATCTCCAACTATTCCTTTGCCCTCATATTCAATTTCAGGTTCTGCAACTAATTGAGATTCTATAGTATTATCAGCTTTTATATCAGAGGGTCTAATGATTCCAGTTAATTTTATTTTCTGGGTTTCATCATTGATTTTAATATTTTTATTACCAGCAATTTTGAAATTACCATTATCTAATACTTCTTCAATAGTAACAGTAATATCAGCCTCCAATGTCCCGGCTCTCTCAGTCGAGCCATCTGCACTCTCTGATCCTGAGTAACCAAAGCTAAACGGGTTTAAAAAGCTTAGTATTCCTGACCCGGCCCCAACATCAATATCTGAGCCTTTGCTTGAATCACTGACTGCACTTTGTACAGCACTTGCATCCTCTTCTATTAAGACTGTAACTAAATCTCCAACTTCATAATCACCTTTATCTCTATACATACTCGTCTGCTCCTCAGACCAGAGAGAGTTAGATTCAACAGGTAGACCTGTAATGAATATCATAATTATAACAATTGAACATGATATTAGCAATGTATTTCTTTTCATAATAAATTTCCTCCAAATAAGAATCAGTTTATAATCCTTACTCTATTTTCATTTAAAACTTCTGCCTGCATTCTGTTTCCTGTCTCAATATTTTCAACTTCAATAATCTCACCTATACTCCCATTATCACGTGCCTTAACTTTAGTAGTAACAAATACAGAACCCTGTTCAAACTCAGCTATTACTTCCTGATTAAAACTAATAACATCTGGATATTCGAGCATAGATAATTTTAATATCTGACCTTTTTGATAGTTTCTATTGGTTACACCATGTTCAATAATCTCATTATTCAAACTCATAATCAGTTTATCTGGATAAAAATCAAACTTTGTTTCTTCATAAACTAAATCACTCTCATCAATTCTTTGATTCCTTGTTAAATCATTTTTTAAAAGATATACATCCATCAGATAATTTACTCTTAAAGTCATAAAGACTCTGCTCCAATAATTTTCATCAATATATATTTTAACTGGTATATTAAGTCTCCCGGCTGGTCTATTTATTTCATTATCAATTTCTACATTTATTTCACCATCTGGTATATCTTTATCACCAGGACTTGATAAGAGTTCGATAGATATTTGAATATCCTGCTCTAAAGCATAAGCTTCTAAATCTTTATAAATCTCTTCTTTTATTACCTTTTCAACCTTGTTAAATAAATCTTCAGATGATAAGTTTTGTGAGCTTACATGTATTCTAATATTTCCATCTGAATTTATATTATAATCACTTCTGTTAAATCCATTATTCCTGATATGAAGGGAAATAAGTTCTGGATTCATTTCCACACTTCTTCCAGGCCTTGGAGCATCACCTAATTCAATATCTGATAGAGCTTTGTATACATTATCTGAATCAGTCTCAATCCTTGCAATTTCTCCAAGGATTATCTTAGAACTATTAATTTCAACATCATCATATAAATATATTTCAGCAGATAAGACAGGTGCTGATAGAAATAAAACTATTGCTATAACATATGAAAAACATTTTTTTTTAAACATTTCAATCACCTTTTATCTGCTTATTTAAATTATCTTCTTAACTGATTAGCAGTATTAAGCATCTCATCAGAAGCCTGGATTGATCGAGAATTAGCCTCATATGCCCTTTGAGCAGTAATCATATCTACCATTTCTTCAACAACTTTAACATTTGACATCTCTAAATAACCCTGGCTAATAGTCCCAAAGCCATCTTCACCAGGAACACCGATCATCGGTTGGCCCGAAGAAACAGTCTCTGTATATAAATTTCTTCCCTCACTATTTAATCCTGCAGGGTTAGAAAAATTCACTAATTCAATCTGGCCAAGTTGATTCGGTTCAGATTCACCTGCCATCTGAGCACTAACAGTACCATCACTTGTTATTGAAACACTGGTAGCATCTTCAGGAATATAAATCTCAGGCTGTAATGGATGACCATCAGCAGTAACGAGTCTCCCATCACTATCCTGTCTAAATGAACCATCTCTGGTATAAGCAGTAGAACCATCAGGCCTGACAACTTCAAAAAATCCATCTCCCTCTATTACAAGATCAAGGGGGTTATCAGTTGATTGAGGACTTCCTGGAGTAAATAGTTTTTGTGTAGCTGCCATTCTTGTTCCATGCCCAATCTCAGTCCCGACTGGTATCTCTTCACCTTGTGCATTAGGAGTACCTGGTTGCCTTGTCTGTTGATACATTAAATCCTGAAAATTAGCCCTGGATTTTTTAAATCCTGTTGTATTCACATTTGATAAATTATTTGATATCATATCTATATTAGTCTGTTGAGCGTTCATACCTGTTGCCGCTGTGTATAATCCACGCATCATTATAATCACCATCCATAATAGTTTTTTAGAGCCTCTGTCAGTCAGCTCTTATTAATGGCTTCCTATTCTAGGTCCAGCCATAATTTTACTTATCTCAAACGACCTACCTGATTAACTGCCTTCTCCAATGTCATATCTGCTGCTTGTATTGCCTTCTGATTAGTCTCATAATGTCTTGTTGCTTCAATCATAGAGACCATTTCATTAACGATTTGAATATTTGACCCTTCTAAATAACCCTGGGCTAACCTATAATCATCAGTTGCCTGAACAGCCTGATCAGTTTCATATAGGTTCTCACCAACTTTATTTAAATCTGTATAATCATCAAAATCGACAATTTGAACTGTATCGACCTCTAAATCATTAACATAAACAGTCCCATTATCATCTATTGAAACATTCTCACCAGGTATAGTTTGTAATAATCCCTCTTCACCCATAACTGGATATCCAGAATTATTTACAATTAAACCGTCCTGATCAACAGTAAAATTACCATCCCGGGTATATCTAACCCCGTCTGGAGTATCTACAACAAAAAAGCCATCGCCTTCAATAGCTAGATCATATTGAGAACCTGTTTCTCTAAGCCCCCCCTGGGTAAAGTCAATAAACTTTTCATCAACTGCGACCCCGTTATTTAAGCTGCCAATTTCAACAGGATTTCTTCCTTTTTCCATTCGATGAAGCAGCATTTCCGGGAATGTCTCTTTAATTATCCTGTCCCTTTTAAATGCAGTAGTATCAGTATTTGCCAGATTATTAGATATATTATCCATTTTAACTTCATTGGCCAGCATTCCAGTAGCTGAACTATATAACCCTCTTATCATTTAAATCACCTCCTTAATTTAATAATATTTTAGAAAACAAATCTGATATACCCATATTTTCTTCTAAAAGATATTCGTCTGCAACAATTCTAGAACTCAGATTATATTCAATTAATAAAAAAGCAAAGTCTTCATAAGAAATAACTCCAGCTTCATCTAATAAACCAGCCACCTGTAAACCTGACATCCCGGATTCAATTTCAACTTCAACTAATCTATTCAATTGCTCTATTCCTTCATAATTCAAATCAAAATTATGCTGGAGTGAAGCCAGGTCTGATTTAGCACTTGCAGTAAATTCAAAATTTTCTTCAGTCTGAGCAGTTTCTGACATATTTTCTTCTAAATTTCTATTATCAGATGCACCAAAGATACCATAACCTCTGGTCTGCTCAAAATAAATTGATATACCACTCCCAATAATCAAGATTATACCTATAATTATCAATATATCTATTATTACTCTAGTCCAAAAATCAGACTTAGCCATTATTCCTTTTACCCCTTCCATACATCTTAATAATTAATTCAGCTTCTCTAATGCCTATTTCCAAACTTTCAGCAATTTCAGCTAAAGAAGTTCCTTCATTATACATCTCAATTGCATCCAGATATTTCAGGGGAAGATTATCATCTTTTTTATTAGCTTGTTTTAATGACTGATTAAAACTAACTTTACTTCCGCTTAATACCTCATCGTTTAAATCCCTGATTTTATTCTTCAGTATTTTTTCTCTAGTAGATAGCTCAGAAATTAGCTCCTCTAATTCTGAATTAATCTTTTTTAAGTCATTCTGATTTTTTTCATATCTTTTAATCTCTTGATTCTCAAAGTTGTCTGGTTTATTATTTTTATTTATTTTATTATAACCCTGATTTCTTTTTAAAATTTCTCTTCTGTAATCATCATGATTAAATCTATAATTATCAATTTTGTTTTTAGATTTTTTCTGTTTATTTGGTCCTTTAAAGAACCTGATTCCAAGTCCCAAAACAACTAAAATCACTCCAGCAGCTAGACCTAACCAGGCCATTATAACCACTCCTGCTTAAATTTTAACATCAAAGACATCACCTTTTTTTGTATATGCGGTACTATCATCTTCGTCCTCATTTTTATCAGAATTATGACCCCTTTCACCAGTTTCCCCATCTTTACCAAGTTGACCTTTATCTAACTCCTGATTTTGATTAACTCTTTGCTCTTTTCTTGCATTTTCTATCTCCTGTTTCTGCCCAACAATGCCCTGCTCAATCATATCAGCCATATTTTTAGTCTGTTCTAATTTATCAACCTGTAATGATGTCGTTAAAGTTGTTAATGGATTAATTGGTTGAGTCATAATCTCACCGCCTATAGGGGGATTTGTCTGACTTCTCCTTTATCCTCAACAAAAGCCGAAACTCTCATCTCATCCTGCACATTATATTGAGCTTTTCCAATAATTAGTTTTGTTCCAGGATAAATACTTTTGTTAACAGTTATTTTACCCCTTGAAACCTTTTCAATTTTTAATTCTAATTCTTCTAATCTACTTCTTTTATCCTTGATGGTTTTATTTAAATTTTTTTCAGTCTTTTTAAGGCGATAATACATTAATTCCTTGTCTTTTGGCAACTCACCATGGGCTTCTTTCAGCTTATCAAGCATCTTAATAGCCTTATTGGATTTTAATATATTACTTTTAGCTTCTTCGATTTGTTCTTTTATATTTCTCATCTCTTCTTTAAGCTCAGGATCAATCCCTACTTCAAGAACAGTCCTGGTTGCTAGAGTAGAGCCAATAACATTAGCTTCAATTTTTGAAGCCGCTTTAGCCTCCCCTCCAACAAGAAGCCCTTTGCCTTCAGTAACAAATATTGATTCGCCGGCAACTAAATTGCTATGCATGGCAGCTTCTGTAATATAAATATTTTTGCTGGAATTAAGAGTGCCATTTTCAATAAATTTAACCTTAATATCTCCACCGGCTTTAATCTCTGCTTTATCTTTACCAATAAAGCCGCTATGAACTATAACTTCATTACCTGCAATTAAATCAGCAGCTGAAACTCTACCTTTAACTTCAATATTCCCCTCGGCCTTAATTTTAAAACCTTCTTTAACATCTCCTTTTATCAAAACATTGCCAATAAAGTCAATGTTCCCAACTGATAAATCTACATCTCCATTAACTTCATGAATTGGCAAAACATGAACTCTTTTACCATCTCGTACTGCCTGGCCTTCAATTTCTGAAAATAACTTATTATCCTTTTTATCAACATTTTTCCCTGAGGGTAGTTCACAGTCCCTGGGTTTAGGAGCCGGAATTTCATCTCCTAAAACTGACATTCCAGGTTCACCAGGTTCAGATTCTTCTTTAGTAACCAGAGCATCTCCAGGCTTTACATTGGCTATCTGCCCCAGGTCATAAAAGTCTATTGATCCATCCTCTCTTTTTGTCCCAACATTATTCTCATCAGTTACAAAATGATAGATAAGTTTAGCATCCTTGCCAGTTACTGGTTCCTTCCCTTGAGCAATCAATTCATTTTCAACAGCCTCTTGATTATTAATAATATTTTTTAGTTTATCTTTATTTAAACCATAAGTTATCCCGGCTGCTTTTGCTTTATTTATCAATTCATCAAAATTGAATTTTTTGCCACCAATAGCTGGTTTATATGTTATAAAAGCTTCAAGTTTATCCTGGGAAATATCAAAGTCAACCTCAGCATCCTGATCTAATTCCGGCTTTCTAGGTGCTATAACCTTCCATTCTTCTGAAGTTTCATCTAATTCTTTCTGTACTATTTCCCAGTTTACTTCTACAATCCCTAATTTATCAAGTTTATTTTTAACCTGACTGTAAGTAACTGAATCACCTGACTTACCAGGTGGTGTAACCTTAAGTTTAACCCCGTCATCATCTATACTTATATCAAATTCCCCATCTATTTTAATATCATATTCAAGGTCCTCTATCTCAGCTTCCAATTCTTTAGTATCCAGAGGATCATTATATATAAATTTATAAGTATTATCCTTCTTAAACATCCCAAATAATCCCTTATTTTCTTCCTCCGATATTAAATCTAAACTTTCATTATTAAAATCGTCATCAGATATATTGAGTTTCCTTATTAACTCTTTCTTAGCTTTTTCTATAGCAGTTGATTTATCTCTTGCTTGAATCACTAATTTTTTCGCCATAATATCTGCTCCCCTTTAAAAGAGATCGGTTTTTTTATTAGCCAGATAACCCCTTAGCCTCTGAATAGATTTTTTATGTATCTGAGAAATTCTAGCAGTTGATAATTCAAGAACCTCTGCTATTTCTTCTTGAGTCAATTCTTCATAATAATACAAAGAAACTACCAGTCTTTCCTGTTCATTTAGTTTGTCAACAGCCTCTATTAATATACCTTTTGTTGCTTCTTTATCTAATTTTTTATCAGGTTCTGCAATACTTGAAGATACAATATCTAATAAGGTTGCATCTTCATACTCAGTATCCAGTGATAACCACTGTGAGGCATTAAAATATCTTAAAACTTTTTTTATTCTAGATTTTGAAAGCTCTAGCCTTTCAGCCAGCTCAGAAATATCATCAGTGATTTCATCATTTTTTAATTCTTCCTTCTCATTAATAATCTTTTTTGCATCAGTTCTAATTGAATGAGGCAGCCAATCTAGATCCCTGAGATAATCTATTATAGCCCCTCTCACTCTTTTAGACGCAAAAGTAGAAAACTTATATCCCATTTCAGGATTGAAGCGTTCAACAGCTTCTATAAGCCCAATCATACCATAGCTCTGGAGATCATCAACATCAATAAAGTTTGGAATAAGAGTGCTTACTCGCCTGGCCTGATACTTAACGATATCTAGATTATTCAGAATTATTTTTTCTCTAGCTGATTCTGAATTTTCTTTTTGAAATTTAGTCCAGAGATCATAATTCTCTATTTTAGTTTTCAAGCAATACCACCCCATAAATCAACAAGACTACTCATCTTCAGTCTCTAATACTGGCGGGTCTAATGGGTTAAATTCTTTATCTTTATTTCTATCTCTATTTTCTTCAAGTTTTTCTTCAGAATTATCTCTAGCCTTTTCTGATTTTTGATATTTATTAGCAGCATTTTTATAATTACTATTGTTGTTATTATCAACATTCTCCAGACTATGAATAAGATAATTAATCATTAATTTCAAAAATAAACTCAAGAAAAATCCAATTAAAAATGCTCTAATCCCTCTATTAAAAATTACTGGCAAAGGATGAAAAGAAATTAAACCATATAGTACTGTTATAATATAGAAGATTAAAGCAACAATTAGAGGTTTAATAATTTTAATCAACAACTCTATATCAATCCTTTCCTCCTTAACTTCCTCTGATAATCAAATAACCATCCCATTAAAGCATCTCTACTTCGAGGGTTAATATCTAAAAATTCAACCCCTATAGCTTTTCCATCTGGAAGCTCATATTTCCTAACAGTTTTAGAAACTATTTTCACACCTTCAATAGCTGGAATATCAAGCATTAATTCAATAAATATATTATTAGGTAAATTCTCATTTAATACCATTTTTATTCCGCCACCACTTATATCAATAGTAGAGCTTTCAGTAAACTTTTCCTCTTTTGGCTCCCAGTCTTTGTTTACCCTTCTATAAAAGACCTTTCTCTTAACCTCTAACCTGAAATACTTTCTTCGCTGAATTTTAATAAAATCTTCAGTATCTGGAGATTCTAAAATCAGCTGGGGAATCGGTTCTTTAATGCGATTAATAACCCTTGATTTGAATTTATAAGCTGCTGAATCATCTGAAATCAATACTTCCACTTCAACACCTGTACCTATTGGTACAAGTTTGCCATCATTATATGGAATTAAAGCATATAATTTATCTTCTTCTTTATCAGATATCCTGCTCTGATATTTCCCTTTGTAATAACCTTTTTTTATCTCTATTTCTATATTATCATTAACCTCTAAATCCTCCGGTCTCATATCCAGGCCAGCCTCCTATAACATTTATAAAATCAACTTTTGAAAAACCCTAATACTTTATTGACAAAGCCCTGCATTCCTGCATTATTGCCAACATCTCTGTCGATCAACTGACCGGCAGATTTAGTAAATGCTTTGCCTGCCCTTGATCTAGGATATAAATTAACTATCGGTTTTTGCTTTTTAACTGCTTCTCGCAAAGTATTGTCGTAAGGTATATATGAAGTAATAGATATTTCTAAATCCAAATAATCTTTAATAACACTGCTAATCCTTTTAGATACTTCATCACCTTCACGATCATTGTCTACCTGATTAACTATTAAATTTAATTTAGGTCTTACTTCATTTTTTGATAAAATTTTAATTAAACTATATGCATCCATTATAGCTGTTGGTTCAGGAGTTAAAACCACAATAACTTCATCTGCAGCTTTAATAAAATTTACAACGCCCTGATGGGCTCCAGCACCTACATCGATAATAATTATATCATAATTTTCCTCTAAATGTGAGGCAAGTTTTAAAAGTTGTTTTATTTTATATATGTTCATGTTAATAAATTCATCAATCCCTGAAGAACCAGGGAGAATAGTCAATCCTTCAGGACCAGTAATTAATGCATCTTCAATATCACATTTATCTTCTAAAACATGTCCCAAATTATAGCGAGGAGTAACACCTATTAAAACATCTACATTTGCCATGCCCATATCTGCATCCAATAATAATACTTCTTTATCCATTTTTTGAAGAGATACACCAAGATTAACAGAAACATTTGTCTTGCCAACCCCACCCTTACCGCTGGCTACAGCAATTACTCTACTAGCAGAATTATAATTTTCTTTTTCAGTTTTCGTTTTTTCACTATCAAACATTTTTCTTAATCGACTGGCCTGATCATGCATTTTTATCACCTAATATAAAAGGCATCAGTTTTTCCTGATAGGCAATTTCAATATCATCTGGAACATCCTGACCTGCACTAAAATATGAAAAAGGCTGTTTATAATTATACCCTAGATTTAAAATATTACCAAAATTTGTTGCTTCATCAATTTTAGTCAACAAAAACCTATTAGGATTTAATTCAGAAAATTTTTCTATAACCTTTTCTATATTATCGTTGCTCGAGTTCAAGCTTAATAAAAGGTGAGTCTCATCGATTAAATTTTTATTAACCAATTTTTTGAGTCTTCCTAGTTGTACCTTGTCATTCCAACTGCTTCCTGGAGTATCTAAAAGTATTAAATCATAATCTTTATATTTACTGGCAAGCACTTTTGCAAATTCATCTTCATCATATACTACTTCTAATGGAATATTTATTATATCGCTATAAGTCTTTAACTGCTGAACAGCAGCAATCCTATAAGTATCAGCAGTGACAAGCCCAACTTTATAATCATTATTTTGAACAAAATCAGCAGCAATCTTAGCAATAGTTGTTGTTTTACCAACGCCAGTCGGCCCAATTAGAGCAACAACTTTTTGGTTATCAGCTTTAACAACGAGAGGTGCAGGTGGCCCAATAATATCTTCTATTTCACTAGATAATATTTCCATCTGTTCCTCAGGATTATCACTATCCTGCATTTGTTCAATTAAATATCTTGCTAAAGATTCATTTACCCCTTCTTGAATTAATAAATCAAAAACTTTCTTCAATGGTTCAGATAAAGACCTAACAAAGTCATTCTCATTCCAATTTTTATTTAAATTAGATAGCATACTTTTAATTTCCTGGATTTCTCGATTTGTTTCAGGCTTTTTATTTCTTGCTTCTTCAACTCCAGCTAGAACTTCAACTTTTTCTTTTGCAAAAAAACCAAATATCCCACCTTCTGTAAACTTTCTAGTATTTAGAATAATTGCATCAGAGCCAAGTTCAGCTTTAACTTTAAAAATCGTATCCTGCATATTCTTACCAACATATTTTTTGACTTTCATTTATTATTTCACCGTCCCAAGAATCTGTAGATTAACATCAGATTGAAGCTCATTATATGATAAAATATTTAATTTATCTAATGAACGATGTGTCATTTCTTTTAATGGCCTTCGAATTGCCGGAGCTGTTAATAACACCGGTTCTAATCCTCTTTTAAGTAAAGTTTGAATTTGATCAGCTATATTTTCAATTAAATCCTGTGCCCTTTTAGGATTTAAAGCAAGGTAATTCCCCTGTTCACTCTGTTCCAAAGCCTGATTAAGCTCATCTTCCAGCTCAGGGTCAAGAGTAACAGCATGCAATTTATCATTCTGATCTATATACTGATTAGTAATCTGTCTGGATAGTGCCTGACGAACATACTCAGTCAAAAGGCCGGTATCCTTTGTTCTAGGTGCATAATCAGCAAGGGTCTCCAGAATAGTTAACAGGTTATTAATAGGAATATCCTCCCACAACAAATTCTGCAAAACTTTTTGAATTTCTCCTAAGGTCATCAAATCTGGTAAAAGTTCATCTACAACTGCAGGATAATCATTTTTAATATTATCAATTAATTCTTTGACTTCCTGCCTGCCAAGAAGTTCATGAGCATTCTCTTTGATAATCTCAGTCAAATGTGTCGCCATTACTGATGGAGGATCAACAATTGTATAATTAGCCATCTCAGCTTCATCTTTCTGATTTGAATTAATCCAGATAGCCGGAGTTCCAAAAGCAGGCTCAGTAGTTTCTTTTCCTTCTATCTCTTCTGTAACCATTCCAGAATCCATAGCTAAGAAATGATCAGGTAAGATCTCATACCTGCTTATCTCAACACCTTTTAGCTTAATCCTATAAGTATTTGGTTCTAATTGAAGATTGTCTAAAATTCTAACAGGAGGAACAATTATCCCTAATTCCATAGCAGTCTGTCTTCTTATCATAGCAACTCTATCAAGAAAATCTCCACCCTGCTCTGGTAATACCAGTGGAATCAAATTATAACCTACCTCAACCTCCATCGGATCAATCTTTATAAGATCAGATAGTTCTTCTCTCTGAGGCCTTCGCTTTTCAGGTTGCTCTTCCTCTAATTTTCCATCTTCCTTCTTCTCTCCAGGACCAGCTACAGAATCTGCCTGACTGAAAAGTAAAAAAGCAATTCCCCCAATTAAAATTGAAAGAACTAGAAAAGGAATAGTTGGTAACCCTGGAACAAATGCCAATAAAGCTAAAACTCCTGCTGCAATCCAGAGTGGTTTGGCCTGGGCAGTTAACTGCCTGGTCATATCCTGGCCCATACTTCCTTCAGAAGCGGCCCTGGTTACAACCATACCAGTAGCTGACGATATTAACAATGCTGGTATTTGACTGACAAGGCCATCACCGACAGTCAATAATGTATAAACCTGAGCAGCTTCACCAATATCCATTCCCTGCATTAAAACACCAATAACTAGTCCACCAATAATGTTAATCACTGTAATAATAATACCAGCAATAGCATCACCTTTAACAAATTTACTGGCACCATCCATAGCACCATAAAAATCTGCCTCATCTCTTATCTTCTGGCGCTCATATCTAGCTTCGTCTTCAGTAATAATTCCTGCATTTAAATCAGCATCAATGCTCATTTGTTTTCCTGGCATAGCGTCAAGAGTAAATCTAGCAGCAACTTCAGCAACTCTTTCTGCACCTTTAGTAATAACAACATACTGAATAACAACAAGAATAATAAATATAACCAAACCTACAACATAATTTCCTCCAACAACAAAATCACCAAAACTCATTATAATTTCACCAGCATAAGCTTCTCCTAAAATCAGCCTGGTAGTTGAAACATTCAAGCCTAACCGAAAAAGAGTAGCAAATAAAAGGAGAGAAGGAAAGACTGATACCTGTAATGGCTCAGTTGTATAGATACTAACTAAAATTACCACCATAGCAAATGTGATATTAGCAGCCAGTAAAATATCAATTAAAGCCGGTGGTAATGGAATAATAAACATTACAATTATTCCAACCATCACTAAAGCAAATAAAATATCACTATTTTGATTTATAAAATTACTTGTATTACTTGCTCTTGTATTAGTATTTTCTGCTCTCATTTTATTCACCTCCTCTCAATCTTATTGTCTACTATACTTCTCATTTTCTCTATAAACAAATGCCAGCACCTCAGCAACTGCTTGGTACAAATCTCCTGGTATCTTCTGGCCAATCTCAGTAGTCCCATTTAAAGCCCTGGCCAGTGGTTTATTTTCAACTTGAATAATTCCTAATTCATCAGCTTTATTTTTTATCTTTTGAGCAATATACCCCTCACCTTTTGCAACTACCTCAGGGGCTTCCATTTCATCTAATTCATATTTTAAAGCCACAGCAATATGAGTTGGATTTGTAATAACAACATCTGCCTCTTCCATTGCAGACATCATTCTATTGACACTCATCTCTCTTTGGATCTGGCGCCTCTTTGATTTAATCTGAGGATCACCTTCCATTTCTTTGCGTTCTTCTTTAACTTCCTGTTTTGTCATCATTAGATTCTTATGGTGATCCCAGCGTTGATATATAAGATCAAAAATGCCCAGGATTATAAGAAAAATTAACACTCTAATAGCTATTTGAAAAATAAGATTCCCAAGATACAATAAACCAGGCTCAAGTCCTTGATGGGATAATGAAATTAAATTCTCCCAGCGGTTGCTAATCTGTTGATATGCTATAAAAGTAATGACTATTGCCTTAGCTAAAGATTTTACTAGCTCCACTAAAGATTTTATAGAAAGAATATTTTTAGCACCTTTAATAGGATCCAACTTTTCAAATTTAGGTTGAATAATGCTCACATTAAACATAGGACCTACCTGCAAAAAACTTACAATAGCACCTATTAATGCTGACGCAATCATCATTGGGGCTACCAGTCTGGCAATAAATACTATATGATCCATAACTAAATAATAACCATCACCTGGAGTTATATTAGGTGCAGAAGATAGTTTTAGTGATTCAACCATTTTCAATTGAATCGAATTCATAATATCTCCAAAAAGATAAAATAAAACCAGAAAACTTGCCAGCAAAGTAAAGGCAGCATTAAACTCCTGACTTTTTGCAACCTGCCCTTCTTCTCTTGCTTTTTCAAGTCGTTTCGGCGTCGGTTCTTCCGTTTTTTCTCCCATCGGCTCATCAGCCATAAACTACATCACTCTCCTGCAAATCAAACTGGAACAAAAAAATCTATTATTCTAGATAGATTTTGAAATAGTTCTGCAAAAATTTCTGAAAAATAATAAAACGTTAGGTTTAAGGATAACATAATAATTAAAATGCCTATTAAAATCTTAAGTGGCAGACCAACAATAAAAATATTCATTTGAGGTATTGATCTAGCCAAAAATCCAAAAATAACATCTGCCATAAAGACTGTCCCGACAACTGGTAACGCAATCATAAAAGCCATAATAAAAATATCTCCCATTAACCTAAACAAAATTTGCCAGCCCTGATCAGTTATTATAAATTCGCCAGGAGGGATTTTTTCAAATGTAGAATAAACTGACTGAATAACTATTAAATGTCCATTTATCGTTAAGAATAGTAGAGATGCTAAAATATTTTTAAATTGTCCTGTTATAGGCCCCGAAACATCAAAGACTGGATCAAAAACATTTACTATTGCAAACCCCATCTTAGTATCTATAAACTGACCAGCTAATTGAACTGCAGTAAATACCATTAAAACAATAAAGCCAATAGTTAAACCTACACCAAACTCTCTCAATACATCACCAAAGACCAAAAATATATGATCTGGATATACTATTTCATAGTTAGCTGCAACTACGGGAGCAGTTGCTATCCCTAAAAAGAAAGCAATTGCTATTTTAAGTCGGTTTGGATAAGCTCCACTTGAAAGAATTGGGGTTACAATAAAGAGACCAACATACCTTATCATAACAAGCACAAAAAGATATGTATAATCAGTCATTATCAATAAAGGATTTGCCATTTTTATAGCATCCCAACATAATTAGGTATATTAAAGAACAGTTCATTTATAAAATCCATTAAAGTCGTTAACATCCATGGTCCAAAAAGGCCTAACGCAATAAGAACAGCAAATATTTTAGGGATAAAAGCTAAAGTCTGTTCCTGTATTTGAGTAGTAGCCTGTAAAATAGCAACAATCAAACCAGTTAAAAGACCAGCTCCAAGAACAGGTGCAACTATTAAAAGCGTTATAAATAAAGCCTGCCTTGACATATCAATTAATAAACCCTGATCCATCTTTTAAGCTCTCTCCCTTCTAAAAAGTCCTGATTAATGATTCAATAATTAAATACCAGCCATCAACAAGTACGAATAACATTATCTTAAATGGTAATGAAATCATGACCGGCGGTAACATTAACATTCCCATAGACATTAAAATACTTGCAACAACCATATCAATCATTACAAATGGAATATAAATTATAAACCCAATTTGAAATGCTACTTTTAATTCACTTAAAATAAAGGCTGGAATTAAAAGGTAAATAGGTACATCATCCTGGTTCTGAGGCCTTTCCATATCTGTCATATTATAAAATAAACTTAAATCTCTTTCTCTAACATGTTCAAACATAAAACCCCTTATTGGCTCCAGGCCATTCTCAACCATTTCTTCTGTCTCTATTTCTTCATTGATATATGGTGTAACAGCATCATCTATTACTCCCTGCCACACAGGTGCCATAATAAATATAGTTAAGAATATCGCCAGTCCTATTAAAACCTGATTAGGAGGCATTGTTCTTGTAGCCAATGCATTTCTAATCATCGATAAAACTATAATGATTCTGGTAAATGATGTCACCATTATTAATATTGCAGGAGCCAGTGATAAAATAGTTAAAAGTAGTAATAGCTGCAAAGAAGGTACTAAATTATCGCCGTCTTCCTCAGCGCCTATCTCAAGGTTAATATTTGGAATTAAACCCTCCTGAGCCATTGCTGGAGCTGGTAATAACATTACTATTAAAAATACTAATATTAAAAATGTAGCACCTTTATAAAATTTAAATCTACTCATCTTGATTCCGCCTATATTGACCAACCATATCCTTTAGATAGTCAGAAAACTTTGGACCATCCTCTTTAGAATCTGATAAAACTTCACCAAACTCTTCTAATGTCCAACTCTTGAGTTTATTAATCCCTTTATCACTAAATGACAAGAGTATAACTGTTTTCTTTGCCCTTACCAGCCCTATACTCACCTTAGGAGATATGTAAAGCTGTTCAATAAGTTCAAGATGTTTGCCAACCCTCTGTTTTTTAACGAATTTTCTCAGAAAATGCTGAGAAACATAAATTATTCCTAAAACCAATAGCAGATAAAAGAACATCCGCGCAATTTCTACTCCGTAATCCATAAATTTACTCCTTTAAATCGAAGATAATCTTTCCTTTGGGCTTACTATATCTTTAACTCTAAACCCAAAATTCTCATCAATAACAACTACCTCACCTTTAGCAATTAACTTACCATTTACTAGCAAATCAACTGTCTCACCAGCTAATTTATCTAACTCAATAATTGAGCCCTCGCCTAAGTCTAATATGTCTTTTATTTTCATTTGAGCCTTCCCAAGTCTAACCGTTGCTTTTAATGGAACATCTTTAACCAATTCTATATTCTGGGGTAGAGGTTGTGAAGCTGGCTCATTAAAATCTGGAAAGCTTGCTTTTTGTACATCAACAGTGTCCTGAGAAACCTGGCCACTCTGAGCAGTCCTATCCATTTTAGCTGTAGACTTCTGTTTATCCTGACTACTAGATTTTTGTTCATTATACCCTGCACCCTTATTTTCACTTTTGATTGTTGCTCCAGGTTTTGTATCCTCAGCCACCGAAATTTTATCTTTATCCTTAGTCTCATACTCCTCAATCTCATCTTTCAAAGTCAAACCATCATCTTCCTCAGTTAATTTCTTAACCAATTTTTTAGTAAAATCAACTGTTGATAATTGCTGAAACTGACTATCAATTAAATCTCCGACTTTTAAGTCAAAAGAAGTTGCCACAAGTTCTTCTTCAGGCCCAAAGAACTTTTTATTATCAAGAGCCTGATCCATCTCTAAATATTCAGCATTCGGTGGAGAAATGTTTACAACATCATCAATCAAACTCGACATTGCTGTTGAAGCTGAACCCATCATCTGATTCATTGCCTCACCAACTGCACTAATATGCATTTCACTTAACTCACTATCTGGATCAGAGCCATCTCCGCCCATCATCAAATCTGCTATAATTGCTGCATCTTCTTTTTGAATTACTAACAAGTTAACACCAACGATACCAGCAACATACTCAACATCAACAAGAACACATGGTTTATGATATTGATTACTTATATTTGTAAAAGATTCTACTGAAACTTTAGGAGCAGTTATCTCAACTTTTTGATCAAGAATTGTATATAGCGCTGTTGCTGCTGAGCCCATGGCTATATTCCCAACTTCTCCTAATACATCTATTTCTTCATCAGTTAAAACCTGATTCTTTTCATCGCCCTCTTGTTGCTTGCTCATTAAGGCATCAATTTCTTCCTGGGATAAAAAATCTCCATTGCTATCACTCATCATCTTCTATTTCACCATCCTCTCCCATATCCATTACTTCTGCAATTTTAACTGCCAGATGTTTTCTGCTGGTACCTGCCAGCCCTTGATATTTTATTCTTTCACCAATTCTAATATCTATCATATCTTCAGTTCTTTTATCAGTTTTAATAACATCGCCAGGCTGTAAATACAATAAATCTGTAACCGTTATATCAGCCTCACCTAACTCTGCCAGAACATCAACTTCTGCTTTTTGAACTCTTTTCTTAAGATTTTCTATATGTTGAGCTGTTTGTTCTTCTCGTGTGCTTGAAAACCATTGCTGGGCATTCAGTCTTGGAACTATTGGTTCTAACATTATATATGGAATACAGATATTTACTAGTCCTTCACTATTAGCTATTTTAGCTGATAATGTTATAATAATTGTCATATCATTGCTGGGAACAATCTGAGTGAATTGTGGATTCGACTCAATTTCCCTTAATTTTGGAGTAACCCGAATTATATTTTCCCAGGCTTCAGGTAAAGTACTTAAAAACCACTTCAATACTTTTTTTAATACAACCTTCTCAATATCTGTAAAACTCCTGATATCTTCTAAAGGTCTTCCCATTCCACCAAATAATCTATCTATAACTGCAAAACCAATATCCGGGCTAATTTCATAAATGAACTGGCCTGAAAACGGTTCTAGTTCAGCTACTCCAATAATAGTTGGCTCTGGCAAAGATCTAATAAACTCATCATATGAAAGTTGTTCAATAGATGCCACTTCAAAATCAACCATACTTCTAAGTTTAGTTGAGAGAGTGGTTGTCAATAAACGAACCAGGTTTTCGTGAATCATCTGTAAAGTCCGCATTTGTTCTTTTGATAGCTTATCAGGACGCCTAAAGTCATAATCTTTGATTGCCTGCTCAGCTTCCTCTTTTTTCATTTCTTCAGCATCAACTTCACCTGATGATAATGCAGATAATAACGAATCAATTTCATTTTGGTCAAGTACTTCTGCCATCAAACCACCCCCTTATTGAACAACAAACTGAGTAAACCAGACATTTCTAACTTCACCATTTCTTATGACCTCGTTTATGCTATCAGCTAACTGTTTTTTGATTTCATTAGCACCAGGTTCTTGAATCTCATCAATTGATTGGCTTCTTAGTGTAGAAATAATTGCATCATCAATTTGAGGAGAACGTTTATCAATTTCTTCTAAAACCACATCTTCGCTTGCTTCAATAACAATATTTGTTTGAAGATATTGAAAGCCTCCTGTGCCTGAAAGATTTACAGTATATTCTCCTAATTGGTAAGTCGGCCCCATTCTATCTTCTATTTCATCTGGGCCTGTATCCCTTGTCATATACCAGAGAACTCCAAAACTTGTTGCTGCAGCAAGTACAACTATTAAAAATGCTACTCCAACATAAGTCATAATTTTACCTAGTTTGCTTCCATCTTCTGCCATCAATTAATCACCTCTTCCTGTTCAGCTCGTGGTGGTCCCATATAATCTGGATTTAATAATACAATTTCAACTCTTCTATTTTCAGCTCTATTTTCTGGTGTATCATTAGGCCTTAAAGGTTGATATTCAGAGTAACCTGATGCAGATAATCTATCAGGATCAATATCCTCATTTTCTATGAAATACCTAATAACCCGAGTTGCTCTGGCTGTAGAAAGCTCCCAATTAGAAGGGAATTCTGGTGTGTTAATTGGCAAATTATCAGTATGCCCTTCTACCAATACATCATTAGGAACTTCTCTAATTATATCTGCAACTCTTAGCAATACATCCTCTCCTTCTTCCCGAATATCAGCCTCTCCTAAATTAAACAATAGCTGACCGGTAAATCTTATGACCAGGCCCCTTTGAGTCATTTCCGTGGATACATCCTGACTTACACCTTCATCCTCAACATAAGTTTCTATCTCAGTCATCGCTCTTTCTAAAACCCTGGTAGTTATAGGGCTGAAATCCTGACCAATATCTCCTCGATCAAGATTTTGCTGAGTTGAAATAGCTCTACCACCTGAAAGAACCCCTAAATGTCCCTGTAAAGACCCCATTGCCTGCTCAAATTTAGCAACATCTATAGATGACATAGAGTAAAGCAAGACAAAAAATGTCAATAGCAAAGTCATCATATCACCAAAAGTTGTCATCCATTCTGGCGAACCACTCTCAGATTCTGGTTCTTCAGGTCTTTTTCTAGCCATCTTCCATCACCACCTCGCCGACTCCTTCGACGGCAGTGTCTTGATCCTCTTCAGCTAAAAACGCCCTTAATTTTTCTTCAACTATTCTAGGGTTTTCACCGGCCTGTATCGACAGAATACCTTCAATCATAACTTCTTTTAAAAGTATCTCATCGTGACTGGTAGTTTCTAATTTGCCTGCCATTGGAATAAATACTAAGTTTGCAATTAAAGCACCATAAAATGTAGTTAAAAGAGCTACAGCCATACCAGAACCTAACTGTGTTGGATCATCAAGTTCAGAAAGCATCTGTATCAGACCGATAAGTGTACCGATCATACCAAAAGCAGGAGCTAATCTGCCCATCTGTTTTAAAATACCCTGCCCTTCATGATGTCTTTCTTCAATAAAAGTTAATTTTGTTTCTAAAATATTTCTTACCAGTTCAGGATCAGTCCCATCTACCACCAGCTGAATGCCTTTTTGTAGAAACCGATCATCAACTTCCATTACCTCCTGCTCCAAAGCAAGCAAACCTTCTCTCCTAGCTTTTTCTGCAAATTGTACTAATAATGATATGACCTCATTTGAGTCATGGTTATTCTTTGCAAAAGCAATTTTTATCAATGAAGGTAACTTCGACAGCTTATCCCAGGAGTAATTTATCATTGTTGCCGCTAGAGTACCACCTAAAACAATTAGTATAGACTCAAGGCTGACAAAAATAATCGGTTGGCCACCAAGAATAATCGCTCCTGTTAATAAAACTACACCAGTAGTTAATCCTATAAGAGTAATGATATCCATTTGCTCACCCCTTTTCTATCCTGGGTGAGGAGTATATATCACGTTGATAAGCCTTCACCCGTTTTATAATTTCATCAATATCTTCTTTAACTAAAATTTTCCTGTCTGTAGTCAGAGTGATAACAGTATCAGGGGTGGCCTTAATCATTTCAATCAATTGGATATTAACAACAATCTCTTCGCCCCTTAAATTAGTTAGCTTTATCAATTAACCCACCCCTTTTACTATTTTATTAATTATCTCTTCAAATTAGTTAATTCCTGTAGCATTTCATCACTTGTAGTAATGCTTCTTGAATTAGCCTGAAAACCTCGCTGAGTAACAATCATATTAGTAAACTGCTCAGCTAAATCAACATTTGACATCTCAAGAGTACCTGGAGCAATTTCTCCACGCCCTCCGACTGTAGCCTCACCAAATTGCGCTTCACCTGAGTTTTGAGACTCTCTGAATATAGTTTCTCCCTCTTTAACTAAACCTGAAGGATTACTGAAGTTAGCGAGACCAACCTGGCCAATCTGCTGATTAATACCGTTAGTATAATTCCCTGTAATAACCCCTCGATTATCAATTCCAAAGGAATCAAGAAAGCCATACTCATAACCATCTTCAGCAGAACCATCTATGCTGAACTCACCGGCTGATTGTGACATCCTTGAAAAATCAAGCTCAATGTTCTGACCCTCAGCAGCTCCATTTCCTGGATTAAATGTAAGGCTAAACTCGCCAGATTCAAAAATTCCGTCACTATCAAAAACTAATTCCTCAGCATCTAAGTCAGCGCCAAACTCTCCTGCATCATCTCCATTTATAGATACTAAATTAACTTCCCATGGACTAGTTTCATTTGTCTCCTGCTTTACTAATTCCAATTCAACAGTATGTCTAGCGCCCAAACTATCATAAACTTCAACAGTTGTTGTTCTTTCAGTACCTTCTTCAGCACGGGAATCTAAATTTCCTGTGAATCTGGCAGATGAAGTAGCCTGACCAGAAATACTATCTCCAATCGGAATTTCTAAATCGCTTACTGGATCATTAGTATTAATCTCACCATCTCCATCAGCCATCCAGCCCTGGACCTTATAACCATTGCTGGAACTTACAAGATTACCATTATTATCAACAGTAAAATTACCTGCTCTTGTATAAAAATCCTGTTGCCCATCATTAACCCTGAAAAAACCATCACCATCTATAGCAAGGTCAGTGCTGATCCCTGTAGATTCAAGACTTCCCTGGGTCTGATCAGTATCTATACTTGCTAAATCAACTCCTAGGCCAATTTGTTGTGGGTTTATACCGCCTCGATTGTCCTGGGGTGCCTGGGCTCCCTGTAAAGTCTGATTCATCATCTCTGCAAAAGTAACCCGACTACCCTTAAACCCAACTGTATTAACATTTGAAATATTATTACCAACAACATCCATTCTGGTCTGATGATTCTTTAATCCAGAAACACCAGCAAACATTGAACGCATCATATAAAAATCTACCTCCTTAGTAGTTTCCGGTGAAAATAACAATCAGTTATTTTCTCGAGCTCCCTAATAGAGGTCCAGCTCTTTCCGGTTAAATTATTAATTTTTGAATTACATAAATACTGCACTATCAATATTCGTAAAGACATTCTCTTTAATATTATCATTGTCGATTGCCGTAATAACAGTATTATTTTCAACACTTACAACATAAGCCACTCCATCAACCATTATTAATGAATCCTTAGAACCTTTATCAGCTGCTTTTTCTAAACCTGAAGTCAGTTTATCCATCTGAGCATTAGATACATTAATCCGCCTGGAAGCAATTCTCTCTTTAGCATGTTTGGAAAATTGAAGTTTATCATTCTGATTAATCTGTTTTTGCAGCAACTCTTTAAAATCAGCTTTTTCCCCACTTTTCCTTAATGAATCCTGCTTTCTGGTTTGACCGGTCCTATCTAAAGGCTGAACTGGTTGATTTATCATTAATCTATTATCCATCTTAATCCCTCCAGTAATCAGACTAACTATATATTGACGTTATCGAATCTAGAGGATATTTTTCAGTTTCTCCAGCTTCATCAGTAATTAAGTGAAGATATATATTACCATCTTCATCTCTCTCAACCCGATTAACCTCTCCTAAAAACTCTTGTCCAGATTCTGAGTCAATTGTTTCAACAGTTTTTCCTATTAATCCAGCTGTTTCAGCAAGACTCTGAGTTTTCAAGAACTGCTCCATTGTACTATTCATATTTTCCATCTGTTCTAACGAACTAAATTGAGCCATCTGAGATACAAATTCAGTATTATCCATTGGATCTAAAGGATCCTGATAACTTAACTGGGTTGTTAATAACTTAAAAAAAGCATCTCTATCTAAATCATCCATATCATCTCTCTCAACCTGATTGCCTTCTCCTGCTAATGGAGCATTTCCTGTTGCTACTGCCATATTTGGATCTATCATTTAAAAACCTCCTTAAGCAAGTAAATTCATGCTATTGTAATACTGCTTCATACTTAACCATCTACGCATTCTTGGATCAATTTTTTCAGGATTTACCCCTTTTAATTCATCAATATTTTCTTTAAAATATGCAAGTTCTTCTTGATCAAATCTAAAAGATGAGTCATCCTGGTTATATTCCTGATCATGAAAATCATCAGCAAAATGCTGGTTTTCTCCTTCCTGCCAGCCTGCCTGCTGATCTCTAGTTTCAATAGTTATCTGTTCAACATTAAAGCCCTGTCTTGCCAGAGAACCTCTTAATAAACCGATATTATTTTCTAACTCATGACGGATAAAATTATTATCAACCAGAAACCTTGCCATCACCTCACCCTGTTCAACTGATACATTTAATCTTAAACGGCCAAGCCAGGATGGTTCTAATTCCATTTCAAGTTGGTTAGTACCCATCTGATTAAACTGCTCAACTTTTGAAATCAGCTGCTCCATAACAGGCTCATCTAGTCCAAATGAAGACTGGGCTCCTAATTCTATGGTTTCTGTGCCAGAACTATTCCCAGAACTATTAGCTATTAATTCAGCAAATGAATCATATCCAGTTAACTGGCTCTGATCATTTTCTGCCAAACCATCAACCTTTTCGGTATCTGCAATCATCGCCCTTAGTAAATTATCAATCTTCTCATCGGAGCTAAGCTTTACCTCGTCATTGATATCATTAAAAACAACATCTTTACTAACTAACTTTGCTGTTTCACCATCACTATCAGATTTAGTAGCTTTTAATTTTCTAGCAAGTTTAAACTCTTCAGATTCTAAAAAGTTTTTACTATTATCAGCTAGAATATCATTCAAGTCAAGTTCTTTTGAGTTAGCCATCTCAGAAAGCTCAGAATCTTTCCCTCGGTTTTCAAAAACTATTCTATCAGCTTCAAATTTTAATTTTTCTAAAATTGAATTATCCTCTGTATTACTATCTATATAAATCTCCATAGCCCTAACTTCAGCAGCAAACTCCTGTTTTATTTTTGCAAGAATCTCTTCTCCCTCTTGTTCAGAAATTATTTCAAGTATTCTAGCTGAAAATGCATCCTGACTCTTTAAATCAGAGAGTTTGAATCCAATATCATTATCTTTTGAATAATCCTGTAATAATTTCATGAAATCATTATCAAGATTTTCAAGATCCAGGTCTGATAATTCAATAGATAGCAATTCATCAAGGTCAGTAATATCAGCTAATCCATCCAGGTCAATCTCTGATATAACCTCTTCAATATTTAACTGATCAAGATTTTCAAGTAATACCATTAATGACTCATTCTGAATATCCCTTTCGACACTTTCAGGGACTTCAATATCTAAAAGTTTTAACTGATTTAATAGAACAAGTAATGCAGCTTCCTCTGATTCACTTATATCCTCTTTCTTAAGCATTTCCTTTAAGTCCTCAATACTTTTCTCTAGACTCAATACATTATCAGCATCAAAGGAATCTGAATCAATCTCACTAGATCCAAGTAGCTCATTTAACCTTTCTAAGAAATTAGAATCTGTTTTTTCAATATCATCGAGATTAATGTTTCCCTGATCAACTGCTTTTTCTATATTGTCCATCTGCCCTAAGCTATTTAATATAGCAAACGCCATCGCCATATCTCACCCCCTTTCATATAAAATGCTCAATATATCTATCTTAACTCCGCTGACAATTCTGCCGCTAAATCTGAAGGCAGATTCTCAAGGAGTTGAGCTGCATCTCTATCTTCCATCTGACCTAAAATTGCCACAGCTAACTCTCTATTCATATTTTCAAATATATTAGCTGCCTGCATTGAATCCATTGAAGAATATATATCAACGAGCTTATCAAGCCTCTCCTGCTGACTCATTTCAGTATCATAAAGCTCGGAGTACATCTCATCTAATTCTGCAAATTCAGTCTGAAGATTATCATATTCTCCCTGTAATTCTTCATAATCAGACTCTAGTGAACTATACCTTTCTTCCAGCTCATTATATTCGGCCTGGAGGCTTTCATGCTCTTCCTGTAACAGATTATAATCTTCACCTGTTTTTAAGTAATCTTCTAAAAAAGGAAGGCCAAAAAGAATATCTTCTGCATAACTCCTTAAGGAAATAATCCCGAAAAAGTTTAATGCAATAACTGCTGCGATTAATAATATAGTTATTATTACTGCTACTAAAACAAATCTTTTCATCCTCTTTTGCTCCCTTTATAATTATATTAAATACTACTTTCTGACATTTGGATTGCTAGTTCATCTAATTCTTTCTGTTCTTTTTTAAGTGATTCACGATAAAACTTATTAGCAGCCTTTTCCTTTAAAGTTTCTAACATCTTTCTGTTTTGAGTCTTCTCTACAACTTTTTCCCTTTTCTCTTCAACAATTTCATCCTGTTTTTTTAACTTTCTCTTTGCTTTATTTATTTTTGTACGATTAATATTTAAATAGCGTCTGGCCTGTAAAGATTTAGCTGGATTATTATTATCTTTTCTTAAAAATTGATAAGTTTCATTCTGAATTTCATTTAAATGGTTTAGATTCTTTTCTATCTTTCTCGATTCATGACGGGCTTTAATTAACTCGTTTTGAGCTAAATCTTCTTCAATTTCTCTTACATTCAAAACCTTTTCAAGTTTAAAATCAAAATTTTTCAAAGCCGGTCACCTCACAAATTTTACTATTTAACAATTTCTTTTAACCTATTAACAGCAGAATTAAAATCAGTTTTTTCATTAATATCCTGTTGCAAATAGTTTCTGATTACATCTATTTTTTCAATGGCCTGGTCAACTTCTGGATTACTACCCTTTTCATATGCACCAATATTTATTAAATCTTCTGCTTCCCTGTAATCAGCAAGCATTTTCTTTAATTGGCCAGCTGCCTGGATATGTTCTTCTTCAGCAATATCTGGCATAACCCTGCTAACACTACTTAAAACATCTATAGCTGGATAATGATTTCTTGAAGCCAGTTCCCTGGATAAATCGATATGTCCATCTAAGATACCTCGAACAGTATCAGAAACAGGTTCATTAAAATCATCACCTTCAACTAATACTGTGTAAAGTGCAGTTATAGTTCCATTAGAGCCTGCACCAGTCCTTTCCAGCAGTTTAGGCAGTTGAGCAAATACAGAAGGGGGATATCCTCTAGTTGCCGGTGGCTCTCCAGTTGCCAGTCCAACTTCTCTTAAAGCCATGGCAACTCTAGTGACTGAATCCATCATCAAGAGAACATCTTTTCCTTTATCCCTAAAATACTCTGCAATTGCTGTGCTAACAAGAGCAGCTTTATACCTTACTAAAGCAGGTTGATCAGATGTAGCAACAACTATTATAGACCTTTTAAGACCCTCTTTGCCAAGATCTCTCTCAATGAAATCCCTTACCTCTCTACCTCTTTCTCCAACAAGTCCAATAACATTTATATCGGCATCAGTATTTCTGGCAGCCATTCCTAAAAGAGTACTTTTACCAACGCCACTACCAGCAAAAATACCTATTCTCTGACCTCGACCACATGTCAGTAAACCATCAATACTCCTAATTCCAAGACTTAAGGCATCTGAAATTCTCTCTCTATTTAATGGATCTGGCGGGGTATTATTTACAGGAACTTCATCTAAATCAGTTAGTGCACCTAAATTATTTGACTGAGGTCGCCCCAAACCATCCAGGACATGACCGAGCAATTCTTCGCCAACTTCAACTTTAAGTTTTTCCCCAGTAGCCATAACCCTGGCCCCTGGATTTATCCCCTCCATATCTCCAATTGGCATTAACAAAACTTTATTATCTTCAAACCCAACTACTTCTGCTTTAATTGTTTTATTTTTATTTCTAACCTCACATAATTCACCGATACTAACTTCAGGACCCTGAGACTCAATTATTAAACCAACAACTCTGGTAATATAACCAAAATTACTAATAATATTTGCTTCATCTGTCCTGCTTTTAAGTAATTCAAAATTAAGTGGCTTCACCATTTGCCACCTCTTTAGTCAGGTCTTTCCTCAGCTGATTAAGCTTATTAGACAATGTGGCATCTTTGCCACCAAAATCTGTTTCTATTAAGCAATCACCTGGTTCTAAGCTACTGTCTCCAATTATTTCAAGATCAAATTTACCGCTATAATCTTCGATAATGTCAGTTATGATGTCTATAAGTTCAGGATTCACTCTTATTTCAACACGATTATGCCTGATCCCTACCTGATTTAAACAATCTTTAACTATTGGTAATATTAAATCTGGATTTAAGTCAAGGTTAGCCTGAACAATTTTTTCAGCAATGTTTATTGATAAATCAGCAACTTTTACAGGAATTCTATTAAGTTCATTCTCAATCCTATTCTCAGTATCAGCTAAGATTTTATGTAAAGAATCAAGGTGAACCTTTAATTCATCCTTTATTATTTCTTCACCTGAACTTTGGCCTTCCCTAAAACCCTCTTCATAACCAAGATCCTTAGCTTCTTTTTTGGCTTCATTATAAATTTCTTGCTTTTTGTCCTTTGCCTTATCAATTATCAGGGCTGCTTCTTCCTGAGCTTCAGCTATTATTTCCTCAGCTTCACTTCTTGCTCTGGAGAGAATCTCCTCTTTCTTTGATTTTATCTCCTCATTTTTGTTTTCTAATTCACGGCGCATTTTTTTAGCTTTCTTTCTTTTTTTCTCCAATGCCTTTTTATCACTCAATTTATATTCGCCGGTGATCTGAGAAGATTTAATTACTTTAGACAATTACTTCACTCTCCCCACCCCGGGCAATCACAATTTCTCCACTTTCTTCAAGCTCCCGGATCACATTTACAATACGCTGCTGAGCATCTTCAACCTCTCTAAGGCGAACAGGCCCCATAAATTCCATATCTTCTTTCAACATCTCTGATGCCCGGTTAGACATATTGGACAATATTTTCTCTTCAACCTCATCGCTGGAAGTTTTAAGTGCAAGAGACAAGTCATTTGTATCAACCTGTCTAAGAACAAGTTGAACAGCCTGATCATCCAGTACAGTTATATCTTCAAAGACAAACATTCTCATTTTAATTTCTTCTGCTAATTCAGGATCATTCTCTTCAAGTTTATCTAAAATATTCTTTTCAGTTCCACGATCAACCTGATTAAGAATGTCCACTATAGATTCAATTCCTCCAGCACTGGCATATTCATTAGTAACTATAGATGATAATTTCTGCTCTAAAACATCTTCAACTTCTTTAATAATATCAGGTGAAGTTCTATCCATTATTGCAATTCTTTTAGCTACTGATGTTTGGATCTCCTGAGGTAATGATGCCATAACTTGAGAAGCATGATCAGGATCCAGATAAGCCAGAATCAAAGCAATAGTCTGGGGGTGTTCTCCTTGAATAAAATTCAAAAGTTGAGAAGGGTCTGTTTTCCTTATAGCATCAAATGGCCTTACCTGGAGAGTGGCTGTTAATCTGCCGATAATATCCCTTGCTTTATCTTCGCCTAAAGCTTTATTTAAAACATCACGGGCATATTCAATGCCTCCACGATCTAAATAATCCTGGGCCCTGGCCAGTTGATAAAATTCTTCGATTACCTCATCTTTTATTTCAGAATCAACTTTCTGCATATTAGCTATTTCTAGAGTCAGTTCTTCTATTAAATCATCAGATAAATGCTGGAATATATTTGCAGATATATCTGGCCCCAGTGTAACTAATAATATTGCTGCTTTCTTCCTTCCACTCATTTCTCTTCTTGGCATCCATTACTCACCTCCTTAATCATCTAAAAGCCAGCTCTTTAATAATTCTGCCATCTCCTCTGGCTGTTCATCAACCATCTCATCCAGCTCACTTTTCATTTTTCTAATCTTCTTTTCTTCGTCACTTAACTCATGGGCTGGTAGTTCTATATCATCATCTTCAGTGTCTCCAACTGTCATATCAACCTGACTTCCCTGGAGGGCTGCTTCTTCACCTTTTTTTAGTCTTCTTCTTAAAATAAAGATAATTATCAGGGTTAATATTATTATTCCAGCTATCAAACCTGCATATAAAAGTTGTCTCTGCCTTTCAGCTTCTTCTTCAACCTGTCGAGCCTGGGCCATTTCTTCTTCCAGACTATCATCAAATGCAAGGCTTGAAACATTAACTGAATCGCCTCTATCGCCATCAAAGCCTACAGAAGCCTGAATAGCATCCTGTAATATCATTAAATCTTCTTCTGGCATCTCATCGTTTACCATAACAGATACTGATAACCTCTCTAAATCTCCTGGAGCAAAAACTTCTCGCTCAACAATCTCATTTATTTCGTAATTTGTAACTGAATCAGTCCGCTCATAATAATCATCTTCCATATCATCTAATTCCATATATCCAGGAATGTTACTTTCTGTTCCTGGTACACCACCTTCACCTGGAGTACCTCCGTAATAAACCTCTCTTAATTCCTGAGTACTCCTGGGAATTCCTTCATCATCTACAACCGGTAAATATGTAACAGATTCTCTTTCCCTTTGATCAAAATTCATTCTAGCAGCAACCTGAACAGTGAAATTATCTGGACCTAAAATTCTGGTTAACATTGTTCTTAGGCGTCTTTTAAGTTCTTCTTCATAATCTCGTTCAGTTTCTCTCTGGTTCGAGGTCATCTCCCTTGATGAAAAATCATCATCACTAAAATTAGGAGTCAAAAGGTTACCTGCTGTATCAACAATAGTTACATTCTCAGGTGAAAGATCCGGGACACTACTTGCAACCAGATTGCCTATTGCACGAGCCTGTGAATCAGTTAGTCTAACACCTGATTCAAGCTGAAGCATAACAGAAGCCTTAGCAGGAGATTCTTCATCAATGAAAAGGCTCTCTTCAGGTGCAGTTATCTGAACTCTTGCAAACTCAATAGAGTTCATATTCTGAATAGACCTGGAAAGTTCTCCTCCCATTGCCCTGTAAAGATTAACTCTTCTTTCAAAGTCAGTAGTTCCAAACTGGGTGTCATCAAAGATCTCAAATCCAACCAACCCCTGATGAGGCAGGCCTTCACCAGCCATCTGCAGTCGCATATTATGTACATCATCAGAAGGTACCATAATTGTTCTGCCACCATCAGCTAACCTATAACTGACCCCTCTAGCTTCAAGTTCTTCTACAATAGCATTAGCATCCTCTGAGGAAAGCTGTTGAAATAATGGCTGATAATTATGCCCGGTCCCACTAAAAATTAAAAATAAGAGGCCAATTAGCACAACCCCTGTCACAATACCAATAATCACTTTGGCTTTAGTATCAAGTTTTCCTATTAATTCATTGAGCTGATTAAAGTACTCCTTCAGCTTCTCTACCATCTTAAACTACCTCTTTCTCTTATATCTGCATTCTCATGACTTCTTCATAGGCTTGAACAAGTCTATTTTGAACCCCTAGAGTCATATTTAAGGCCATTCTAGCTTTCTCAGTAGCTATAGTTACTTGATGTATATCATCAATTTCTCCTAAAGCAAATTGAGTTGTCAAATTATCTGCATTCTTTTCTAGGTTATTTACCTGCTGCAAATTGTCCCTAACTAAATCTCCAAAATCATCAGAAGGATTCCGATTACTTGTATTGATCTTATTTGAATCTAAAGACAACATATTCAAATTACTTCCAATTGGCTCAATCAAAATTTCTTCACCCCTTATTAACTTCCACCTATATCAAGTGCTCTCATAGCCATATTCTTGCTGGTATCAAGTGCTGTTACATTTGCTTCATAAGCTCTTGAAGCATCTATCATATCAACCATTTCCATTGTAATATTAACATTAGGCTTCTCAACATACCCCTGTTCATCGGCATCTGGATGACCAGGATCATAAACTGTCTTAAAAGGTGCTTGATCTTCAGCAATCTCTGAAATTTCAACACCCTGCCTTTCAGAAGTCGAACCTAAGCCAATCCGGCTTCTAAACATATTAGAAAACCCACCATCAGACTGTCTTGCATTGAAAACTGGCATCTTCCTGCGATATGGTTCCCCGTCTGGTGTTCTGGTAGTATTAACATTTGCTATATTATCTGAGATAGCATCCATTCTTGTCCGCTGAGCAGTTAACCCTGAAGCACTAATATTGAAATTATTAAACATATTAACCACCGCTCCTATCTAAAACACTATGTATCCGATTAAAACCTGCATCCAGTTGTTGAGCTAATGTATCAAAATAAACATTATTTTTAGCCATTTCGGCCATCTCACGTTCAATATCAACATTACCTCCATCAACCCTAAAACTCGTATTCCTCTCTTTAAAATAATTAAGACCGGAGTTAGATTTTGTCCTTCCGGCTAAATGATTATTTCTTGTCTTAGAAAGTGATAACCCCTGTCCAGGTTCTGCCAACTTTCTTAGAGCAGATTTAAAATCTATATCCTGTCTCTTATATCCAGGTGTATCTGCGTTTGCAATATTATTACTAATGTGGTTCTGTCTCCTGCTTGCTCCATCAATACCCTGCTCAAGAATTTGCATTACTCTATTCATATCCACTAACACCACCTTAAGAATTTAACTGATACCCCTTATTATAACAAAAATATAGATAAATAGTAATAAGTATTGAAAAAGAAGGCTATATTAAGACTGAAGTGCTAAATCAACTGATTTTCTTAACTGCATTTATTACTCTCTCATTCTTAAATGGCTTAACAATAAAATCTTTCGCACCGGCTTCAATAGCTTCTATAACCATTTTCTGTTGACCCATTGCACTACAAACAACAATATTGGCGGCTGGATCTATATCCTTTATAGCTTTAATTGCCTCCAAACCATCCATCTCAGGCATTGTAATATCCATAGTTACTATATCTGGTTTTAAATCCTGATATTTTTCAACAGCTTCTCTCCCATTTTCAGCCTCTCCGATAATTTCATAGTCTTCTTTTAATATCTTTCTTAAATTCAACCTCATAAAAGCCGCATCATCAACAATCATCACAGTCTTCAAAGATATCACCTCCGACAGATTCAAAGTTAAAGTTATGCATAAAAACAACTTACAAAAATTATTAAAACAAATACAATATATTACTTTTATAACATAGTACATAACAGTCAATATAACTGATATAATAATACCATTTTTTAGCCATAATTAAAAGTTTATAGATAAACTATTTTATATTTATTCATAGATATTTAGACCTAATATTTAAAACTTGTTTATTATAATTTAATATGGTATTTTATAATCAGGCTAAAACATTTATATATTCTATGAAAATAAGTCATTTAGGAGGATTTAAATTGAATAATAATATAAAAAATAATCTGCCTAAATCAACTCAGATATTCTATGGCATTGGTGTCAGCTATGCCGTTGTAGATCAAATATTTGCCCAGTGGGTCTTATATTATTATCTGCCACCGGAAGCTTCTCAATTATCTCCAGTATTACCCCCAGTTTTAATATCTCTAGCACTAATTCTCTCCAGATTCGTAGATATGGTCGCTGATCCAGCCATTGGTTACCTATCTGATAAAACTAGAACCCGATTTGGTAGAAGAATTCCATATTTAGCAGCAGGAGTGTTACCTCTAGCAATTACTACAGTTGCTTTCTTTTATCCTCCAGCTGGAACAGACCAGCAATTTAGATTTATATACCTGGCCATTATTGGAGCATTATTTTTTATCTTCTATACAATAGTGGGTGCTCCATATAATGCTCTCATACCTGATCTGGCCCAGAATAAAACTGATCGATTAAATCTTTCAACCTGGCAGTCGGTCTTTAGATTGCTCTATACTGCAATAGCTATGATTCTTCCAGGCTGGCTAATAGTAGTCTTTGGCCAGGGTAATGAAGAAATAGGAATTAGAAGAATGGTTATCCTGCTCTCAACAATTATGATCATCGGGATAATCATAACTATTGCCATGGTCAATGAAAAAAAATACAGTAATCCAGCCTCAACTTCGATCAAGATCAAAAAAGCCTTAAAGCTAATCATAAATAAGCGCTCGACTTTATTTTATTTTGCCGGCCTAACCCTCTTCTTTTTAGGATTCAATACTCTAAGAGGTTCAATAAATTATTATGTAGTCGATATTATGGGGTATGGCACAACTGCAATTACAATAGCATCTGCCCTGCTATTTGGTAGTGCTGCAATCGCTTTTTACCCTGTAAATCGTCTGGCAAATAAAATCGGCTATAAAAAACCTCTCTTAGCTTTTCTTGTAGCTCTTATAATCTTATCCCTCGCATTAACCAGAGTTGGTAGATTATTGCCAGAAAATGCTGGTTTTATAATTTTCTTTTTATTCGGGATACCTATATCAGGAGCAGCCTTTATATTTCCACCGGCAATGTTAAGTGAGCTTGCCTCAAGACTTCAATCAGAAAAGAAGGTAAGTATTGAGGGCCTATTTTTTGGTATCCAGGGATTCTTCTTAAAATTAGCTTTTTTACTCTCCATTGGTATTTTGCCACTACTATTAGTCAGTGGAGGAGCTGATTTTTCAATAGCAGGTGCTCTAATTGGAGATATAGATCAGGTAACACAGACAGGTATCTATGGAACCTCATATCTTGCAGCCATTGTCTTTGCCGGTTCATTCCTCTGTTACCTTGGATATAAAGAAGACTAATCTATATATTCTTTACCACTCTCATAAATTAATTTTGCCCTGTATTTAATCGGCTTAAAGCTATTTTCATCAATAATTTTTCTGACCTCTTCCAGGTAAGCAACAAGGTTCTTGATTCTTTTATTCCGATCCTGATACCTAAAGATCCATGATGTAACATAAATAAAATTGACTATCTCAACCTGTAGCAACCGGGAGTAAATTCCTAACCAGAGAACAGGATTTAATCCTTCATTTTTTAAATTATAAGCCTGATTTAGAGCTTCAACTAAATAATCAAGTCTATTTTCTAATAAATATAACTGACTATCAACAAAGTTTATAATATCATAGGAATCAGGCCTATTAATAAACTCCTCCATGATAAAATGAAATCCAATTCTTTCCTTTCTACTAGCCTCTTTTTCAAGATAATTTAATAACTTTTTTAACTTCTGACCTAACTCAGATACTTCAATAGCATCTCCGCTTTTCTTTTTATAACCATTTTCACTATCAGTTTTATCTTCATTAATTCTTCTATTTTCGGCAGTCTTTCTGGATACTATATTATTAACTAAATTATTTATACTATTAATTTTACCAGCCATCTAAACCGCCTCACTTAACTATTTTTTTACCTGACCATAACTTTTAAACTTCTCTTCCATCAAAGCCATCTCATCTTCTGGTAAAATAACTGGCTCACCAATAGCCTTTGCTCGCCAGTAAACTTCAGCTACAAACTCAACCTCTTCTGCTGTATTAAAAGCATTAGGAAGGTCTCTGGCTCCAGCTAAAAGACCATGGTTGGCAAGGAGTACAGCATTACGCCCTTCCATTGCCTTAACTGCATTATTAGCCAGCTCCTCAGTCCCATAGGTAGCATACTCGGCACAGCGGACATCATAACCTGCCAGGGCTATCATATAGTGAGCTGGAGGTAATGACTGTCTTAGTAAAGAAAGAGAGGTAGCATATGTCGAATGGGCATGGACCAGAGCATTAATATTACTCCTCTCTTTATATATAAATCGATGCATTGCCTCTTCACTTGATGGCTTTTTATCCCCTTCAACAACTTCGCCATCCAAATTCATTATTACAATATCAAGAGGTTCCATATCACTATAAGCAATACCACTAGGAGTTATAGCCATTAAGCCTTCTTCTATATCATAGATGCTTAGATTGCCTCCAGTTCCCTTAGTAAGGTCATGTTCAACTAATTTCATACCATACTTAACCAGATCTTTTCTCGCCTTCTCCAATAACATATTATCTCTCCTTTTTTAACTATAAGTAAAACTAATTATATCATAAATTAAATAAATTAAATCAAAAAGGTTAGCAAAATATATTAATTTCTAATTGGACCTGACGGTTACCCGACGGTTACCAAGTAGTATCTCTTAACTTTTTTCACAAAGTTTTTCCAAAAAAATAACCCCACTAAAATAATCTTAGCAGGGTTAAAATTCAAGTTATTTTTCACTCCCAAAATGATGCAATACTTTTGCCATCTCAAACCGGCTAACATAGGATTCTCTATATAAAGTATCACTTCTGGCAATCCAGGCTCCAGCAAAACACACTATTGTACCTGGGATTATTAGTTCAATCCCAAATATTTCTGCTATCAAAATCGAAGTAGTCAGTGGAATATGAGCAGCACTACCTAAAACACCGGCAGCACTTGCTGTTATTATAGCCAGAGGAAAATCAAAGTTAATGACCCTGGCGATAATTGCACCAGTTATAGCACCAATAGTTAAACTGGGAGCAACAACTCCTCCACTACCTCCAGAACCAATAGTAAATGACGTGGCAAGGATCTTACCAATTAATAACATAAATAATAGTCCAAGTGAAAAGCCACCATTAACTGAAATCTGTTCAACCAGAGACATTCCTGTACCCAGTATTAATGGTGTAGCAATTACAGCCATTAGACCAGTTAAAGCTCCACCTATTGCAGTCTGGGCATAGGTTGGTAATTCAATATGTTCATTTATCTCCTCATAGCCATAGAGTGATTTTATATATACCAGGCTTATAAGTCCAACAATAACTCCTATACCAACAAACAAGAGAATATCCCTTTCTGGAACAAAGGAGTAACCTGATGGAATAGGAAACTTAAATAACCTTTCCTGACCCATAACAATTGCAAATAAAAAGTAAGCTGTAATACTGGATACCAGACTGGTAAATAGCATATTATACTCAATATCATCGCGATACAGAACTTCGGCCCCAAAAATACCTCCAGCCAGAGGTGCTGTAAAGATAGAGCCAAAGGAAGCTGCCATACCACAAATTACAATCTTCCTGGTGTCTACCAGACTTAGCTTTAACTTTTTGCCAATTAAATAGCCGAGACCTCCACCCATCTGAACTGTTGGCCCCTCTCTACCTGCAGAACCACCAAAGGCAATAGTAAATACAGAGGCAATTAATTTAACAGGCACAACAATGAAATTAACTCTACCCCAGTTTTCATTATATGATTCTATAATTGCATCAGTTCCATGTCCAGCCGCCTCTGGGGCAAAAGTCGATGTCAGCCAGCCACTCATAAACAGTCCAAAAATCGGCATTATATAAACCCACCAGGTACCTGATAAGCCTGATAATAAATCAATACCTATATTTAATGCACCAGTAAAAACTACTGCCGCTAAACCAACAATCAGCCCAACTAAAACTGCAATTAAAGTCCACTTAATTATATATTGAAGCGACTCTATGGTATCCTTCTTTACCTTATCAAGTTTCAAATTCATAAATTAGACCTGCCTTTTTATATTTTATCTTAAACCTAAAAGTCCTCCACCTTTATTCTTCTGCTTTTTCTTTATAATATAAATTACTGTATCATCAATCTCTAAACAGTCAATTTCATTTGGCATTAAATACTTACCATCTCTAACAACAAACATAGGATATGCCAGGTCCTCAAATAAACCTGGGAAATCACATAATTCTTTGCCTTCAGCTCCTTTTAAATCTTTAACCTTGATTTTAGTAAATTCTACATCCAAATGAAGATCCTGAATTAAATTTACAAAGTCTACACCCTGCAGTCTCGTAATAATTTCAGCTGAAACTGCTTCAGCTGGATCCAGCACATCATCAAACTCCATCAGCTCTGCAAGCTCTCTATATTCAGATCCTGTTACCTTAACCATGACTTTTTGAATCCCCATTTTTTTAGCTGCTTTAGCTGCCAGAATATTAGATTTATCATCACCTATAACTGCAATAAAAACATCAGCTTTTTCTGCTTCAGCTGATTTTAATACATTAGGATGGGTGGCATCTCCCCAGACGATATCAACATCAGGATAACCCTCAGATATCCATTCACACTTTTTAGGATTACTTTCAATTAAAGTAATTTTAAAGCGGGATTTTTCAGAAAATAATTTAATTAAATTCTGCCCACTCTTATCTCCACCAGCAATAATTATCTTCAATAATAACACTCCTTCATTTAAATTTTATCATCGTGATATTTATTTCAATATTAAATAGTAATCTCCTCTATAATCTAAAAAACTTCACAGTTATTTTAACTTATTAACTCAAATAAATAACTGAATAGCCCAATCTCATTAACTATAAAAAAGACCCAGAATATAATAGAAGCCTGAATTGCAGAATCTTTGGCTTTACTTCTAGCTTTATCATCATCTGTGCCATCAGAAATCAATCTTTTTTTCTTAAAAAAATACCAGATCAAGCCAAATATAACAACTGCTATAACTAACTGAAATACGCCAACTGCATTAAAAGATCCAATCATAATTAAAAACCTCCTATTAAATTAGTTGTTTAATTTCCTGACTCAAGCTCAGCAATCCTTTCCCTGGTATATTCAAGCCTATTTTCTGGATAAGGGTGGGTATTAAAGAGCTCAAGTATCTGAGGGTCTCTTCTCCCCCTTAAATCATCTAAGGTTTCTAAAAGCCTAATCATTCCATCAGTACTATATTCAGAAGTTCTATGCAATAACTCTACAGCATAAATATCAGCTTCTCTCTCCTGCTCTCTAGAAAAACCTCTATCCATAAGATTCATAGCCAGACCTACGAAACGTTGGTAAAACTCAGACGAAGCAGCTTCTTCACCAAAAAGCCTATCTAATAAGAACCTCCCGGCAAATAAACCTAAATTATTCCTTAAATTCTCCTCTAAATGTTCATGAACACCATGACCCATCTCATGGGCTATCAGGGCCGCCAGTTCTTCTTCATCTAAAAGATCTGCCAGACCTGCAAAGATAACTATATTGCCATCGCCAATGTAGAGCCCATTTACTTCCTCGCTATCTGCATAGTGGAGACTAAATTCTAAATCAACACCATCTGCCCTGGCCTGTCTTGCAAGATTATCCAGCACATACCATTCAAAATCTCCATCTTCCATTTTTCTTAGATCATACTCTTCATGTAACCGCTCCAGATTTTCTTCAGCAACAGCCTGTTCATATGAAGAAGTGGCATCAACCCTGTGGCCGATTAGAAAAGGAGCAATTAAAACCAGCATTACCAAAACAGGTATATATATTCTTTTAAACATTTATTTTCACCTCAATAACATTATACCTGTTTTCGAGCAGAATTTAAATATAGAATTTAACAATTCTAGTCCAACAAACCCTTCCTTCGATAAACCAATAACAGCAATGCAAAAATCAAAGCTGCACTAATAGCTATTATAGAAAACTGTAAATATAAATCTGTAATTGCAACTCTTTCAATCAAAGTCAATTCTAAAACATTCAAATAATAATATGTTGGCAAAAATCTAGCTATAAAGTCTACTGCAGTAATACCCATTCCAGCAAGCTGAGGAATAAGCAATAATAATAAATATATCGGAAGTCCAACTACACCGGTAGACATCTGATTTGGCGATATTAAACCTACAATCATCCCAACAAATATAGCAAATAATGAAGTAAGCGCTGTAGCAAAAACAATAATCAGCTGAATATTAATACTTAACCCAACCATTATACTTAAAACCAGTGAAATTAATATGATAGAAACAAAGGTTAATAGTCCTTTACCAATAAATATTTCTACAGGTCTGGCTGGAGAAAGCATTAATACTTCCATAGTATTTTTCTCTTTTTCCTCTGCTATCATCATAGATGGAACATACATCCCAACCATCACAACTAAAAATATTAATCCAAAGGCTGCCCCAAAACCATCAGGCATTTCAGGAATAAGATTCTCCCAGATATAAGTAAATAAAATCGGCATCAGATACATAACTAAAAGGTTTGAATTCGATCTTATATCCTGAGCCTCTTTAATTAAAATCGCCAGAATCCTATTAAGAGCCATCATCTTCAAGATTCCTCCCGGTCAGTTTAACAAATATATCAGCAAGTGTCGGTTCCAGAGAATGGATTGATTTCATTCTTCCACTTTTAATTAAATCAGCAATAAACTCTCCTGCCTCAGGATCATCTAATTGCATGGTCTTTTCAATCAAATTCTGTTCACTCGACTTTTGATAGTAATATAAAACCCTAACCCTATTTTCACTATAATTCAGCTTTAAATCAAAGGGCCTGCCTGATGCAACTAATTCACCCTGATTCAAGAACCCAACTCTATCACAGAGCTTATCAACTTCCTCCATATTATGAGAGGTTAAAAGAATAGTAATCCCTTCCTCTTTCAGCTCAAGAAGTATATTGTGTAACGAATCAGCAGATGCCGGGTCCAATCCAGAAGTTGGTTCATCTAAAATCAATATTTCTGGCCGATGAATTAGAGCCCTGACCAGTAAAACTTTCTGCTTCATCCCTTTAGACAAATCCTTAACCTTAGTCTTCTTCTCACCGAGTAAACTGACTTTCTCCAAATAAAAATCAATTAACTCACCAGAACATTGGTATAACCTCTTAAAAAAATTTAAATTCTGCTCGATAGTTAAGCGTTCATAAAGATTAGCATCTTCAGGAACAATCCCAACATTACTTAATACTTCTTCCTGTCTCCCAAAGACCTTTTCGCCAAACAATAAAGCCTGACCAGAATCTGCCCTTAATTGCCCTGTTAATATTTTTATTGTAGTTGTCTTACCAGCCCCATTGGGACCTAATAAACCATAAATTTGCCCTGCTTCCAACTCAAAAGATATTCCCTTGAGAGCAGTCCTTTTACCAAACGACTTCTTTAAGTCCTCAACTTTTATTAACATAGATCAATCAGCCAGAAGTCCGCCAACAATAGCACCTACAAGTATCGGTCCTGCCTGAGTTAAACCAGCAGCCGCACCTCCAGCCCCGGCTAAAACACCAAATAATGGGATCCCGGTTAATAAAGAAGATACCAAAAACAGGAAAACACCTAGTAAGAATGCAGGTAAAAAAGCTGCCATAATTGCTGAACCAACACCGCCAGCTTTCTTGCCTCCAACGATTCCAGCTAATAATGGACCTGCAACTGGTAACCAGAACAATAATGTTGATATAATTAGCATCCAGATCATACCTCTAGTAATACTGTTTTTCCTTTCAGCTTTCATATAAATCAACCCCTTTATAGTTAAGTAAAATAATTAACTTTCATCTTTTATCCTACCATATTTTCACCATCAATACAAAGAAACAACCAGTAATTTGAAGTTGACAGAATTTTATGTTATAATTTTATGCTGGTAATTAATGGAGGTGGGATGCAATGATTGAATTAAAAAATATCAGTAAAACCTATCCTGGAGAAAAAACTCCAGCGGTAGACAATCTCTCACTCAAAGTTGAAAAAGGGGAAATCTGTGTTTTAGTAGGACCATCTGGCTGTGGCAAGACAACTACATTAAAGATGATAAATCGCCTAATTGAACCAAGCTCAGGGAAAATATTTATTAATGGAAAAGATGCTATTAAGCAAAACCCAAATGAATTAAGACAGGATATTGGTTATGTAATCCAGGATATTGGGCTTTTCCCCCACATGACAGTTGCAGAAAATATTGCAACTGTACCAAAACTTAAAGATTGGGAACAATCTAAAATAGATCAAAGAGTAGATGAGTTACTAAACCTGATAGGACTTGACCCTGAAAATACTAAAGACAACTACCCGGCCCAGCTCTCAGGTGGCCAGAAACAGCGAATCGGTGTAGCCAGAGCTATGGCTGTTGACCCACCAATCATGTTAATGGACGAACCTTTTGCTGCTGTTGACCCAATAACAAGAACTCAACTCCAGAATGAATTTCTCAGTCTTCAAAAAAAGATTCAAAAAACAATCTGTTTTGTAACCCATGATATCGATGAAGCTATCAAAATGGGTGATAAAATCGCAATTCTCAATCAAGGAAAGCTAGTCCAGTATGATACTCCAGAAAACATCTTATTTAACCCCAAAAATGAATTCGTTGAAGATTTTGTAGGACCAGACCGCTCTTTGAAAGTTTTAAATCTATTAAAAGTGAATGAAATCATGAAAGAAAATATTCCTACAGCAACAACTGATTCTTCAGCTGAAGAAGTTCTAGAAAAAATTAATGTATCAAGACAGAGTTATATTCTAATTATAGATAAAGAAGAAAAACTGGTTGGTTATGTCAATAAAGAAAGAATCAAAAATAACAACAAAGATAAGAACTGGAAAGACAATATAAAATTCAGTCAGGTTATCAGTTCTGATGCAAGCTTAATTGACGCTCTAACCAGGCTAATCCAGAATAATCAATCTATCCTGCCAGTAACATCAGATGAAAATAATTTAATAGGAATAGTTAGACTTGAAGATATCCAGGATAGAATCGCAGATAGCTATCAGGCTGAAGCTGAACTGGAAGAACCAGAGGTGGTATAAATGGATACCATTGAATATTTTATCGATAATTCAAGTCATATTGCAGATTTAACTATTCAACACCTCATATTAATTGGCATAGCTATCATCCTGGCTTTAATAATCTGGGTTAGTGTTGGAGTTGCAATCAGAAATAAAGACAAAACAGCAAATACAATCCTGAGTATAGGTAGTCTCTTTATGTCTATACCAAGTGTTGCTCTATATGGTATTCTAGTAACTATTCCTTTCTTTGGACTAAGAACTAGAAGTGCAGTTTTTGGCCTAATATTATATTCAATGATCCCTATAGTAAGAAATGTATACACTGCATTAAATGAAGTCGATCCATCTATTATAGAAGCTGCAAAGGGAATGGGGATGTCAGAAAAACAGATACTTAAAGAGATACAATTACCCCTTGCCTTACCTGTTATATTTGCAGGAGTTCGAGTTGCCCTGGTAATGATGGTTGGAATAGCGACACTTGCAGTCTTTATCGGCGAGCAAAATTTAGGTCAATTAATCCAACAGGGTATTAGCCGAACTAGAAACGATATGGTAATCACAGGTGCAATAATGGTTTCAATAATTGCAATCGGAGTAGATTTATTAATAGGCTATCTAAAAAAGAAAATCGTCTCACCTGGCTTACTTTTCAATGAAAATCAGGAAGGGAGATAATATGACTCTTCAGGAGATAATAGATACACTTATTAATAATGCCCCTTCATTAGTAGTAGAACATTTGCAACTCGTATTTTTATCAGTGGGATTAGCAGTCCTTATAGCTCTTCCTCTTGGTATTTTGCTCTCAAGAGAAAAATTTAAGCCCTATTTGCCAACTATAATAAGTTTCTTTAATATCGCTCAGGGAGTACCTAGCCTGGCTGTAATAGCTATTTTCATGCCAATTCTAGGTATCGGTTTTACATCTGCAGTAGTAGCCCTAACAATCTATGCATTACTCCCAATTATTAGAAATACATTAGCTGGTTTAGGAAATCTGGATCAGGATATCATAGAAGCAGCAAAAGGGATGGGCATGCCGGCTGGTAAAGTACTTTTAAAGATAGAACTGCCCTTAGCCCTTCCAGTTATAATTGCTGGAATTCAAACCGCAACAGTTGTAACTGTTGGAACTGCCATCCTTGCTGATTTAATAGGGGCTGGTGGTTTAGGAAGAATGATTTTTGCTGGCATCTCAATGTTTGAACCAGCTAGAATTCTTGTAGGTTCTTTGCTATCTGCTATAATTGCAATATCTCTAGATCAAGCATTAAAGTATATTAAGACAAAATTAACTGTTCAATTTCAATAATTAATAACTAAGGAGGGAGTTAAATGATTAATATCAGTAAAAAAATTACCATCCTAACAATTTTGATAATTTCTTTTGCAATAATCTTTACCGGTTGCGGAAATGGTCAGGAAGACATGTTAGAACTTGCTGCTTCCATTGAGTTTTTAGAGAGGGATGACGGAATTCATGCTCTAGAAGAAGAGTACGGTTTTGAATTTGGTGATGATAATATTCAAACAATGGAAGTTGGTTTAAGCTATTCTTCCTTAGATGAAGAAGAAGTTGATGTTGCAATGGGTTTTGCTACTGATGGAAGAATTCCTGCATTTGACCTTGTAATTTTAGAAGATGATAAAAATTTCTTCCCGGTATATAATCCAGCTCCAACCATAAATAATGAAATTTTAGAAGAATATCCAGAATTAGAAGAAATAATTAATCAATTGCCCCCTCTACTTGACGAAGAAAAATTACCTCAATTAAATCAGGAAGTAGATATTGAAGAAAGAGAACCAGTTGATGTTGCAAGAGAATTTTTAGAGGAAAATGAGTTATTAGGAGATTATGAGGATGAGAGAGATGGACCAACGATTGGAATTGGCTCAAAAGCCTGGACAGAACAACTTATCTTAGGCAACCTTCTGGTTGAACTTTTAGAAAGCCATGGTTATCCAGTTGATGATAGAACCGGTTTAGGTGAAACTCCCGTCTTAAGAAATGCAATGGAAAGTGGTGAAATTGATTTATACTGGGAATATACTGGAACTGTCTTAATGACTGTTATGGAAGACGAGGAAATAACAGAAGCGGAAGAAGCATATCAGCGTGTTAAAGACTGGGATGAAGCTGAAAATGATATCATCTGGCTTGATTATGCATCAGCAAATAATACCTGGACATTAATGATGCTAGAAGAAAAAGCTGAAGAATTAGGTATAGAATCCATTTCTGATCTTGCTGACCATATTAATGAACTCAGAAATTAAATAAAAATAATTAAAGCTGCCCGGTTAAGGGCAGCTTTAAATTTTTCTAATAATCAGTTTTTATTCTAAGGCAGATTTGACTGCTTCCATAATAGCCTCACTGGTTTCTGTAACTCCAGTCACTATATCAACATCAGTTGATTGAGCTTCTATAATAGCATCAGGAATTTCTTCAAATGCCGGGTCAGCAAATCCATCAGTTTCATTATGCTCAATAATATTTATTGCCAGGATTTCGTCACCAGGACCTAATTCAACCTCGACTATTATATCGCCACCATAACCTTCTGCAACTCCCTCTACAATTCTTGTTTCCTCTTCAGCTTCTTCCGGCTCTTCATCAACATCTTCAGCTTCACCTAATTCTATTCCTTCATCTTCAAGAGCATTAGCTACTGCTACCATGATTGCTTCACTGGTTTCTGTTACACCAGTTACTATATCTACATCTGTTGATTGGGCTTCTATAATAGCAGCAGGAATCTCTTCTAATGCTTCATCAGCAAAATCATCAGTCTCATTATGCTCAATAATATTAATCGCAATTATCTTATTATCGGCATCCAACTCAACTTCAACTACTAAATCTCCACCATAGCCCTCTGCTACACCTTCTATAACCCTTGATTCCTCTTCAGGTTCTTCAGCAGGCTCTTCATCTTCAACAGCATCAGGATCAAATCCTGCCTCTTCTAAGGCCTTTGAGACAGCTTCCATAATAGCCTCACTTGTAACTGTAACACCTGAAACAATATCAACATCTGTACTCTGGCTATCAACTATAGCTGCAGGTACATCTTCAATTGCAGGATCTGCTAGCCCATCAGTCTCACTGTGCTCTGTAACTCTAACAGCTATTATTTGATTATCAGCGATCTCAACTTCTACAGTTAATTCTCCACCATAACCTTCAGCAGAAGCAGTAAATATCTCACCTTCTTCATCTACCTCTTCAACCTCAGCTACCTCTTCATCAGGGTCTCCTGGAGATACAGCCCCATATTCAACACCTTCAATAACAAAGATAAATACGAAGGCAAAGATCAAAACTGCTGTAAAGAAGACAGCTGATTTCATATTTTTTTCAAACATTAAAGTTCACCTCCAACAATTTTATTTTGATTTTACCTTATCTTCTTTATAAAAGAAATCTGGTATTTTAATTCTTCCAGGACAGACAAAGGAGCAAAGACCACAATTGATACAATCATCAGGTGATAAACCTTTATATAACTCAGGCTGGTCATAAGCAACAGCCTCCATTATTAATACAGGATATAGATCATTTGGGCAGGCTTCTACACAATAACCACATCTGATACAATCTTTAGGTTCTCCTGAGTAAGAAGCGGTTTTTCTAGTTTCAGTCTGCTCATTTTCATCAGAATCATAAGTTAAATATTTTAATAATGGTAATTTCTTATGTTTCCCACTCACATCACCATATATTTTACGAAATTTTTCCGGGCTTAAACCCATTAATCCATATCTATAACCTAACTCCTGAAGTTCGCAATCACCAGCAGTATCACACATTACACAATCACACTCATGCCTACTTAACATGAGATCTAAAAGATTCGTTCTATGCCTCTCAATATCTGGATCAAATGCAGTAATATTCATATCTTTTTCGACTGTTAAAGTACATGCTGGTACAAGACCATCCTTATCATTAACCTTAACAACACATAGCCTACAACTAGCAGTAAAGGTTAATCTGGGATGATAACAGAGTCCAGGTATATCAATATCATTCTCCCACGCAACTTTTAGAAGATTTTCTCCTTCAGCTGCATATATATTTTTCCCATCTATTATTAAATTAACCATATTCTTTTCAGCCATTTATATTCCTCCTTTCATTTTCACTATTTATCTTCCTGACCAGGAATAATCTCTATAGCGTCAAATGGGCATTCTTCAATACATGTTCCACAACAGATACATATATCATTATCAATAATATATGGATCGCCTCCTGGTTCACCAGAAATAGCATCAACTGGACATGCCTTCCGGCAACGATCACAGGATTTACAGGCTTCATCCTGAACTTCATAATAGATTAAATCAGCACAGACACCTGCCGGACAGGCTTTATCATGTATATGAGCCCTGTATTCATCTTCAAAATATTCAAGAGTTGAAAGAACAGGATTTGGAGATGAATCGCCTAAACCACATAAAGCAGTGCTTTTAATTGTTTCAGCAATACTTCTTAAATTAGCAATATCGCCATCTGTGCCTTCACCTTTAGTGATTTTTTCTAATATTTTATACATTTCAGGCACACCGTCTCTACATGGCAAACATTTTCCGCAAGATTCATCTTTCAAAAAGTCTAGGAAAAACTTAGCTACATCTACCATGCAGGTATCTTCATCCATTACAACCATTCCACCAGAGCCCATCATTGATCCAGCTTTATATAATTCATCAAAATCTACAGGAAGATCGAATAAATCTTCAGGTATACAACCACCAGATGGACCTCCTGTCTGAATAGCTTTAACTTTTTTACCATTAGGAATACCTCCTCCAATATCAAATACAATTTCACGGAGTGTTATCCCCATTGGAACCTCAATCAAACCAGTATTTTTTACTTTACCTACTAATGAGAAAATTTTGCAACCTGTACTATTTTCAGTACCAATAGATTTAAACCAATCAGCACCATTCTGCATAATCAAAGGAACATTAGCAAAGGTTTCTACATTATTTAAAACTGTTGGTTTTCCAAATAAACCTTTCTGTACTGACCGGGGAGGAGTCTGTCTTGGCATAGGTCTTTTTCCTTCTATAGAATACATTAAGGCTGTAGACTCACCGGCTACAAATGCCCCTGCTCCTTCAACTACCTCTAAATCAAAGTCAAAGCCAGAGCCCATAATATTTTCGCCTAAAAGACCATATTTTTCAGCAATTTCTATGGCATGTTTAGTATGCTTAACTGCTAACGGATACTCAGCTCTAACATAAATATAACCTTTATTACATCCAATAGCATAAGCTGCTATAATCATACCTTCAATAACAAGATGGGGATTACCTTCTAAAATACTTCTATCCATATATGCTCCTGGATCACCTTCATCAGCATTACATGCTAGGTACTTTGGCTCAGCCTCTTCTATCCGGCAATACTTCCATTTCTTACCTGCCGGGAAGCCTGCTCCACCTCGTCCTCTTAAGTTAGCCTCAATTGTTTCATCAATAACTTCATCTGGGCTCATTTCATAAAGTACTTTAGCAAGACCGGAATAACCATCAACATTAAAGTAATCATCAATTGAAGTAGGTTCTATAAAACCATTATTTTTAAATACAAGTCTTTTCTGATTTTTATAGAAAGGTATATCCTCTTCTTTAGTTATCTTTTCAGAAGTTGATTGATCAACATAAAGCAATTCTTCAACAATACTATCCTGTTCAATTGTTTCATCAAGTATTTTTGAAATATCTTCAGGTTCTATTTGAACATAATAAATACCTTGCGGTCTTATAACCATTAAAGGCCCCTGTTCACAGAAACCCTGACATCCAGTTACTTTTACACCAACTCTATCTTCTAAACCTCTTTCTTTAATACCGGTTTTTAATGCATCTATAACTTTCTGGCATCCTGAGCCCTGACACCCAGTACCACCGCAAATTGTAATAAAAAGCTCTTTACTCTTTGCTGCTTTTTTAGCTTTATCCTGGAATTTTTTTAAAACTTCCGGGGAATCAATTTTCTTCATTTTCTCCCTCCTCCCTGAGTTCTTTCACTAAACTCTGTATCTCTTTTTTAGTTGCTTTTCCATGATACTCTCCATCAACTATTATGACTGGTGCAACTGCACAGGTACCTACACACCTTGCATCTTCAAGTGAAAACATTTCATCTGGAGTTACTTCACCAGTATTAATACCTAGCATTCTTTCTAATTCAGATATTAATAAAGGAGCTCCCCTTACATGGCAGGCTGTTCCTGTACAGACAACAAAATGATATTTACCGAGTGGTTTTAATCTAAATTCATTATAAAATGAAGCTACACCGTATAAAGATACAAGTGGAACTGATAGTTCCTGAGAAGCTCTAATAAGAGCTTTCTCAGGTAACCATCCATAGAATTTTTGAATATCCTGTAGAACAGGTAACAACGGAGATCTATTCTGCTTTTTTGCAATTTCTTTGTTTTTCTTAATTATATTATCTATACTTTTTGCTTCTTCTTTTTTCAATTAAGATCACCTCCAAATATTTATGAATACATCAAGGATTTTTCTTCTTCTGAAATTTTCTCAACCTGACAGATAGCACGTTTTAATGCAGGTGTTCCAGATTTTTTATCAAACTTAACATCTGTCAACTTATTTGCAGCTGATTCAGAAAAGTGAATCGGCAAGAAAACGCTACCTGGTTTAACTTTATGAGATAATTTTGCTTTAACAACAATTTCGCCAATTTTTGAACTCACTTTAATATCTTCATTATCTGATATATCAAGTCTTTCAGCATCTTCTGGATTTATCTCAAGATATGCTGTATTGACCTGAGCCTTTAAAACTTCTGATTTCCTTGTCATTGACCCAGTTCTAACATGGAATAAACTACGACCAGTTAGTAATAGATATGGGAAATCTTTTGTAGGCTGTACTTCAGGCTCTTTATAATTCACAGTTTTGAATTTAGCCTTTCCATTTTCTGTTAAGAAACGATCTTTGTAGAGATAAGGGGTTCCTTCAAAGCCATCTTTAATTGGCCATTGGATACCTTCAAGCCCTAACTTTCTATAACTAACACCTCTATACAATGGTGTGACACTGGCTATTTCATCCATTATATTTTCTGGTGCATTATAGTTTAATGGATAACCTAAAGCCTTGCTCATTGCAGCAATAATTTCCCAGTCAGCTTTAACTTTTCCTGGCTTATTCATTGCCTGTGATAATTTTTGAATTCTTCTCTCAGTATTTGTAAAAGTACCTTCCTTCTCCAGTGAAATTGCTGCAGGCAATATTAGATCTGCTTTTTCTGCAGTTTCTGTCATAAATGGATCAACTACTACTAAGAAATCCAGATTATCAAGGGCCATTTCTGTTTTAACTCTATTAGGCTCTGATAAGAGCAGGTTACTTCCCATAACAATCATTGATTTTAGATTTCCAGCTGCAGCTTCATCCATCATATCAATGAGAGTTAAGCCTGGCTCTTCTGGAAGTTTTATATCCCATTTATTACTGAAGGTAGAAAGAACCTCTTGTTTAGAGATATTGATATAACCTGGTAAATGATCAGGAAGGGCCCCCATATCATTTATACCCTGAATATTATTCTGACCCTGTAACTGATTTAAACCAGTTGATTCTTTACCAATATTCCCAGTCATTAGTGATAGGTTTGCTAAAGCTCTAACATTATCTGTACCGTTCTCCTGCTGAGTCATACCAGTTGCAAAAACTATTGAACTCTTTTCAGCTCCAGCAAATAATTTAGCAGTTTCTTCAAGCTCTTCAACTGGTACTTCTGACATTTCCGAAACTTTTTCAGGTGTATATTCGCTCAGACTATCAATAAAGTCTGCATAACCTTCAGTTTTTGAGTCTATAAACTCTTGATCTTCTAAACCAGATTCCTTAATAACATTCATCATACCATTAATAACAGCAAGATCAGAACCATTTTTTGGCCTTATCCATTTAGTTGCCCACTTAGTCAACTCAATTTCTTTTGGATCAATAACTATTAAGTCTGCCCCATGCTGGCGAACAGCTTTTTTAATATACTGAGCAACTACAGGATGAGAAGCTGTTGTATTAGAACCAATTACTAATATACAGTCAGCATATTCTAACTCTGTAATCGAATTAGTCATAGCACCACAACCAAAAGCTTCTTCTAACGCTTTAGCTGACGGAATATCACATAATCTGGTAGATGAATCTATATTATTTGTTCCAATAGCAGTTCTCATAAACTTCTGGAATAAATAACTTTCTTCATTAGTACTTTTAGCAGAAGCAACACCTGCTATAGCATCTGGTCCAAATTCTTCTTTAATTGAACTTAATTTTGAAGAGATAATATCTAAAGCTTTATCCCAGGTTACTGGAACAAATTCATCTCCTCTTTTCATCATTGGATACAATAATCTGTCAGTTGAATCAACATAGGTATTTCCAAACCTACCTTTTATGCATAAAGATCCATTATTAGGATCAGTAACAACTGATTCTACCCTTGTTAAGCGATTATTCTGTACGTAAGCTCTAATATTACAACCTGTTCCACAATTACTACAGATTGTATTAACTACATTTTCTGCCTCCCATTTTCTTGCTAAATTATCTGTATGTTTTTGAGCAAGAGCTCCAGTTGGGCATAATTCAAAGCACTGACCGTCTCCATCACATTCAGAAAAACCACGTTCACCTAAGCCAGCAGTTGTAAAAATATTAGAGCCTCTATCAGCCAGGCCTAATATACCCTTTTCATGGATCTCATCACATGCTTTAACACAACGCTGACACATAATACATTTAGACTCATCATAGGTCATAACTGGAGAGGTCTCATCTTTCTCCCTTGGCAAATTCTTGCCAGGACTAAATACATTTTTGCCTTTAGGAAATGGATCTTTCAATCCTATTCTATCTATATAAGGTGCATATGGATTTAAGATTACAAGAGCAACAAAAGATGCCCCATATAAACCTACCAGAGTTAAACCCATTGTTAATATTGCTAAGATACCACCAAATATATACTGGCCTTTAAAAGTAGATGGTGTCGTCTGAGGTTCAGTAGCCATATAAAAGGCAAGGAAGATAACACTACCTGCAAAAACATGGAAAGCTACTCTGTCAACAACAGAACCTCCATTAATTAATGCAATAGCTGTGGCCAGAACTGCCATACCGCCAAGAAAACTAACAGTTATACGCCATTTTAATTTTATCCAGTAGGCAAGTAAAACACCAGAAGCTATTACTGCTACACTGGATGCTCCACCAATCCAACCATGGCTTTTGAATAACAATAAACTCTCTGGAACACTTAGATTAGCTGTACCATATAAGCCCATTGCTTCAGTTAATGCTAGAGCTCCTTCAAAGCCTTCTTTTGTTAGAAGATTATAATCTAAATGTTCTGGATAAAAAAGCATTCCTGCAGACAAATTGTCTGGCAAAAACCACATAAATGTAATAAGTAATAAGACAAGCATTTTGGCTCCAGCAGCCGGATTAATAATCTTCCGACCAAAATATTTCTCCTGCCCCCATTTAAATCCAACCATGGTTACAGCAGAAACGATAGCTGTTATCCAGTATGGTGAAAACTCCCCCATACAGAGACCTACTATCATACCCGCCACTAGTGCAGAATATGGCGATTGATAAGTACTCTCATCTAGTTTTGTGTTATCCTGTAACTCTAACTTCTTAATAATATAATGACAAACTACTGCGGTTATAACTGCTGCTAAAATATTAAATAATGCCATTGTACCCATAGCAAATACTGCAAGTATTGCCGGGATACACATAGCAATAAATGTGCGCAGCATAACCTGGTCTTCTGTTAATTCTGAATAACTCAATGGATCTGGTTTTCTCTTAACAGAAGGTGTTACTCCAGTTGGTTCTTTCATCAATAATCCCTCCCAAATAATATTAAATAATAACTCCACTTGTGAATATTTAAACTTAACTTCACATATACATTTCTAGATAAAAGCCATAAATCCTTTTTTTAATGAGAAAAAATTAATTTATTTTGCAATTAATTTTTCTTGTATGTATGATATAATTATATTATGTTTTCAAAGGAGGATAAATATTATGGCACAAAGAACTGATATGGATAAAAAAATATTAAAAACATCATTGCATGCTTTTGCTGCTAAAGGATATGATGGAACTTCTATGAGGGATATAGCCTCATCTGTCGGGATTCAACAGAGTTCGATTTATAATCATTTTAAAAATAAAGAAGATATATTATTAAAACTATTTAAAAAATATGGTCCTGTAACTATCGCCACCAGACTCAGACAAGAAAAACTAATCAGAGATATGAAAGATGGTCGCGATTTTCTTGAAAAAGTTATAGAAGAATATTACAGGTTAAGCCTTGATAAAGACGAACGAGATTTCTTTAGAATTTTAATAAGAGAACATACTAGAGAACCTGTTCGTTCTATCTTGAGAAGGCGATTTTTAAAAGATCTGCGTTACTTTTTTAACAGAGCATTCAATAAAATGAAAGATTTTGGAGATATTAAAGATATTGAAACTGAAATCTTAACTGAAGAGTTTTTAGGCTATTTAATCTTTAATGAATTCGAACATATTCTTAGAAATTATTCTTTAGAAGAAAGCGAAAAATTAAAAAGAAAAACAGAGCAACATTTAGATTTTTTCTGGAATGCAATCAAGAAAACCGGGAATTAATCCCCGGTTTTCCCCTCTTTACCATATTCATCACTGTATCTAATTCTTATATCCTCTAGTTTAATTAAACTACTATATATTAACCATGGAGATAACCTTATAGAGAATACTTTACAGTATTAATCATCCTGTAATAATTCAGATACAGTAACCAATTCATAACCAAATTCTTCAATATATTCAATTAAATCAGGTAATACTTTAACTGTATTTGTCCTATCTCCACCGCCATCATGTAAAAGTATAATTGCTCCAGGATGTAATAATCTTTTAACCCTTGATGCCATTATTTCAGGATCATTAACATCTTCGTTCCAATCCATAGTATCAAGAGACCAATTAACAAACTTATAATTTTTATCACTAAAATAATCCAACTGAGAATCATTTATAGATCCATAGGGAGGCCTAATAATTTCAGGCCTATAACCTATTTGCCTTTCAATTATATCATTAGTTCTCTCTATTTCTTGAGTTACCTGCTCAATTGTAATACTGGCAAAATTAGCATGTGTATATGAATGGTTGGCAACCTCATGACCATTATGGTGAATATCTCTTAAGATTTCTGGATGATATTCAACCTGAGAACCTAAGACAAAAAAAGTTGCAGGGACATTATAATGATTTAAAACTTCTAAAATACCAGGAGTATGATGAGGATTAGGACCATCATCAAAACTAATTGCGACTTTTGGTTTAAAGCCTCCCTGAAGATAAAATATATCAGGAAATTCTTCAGCCTGTCTTCTTACTCTATCAACAAATTCATTTTCTCTATCTTCAGGCATAATAGCTTCTTCCAATATCTCATCTTCATCTGAACTAGTCATAACCTCATCAGCGGAACCATTACTCTTATTATTATCAGACATCTCTTTTTCTATAGTTTCTGTTTCCTTATTATCCTCTTTTTCAATAGCTGTATCATTACTACTATCAACAGCCTCATTAGAAAGGCTGGAGTTATAAACATTTTTCTCAGCCTCTTGAAAACGCTGAAACCTATAAGCCTGAATAAAATAGGTTGTAGTTGCAGCAATAAATATTGTGATAGTAAATATAATGAAAACTAATATAATTTTATTTTTATTCATCTAATACCTATCCTTTACAATTTAATATTCAGTAACTATCTGTTCATAACTAAGCCTTTCTTCCCTGGGCTTTAATTGGTGTGTAGAGTCATGATAGCCAACTGAAATCAACATATTGATTTCTATTTTATCTTCAATCTCAAATATCTCCCTAATTTTATCTGGCTTAAAACCAATCATTGGATGAGTATCAACTCCAAATGCTTTAGCTGTAAGCATTATTGACATTGCTAATAAAGAACTATTTCTAATAGCAAATGCTAGTTTTTTTTCTGGAGTGTTATAGGTTACATTATCATTATGCTTTATGATCTTTTCTATCTTATCCTCATCCACTTTTCCTAACTCTTTTTTCACTTCCCAGGCAGGATTTTCCCTGAAATAACCATCTTTATCTCCTAAAACAACTAATAAAACCGGTGCATCTAAGACTTTTTGCTGAGAACAGGCTTTTTCATAAACTTTCTCTCTCATCCTCTGGCTCTTTACAGCTAAAACTCTCCAGGGCTGAAGATTATAACTGGAAGGTGCTAATGTTGCTTTATTAATTATTTTCCGGAGTAAATCATCCTCTAAGTCTTTATCAGGATCAAAAGAAAAGACTGAACGCCTATTATTTAATACATCAAAGTAATCTATTTGAGGTAATTTTGACTGACTCATAAAATGCCATCTCCCTAATTATCTCTTTTTATTTTAATAAATAGCTCTCTCCAGGATTAATCGGTTCTACTACTGTTTCCGGGGCTTCTCTCTTAACCATCTCAATAAAACTATCTGCACTCTCAACAAGAATTGGGAAAGTGCCATAATGCATGGGTATTACAACATCAGCTTGCAACAAGCGAGTAGCAACAGCTGCTTGAGCAGGATCCATTGTAAAAACAGATCCTATTGGCAATAAAGCAAGGTTGATATCATAAAGTTCGTTAAACAGTTCCATACTTGAGAATACGCCAGTATCTCCTGCATAATAAATTGTCTTTCCATCGGTCAATCTAATTACAAAACCAGCCGGACTTCCTTCACCTGATGAATGGAAGGCCTGTACCATAGTTATTTTTATTCCTTCATGCTCAACAGTGCCACCAATATTCATACCAATACCTTCATTAACAAAATTACTATCTTCTAATTCCGGGTTTTCATTTTGAATTTTAGTTATAATTTCAGGTTGAGCAAAGATTATACCTTCAGGACCTAATAAAGATGCTACAGATTCAAGATGATCAAAATGGTCATGAGTAATTAGAATCATGTCAGCTTCATCTGGTATAACACCTTCTGGAGTTGCAGGATTCTCTTCAATGTAAGGATCAATCAATATTGTCTTATCATGTTGAGTCGTTATTTCAAAAAAAGCATGTCCTAACCATCTTACTTTAGTTGCCATAATAATCGCCTCCCTTTATAATTATTTCTTGATAAATATAATTAATCCTGCTATAAAGTACTAATTATTAATCTTAGATGCCAGTAATTAAACCAGTTAATAATCCAAAAACTGATCCTGACCAGCCATACATTTTAAGTCTAATAAGATACGAACCGGCAAAACTATTAAATAAATCCTCAATAGCCTCTGCTTCCATTAATTGTACCTGATTTATAGCAACATCTTTAATTGCAATGGAATTAAGTAATGATTGAAAATGATTTTCTAGACTATTAAAGCCTGCTTCAATAAAATAATCAGATAAATGATTTATTGTCTCAACAGAAAAATATCGATTTAAATGGCCTGCTTCATTAGAAATATAATTATCAAGTGAATCTATTATAGAAAGTTCTAGTTCATGATTTTTTGATATAATTTTACTCATAGCAAGAATGTCATCAATTAATTCTTCCTCTATAAACAAATTAGTTGGGCTTTTTAGTTTTTCTATATTCGCTATTGTTTTTATTGTATTATCTGAAACCATTTTAATTTCATTATTCCTTTTTTCAATTATTGGCTGTATAATCCGCTTTAAATTGCCTTTATTTAAGGGATTCAAGCCTGTCAGAGAGCTAAAAATTACGGCAGGGCTTTGACTATTAAAAATAGAACCAGATATTATTTCAAAAAGATTGATAATATGATTTTTAGATACCTGCTCATTATCTATTATATTAAAAACCAACCTGTTTTTAAAATCATTTAAAAAGTCTTCATAATTCCTCTCTGAATCAGCAAAATCAAATTCAAATTCCGGGAGTCTTATATTCCAGCAATTAGCAATAAATTCTTTAGTGTATACTGTGATTGTTCTTGCTAGTTCAGGCCTGACAAATAATTTATCTATCAATATTTGCCAGTCATCCCTGTTAGTTAAGTCCCAGAAATTTTTTGCCAGTCTATTTATTCCGTTAAAAATCAAAGGCCTAAAATTATTTTCTAATTCTTTTTGATTTTCATAAATAAAATAAGGCAATTTTTCATCTATTAGAATATCAACTAATTCATCAACTGTCTCTTTACTACCAGTAAATCGATAGGCACCTCTAAACAATGCCTGTGATAACCAATTACTTTCTTCATCTCCCGCTATTAATTCCTCTTCTAAAATCTCAGTAGAAAATTCTTTAAGCTGTCCTCTATATGATTTTATTAATCCTATTATTCTTTCAATAATAAATATTTGGATAGAGCTATATTCATCAGTAAGAAATTTATCAAGGCTTAATTTAAAAGCTCTCTCATTTTCACCTGCTGATCTATCCTTAATTTTCAAATTTGAAATAAGTTTAATTAATCCACCACTTCTTATAATGTTTAAGACATAATCTGTAATAAAATTATTTAAACTCCTCCGGGTACTTAATGGAAAAATTTCTTTTAATGATTTATTTGAGAAATAATCTTTGATTAACATCTCAATTCGATAATCCTTTTTGAAATTAGTAAAATCTAAAAACATTTCTTCTGAATTAAAATCATATTTTATTTGATCAAAAATATCATCTACTAAATTTTTTGTTATTTCATTCATAAAATCTTTATCAAAATACAAGCTCAAATTGTTATCATTATTCAAAATCGATTCAAGTAATTTTGATAAATAAGCTGCAATTTTCCCATCAGTATTTATAAATTCACTAAAAAAATCTCTTAAAAAATTATTTATTTCATCTGAACTAAACTCTAAATTATTAAATTCCTGTACTAACAATTCAAGATTACTATTAATAATAAATTCAAATTTATCTGTAATTTTTTCTGAAATTTTTAATGCAAAATCTGAGCTTAAAAGCTTTAAAATTGCTCTTAATCTTCTATAGTCTTTATCTATTATATTTTCCTTAAAAGCTTTCTGGTATTCATCTCTATCTTCTTTCAATAATCTATTTATTCGATATGGTTCCAGTAATTCGTTTTGAACAAAATCACCTAATGTTTCTGCAAATCTATCCTGATTCCTTGCAAACAAACCAGGTGTAAAGGGCATCTTTTTACCGGCTAAGCTTACAGGTTTATATGGCCTAAAAATCATCCAGATAGCTATAACGTTAGTTATATAGCCAACAAATCCAAATAAAAGCATAGCTGGTAAGATAGAGGTAATGCCTGCACCAGAGAAAATACCTCCACCAAAAATATTTAATATTAACCCTGCTAAGCCTCCAAGCATTCCTCCAAAATAAGTCAACGGTTTAAGCTCTTTCCCTATAAAACCTTCAACCACTTCTCTCATATCTTCTGCAGATAAATCTATTAAATTATCAGATACAACCTGGCTTATTTTGCCTGATAATAATTGATCAAGATTATTTTCTGCCATATCTATCAATGAATTTGCTAACTTGTCTGCAATTTGGTGATAACTATTACTCAACTTTGTTTTATCTAAGATATCGTTAATTTCTTCTGAACTATATTGATCAAAAATATCATTAACTCTATTATTTATATGAAAACTAATTTTTCTTGATAAATTAGAATAGGTTTGATCTGGTATTATAGAATCTAAATTATAAGTTCCAGACTTTTCATAAAGTTTAAAACTTAAGTCCTCAAAATTTTTGCCCCTTAAAATACTTTTAAAATCAATGTTTATAACAAAATTCTTTAACCACTTATAAATATCTATTTCATTTAAAAACTCAATCATAAATTCTTTGAATCTTTCACCTTGGAAAAATCCAGTTATCAAATTAATCATTAAATTATCAATTTGGTTAATAAAAAGTTGCAGTGGCGCAGGACCTAAAATGTTTTTTAAAGATAAACTAGTATATACTTTGTTAGAGGGGCTATTTTTAAACCATTTATAAATTATATTAATTATTTTATCATACCAATCGCCGGCATCTCCTAATTCTAATTTATTAATTCTGCTAACATACCAGCCTAATTCCCTATTTGATAGGACTACCCTGATTTTTTCTGCCAGTTCGAATGCTATTTTATCTAAATTATCATCTTCAGAAAATGATTTAAGCAATCTACCGATCAAACCATATCTCGAGGCTACTTTTCCTGATAAAGCCTTATATAAAACCTGTTTTAAATTATTTTTTAAACCTCTATTATTCTCTAATATTTCTCCAATTGTTTCATCCACTAAATCTTCCAGTTCATCTTTATGTTCCTGTAACCATTTTAAAAATTCATGAATTATAACTGGCAATTCATTTGCTAATAAAGGTGTCAACTCTTCATCCCATGTTTCTCCAAATATTTCTGGTAATGTCAGGTTAACTTTTTCTAATGAATTAATAAAAGCAGAGCTAACTTCAACTCCTAACTCTTTACCTTCCGGGCTTATCAAAAATTCATAAATATTATCCATTATGCCAAAGTCTGTTTCTTCATTTTCTTTTCTAAAATCATTAATAATAGAATCTAAAGGTCTTTCATAAACTTCATGTAATTTAGTTTCTATTATCTTTCTAATACCCAGTTCTTTTATTAAAGAATTTAAAGCTCTTTTTATTTCAACCTCATTTTTAATTAATTCTTCTTGAAAATCATCAATCAATACTCCATACTCAGAATCTTTTACTTTTATATCCAATAAAAATCCCCTTATAAAATCAACATATTCATTCATTAATTCTTCATCATTAGTAAGTTCTGCAAGAATTAAAAGAAATTCTTTGAAAATGTTATCAAACTGCTTATAACTAATAAATTGATCAAAACTGGTATTTTTAGATATACTAATCAATAAGTCAAAAATCATATCTTCATCAGATAATATTTCAACAAAACCATCTTTGGTTGATTCAACTTCAGGTAAATCCGATAACTTTATATCACTTATAACCTCTGGTAATTCATTCATAAGAAAATCTTCTATTAATATAACAAGGTTTTCTTTAAACTCTTTATTATTTATTTCTCCTGCCAGGGTATCATGATTGATAATTTCTCTTTCAACCAGTTCACTCAAATTATATATAAACTCTTCACGGGTCTTTTCAAGTACTCCTCCAAAGGGGCCAATCTTTTGAAATAACATTTTAACAGCAACATCATTTGTTATATATCCATTTGCTGCACCTGCTATTATATTTAAGAATAGATTTAATAAGCCCACAAAAATTCCCCCTGATAATAAATAAAAGTGGACAGCCTATGCCCACTCAAATAATCACTAAAAAGTTCTAATTATATTGTACTACTGTAAATTATATTAATCAAGCTAATAACCTAAATAATAGATTAGCTGTAATACCAGCCATTATTCCACCACAAAAATGGCTAAAGATTGCTCTTGATATTAAAGGCCTTCTATTTAAAGCATCTAACATTGCCACATGAGTACTTAAAAATCCACTCCAGCACATACCTATAGCAGTAAAAACCGCAATTTCATGGCCTGATATTAGCCCACTGGATAAAAATGTAGGAATTAAACTTAAAGCTGCTCCAACAGCACCAAGTGCAGTTATTGGAAAAGCAATAGCTTCAGGGCTTGAAAAGCCAAGTAAAGGTCTTAATATAGGTGAAAGTAATTCCCCTATTCTTGGAAGAAGTCTGACCCCTTCAAATGCTTCTCCCTGAAAGCCCGCAGATGGATCTGCTGGACCAAAAGTAAGAACCATAATTAAAGTACATATTACTAAAACGCCAGGAATTATACTTAAACCAATCTCTACCCCCTGTTTTCCACCTTCAAGCATTGCTGATAAAAGCCTTTCAAAAAAATTATTTAAGCCCTTGTTGTCCTCAGCCTGATTAAACTTATCCTTTGAAACATTACTGGTTTCAATGACTTTGAGTTCATTATCATCAACAGGTTTCTTTTTGATTTGATAACGCATTAACCTGACACTAACTATACTACCGGCAACTGCTCCGACATTACCAATTAATGCCTCTTTGAAAAATCCCAGACCAGCCATAAATGTTGTCAGAATTAATCCCATACCAAAAGCTGTCCCTAAATTGCAAAGCAGAGGGATATCTTCCTCTTTAAAATACCCAAGATAATCATCCTCTTTAGCCAGGGAAATTATTGCAGGATTATCAGATAAATAAGTCGTAACAATCCCTAAAAATGAAACCCCAGGTAATTTATATAGCGGTTTCATTAACGGTGCAAATATAAAATTTAATAATTTTATCACTCTAAATTCTGAAGCCATCTTACCAAATGCACCAGCTAAAACTGCTATCGCCATAATATAAAAAACAGTATCTATTAATAATTCATAGGAAGTATTAAATAAAGTTGAAAATAGATTATCAATCCCCATTATACTGCCTGTATAGCCAAAAAATACAGTTATTATTGACAAAAATAATATAGTATCGAGATAATCAACTAAAAAATATAAAAAAGGCAACTTATTTTTATTATCACCTAAGTCATCATATTTTTTTTTGAATTTACCAGTTTTATTAACTGACATTATTCTCCTCCTTGCAGGATCAAAGTTTTGTGAAAATCAACACTTTTATTATATCCTATAAACATTGATTACTGCAAGGAAAAATTTAATCTTTTTCTAAAGTTAAACCAAAATTATATCCAATAACTTTTACAGCCTCTTCTTCATATCCTGCTGGTACTAACCAGGAGATTTTAATTTCTGAAGTAGTTACCATTAAAATTGGAATCTCTGATTGAGCTAATAATTTAAAGACTTTTGCTGCCACACCAGGTTGAGTTCTCATACCCGGCCCTACAACAGAAACTTTAACAACTTCTGACCTAATCCACCAATCAGATACTCCCCAGTCTTTTCGATAAAAGGCAATCAGCTCTCTAGCCTTTTCTATATCCATTTCAGGAATCGTAAAACTTAAATTCATTCTACCTGATTTATCAAGTAACTGGGAAATCATATCAACATTAATTTCAGCTTCTGCTAAAGAGTTGAAAACTTCAGCTAAAATATAGCTATCAGCCTCCAAATCTCTCAACGTTATCTGAATATCATCTCTATTAACAGCTATACCTGTTACAAGACTTGCTTCCAGATAATCAATATTACCATTAATAATAGTTCCCTCTGCCTTCGAACAGCTTTCAGCAATATAAAGGGGCACCTGGTATTTTTGAGCTAGTTCAACTGCTCTGGGATGAATGACCTCTGCACCTAAGCTTGCCATCTCTATCAATTCTTCATAGGATGTATGATTCAACTTTTTCGCTCCAGGCAAAAGCCTGGGATCACAGGTATAAATACCCTCAACGTCAGTATAGATTTCACATCTAGCATCTAACTTAGCAGCAAGTGCCACAGCAGAAGTATCGCTACCGCCACGGCCTAAAGTTGTATATTCCTCATCATCAGTAACTCCCTGAAAACCAGCAACCACAACAATTCTTCCCTGGTTCAATTCTTTTTTTATTCTGGATAAATCAATATCTTTAATTCTTGCTTTCTGATGACTTGAAGTTGTTTCTAAATGAAGTTGAGCACCTGTTAACGAAACAGCTTTACACCCTAAATCTTGCAGAGCCATTGTCAATAAAGCTATTGAAACCTGCTCGCCTGTATTTAATAACATATCTAGCTCTCTAGAATCAGGCTTATTTGTAACAGCTCCTGCTAATTCTAGCAACTCATCAGTTGTATCTCCCATTGCTGAAACAATTACAACAATTTCATTAGATTCCTCTTTGCTTTTTTTGATTTCTTCAGCCACTCTTTTAATTTTTTCTGTGGTACCTACTGAGCTGCCACCATATTTTTGAACTATAATATTCATTATCTTATATCCTCCTGGAAGTCATGGGTTATTTCTATTTAATTTATCACATCGACAGCTTAAAATAAAGTTTTAATTTCTACTTCCAGGTTTAGAAGGAGCAATTTTTCCTTCTTTACAGATTGGACAATCTTTTTCATCATATGAAGGAACCTCTAATTGTAATAAAGGTTGAAATGGATATTTAAAATCAACTTTCCCATTACTTCTATCTACTATTGAACTAATGCCAATAATCTCAGCACCTGTTTCTTCGATGATTTTTAATAATTCTTTAACTGAACCTCCAGTAGTAACAACATCTTCAACCACTAAAACCCTCTGACCTTTTTCTAAATTAAATCCTCTTCTAAATTTCATCTCCCCATCTTTTCTCTCACTAAAAATAGCAGGTCGGTTTAAAGCCTGGCCAACTGCATAAGAAAGAACGACTCCCCCCATTGCCGGCCCAATAACAATTTCAGGCTGATACTCTGACCAGATATCTGCAATACCTTCTGCTAATTCTTTAGTATACCAGGGATACTGCAGAACCTGAGCACACTGTATATAACTTTCAGCATGTCTTCCAGAGCTTAATAGAAAATGTCCTTCAAGTAATGCTTCACTTTCTTTTAAAATTTTAATTACTTCTTTTTGATTAATCATAAATTAGCCCCCTTTTTATGAGCCAGTCCAATTATTTCCTGTAAATTCTCAAAATTATTCTTATTTAAGTATTCTGCAATACCAGTTTTAATTCTAATAGGTGCATATGGATCGATAAGCGTTGCAGTCCCAACCCCAACAGCCCTTGCTCCGGCTAAAAGATACTCAATAGCATCATCTGCTGTCATAATGCCACCTAACCCTAAAACAGGCAGAATATCATGTTTAACAATTTCATAAACCAATCTTAATGCAACTGGCTTAATTGCAGGTCCAGAAAGCCCACCAGATCCTGTAGCCAGTACTGGACTCTGACTTTCAATATCTATTTTCATCCCTGGAAGAGTATTGGCTACAGCCAGGGCATCTGCCCCACCTTCAGCTGCTGATTTAGCCACCGGGATTATATTGCTTACATTTGGGGTTAACTTGACCATGACAAATCCATTATATTCTTTTCTGACTAAATCAGTTATCTTGAAAACTAATTCTGGATCTGTACCAAAAGCAAGTCCCCCTCCTTTAATGTTTGGACAGGATACATTAACTTCAATTCCACCAATTCCTTCTTGTTTTGCCAGACCTGCTGCTAGTTTTTTAAAATCATCTAAAGAATGTCCAGAAATATTAACTAAAACCTTTGTATTTACTGACTTTAAAAACGGTAATTCTTCTTTAATAAAACCATCAAGGCCAGGATTTTCCAAACCAATAGAATTGATTAGCCCTGCAGCTGTCTCAGCTATTCTTGGCGTTGGATTACCCTCCCTGGGATCAACAGTTATACCTTTAACAATCAAACCACCAAGCTCATTTAATTCATAAAAATCAGTAAGTTCTCTTCCAAAGCCACAGGTACCTGATGCAGTCATAACCGGTGATTCAAGTTGTAACGAGCCTAATTCAGTCTTTAAATCAATTTTATAATCCACCTAACATCACCTCACTGGCCGGTAATACAGGCCCTTCCTTACATAGCCTTTTGTTCCCATCATTAGTTTTGCAACTACATGATAGACAGAGTCCATTTCCACAGGCCATTCTTTCTTCTAATGAAAACTCACCAGAAATCTCTTCTTCATGCAACCAGCTCTGTAACCATCCCAGCATTGGCTCAGGGCCGCATCCAAATAAATAATCATATTCTACTTCCTTTCCCAGGCTGCTATTATTAAGCAAGCAGGAAATAGTACCCTGGCTACCAAAACTACCATCATCTGTAGAAAGTTTTAATTCGACTGCAATATTAGCAAAATAATCTGCCAGCGGTTTTAAAACTTCTTTATTTGCTGCTCCCAGGCATAGAGTTAAATCATTATTAGCCTCTATATATTTCGCAAGATAAAATAATGGAACAATTCCCATACCTCCACCGGCTAAAATTAATTTCTTATTATTAAAATCAACTGTAAAACCATTTCCTAATGGTCCGTGTATATCCAGAGAATCTCCTTTAATATAATTGCTTAAAGCCCTTGTTCCTCTGCCCTTTATTTCATAAACAAAGCTAACCTCATTATTATCCTCATCAAAATCAAATACTGATAAAGGCCTCCGTAACAGAGGATCATAGCTCTCTTCACTACAAACTTTAATATTAAAAAACTGGCCAGGTTTAACATTTATCCCATCTTTAAACCTGACTTTTAATAAAAATATCTTATCTGCTAAAGGTTTGTTGCTTAATACTTTAGCCATTAATAACACCTGCTTTTTCCAATGCCTGATTAATATCTATTTGCATTTTCTCAGCAGCTTCAGCTGCCGCTAAACCAAATTCTTTCTCTTTGTATTTGTCTTTATATAATTCTTTTCTATAAGCAAAGATAATTGAACGGGCAGAATTAACTATGCCTCCGCAACCGTTGCTATCAAACCCGGCAACAACATCATCGGCTCCGCCACCTTGAGCACCATATCCAGGAATCAAAAAGAAAGTTCGGGGCATTAATTTTCTTAATTCAGCTAATTCTTCAGGGCAGGTTGCTCCCACAACTGCTCCTAAATTGCTATATCCCATTTCGCCACAGTAATCCTCACCCCATTTTTCAAACATCAAGGCCAGCTCCTCATAAAACCTTTTACCAGAGGCCATCATTAAATTCTGAATCTTTTCAGCCCCAGGATTAGATGTTCTCAACAAACCAAAAATCCCGGCCTCCTCATTTTCTAAAAAGGGTTCAACTCCCTCAAACCCTAAATACGGATTTATTGTCAGGGCATCTGCTTTAACAAAACCTAAAGCAGGTTTATTACTGTCATTTTCCTTATTTAAATAAGCATTATAATAACCTTTAGCAGAGCTTCCAATATCATTTCTTTTGCCATCAACAATAACCATTAAACCTGACTCTCTGGCAAATTTAACAGTCTCCTTAAAAGCCTTTAAGCCTGGGAGACCAAGCTGCTCATAAAAAGCAAGCTGGGGTTTTACGACTGCAGAAAATGGTTTGATATTTTCTATAATGACCTTATTAAAATCTTTAACTGCATGAGCTGCTGCCTCAAGATATTTAGTTTGATTATTAGCTTCTCTAGCACCAGCTTCAAGCATTAGATATTCAGGGATCTGATCTATATGAGGATCAAGACCAACACATATCCGACTATCTTTTTCTTTCATTTTTGTTATAAGTCGATCAATAAATAAGTTCACCCTGACCACCTCTATTATCATAAATTATCTTACCATCTTTTATAGTCAGCTTTACAGTTCCAGTTAATTCCTGACCATTATAAGGAGAATGCTTACCCAGGGACTTAAATTTATCAGTATCAACAGTCCAGCTCTCATTTTCAGCAAAGATAGTTAGATCAGCAATTGAACCAATTTTTAAGCCCTCTTTATCTAATCTTAATATTTCTGCTGGATTATAATACATTAATTCAATTATCTGATTCCAGTCTAAGTTACCCTTTCTAATTAAATAATGATGGAGGACAGATAGGGCTGTTTCTAATCCAGAAATTCCAAATGCTGCTGAATCGATCGTCCCCATTTTCTCTTCGTAGGTATGGGGAGCATGATCTGTTGCAATAACAGAAAGCTGTCCATCTTTCACTGCTTTTATCAATGTATCTCTGTCATCTACTGATCTAAGTGGTGGATTAACTTTCATAGCAGTATTATATTCCTGTAAATCTGCATCAGTTAAAGTTAAATGGTGAGGAGTAACTTCAGCTGTAACTTTTATTCCATTCTCTCTGGCTGCCTTTACAAGTTCAAAACCTCTAGCAGTACTTAAGTGAGCAATATGGAGTCTGGCTCCTGTTAGATCAGCCAGGGCAATATCCCTTGCAATCATAACTTCTTCTGCAGCTGCAGGTATCGGCTTTAAGCCAAGCTTTGTAGAATAAAATCCTTCATGCATTACCCCTTCTGCTGCTAGATTTAAATCTTCACAGTGACTTATAATAGGTAGATCAAAGGGCCTTGAGTATTCCATTGCCCGCCTCATTACTTCACTATCCATCACAGGATTTCCATCATCAGTAACCCCTTTAACGCCTGATCTTGAAAGAAAACCAATCTCAGCTAACTCTTTACCTGAACTGCCTTTTGTAATAGAGCCTAATGGCACAACATCAACCAGTGCCTCCTGAGCTCTAGCCTTAATCAACTCAATAGTCGCTGGATTATCGGCTATTGGATCTGTATTTGGCATTGCCGCTACTGTAGTAATACCTCCAGCTGCAGCCGCTTCACATCCAGTCTTAATTGTCTCTTTTTCTTCATAGCCTGGCTCTCTTAAATGAACATGCATATCTATCAAGCCAGGTAAAACTTTCGTTCCATCTAAATTAATAATTTCCGTATCATTCTCATCTATATTTTCAGCAATTTTCACGATTTTATTATTTTCTATTAAAATATCAACCTTTTCAGGCAATTCATTTCTGGAATCTACGGGACAACCATTTTTAAGCAAGAGCTTCATGCTTTACCTCCTTACCGGCCAGAAGATACAGTAGAGCCATTCTAATGGCTACTCCATTAGCCACCTGTTCAGTTATTACAGACTGTTTACTATCAGCAACATTTGATTCTATCTCAACCCCACGATTCATTGGACCAGGGTGCATTACTAAAGCTTCAGGTTTTAAACTTTTCTGCCTCTCCTTATTTATACCATATAAGTATCTATATTCTCTAAGAGATGGGAATAATCCCCGCTCCTGTCTTTCCAGTTGAATTCTTAAAATATTCACAGCATCTACACCTTTTAATGCTTCATCTACATCCTGATAAACTTTAACACCAGCCTGTTCGATTCCCATTGGAATAAGAGTTGCTGGTCCACAGAGCCTTATTTCAGCTCCAAGGGCTAATAATCCCCAGATATTTGACCTGGCGACTCTGGAGTGAGCAATATCTCCAATTATTAATATCTTCTTCCCTTTCAGTTCTCCAAGCTTATCCCAGATTGTAAAGATATCAAGTAATGCCTGTGTTGGATGAGCATGAGGGCCATCACCTGCATTTAATACTGCAGCCTGTAAGTTATCACCTAAATATTTTGCTGCCCCTGGATGACTATGTCTTACAACAACTACATCAGCTGCCATAACCTCCATTGTTCTAGCCGTATCAAGTAAAGTTTCTCCTTTAACAACACTGCTGGCCTTCTTTGAAATACTCATTACATCTGCACTTAATCTTTTAGCTGCAAGATCAAAAGAAGATTTTGTTCTTGTGCTAGGTTCAAAAAATAAATTAACAACAGTCTTTCCTCTAAGAGTGGGAACCTTTTTAACTGACCTGGTAAAAATATCTTTCATCGAACTTGCCGTCTCAAGAATTCCATAAATCTCTTCATCTGTTAATCCTTCGAGATCAATAAAATCTTTCTGCTTTAACATCAAGCCACCTCCATTGAATTTTGGGACGGCCTATCAGTCTGGAAATTACATAAAAAAACCTCTCCACCAACCGGCAGAGAGGTTATTATGCGAGGAATTACAGCTATACTTTTCCCAAAGTTTTCTGTAATTAAGTTAAGACCTTTTCCAGCCTCACAGGACCGGTTTAAAAGTTGATTTTATTCAGTTATACTAACCATATCAGATAAAAATTCTTTTGTAAAGAGCCAGTAACGAATTTTCTCCAATATATTTTTACTTAAGCTTAATTACAGCACCGTCCAGTGCAGGAATATCAACTCTTAATATATCATTAATAAAGAGATGATTACCTCCCTGATAGATATCAGAATAGGCCGAAGAGCTTAATTCAATCTCATTATTTCTTGAAGTATTCTCCATCCCTACTTTACTATAACTGGAATCTAATTGCTCAGATTTTATTCTAACTTCTTTATCTTCAGCACTATTATTGATAAGAACTAAAAGTAAATCATCTTGATATTCTCTTAAGAAAGCATATATCTCAGGGTCATCTAAATCTACTAATTGAATGGTCCCCTTTCTTAAAGCTTCATGCTCATTTCTCATAGCTATAAGGCCCCTAACATATTCTTTCATTTCCTGATCAGGACTTACATAACCCCGATCCTCCCAGATCATTGTTCTCCGATTATCAGGATCTTCTGAACCTTCCATAGCTATCTCATCACCATAATAGATCATTGGAGCACCTGGATAAGTAAATTGAAGTAATTTACTTAAGGCAAAGCGATCTTTATCCCCATCAAGCATAGTTAAATATCGCTGAGTATCATGGCTTCCTAGTAAGTTCTGTAATGAATAAACAGCCTGCTCTGGGTAATCGAAAAATAGCCTCATCATCTGATGGTGGAATTCATCTGCTGTTATTCTTCCCTGACCTGTAAAGTTATTAACTGCATCTCTAAAACGATAATTCATGACAGCATCAAACTCATCGCCTTCAAGATAATCTCTGGCATTTCCCCAGACCTCGCCAGTTAAATAAATATCCTCATCATAACTTTTTACAAAATCACGCCATTCTTTCCAGAAATCAGGGTTAGTTCCCTTTACATCCATTGGCACATCAAGCCTCCAGCCAGCTATGCCAGCATCAAGCCACTGTTCAGTTATTTCAAAAATATATTCTTTTACCTCCGGATTATTTAAATTCAACTCAGGCATGTGACCATAACCCCACCAGGCATCATAATTTGGCTCAACAGTTTCACTCTGTTCATATAAAGGGATTACTGGAAAGTCATGGATATTAAACCAGTCAACATATTCAGAATCTTCGCCATGCTCTACAACATCCTGAAAAGCCCAGTGTTCATAACCTACATGATTAAAAACTCCATCAAGTATTACTTTAATTCCAATAGAATCAAGTTTTTCAACTAAATTTACAAAGAATTCCTGGGAACCCTCCTGGTCACCATAATAAACCAGGCTCTCATCAATATACTCAAAACCAGCTGTATTATATCTATGATACGCACTTGCTTTAAAAATAGGATTAAAATAGATAGCATTTATTCCTAAATCCTCTAAATAAGGAATCTTTTCTTCGACACCTAATAGATCTCCGCCATAATAAGCAAAATATCCGGCTTCAGGATGAATTGAGTTATCTCCATCTACAACCCCATCAGGACCTAATACAGGATCATCTGAAGCTGCTATCCCCTGATCCCAATCTGGAATATAACTCTCATGACGGGTTTCCACATCCTGATAAAGTTCTATTTTACGGGGATCATTATCTGAGCTCCCTTTAGCAAAACGATCAGGGAAGATCTGATAAAAAATAGCATCATAAGACCATTCTGGAGTTTCAAATACATCTAACTCAGAAAGATCAACTGATATAGGTTCTACATCATCAAATTCTTGACCAGCCTCTTCACCATAATATAAAGTATTTGAACCATCTATAATTTCAAAGACATAACTAAATTTATCGTAGTCAATTTCGGTAACTGCTCTATAATATTCACCATTTTCATATATCATAAAAGGCTTAAGCTCTTCTATTCTCTCATTATTAACATCTAATATATGAACCTTTACCTCTTCTACTTCTTCTTTTCTAGTCTGAAACCTAAAAGAAAACTTATTATCAGTCATTAGATTAAAATAACGATGATCACTATTATTATGATGTAAAAGATCTTTAGTAATCTCTCCATCTCCCCTGGAACCAGGCCCTTCAGGGGCATCATCAACTTCGCCAACTCTAATCACAGCATTTTCGCCACCAAACCCATCTGGAGCATAGTCATCTGCATCTTCTGGTGTCTGCCAATTAGTTCCGTCTATGACAAACTTATATTCATATTCCCCAGGCTCAAGATGAACAGTTATTCTATAAACCCCATCTTCTTCTTCCATTAATGTTCTTTGTGGATTCCAATCATTAAATTCTCCAGCCAGATAAACTTCATCTACAGCAATTGGCGGTTCATAACTAAATTCAACCTCAATCAACCCAGGTTCAGGTTCTGTTATAGCCTGAGCATGAAAACCAATAAAAAAAGTTATTATTAACGCCAAAACCGGAACTGATAATTTAATATTTCTTTTAATAATTTTAATCGCCCCCAGTTATTTTATTTTCTTAAAACTGCCCTTACCGGTGCTCCATAGGCTCCTGCAATCTTTATGGGTAAGCAAATCAGCTCATAATTCCCTGGTTTAATCTCTCTAAGATCAACACCTTCCAGAGCAATAGTATCTCCAGCACCTAAAAATATTTCATGGGGTTCTATTAAATCATTAAATGGAGCTATAGAAAAATAATCAATACCTAAAAGTTTAACACCTTTTTTAAGTAGCCAGCTCATCGCCTCAGGAGTAAATGACTGATATTCTTCATGGAAAACGTCATCTCCAATAAAATCACTATTTGCTGTTTTAACAATTAATCTTCTTGTTTCATCAGGTACTTTTCCTTCAAGATCTGAAACTTTAATGTTTTCAGAGCCTTCAACTTCAATAACAAGAACATCACCAATCAAAAGATCTAAATCTAAGTCTACAAGCTTTTTACCTCCATCTACATAATGTCCAGGAGCATCTATATGTGTTCCAAAATGAGTTGAAGTCTTAATCTCACACAAGTTACAACGATCTTCCTTTTCTATCTCCTTTAAATATTTCAATTCATAAGAATCATGATCCGGCCATCCAGGTAAATTTTCATCTAAGGCTAAGGTTATATCATACAATTTCAAAATCTATTCCCTCCAGTAATTATATTTTGATAAAATTATCTTTCATCTAATATTATAGCATATTAAAACAAAGAATTAAGTATTTGACTTGTGAAATACAAAGAATTTTATTATAATTAGTTACAGGTTTATTTAAGACCCAAATTTATTGAAGTTAATTAAGGTGGTATTTTTGATGTTTAAAAAAACAGGTTTTAAAATACTTATCGCATCATTAATGTTCATTGCATTATATTTATTCTGGGATGACATCCAAGCCTTGCAGATACAGGAAATGGTTAATGATGTTGAAAATATTATGGTTGCTTCATTAATTATCCTTGGTACCTTTACACTAAAATCACTTTTTTTCTTTTTGCCATTATTCTTAATCTTTATATCCTCAGGAATGATTCTACCAATAATTCCTGCTGCACTTCTCAGTATACTCGGTGTAACAATTGAATTTTCACTAACATATTTATATGGTTACTTTCTAGGCACAGACCTGGTTGAAAGTATAGTCTCTAAATATCCTAAATTTGATGAAATATTATCTTACAGGTCCAGTAATAATATAAAAGTTGCTTTTTTCTTAAGATTAGCTCCTATGATGCCAGAGCCAGTAAGCCTGGTCTTAGGGGCTACTGGAAACAATTATATTGAATATATTTTAGCTTCAATAATGGGGGTTATGCCAAAATTATTAATCTTTACTTTAATAGGTAATGCTGTTATTAATCCAATTTCCCCAATTGATGTTGCTGTTTTTGTAGGGGCTATATTAATCTGGCTTGCAGCCCTAAAGTTATTTCAAATTCATGACAAAAACAATGGCCAGGAGAAAAATAGCCTTCAAACTGAATAGATATTAAAAACCCCCAGGTTTCTTAGACTGAGGGTTTCTTTATCATATATTAATTAATTTCAACAAAATTATAACCAGCTTTTTCCACTGCTTTTCTTAAAAGACCATAATCAACCTCTTCCTCAAGTTGAATAATAGCATTATCTGCATCAGCACTAACATCTGCCGATAGCACACCATCAATCTTTTCAAGCTCGTTTTTGACACGTCCGGCACAATGTTCACAGGTCATTCCTTTTACTATTACTGTTTTCTCCATTATATTTCCACTCCTTTATACCCCTTTCGGGTATCATTTAACTTTATTTTATCAATCAACTTTAAAACTGTCAAATATAAACCGCCCTATTCCAGGACGGTTTAATAAAATATAAGATTTAATCTTCAATTGTAGTTATAATTCTAAATTCAACTCTTCTCGACTGCTCTTTATCTTCTTCGCCATCAATATAAACTGGATTACTTGAAGACATACCAGTAGATATTAATCTATTTTTCAGCCACTCAAATTCTTCTGAAACCTCTGTTAAAGAAAGACAATATTCCAATGTATTATAAGCTCTGTCCTGAGATAAATTCAAATTATTTTTATATGCCTCAATTTCATCATCAGTTCCCAACCATTCGCTGGATGCATGACCATCAATCCTAATCTCAGCAATCTGTTCACTGTATTCAGAAGCAAGTAAAATATCTAAATACCTTGGAAAGAAATCAGCAATTATATCCTGGAATTCCTCTGTTAACTGGCTACTTCCTGTGGCAAACTTAGTATAAAGTTCATTAAATCTAATGATCAATTGGCCAGGTAAAATTTCTGCCTGCCAGTCATCAAGATAATCTTCAAATTCTTCTTCCATTTCAGCATATATGTTTTCTTGAAGCTCAGTTAACTCAACATCTACAACCTCTGATTCCTCTGCTAATTCTCTTTCTAGACTTTCAACTAGTTGTTCTAATTCAGACTTTTCTTCTTCCAATTCATCTATTCTAGTTAATAATTCTTCACTATCTTCAAGTTCTGATTCCAGCCTGGATTTTTCTTCTTCCAGCTCTTCAATCCTGGCTGTAGAATCTTCACACTCTTCAAGCGCAACCCTTAATTCAGCTCTTTCTGCAATTAAACTATCTCTTTCTGCATGTAAATCTTCAAGTTCTATCTCTAAATCAGAAATCTTCTCCTGACTATTTTCAAGTTCATCTTCTAACTGTTTTATCTCTTCTTCGAGTCTAGAAATTTCTTCTGAGGAATCAGAATAATCTTCTAGCTCAACTCTTAACTCAGCAAGTTCTGCAACCAAGCTATCTCTTTCAGACTGAAGTTCCTGTAACTGTTCTTCATAATCTAAAATCTGTTCCTCTGAATCAGCTAAATCTTCTGCAAGAGTTCTATTTTCTTCCTCAATTTCATCTATCCTTTCATTAAGGTCTTGATATTCCTCAAGCTCTACCCTTAATTCAGCTCTTTCTGCTATTAAACTCCCTCTCTCATCTTGAAGCTCTCGTATTTCTTCATCTTTCAAACTGATCTCATTTTCAAGTTCTGCTACTTTAGTCTCCATTTCTTCTTCCAATTGATTCAAGTCAGTTTCTAAATCAGAAATTCTATTTTCAGATTGCTCTAGCTCATCTAATAAAATATCCTTTTCTGATTCAAGTTCAATAATTCTTTCTTCCATTTCTTCATATTCTTCAAGCTCGACCCTTAATTCAGCTCTCTCAGCGATTAAAGTCTCCCTTTCTTCTTGCCATTCAGTTGCTTCTATAGTTTTTTCTTCTTCTATTTCAGCAAGTTGATTTTCCAGATCTTCAATTTCTGAATTTTTTTCAGCTAGTTCTTCATTTAGCCTACTTATTTCATTTTCAAAACTCTGTTGCTCATCGCTTAGTCTAGATTGAAGTTCATCTAGCTCAGCCTCAAGATCATTAAGTTCATCCTGAAGTTGTTCTCTTTCAGCCAGAACAACCTCAAGTTCTTCCTGATAATTTTCAAGTTCCTGCTGGATTTGTTCTTTATCAGTTTCTAACCTTTCTCGGGTTTCAGTTAATTCTGTTTGAAGTTCTTCAGCTTCCTGTTGACTGGTAATCATATTACTTGCCAGAAAGATTACTGCTATTACAGCTATTATAAAAATAATAATTGCAACTTTATTTTCCTTTAATCTCTCTGCAAAATCTTTGTTTTCGATAAAACTCACCTCCATATGTTTTTAAAGATAAATTATAAAAAATTCTGTAAATTATAAATATATTATATCTAAAGACTTAAAAATAATCAATCATTAATACTAAATTCTTATGTCTATTTCACTCGGATCAAGTCTGAACCATTTTGTATTATAAAACTTAAATTCCTGCCTTATTATTAAAGAAAATACCTTCTCTTTATCGGCTGAATTTAATTTATCAGACCTTGAAAGATCAGAGACTCTTCTGGCATTTTCTTTCTGAACAGTTTCCAGCCTAACATCTCTACCTGCTCTCTTTAATTGTTCTCTATATTCATCAGAAATACCCTTTTCATCAATACCAGCCAGATTATTAATTTCCAATGTTAGCCCCTCCTTTAATATATTATCGTCAGGAAGGAAAGATTATTTAATAGTAATTTAGTCTTAAGTAATACCAGATCATACCTATATATTCATGAATAGCCCTCGTTGACCTTCTTAAACCACTAACCTGAGGGAAGAAATTATAAATACCCCCTGGAAGATTATAGGAAATAAATTCTGCAGGTACAGGTGATATATTCTCATAATAATTATTAAATGCCAGTTCTGATCTTCTTAGATGCCAGGCAGATGTAACAACAGCAAGCTCAGCATCCTGAGCAATTAAATTTAAATTCCTTAAAAAATAAGGATGCTCCATTGTATTGGTTGATTCATGCTCAAGTATTATTTTATCCTCATCAACTCCAAGGCGAATAGCCTGCTCTGCCATTAATTGAACCATCCTATTTCCAGGGCCTTCACTTAATCGACCCTGCATTATCAGATATTCTGCCTCACTATCAAGGAAAAATTTGACCCCTCGATTAACCCTCTGAATTGTTGAATCACCAGGCAATTCAAATTCCTTAGCAGGCCCCTGATATATTCCTCCACTTAAAACTGTTACCGCCTTTATATTATCCGCTGGCAAAAGTAATTCTGAATATCCATAAGGAGTTTCAAGTGGTCTTGCAATTAAAACAGATACAGCTGGAGTACTTACAATACCCAGAACTAAGCTCAGTATGATAAAAGTCAATAAAACAAATTTTCCACCTTTTTCTCTAATATCAAACTTAAGTAAACCATAAAATCCTAGAATAATATTTAAAAACAAAACAATAAATAAAGGAGATAAAATTAATTTAGCCATTAACTATCACTACTATCCTGATTTTTAGAATTATTAAAAATTTCCTTTAATGATTCGACAGCTTCAGCAGAAAAAGATTCAAAATGAAGATCTCTTTGTGGAAAAGCAATATTCACATCATTTTCAGCAAGTAAATCCCACACCTCCATTAAAACCTCGCTTTTAATATTGGCAACTCCTTTTGCTGGATCTTCAATCCAGAACCTCAATTCAAAATCAACTGTATTATCATTAAATTCTTTAAGTAGGCAAACTGGCTCAGGATCTTTGATTATTCTATCATTATGATTCATTGTCTGTAATATAAGATTTTGTACTTGTTTTAAATCACTATCATAGCCAACCCCAACAGTTGTATCAAGACGGACTAAATCATCACTATAAGACCAGTTAATAACCTCATTAGTAATAAAACTTTCATTCGGAATCAAATATTCCTTGCCTGCCAGAGTGACTACAGAGACAAACCTGGTATTTAAAGTTTTAACACTACCAAAAACTTCTCCTATCTCAATAACATCACCTGGTTTAATAGACTTATCTAAAACAATTATTATACCACTAATAAAATTAGATACAATTTTCTGTAGCCCAAAACCTAAACCAACACCAATAGCACCACCGAGAAATGCAAATGCACTAAGATCAATCCCGATACTACTTAAAGCAAACACTAAAGCCGCTGCATATAATACAACCCTAATTGTCTTCTGCACTAAAACCCTAACTGAAGGTGTTAAACTATTAGATCTTTGAAGTCTCCTCCGAAAATATTTTTCAGACCAACTGGCTATCCAGAAGAAAATTCCTAGTATTATTACTCCTCTGATAATCATCATCAGCGAGATCTGAAAATTGCCAAGACTAACTTCTAAATCTTCAAAGAAGGCAACAAAAAGATCATATAAGCCAATTATATTTAAAACAGCAATTATCCAGATCAAATAAGATATCAGACGGACCCAGACAGTTGTTGGCAATAACCAGGTAATAGTCCTTATAATCAACCAGGCTACAAGTAAGTATCCTGCTATTAAAGTTAATGCTATAGGTAAATTCAAGACAGCTGCAATTAAATTATAAAATAATACAAAAATAGAAAGGCCAAATCTATAAGAAATCTCATCCCAGAAAGCAGGCCAGCCTGGCGGTAGATTAAATGGCACTGAGTTTAATATCAACCTGCCTTTATCTCGAATTTTAGTTTTAAATAAATATATAATTCCAGCCAGTATAACCAAAACACCAAGTGAAATCAAATTATGTAAAGCAAAGATCTCTATCTCTATCCAGGAAATTATATCATCTAATAGTCCCATAAATTCTGCTGGCAAATTAAATCCCTCCATTCAATAAATCATCTTAATTTATTATTCTAGCAAAGTATCAATAAGTCCTGCAAATATTAAAAAATAGCCGGCAAAAATTCTGCCGGCCAAATATACATCAAACTATTTCTTTACCCTACCAGTCATATTTAAAGAAATTACCTTTTTCTTCAAATTTTTCTGTCTTTGCTTCTATCTCAACCATCTCATCTACAGATAGCGGTTCAAATTCTCTAGCAAGCTCAATATTTTCTTCAAGCTCTTCAATACTCCCAATACCGATAATAGTTGTCGTAAGAGGAAGGCTCCAGACATAATATAAAGCTTCTTTAATAGAATCCAGTCCACCCTCAGGAACTAATTTACCTCTCCCAAGAGTTTTCATGCCAATAATCCCAATATTTCTTTCAATTAATTCTTCTAGCAAAACTTCCTGAAAAGGTTTATAATGAATATCTGCAGCATTCATAGAAATCAAAGCAGTATCAAAATCAAATTCCTGAATACCCTTTAATAATATCTCAGGATCTTTATGACCAGTTATTCCTAAGTTTCTAATAACACCCTGATCTTTTAATTCTTCAAGAGCTTTAATAACTCCATCCTTAGAAAACATTTCTGATAAATCCTCTTCAGTTCTCACATTATGAACCTGATAGAGATCCAGATAATCAGTCTGCAACCTATTCAATGATCTTTCAATCAATTCCATTGTACCTGAATAACTCCGCTTATGGGTCTTGCTGGCCAGAAAAACCTCGTCTCTTCTATTTTTCATTACCTTTCCAATATTTGATTCACTATCGCCATCTTTATATGCCGGGGCTGTATCAATATAATTAACACCTAAATCAATAGCCCTATTTATTATTTCAATTGCTTCTTCCTGCTTTTCTGAATCTGCAACAGTTATCTCTCCACCAAGACTTATTAGATTGATCTCTTCTCCAGTTTTACCAAGAACCCTTTTCTTTGAATTCAGATTATAAGTCCGGGCCAGCATATCCTTTAAAAAACTTCTTCTATCTCTCATAAATTAGCCCTCCCGCTTTGAATTAAAACCAGCTCATTAATAGACACCTTTTCAGAGTTCGGCCTTAACTTCTCCAGAATTCTTCCAGGATTGCTCCAGAATTCTTCCAGGATTGCTCCAGGTCTTCTCCGGGATTGCTCCGGGATTGCTCCGGGTTAAGTCCTATTACCTTCTGGATTTAATCTTTAATCTCCTTTAATTTTATAATATCAAACAATAATTTTATCAGCAAACATTGCCTGTATATCTTTATACTCTCCCAGCCCTTTCATAATAACTTCAACCTGATAACCTGCCTTTATTAAAGTAGTCTTCCAGCTATCTTCTTTTCCTGCTAAATCCTTCCTGGCATGGCTACCAGCTACCAGCATAAAGGGCGCAAGATATATTTTATTGATATCTAATTTTCCTATTCGAACAAGCAGATTTTCCAGCCTGGGATAGGCTTCTAAATTAGCAATATAAAAGTTCTCCATCCCTGAACCTTTAAATACATAATCTAAGAGTGCATATGAAGAATTTGCAGGATGGCTGGTCCCGTGGCCCATAAATACAACTAATTCATCATCTGCTAAATCTGGCATCTCTTTTTTAAAAATATCAGCAACCTGAAAGTAATCATTCTCTTTAAATAATAATGATTCACCAAATTTAATTGATCTAAAATCAACTTTAAAATCATTCAAAGTTGCCACCAATTCATGATAATCAGAACCAGGTATTATATGGAGGGGTTGGACTGCAACCTCTTTAATTCCTCTCTCGCGCAAATTTATTAGGGCATCTTTAAAATTAAAAGCCTTTAAATTTTTCCTCTTATTTAAAAGCCTTATAATTAAATCTGAAGTAAAGACTCTATTCACATTAAAGTCCGAAAACTTCCTGGCTATAAGATCTTCACAGGGTTTAATAGCCCTATCAATGGCATCAAGATGAGTAGTGCCATGACTGGCCACCAGGATAGACTTTTTTGAGCCCCGCTCATATAAATCAAATGCAAACTCCATTAGCAACCACCTGCTTTCTAACTCTAATTATTTAGTAGCAAACCAGACCACTTTGCCATTTCTCTTAAAGCCAAGCCTTTCAGCCAGTGAAATAGAGGCTCTATTATCAGTAACAATATGAACATAGGGCATCAAGCCAAAATCAATAGTTCTTTTTAATAACTCCATATTAACAGCAGCTGCATACCCCTGACGGCGATATTCCTCTAAAGTATAAGCAATTCCCATTGAACCATCATCACGAACAACTGACCAGGAAATAGGATTGCCTTCATCGTCCCTAATTACTGCAGTTGGCCTTTCCTGAATTGTCTTTTTAATATACTCAAAAGAGGTATCATCTTCAGATTGATAAGTATAATGCTCATCTACAACCTTAGCATCTTCAACTGTTAAACTTTCAATTTCATATTCAGGTTCCTTATAATTAAAGTCATCTGCTTCTAAATAATATAGATAACAGATCTCATGAAAATCAATCTTTCGCTTCTCCCTGATATCATCAAAGAACCTCTTATGCACACCAGAGAATTTTCTCGGCTTTTCTACAGCCATCTCTAAGACATCCTCCCTGGCTTCTTCTTTATAATAAACAATATACCAGTCATCCTTTGTAATTATATAACCATCAGGGTCCTTTAAATCATCAACGAATAAATCATAATCATCCTTTAATCTAATTATACCTGAAGTATTTAAATGAGCTATTTTATCATCTGCTATTAAACTATCTAAAATTTCTGGCTGCTTAACTTTATGCATAGTAATCTGCTCCTTCTTATTAAATTAATAAAGAAAGTTAAAACACCGGTTTTCACCGATGTTTTAACATCTATTATTCTAAATTATTTATTAGTTTCTAGTCATATTCGGCAATGAAAGCCAGGCATTACCTGGATAAGGATGTACCTGATAATTTTCAAATTCCGGTTGAATTAAAGAGACTTCTTCTTCGTAATTAATAAAAGCCTTTGGCTGATCATGATTTAATATCTCCTGGACCTCATGATATATCTCAATCGATTCTTCAGATTCAGGATCTACCTGTCTACCTTCCAGTAATAGTTCATCCATCCTATCATTACTATAATTAATGGTATTAGCAGAACCATCACTTAAATACTGTCGATAAGAAGCTCTATCTGGATCCATTAAACCGCTCCAGCCAAGAATATACATTTCATAATCATCAGTATCATAGACTCTGTCAAGGAATGCTCCCCATTCCTCTATTACAACTTCAACATTAATTCCAAGCTGTCCCAGCTCATATTCCAGCACTTCTGCAATCTGCATTCTAAATGGTTCTTCATTTGTAAAAATCCTCAATTCAACATCTTCTTCAGCAGCAATGGACTCCTCAAAATATTCATGAGCCTTTTCCGGATCATAATCAACAAAATCAAGCTCATCATGGTACCACTGCATATCAGGAGTTATATTAGTCTGGCCAGGCCTTCCGACGCCCTGAAGCACATGTTCAACAATGGCTTCCCTATTTATCATATGAGAAATAGCCAGCCTTAAATTTCTATCCTGCATATATTCATTAGTATTATTAAAGCCTAAATAATTATAACCAGTTCCAGCAACTCTTCTAAGATCAAAATCAGGCTCACTTTCTAAGCGTTCCAATTCCTCTGGAACAACACCGCCATGAAACATATCGATCTCTCCAGCTTCAAAGGCAAGTAACCTGGCTGAGTTTTCTGGAATAGGCCTAAACTCAACAGTCTCAAAATTAGGTTCTCCATCCCAATAATCATCAAAGGATTGTAAAACTAACTTATCATCTCTATCCCATTCATCAAAAGTATATGGCCCTGTTCCCACTGGTTCATCACCAAAATCATCGCCTAAATCTTCGGCAACATCATGTGGAACAATACCAAATCTAGCAATATTATTAATTAAAAATGTATTAACTTCATCTAAATGCAGAGTGACTGTATAATCATCAATAATTTCAACTTCTCCAATGGCTGTATATAGGTCCCGATTAGAAGCATCATTATCAGGATCCAATATCCAATCAATGGTATATTTAACATCTTCAGCAGTCATTTCTCTGCCATGATGGAAGTATACTCCTTCCCTTAAATAAAAGGTGAGTTCTGTATTGTCATCATTATACTCCCAATCAGTAGCCAGTTTCGGCTTTAAAGAAAGATCAAAATCAATATCAATCAAAGGTTCATTAATTAAGTTAATTCTCTCAAATGCAGGCGTATCAACCTCAACCCTGGTATCAAGTCCAGGAGCTTCAGCTCCAGAACCTATAACAACAGTATCTTCTTCAGCCTGCAGACCTATACTCCCTGCCAGAATAAAGGTCAATGCTAATAAAAAAACTAAACTACTCCTCCAGAAATTCTTCATTAAATTAATAGCCTCCTTTAAATTTTTTGAAAATTATGATCCAAAGAAATTATAACATTGACTTACTGACTATTCAAATCTAGCCAGGGACTTTCAGGATAGATCTCGGCAGCCTTAGCCTCTTTTTCTAAAATATTATAGATTATAAAGTTAAATACATGATGTTCTTCCTCAGTGATTTCCAGGAGGATTTCTCGGCCTTTATCAGGATCGCCTCCACCAATCGAGGGGGCATTTAACAGATAATTTCCTTCTAAAAATCTGGCTAATAAATCATCAGGTGCCAATTCCAGAGATCTCTCTAGATATCCTAAAGCCCTATTACCATTTCTAATAGCAAAGAAAGCAGATTTATAATTAAAGAGATGAATATAGGCTTCAGCAATCAACCTATTTGTTAAAGCATTATCCTCTAATTCAACAGCTCTTTCAGCAAATTCTAAAGCATTTTCTAAATGATTTTCTGCCTGATTATTCCCAATCCTCTCTGCTACCTCTGCTCTAAAAAGCTCCAATTCAGCCATCTCAATATTATACTCTAAATCTGATTTATCACTTATATTCTCTTCCATGAGATCGAGCTCAGCTTTTATCTCTTCAACATTTCCTGTACTATAGAACTCCCTGGCAAGTTCATCTAAATCTCTCCGGTATCTATAATCAGATTCAGCCTGAATCCCGGTAGTTGCCATTAAGACAAATATAATAATAAAAGATAAAATATATTTAAATCTAACCATATTAGTATTATACTTTCCCATTGTATTCACCTCTTAATATTATATTTGTCTATAATCAGATTAACTCCTGCTTTAAAGCAGGTTCTTTCATAGAAGAATTAAGACTATCAAATTCTGAAAGATGGATAATTGAATAAGAAATTAAAACTGCCAGAACACCTGAAACTATAAATAAAATACTTGGAGAAATATGATCAAATAATATCCCCATAAGTCCCATAGAGATCGGTGTTAAACCCTGAGTAAAGGTACCTAAAAGCCCAAATACCCTCCCCCTTAAATTATCTGGTATCATCTTCTGAAAAATAGTTATAATCGGGATATTAGCCATTGCATTTAATATACCTAAAAGAACAAGTAATACTGTTAATATAATATATATATTCATAACAGACAAATTATTTAATCCATAATAGCTTAGTGGAAGCCCCATTAAAACCAACAGGCTGCTCTGGGCAGTCAATGTCTTTCCTAAAAACTTAATATTATTTTTAATAGCAATATAATTAATCAGAATCGATCCTAAAATAGCTCCAACAGGGAATGTTGATTTAGCTAATCCAAACAGCATTTCATTAATTTCAAGTATCTGATTATAAATATATGGCAGGCCTACTGAAAATAAACCACCAAATAAAAAGTTTAAAAATAAGAAGATAATAAATAAACCTAAAAGTTCTCTCCGATCAGTTAAAAAGTTAATTCCAAATTTAAAATCTGCTATAAATGACTCTTTCGTATCTGCTTCCTGGCTGATTGGAGGAATATCAATAAATAATTCGGATATGCCGGATAAAATAAAACTTATGCCATTAAAGAAAAATGCCCCTGCAATCCCTAAAGTACCAATTAAAATCCCCCCGGCAGCTGCACCGATAATTTGTGTGAAATTCATACTAATATTTTCCAGAGAGTTTGCTTTCTCTAAGTTTTCTGGCCTAACTAAATTAGGGAAGACTGCACTTACAGCTGGATTGAAAAATGCTCCACTTATTGAAATTAAAACAGTTGCAAATCCTAAAAGAAAAAAGCTGGTCTGTCCTGAATAAATCGCCCATCCTAAAATAAGTACAATTCCGCCTCTTAAAAAATCATTACCAACAATCAAAAGCTTACGATTCACCCTATCAGCAATTAGGCCTCCAAATGGTCCAATCAAGACAGCAGGCAATGTTGACAGAGCCAGTAAAATGCCAGTTGTTGTACCACTACCGGTTAGCTCCAGGACAAACCAGACAAGGGCAATATTATGAATCCCACTGCCTATTCTAGAGACAAACCCACCAGTAAAAAGCAAGATAAAATCTTTATTCCTCCAGATACTTTTGTTTTCCATTATTAATCCCCCTAATTATTTCAATATATTAATATTATAAAACTAATATTTAATAATGTCAAGATTTTAATTAAATATTTTAATATAAAAATTAATATTATTAATTAAGGGGATGAATTTATTTTAATTCTGCGGCCTATACCTGACAGTATTTACTCTCGCCTGAAGCTCTTCTATCTGAGCTAATACATCAGAGTCAGCCAGATTAATATTATTTCTTCTAAAGCTTAAGACCTCTTCAATATTATGATTATTAACAACTGGAGAAATATCTTCAACAAAATTCTCTCTAAAATATACTTCATTAAGGGATTCTAAATATTCCAGTACAGAAATATCTTCAACCTGGTTCTGAGCAAAATTCAATTCCTTTAAATTATTCATACCTGATAAATAAGAAATATCAGAGATATCATTACCTAACAGAAAAAGTATCTCAAGGTTGTGGAGATTATCTAATGCTTCTATATTATCAAAATTATTTCTGCTTAAATGAAGCTCTTTAAGATTAACTAAATTTTTGAGAGAGGTAATATCTTTCACCCTATTATCTGAAAGCGTTAAAATCTCTAGCTCCTCTAATTCATCTAAACCAGAAGTTGTTTCAACCTGATTACCCCAGAGTCTTATAACTCTAAGCTTACTTAAATTATCTAAAGGTCTTAAATCATAAATCTGATTATATCTAAAATTAAATATTTCTAAATTATTAAGGTTAGAAAGAGCTGATATATCTGAGATATAATTATGCTCAAATACCAGTTCTTCAAGCTTTTCTAAAGAGGCAAGTTCAGCAATTGATTCTATCTCATTATCATAGAGATTCAAATATCTCAGATTAACTAAATATTCAATGCCAGATAAGTCTTTAATCCCAGCTTCTATAGCAGTTAAAGACTCAATCTTTTCAACCTGATGTAAATAGACCGGCCCCTCCTCTTTATCTAAAGCCTCAATAACTGCTCTCTTAAGATTTGCATCTTCAAAATCAATAACCTGATCAGCCAGTACAGAACTCTGGCTCATTAAAAGCAGACCTAAAATAATTAAGACTATCATCTTTTTCATTTGTATTACCCCCTGGATAATCAATAAATATTATTAATAAATTAGCTAATTTTGGCTGACTTAATTACCATTTTATGATATAATAAGTCCAGCAAGTCAGAAAAAGAAAGGATGATAAATTTGAAATCTCGAGATATTAAAAAAATTGTCGCAGGCACTCATACAGAAGATGGTGCCGGTGTAAAATTACAAAGGGTGCTCAGCCGAAATACTGTTGTCCATTTCGACCCTTTTCTTCTATTAGATTCCTTTGATTCTGACAACCCTAAGGATTATACTCAAGGCTTTCCCTGGCATCCCCATAGAGGAATTGAAACTGTAACCTATATTATTAAAGGCAATGTAGAGCATGGTGATAGCCTTGGCAATGAAGGAACCATAAAAAATGGTGGTTGCCAGTGGATGACAGCAGGTGGAGGAATTCTCCATCAGGAGATGCCTCAACCTTCAGATAAGATGCTCGGCGTTCAGCTCTGGCTAAATCTCCCATCTAAAAATAAGATGACAACACCACAATACAGGGATATTACAGCTGAAATGGTACCGACAATCAAAGAAAAAGATGCAGAAATAAAAGTTATTTCAGGCAATTATAATAATCAACCTGGAGCTATGGAAGCTGATTATGTTAAAATGTCCTTCCTAGATGTTAAATTAAATAAAGATAAGGCATGGGAATGGCAGCCTCCTGAAAACGACCGGGTTTTCATTTTTACAATTAAAGGCACTGGTGAATTTGGCAATGAATCTAAAGAAATCAACCAAAAAAATGCAATTCTTTTTGAAGATGAAGGCGACAAAATTACTGTTAATGCCATCGATAATGAACTAAGATTTCTAATATTCAGCGGTGAACCATTAAAAGAACCAGTCGCCTGGGGTGGTCCAATTGTTATGAATACAACAGAAGAATTAAATCAAGCTTTTGCAGATATAGATAATGATAAATTTGTTAAAAAGCCAGAAAAGAAAATATAAATCGAAACAATAGAAGGAGGGTTACCCTATGAAAAATGATTGGGAAGCCTTACTAGTTAATTATTTAAGGTTATATCAAAACTTTAACTTGAATGAAAATCATAAATATTATGAACACCTAAAGACAACAATCATTGAAATGGAAAACTTGCTGGAGAATTTAGAGATTGATCCTAATTCAAAGAAACCTATGTCAAAACCGGTCTGTCGCTATTTGAATAGTATTATAGACAGATCACTATATGTTTTTCCGTCATTAGGTTATAATATCCGGGAAATAATGCAGGGACTTCACTGGGAACACGGTTATGAAGAACTCCCTCAAGAACTTGCTGATAATTATGCTTATGCCGAAATTGCAAGTCCAGAAGGGCCAATTAAATCCCAGGAATTAATCTTAGGAATGGTCTTGCTTGGGCCTAACTGTAATTATCCTGAGCATAAACATGAAAAAATTGAAGAATCCTATATTGTAATTAGCGGAGATATAATTCATAATGGTAACGCAGTCTTTCCACCAGGGGGTTTAATCTTTAATGAAGAAGGCAAAAATCATCAATTAGTCACTTCAGATAAAGGAGCTTTATTAATATATTCCTGGACAGCAAAAAAGGATGTCCTGGAAAACTTTGAAATGTCGTTTTAAAAGGCCGGTAAAGCCCGGCCTTCCTTTTGTATTCTAACTATTATTCTTTAATAACATTTCAGAATTATTTGCTGGTGTCCCCTTATCTGTATCACACTGTCCTGAAGCTTCTTTATTGTAATAACAATTTAATATCTGGCCTTCATTAACCCCGGCAAAACCACCAACATGAACTTTACCTTCAACTCTGCCAATTGAATAAGAATAAGTTATCATGCCAAGATTACCGCCAATAAGACCGCCAACAAACTCCTGGCCAGAAATATTACTTTCAGAAAAACTTCTGCTAATTGTTCCATCATTGCCACCAGCCAGACCACCAACAAATTTATCACCTTTTATATCGCCTTTAGAATAAGTTCCAATTATTATCCCGGTATTACCGCCTACAAGTCCACCAACAGTTTCCTTGCCATAAACATCAACTCTTACCCTGGATTTCATTATTACATTTAAATTAGAACCTACTAAACCACCAACATCTTTATCTGCTTTAATTATACCCTGAGCTGAACAGTTTGATAATTCACCTTCATTCCAACCAACCAATCCACCTGAATATGAATTACCAGAGATTTTTATCTTTTCAAGTTTTATATTTTCAAGTCTTGAATATTCAGAAATAGCCCCGAAAAGTCCTAGATCCTGACTTTCTGGTGAATCAATAATAAGATTAAAAATAGAATAATTGTTCCCATCATAAGAACCAGAGAATTTTTCTTGCTTGTAACCAATTGGTTTCCAGCCAGATCCAATTATAAATGCAGATAAATCTATATTTGCAACCTGCTTAAAAGCTCTATTTAAATAATATCTCACATTATATAATTCCTGGGCATTAGCAATTAAATAGGGATTCTCTCTTGTACCCTTACCGCCTGAAAAATTATAATCATCAAATTTAGTCATATTAATCACCTGCTATCACTGAAATTTCAGATAAGGCTTTACTTTCTTCATTTAAACTAGTAATATAATTATATCATAAACTGATTTAAAAAGGAAAAATTTTATTAAGAATCAAATGTCAGGAGGAATAAGAATGGATAATAGTAAACAGAATAGATTAGCCAGTGAAAAGAGCCCCTACCTTCAGCAACATGCAGATAATCCTGTTGATTGGTTCCCCTGGGCTAATGAAGCCTTTGATAAAGCTAATAAAAAAGATAAACCTATCTTCCTCTCAATAGGCTACTCAACCTGCCACTGGTGCCATGTAATGGAAGATGAATCCTTTAATGATAAAAATGTGGCTAAATTTTTAAACGATCATTTTATTTCTATAAAAGTTGACAGGGAAGAACAACCTGAAATTGATTCTATTTATATGGAAGTCTGTCAGGCTATGACAGGTCAGGGAGGCTGGCCCCTTACCATCTTAATGACCCCTGATAAAAAGCCATTCTTTGCCGGTACCTATTTTCCTAAAAAGGGTCTGCTTGATATCCTGGCCCAGGTCAAAGATTTATGGCAGAATCAGAGAGATAGATTACTTGATCAGGGTAATAATGTAACTAACACCTTAAAAAAAGCTCATTCAAGCAGAGGTTTTAAATCTAATTTTAAAATCAATTCTGAAGAAAAAAAAGAGCTTATAAAAGAAGCTGCTATAAACTTAAAAAATGATGCCGATTCCAGGCATGGTGGTTTTGGTTCAAAACCAAAATTTCCTCAACCACAAAAAATATTATTTTTACTCCAGTATTATAAATTATATAACCAGAAAGAATTCCTGGAGTTAGCTGAATTAACTCTAAGCAAAATGGCCAGAGGTGGTATTTATGATCAAATAGGCTATGGTTTTGCCCGCTATTCAACTGATAGAAAATGGCTTATACCTCACTTTGAAAAGATGCTTTATGATAATGCTTTACTTTCCCTGGTTTACCTGGATGCATATCAGGCAACTGGCAATATCGATTATAAAATAATAGCTGAGGAAATACTTGAATACCTTGAAAGAGAAATGCTTTCTCCAGAAGGAGGCTTCTATACTGCTGAAGATGCCGATGTAGATGGCGAAGAAGGCAAATTTTATCTCTGGAAAAAACAAGAAATCGTCGATATATTGGGCCAGAAAAGAGGAACAGAATTCTGTCAGGATTTTGATATTACCGGTGGAGGAAATTTTGAGGGCAAAAATATTCCTAATCTAATTCACTCAAAACAGAGCCTTCAAAGTATTCGTAATAAATGGAAGCAAGAATTAAAAGAGTTATATAAAGCCAGAGAAAAAAGAAAAAGGCCATTTAAAGATGACAAGATATTAACTGGTTGGAACGGCCTTGCCATCGCAGCTTTTGCCAGAGCCAGCAGAGTCTTAGGAAATGATAAATATTATTCTATAGCAGAAAATGCATTTAAGTTCATAGATGATAATTTAAAGAAAGAAGATGGTTTATTATTAAATCGCTATAGAGATGACGAAGCAGCTCATCCAGCTCAATCAGAAGCATATTCATTTCTCATTTTTGGTTTAATAGAATTATACCAGGCAAAATACCAGCCCCAATTCATTAAAGAAGCCATAAAATTAAACAAAAGTATGCTGGGTAAATTCTGGGATGAAAATTCTGGAGGCTTATTTGTAACTAATAAAGATCAAAATGAGCTCCCCTTTAATAAAAAAGAAATCTATGACGGGGCCATTCCTTCAACAAATTCAATCTCAGCATTTAACTGGTACCGTCTATTCTCATTAACTTACGACAATAAATTCAAAGATTTACTTGAAAAACAGCTAAAATATTTTTACAGTCAGATAAAACAGCAGCCTCAGGAGTTCACTGCTTATCTCTCTGCATTAATGCTGGAATTAGACGGTTTAAAGGAGATAATAATTGTAACAGAAGAAGAATCCTATATTACCCAACTTAAAGCAGAAATAAACAAAAAATATCTCCCCTTTTCAACTATTATATTAATAACACCTGAACTAAAAGATAAAATAAATGATGTAAATAAACTTGCTTCTGAAAGAAAGAATAAAGATAACTGGACTGTCTATATCTGTCAGAACCAAACCTGCCAGCAACCAATAACCACTTTAGATAAATTCAAAAATATGATATAAATATTTAAGGAAGGTGATATTGTATGGCAGAAGAATTTACCCCTAAAAAGACTGAAAGGTCTTTTAGATTTATTAGGAAGCACGGTTGGATTATTGCATTTATCATAGGCCTTGGTGGTCAATTCATTCCTGAAATAGGACTTTTAGTTCCTTTAGTAATTTTAACCCTATTAGGAATGAGCCTCTTTAAAGGTATGTACTGGTGCGGTAATTTCTGTTTCCACGGAAGTTTTTTCGATCAATTAGTTATGAAAATCAGTCCTCATAAAAAAGTTCCAGATATTTTCAAGTCTAAAACTTTTGTAGGCCTAATTCTTATTCTTTTCATCTTAAATTTTTCAAGACAACTTTATTTTGCAATCACAGGTGATACAGGGACTGTTTTAGCAAGAGTTGGCTCAGTTATGGCAAATACTTATTTAGTCGTAATCCTTATCGGATTATTCCTGGGGATTGTAATCAATTCTAGAACCTGGTGTCATTTCTGTCCAATGGGTACTATGGAAAAATTCATGTATAAGATTGGCAAGAAAACTGAACTAACTAAAAATTATGATCAAAAAGTCACCATTACTGAGCCAGAAGACTGTATCGAATGTGGACTCTGCAGCCAGGTCTGCCCCTTTGAATTAAGGCCATACCCGACTTTAAAAGAAAATGCTCTTGCAGATAGCTCAAATAATCAATATGATGAAGAAAGATGTATTCGCTGCAGGGTCTGTATTGAAAACTGTCCTGCAGACGTACTAACACTGGCAACTGAAGATGAAGCCAAAAAACTCAACTAATATTTTATAATATTAATTATTAAAGGGTTGGCTCGAAATTATATTGAAAGCCAACCCTAAATATATCTATTTTCTTAGTAGTTTTAATAAATCCCTGATACTTCTTCCACCTACAAGAAGATCATTTTCTCCATCAGTATCTGTAGCAGCCAATTCCCAGTAATGGGTATGAACACCTCTTCCAGGGTAAAAGTCCAGCAATCCTGGATGAATCCCTGCTAGAGTAACTGGCGGTGTAATCTGTGGTGGAATATAAAAGCTAAAATCCTGCCAGCCGTAGGTCTGAAAATCAGGTAGAGGATCTTCCATAATAACAGTTAAAAATCTATCTGGATTATTACCGGTCACCAGAGGATAAAATAACTGTTTTGAGACAGTCCTCCAGGACTCTATATTAACTGCAGGTAGATCTGAACCAGTTATTTCAAGGATAGAAAAATGGAACCAGCTATAGTTCTTTTGATAATAATCAGTAAGCTTGCTTATATCTAATTCATTAACTTCAATATCATCTAAGCCGGCTTCAGTCAGAAGTTCTTCCAGGAACTCTTTTATCTGTTCCTGGTTCTCAAACTCTACAATTTCAGATTTTTGCTTATCCATGGTGGAGAAATCAGCTCTATCTTCATAGAAGTATTCAGGCAGGGTCATCCCCCGTCTTCTGGCTATAAAATTTTCCTGGGATTTATAGATTACATCTTCATTCTGATAGGTATCAGTTGGTGGAGAAGTAAGTGGCATAATAGCTAAAAGCTTTCCTGGTCTATTAACTTCCAGACTCAATTTTTGAACAGTAATCAGTTCTTCTGTATTCCAGAGCAGCCCGGCATATTCCTGATGATTATTAAATTCTAAAGCGTCATCTAACGGTATTAATATTCTTGACTGACCAGGGAGACTAAAGATCAAAAGAAAAGTTATCAGTAACAGAGGTACAAGAACCTTTTTCATAGTATCTTACCTCCCAATTGATTTGATTTTGTTAACATAATTATACAACAATAATTAATAAAATAAAACAACTAATACCTAAAAAATATATTAAGGAGAAATCATAATGAAAGCAGTCAATACTTTTAATAATTTAATCAAACATAAGAACAGCTCGAAAAATAAAAATCAAACAGTAATAATTGGAGATGGTGGTCTTGGCACAGAATTTATTAAAAAAGATTTAAATAATAAACAGGCTCCTTTTACCTATAATCTAAATAAGCCTGAGCTAGTTGCAAATATACATCTTGATTATCTTAAAGCTGGCTCTAAGATCATAACAACCAATACCTTTTCAGCAAACCAATTATATTTAAAAAAAGATAAAAATTATTCCAATCTTTCAACCAGTGAATTAAAAAATGAGGTAATAAAAATCAATAAATCCGGGGCAAAAATTGCAGTTAACACCAGAGATAATTTTATAGAAGAAAATCCAGATCAATATCCAGCTTTAATTGCAGGTAGCATTGGCCCAACTGGTTCTGAAGAAGCCATCTTTCCAGATAAAAACAGTAATCAAGAAAAATTAGTGGAAACCTTTGATAACCAGATCAAGGCCCTCATTAGTGGAGGGGTCGACCTTATTTTATTTGAAACTTTCTCATATCACCTTGAATTAAAGGCAGGGCTGGAAGCTTTAGAAGAATATGACCTGCCAGCTATAGTTAATATGTCATTTGATAATTATACCAACACTAATTATGGAACAGATATTGATGATTTCGCTAACCTGATTAATAATTCAGCGAAGAATAAAATCCTGGCAGCTGGATTTAATTGTATCACACCTGAACCTGGCTACCAGGAGACAATCAGAAGTTTTATTGATAAAACAGAGATACCTTTAAGTATATATTTCAATGCAGGTAAACCAGAGTTAAATATGAAAACCGGTCAGACAGTTTACAAATCTAAAGATAATTATTTTCAGGAGATAAAAAGTATACTTAAACTAAATAAGCCTGAAACCCTGATAATTGGCGGTTGCTGTGGAACCAGTCCAAATACTATTAGGAAACTCCAGAAACTAATATAATTTCTAGGTCATAATTACTTTTCTATTCCAGTCCTGGCCATAATCCCCTGCTGATAATAATGCTTAACCTCTTTCATTTCAGTAACTAAATCTGCCCTGTCAATTAGAGATTCCTTAGCCATTCGGCCTGTTAAAATCACTTCTACATTATCAGGTCGATTATTTATTATTTCAAACAGATCATCTTCATCAATGAGATCAAAAAATAAAGCAATAGCTATTTCATCAATTATCACAACCTGATAATCGCCAGAATTGATAGCTTCTTTAATCTCTTTTAAACCTTTTCTGGCAGAAGCTTTATCTTTCTCATCAGGTTGACCATTGATGAAAGCCTCTTCACCATACTGGCGAATATCAATATTCTCAATGTTTTTCAAAGCTTTTATTTCACTATATTCACCATTTTTAATAAATTGACTAAAAAATACCTTCAAATCTGCCCCAATTGCTCTGATGGCAAGGCCAATTGCTGCAGTCGTCTTGCCTTTACCATTTCCAGTATATAAATGTACCTGTCCCTTCATTTTAACTGCCCCTTTCGAAAATTATTTAAAAATAAAAATACTGCTCCAGTTAAGAAGCAGCTGCTAAGAATAGTCTGTTTAAGAAGGAATTAAAGACATTCTAACCCCTATAAAACAAGTTATCCTTCGCCACTTCTTTCGCCGGAAGTCGTTCGAAGTACTTAATAATGGCAGGTCTTCTGGCTTCAGCCTGAATAAGTTTATATCCCTTCCCGTATTAAACAGTGGAATATAAAAAAGGCTGTTACAGCTGCGGCTACAGCAACGGTTTCTCACCGTTTTCCCTATTAAAACCATTATTAGAACTTAATCATATTAAATTTTTATTACGACTCTACTATAACATTTATATTGAAAAAGTCAAATTATATTTGTGATATAATATTAGTTAAGAGGTGATAAAGATGGCAGATAGAATCCTAATTATAGTTTTAGCAATTGCATTATTCTTAATATCTTTACCTAAAATTTTAAGGCTATTAGGTTTTCATCCAGATTATAAAAGGAAAGATTATAATTTTGAAGATAGAAAAGCTTTAATTATTACAACCAGTCATGATACTTTAACTAAAAGTGGCAAACCAACTGGAGTTTATGCTTCAGAAATGACTGTACCCTATTATGAATTCAAAAAAAATGGCCTGGAAGTCGAACTAGCAAGTATAAATGGAGGAAAGATTCCTATAGAACCCTTTTCTTTAAAATGGCCCTTAAAAACTGAGGCTGATCAGAAATTTTTAAACGATCAGGATTTTTTAAATAAAGCGGAAAATTCTATCCCCATCCATGAGATTAATATCGATGATTACGATTTAATTTTTCTTGCCGGGGGCTGGGGAGCAGCCTATGATCTTGGCCAATCAGAGGAATTAGGCCAAAAAATCACAGAAGCCTACAGCCAGAATAAGATTATTGGAGCAGTATGCCACGGACCCCTGGGATTATTAAAAGCTGTTGATGAAAATGGAAATGCTCTAGTGAAGGATAAAAAAATAACAGCAGTAACAGATAAACAGATTAAAGAGCTTAGGATTACTGAGACTCCATATCATCCTGAAACAGAATTAAAAAAGGCTGGTGCTAACTTTAAGAGTAATAATAGATTATTTGATACCTTGGCCAACAATATCGAAGTTGATGAAAATATAATTACCGGGCAAAATCAAAATGCTGCTGGCGAAACTGCTCAGATAATGATGAAATCTTTATCTGAAAAGCCAGATTCATAATTAAATAATTTAACTTTTATTTTATAAATTTTGATTTTAATCAATAATTAGTTTATAATATATAATAAGTCGTTGATATTTTCTAAATAGGAGGTGGCCTCATATGAAAGAAAACTTGGAAATCAAAGATAGTAAAACTATTGAGCTCTTATGTGACCCCTTTACTATCGATATTCTTAATACTTTAGAACTCAACCCACTAAAAAAAGAAGAGATTGCAGAAAATTTAAATGAAAGTCTCAGTTTAATCTCAGAATATGTTGATAAAATGGTAGCAGGTAACTTATTGGTAAAGACTGATAAGGGCTTTAAACTAACTGCTAAATCATTTACTGCAGATGGTTCTTTAAACCTTTCTTCAGTTAGAAATGCTAAGAATAATATGTCTGGATTTATTAATCATTTAGAAAACAATATTAGAGATCAAATAGAAAATCTTGCTGACTTAAAAATAATTAATCCAGAAAAAACAAAAACATACACTGACCAGCAGTTAGTCGGTTACTCACCATTATATTTGTCAGACGATGAAATTGAAGAACTCCATAACCTATTGCAGAGTTTTATTAAAGAAAAATCTAAGGAAGAAAGAATAAATAACCCTGAATATAAAAAATGTCGTTTTTATCATTTCTTTTATCCAGAAGTAGAGCTAGAAGAATAGTCTTTCTAACAATAAAGCGGGGCTATTAGCCCCTCTAATTTTTTATATAAAACTAATTTGCCAGCTCCTGATATCATCTCTTCATTAGTTTTACACCTTCTTAATAAAACCGGTTTTTCTAATCCAGTTAAATAACCCTCTCTTAATATTTATCAACATATTTCAATATTTATTTTTAGTTCTTGCAGGAAATATTGACTTCTTGTCTAATTATATATTATTCTAATAAAAATTTGAGAGGAGTCGAGAAGAGATGAAGAAAGTATTATTAAGTTTAATAGTTATCATGGTCGCTGTCGTTTTATTATCATCTGGTAATGTTCTGGCAATGGAGGAGGGTGGAGACTTAAGGATTGCAATCGGTGCCGATCCAGAATCACTTGATCCAGTCCTGGCCTCATCATCACCTGCAGCTATGGTAATGGTTCATATGATGGAAACATTATTTGAAATGACCCCTGACGGAGATATTGTTCCCTTACTGGCTGAGGATTATTCAGTATCAGAAGATGGTTTAACCTATGAATTATATCTTAGAGAAGGCGTTTATTTCCATGATGGAGAACCCTTTAATGCAGAAGCTGTAAAATTCAACCTGGAAAGATTAATCGAAGATGAAGCAGTCTTTTCATTCTTAATCAACAGAATAACTGAAATTGAAGTAATAGATGAGTATACAATCAGTTTATCAACTGATGAACCTTTCGCACCAATTCTTGCCCATCTATCCCATGATTTCATATCAATGATCAGCCCTGCTGCAGTTGAAAGATATGGCGATGATGTTGGCAGTAACCCTGTTGGTACCGGCAAATTTAAATTTGAAGGCTGGTCCAGGGGTGAGGCAGTTATCATGAGTCGTAATGATGATTACTGGGGAGAGCCAGCTTATCTGGATACTGTAAGAATCCTAATTGTCCCAGAAGAGTCAACCCGGGTTGTTATGTTAGAAACTGGAGAAGCTCATGCTATTATGAGTGTGCCTCCAAGAGACGTTGATAGACTAACAGAAAATCCAAATATTAATATTGAAAATGTTCCAAGCCTTAGAACTCTATATGTTGGCCTCCATGCCCAGAGTGAGCCCTTTGATGATGTTAGAGTTAGACAGGCTGTTAATTACGCTGTCGATAGTGAGTCAATTGTTGAAAATATTATCGGTGGCGCCGGTCGTCCTTCAGATGCCCCAATTTCACCTGATATTTTTGGCTATTCAGGCCAGGAGATTTACCAGCATAATCCGGAAAGAGCCAGAGAATTACTGGCCGAAGCCGGATATCCTGATGGTTTAGAATTAGAGTTTTATTATCCAGTTGGAAGATATCCAATGGATAATATCATTGCTCAGGCTATTCAGAGTCAGCTAGCTGAAGTCGGCATAGATGCTAATATGACAACAATGGAATGGGCCACTTATCTTGAAGTTATTAATGTGCCTCCAGATGAAAGTCCTCATCATATGTTCTTCTTAGGATGGGGTACTGTCACCGGTGATGCTGATTATGGTCTCTATGCTTTATTCCATTCTGATGAATGGGCTCCAACAGGCAGTAACAGAAGCTTTTATGGCAACTCTGAAGTTGATAACCTTTTAGAGTTAGCCAGAATAGAGACTGATCCTGATACCAGGAGAGAAATTTATGCAGATGCCATCGAACTGCTCTGGGACGATGCACCATGGATCTTCCTCCACAGTATAGCTCAAATTGATGGTGTCAGAACTAATGTTGGCGGCTTAATCCATCACCCAAGAGAAAGTATACTTGCTCATGAAGCATACTTCATTGATGATTAAAAATTTTATAACTCAAACAGGACCTGGCCTCTGGCCAGGTCTTTTTTATCTCTATTTCATTGTTCCAGTGTCAATATAGCGTTGATGCCAGCTTAAAGCCTCATTTAATTTAACAGGGGTATGGCCACCTCTGTTTTTTGCCCTCTCAAAATAATCCAGCAACTTATCTTTATATAATGGAGAGACAGCTTTAGTTATTATCTCAACTGCCCTTTCCTGAGGTGACAGACCTCTTAAATCAGCCAGCCCCTGTTCTGTAACTATTATATCAACATCATGCTCTGTATGATCAACATGTGAAACCATTGGTACTATAGATGATATCTTGCCACCTTTGGCCACTGAACTTGTAACAAATATACTGAGATAAGCATTCCTGGCAAAGTCCCCGGAACCACCAATTCCATTCATCATTCTACTGCCCATTATATGGGTAGAATTTACATTACCGTATATATCAGCTTCAATAGCAGTATTAATAGCTATAGAGCCAAGTCTTCTTATTATTTCAGGATTATTACTTATTTCCTGGGGCCTTAAAATAATCTTATCCTTATATAAATCTATATTTTCTTTAAATTGTTTTTTCCCGGATTCAGATAGAGTAATCGATGTTCCTGAGGCAATATCTATCTTCCCACAATCAATCAATTCTAGAACTGCATCCTGAATAACTTCAGAATAAAACTTTATATTTTCAAAGTTTGAATTACATAAGCCTGAAAGAACAGCATTAGCAACTGCTCCCACACCTGATTGGAGAGGCAATAACTCCTTTGGTAGCTTACCGGCCTGTTGCTCTGCCTCTAAAAAATCAATAATATGACTGGCAATCTTATTACTAATGTCATCCTGATAGGCTGCAAAGCTAATTTCGTCTTCAATTTCTGTAATAACTATTCCTTCAATCTTTTTAGGATCTATTTTAATATAGGGACTACCTATTCTCTGATCAGCCTGTACCAGTGAAATAGCCTCTCTTTCTGGTGGGTCAGCTAATTGATAGATATCATGAACTCCTTCTAAATCCAGTGTTTGCTTTAAATTTAATTCAACTATTATTTTTTCAGCCTCTTTTAAAAATGTAGGCGCTGCTCCAACAGAACTGGATGGTACTATCCAGCCTTCCTCAGTTATTGCTATAGCCTCAACAATTGCTAGATCAATATCTCCATAATGACCGTACCTAATATTTTGAGGAAAATGACTGAGATGAATATCTGAATATTTTACATCTCCACTGTTAATTGATGACCGAAGGTTTTTATCTGATTGATAGGGATATCTTCTATTTATCAAACCTGCTTCAGCAAGTGCCCCATCAAGTTCACTCCCTACAGAGGCACCGGTTAAAATATTAATATTAAAGTCTTCACCCTGAGCTTTTTCAACCAGAGCAAGAGGCACTGCTTTAGGATAACCAGATGGTGTAAAGCCGCTGCAGCCTATAGTCATTCCACTTTTAATTATTGCAGCAGCTTCATCAGCAGATATTATTTTATCTCTTAATGATTTATTCCTGATTCTATTCTTCATTAGTACCCTCCTGATATCTTAATTTTTCCTGAACATTTCTAACAATAGAACAGGTCAATCTATAATTATTATAAAACTTAAAGGCAAATCCGATAGTGATAATTCCTCCTATCCCAAGGATCAGTCCAATAAATAATAATGTGAATTCAGGTTGTTCTGCAAGGGTTGGGTCAAACCCGATTAAATCTAATAGTATCCCTAAAAATAAGATGGCTATAGACTGTGAAGTTTTATAAGAAAATGTTAAACACCCAAAATATATCCCTTCCAGTCTTGTACCTGTTTTTAATTCTTCAACATCAATAACATCTGCCACCATTGAAGCCGGCATTGTAAAAAGACTCCCATTGCCAAAGCCAGCAAAAAATGCAAAAGGCATTAATAAAAGGTGATGCTCTGCTATATAGGCCCTATTAAATACAGAAAAAAGAAATATAACAGCTGCAATTAAAGAAAAACCCAGACCTATTAAGATTGTAGGCCGTTTATCAAACCTGGCAGCTACGGCAACCCAGAAGGGTTGAGAAATAATGCTTATTAAAAATTGAGTCCCTATAATAATTGCGATTTCCGTATTATTCATATTAAAAGTATAGGTAAATACATGGAGCCCAACAGCAGTAAAAAGGGCTACTGTTAGATTAGTAGCAAGATATCCTAAAACTATAGATCTAAAATCATAATTATTTAAAGCATTTTTAAAATCAATAATTATCTGTTTTACTTCTTCAATAGGATTAAATGAAATAGTTTTTTTATCTCCACTGAGTTTATATAAATATGGCAGATATTTATAAGTTGAAATAAATGCTATAATCCCTGAAATAATCATAACTAGAGAAGAAACAATCCCCATATTTGCATAGGCAGCTGGATTCAATTGGCCAAGATGGTACTCCTCAGTCGGCTTAAAGAAAATATATAAAACCAGGGCAGTTGCAGAAAAGACTCCGAAAATAAAAAATACTGTTCTGATTGATTGAATTAGGGTTCTCTCATTATAATCACTTGAAAGCTCAGCCCCTAGAGCAACATATGGCGTTCCAAAGACTGTCAAAAAAGTCTTAACTAAAATTATATTGGCAAAAAACCAGCTATATTTAAAAAACAGAGACTGTTCTGGATTAATAGTCCAGAGATAAAAATTAAATAACCCAGCAAATAAAGCCCCTAGAAGTAAGTATAAATGCCTCCTGCCAAAATATTTAAAGGTAGTTCTATCTGAAATGTAACCCATAAGTGGATCTGTAAGAGCATCCCAGATTATACTCAGGCTAACTGCAATACCAACCATAGTGCCAGGAATATTTAAGACAGCAGTTGCATAAAAGACAATATAAGTATTTACTACCTGCAGGATAATTCCGGCACCTAAATTGCCGGCACCATAACCAAATTTATTGATTAAAGCAATATTCTTTAGTCGCTTTTCAGCCATCGGCTTCTCCTGCTCTCTATTTAAAATATACTCTATAGTAAATAGTTCTTTGTGAAAACTTTAATTCCTGCAAAAAAATAAAGAATATAACAATGGCGCCACCTTCTTTAAGATGCCGCCATCAAAAATATATTCTTTTATAAATGAACAGTTGAGTTTGAAGTTATCAGCTCAAGTATCTCATACATATTACTTATCTGACCAACTTTTAAATCATCTTTTAATTCTAAAAACTCAAGACAGGTTCCACAAACCTTTAATTCAAGACCTTCAGCAAGTAATTTCTCTAAAATCTTAGCTGTCTCCAGATTAGTCGTCGCCAGCTTAACCCCATTATTCATTAAAATTAGAGTATCCGGTCTGTTTTTTAAATCTGCAATAGTCTTAAGCAGACCATTCATCAATAATTCACCTAACTCTTCTGGACCTTCTCCTAACCTGTCAGTCGTAATCAGCATTACTTCTGTATTTTTATTTATTGCAGAAATGTTATTAGTTGTAGTTTTAGCCTCCTGGTTACTTTTCCCATAAATCAATAATTCATATTCCTGGTCAGATATCCTGGTCTCATCAACCTGATAACCCTGTTTTATGGCCATCCTGGAAACATTATTAGCAGCCACTTCATTATCAACAATTATCGTAATCTTATTATTTTCCTCTAAAGCCTTTTTAGCCTTCACTACTGGTTCAGGGCAATCAAGTCCTGAACAGTCTATCTTTTTCATTATACCGCCTCCCTGATTTAACATAATTAAATTATAACATTATTATAAATCATAATCATTATATCAGGTCAAAATATTTCTCAAATTATAATTCGCTTGCAATAACTGCAGCACCAATAGCTCCAGCATATAAAGAATCTCTAGATGTTATAATATTTTCATTTATTTTTTTGCTTAAAGTATCTTTTATAACTGAACTTTTAGCTAATCCGCCAGTAAAAAGAACTATGTCTTTAACTTTGATTTTTTTCAATAAGTTTTTACCTTGTTCTGCAATTGCATTTATAACTCCCATTGCCACTTCTTCTTTATTCTTTCCAGCTGAAATCAAGGATATTATTTCTGATTCTGCAAAGACAGTACACATACTATTGATTTTAACAGGTTCTACACCTTCTGTAATTTCATCTATTTCATCTAATGAAGCTCCTAAAGAGTTAATAGTTACTTCTAAAAATTTACCTGTACCTGCGGCACATTTATCATTCATAATAAAATCTTTAACCTGTCCATTAGAATCAAGAGAGATCACTTTACTATCCTGACCACCTATATCAATGATAGTGCGAACAGAGTTATTTAAATAATAACCACCTTTTGCATGACATGTTATTTCGGTTACTACTTTGTCTGCAAAATCAACGGCTACTCTTCCATACCCTGTTACAACAACATTTTCAATATCTTTTTCTGATATATTGCTATCATTTAATAGTTTATAATATAAATTTCGCCCGGTCTCTTTTGGTTTCCAGCCGGTTGGCATTATTTCTCGACAAATAATATCATCTTTGTACAGAACACCTTTGGCACCAGTTGACCCAATATCTATTCCAATGTAATACAATGAAGTTGCCTCCTAAAATCAATTATAACATTTCTAAAAATGCAGTTAATCTTGTTTCTAATTGACCTACATCAGACTGAGAGTAATCAGTTTCAATATTAATATATGGAGTATTACTTGCTTCTTTTAATTCTTCTTTAATTCTATGGGATTCAACATTATAAGTATGACAGGCCTGTAATATCATATCTACCACACCATCAACCTGATACTCTTCTACTAATCTATTTAAAAGTTCCACCCTATTATCATTAGGACTCATGCATGAGCAAGGAGTATTTAAGTATTTTTCTGTAATAGCCTCAATTGGATCAATATCTTCATTAACTAATTGATCATTTGGCTTTAACCCTGTGCAACTTTCAAGACAAACAACTGAACCACCATTATCTTCAATAGCTTTTATTACCTTTTCTGTAGCCTGACCCATAGGACAACCAGTAATTAAAATCCTTGGAGCATCTTCAGAAATCCTCTTATCACCATTATTATACCTCTCTAAAACTTCTTCTGAAATTTCATTAATTCTATCAATTGCAATTTCTTTATCAAAGGTATAATTAGTAATATTTATAACTTTAAAGATTTCTGTTCCATATAAAGGTGAAGGGTTTAATTTACCTAACTCATAAAAATTTTTTATCGCTTGTCTTTCTTTATTCTTATTTTCAATTTCTTCTTTCAATCTCTCTTTAGTTATTTCTGTATCATATTTAGCTTCTAGCTTTTCTTTCAATAAAACAACTTCATCTTTCCAGATTTCAAAATCTATATCTCTATCATTTGATTGTGGCAGATTCATAACATGAACTGGAGTAACATCATCAAGGTATTCATACATTTTCTTCTTTCCATCACAGGTAGTTTCTCCAACTATTATATCTGCAAAATGAAAATACGGGCATTTATCTGTAATAGCAAAACCATAGCTTGATTTAATCAATGGACATAAGTTTCTTGGAAGATCTTCTTCTCCATCTTCAATAGTAGCATCACTTGTACTACATAAAGTTACTGGAATAGCATCAGCAGCCCTTATTACTTCATATGGTGTGAAAACACAGTATGTACCAACAACATTCTTATTATCCTCTTCAACTAAATCTTTCATTGCGACTGGACCATGGCCATCTAACGTTTCAGGATCAAGGTTCTCAAAAAAATCATTCAAGCTATTCATTATAAAGCCTCCTAGATAATATTAATTTATTTTTTCTATAACTAAAATTAATATTATCAAATCGTGATTATAATGTCAAACTTAAAAAGGCCTATAACGAGATGTTATAGGCCTTTTGAAATTCTTTTATTTAATTATTGATCTAACTCTTTATGACAGAACCACCAGTCATAGCAGTCATACTCTTTTAGTCTTTCTTTAGCTGTTTTCTCATCACTGGCTGGCTCAATAATAACCCTATCTTTTAGCAATTCATTATTTGGCCAGTTAGCTGGAATAGCTACACCTTCTTTTTCATTAACCTGAAATCCTTTAATCATTCTAACTATTTCATCCATATTTCTACCAAGTTCTTGAGGATATAATAAAATAGCCCTTATTACACCTTTTGGATCTACTATATAAACACCTCTTACAGTATTGGTCCCTTTATTTGGAGCAACAAGACCTAACTTATCAGCTACCTTGCCACGATCATCTGCTATTACAGGAAACTTAATTTCTTCCCCAATTTCATCATTAATCCATTCAACCCACTTAATATGTGAAAAAACCTGATCAATACTTAAACCAATTAGCTCAGTATTCAATTTTTCAAATTCTTCATATCTCTTCTGAAAAGCCACAAACTCTGTAGTACAAACAGGAGTAAAATCAGCAGGATGGCTAAATAATACAAACCATTTACCTTCAAAATCTTTAGGTATATTCATCTCACCATGTGTTGTCTTAACCTGCATCTCCGGCATTTTGTCTCCAATTAACAGTTGATTTTCCATAATTTTTATCTCTCCTTTTTGCATTATTAGTAATTCTTATCATTTATATTATAATTTATTATAAATCTAATGTCAAGCGAATAATATCTAAAATTGACCTTTGTAAAAAAGTTACCGCTACAAAAAATATTTTTGACTGTATTAAGCTATTGTGTTATTATTAATAAGCGAATAAGAAATAATTATATTTAATATAAGTATTGCTGATTTGAGGTGCGGTATTTTGAATAGAAATAAAACTATTTCTTCATTTTTAAACGGTGTTTTGTATTTAACTCCAGCATTAATAATATTAATTACATTTAGAATTTATCCAATTATAAAGTCATTTACAATGAGCTTTTATACAAGCTATAACTATTTTACAAATGAAGTATATGAATATGGTTTAGATAACTTTAGATATATTTTTTCAGATCCAGAATTCTTTAGAGCTCTTCAAAATACTTTAGTTATTGTTTTAGGTGTAGTCCCGATGAGTATAATAATATCTATTTTTATTGCTTATTTTCTAAATAAAAACATAAAATTTTCTGCTCTATTTAGAGGTATTTATTTTATGCCATTTGTAACCTCAGCTGCGGCTATTGCTGTAGTCTGGAGGTGGCTTTATAATTCAAGGTTTGGTTTAATAAATTATTTCATATCTATATTAAATCTCGATCCTATTGGATGGCTAATAGATCCAAATTGGGCTTTGATAAGTTTAATAATTTTAACTATCTGGAGAAGTCTTGGTTTTAATATAATTATTTTATTGGTAGGTATGCAGAACATTAACAAATCATATATTGAGGCAGCAAAAATAGATGGAGCTAATGAAGGAAAATTATTTATGAAAATCATATTACCATTATTATCTCCTACAATATTATTTTTGGTTTTATTAAATACCATAGATGCTTTTAAAATCTTTTCTGAAGTATATACCCTATTCAATAAAAGGCCTGGCCCATTAAATAGTGCATTAACAATGGTCTATTATATTTATGATAAATTTAGTCATCAATATGCTTATGGTGTTGCATCAGCAGCTGCATTAGTTTTATTTATAATTATATTATTAGTCACTTTAATCCAGTCAAAATTCGCTAAAAGAAAAGTTCATTATCGTTAAAAAAAAAATAGGAGGTGTTCTTTTTGATAAAAAGGTTTTTAATCTACTTAATTATTATTTCTGGTGCTATTATTACATTACTTCCATTTATCTGGATGCTTACGACAGCTCTTAAAACATCTGGAGAAGTATACTTAATGCCTCCCAGATTCTTACCAGCTGATCCACAATGGCAAAATTTTTTAATTATTCAAGAACAAGTACCTATTATAAGATATTTATTTAATAGTACAATAGTTGCTCTATCAGTCACAATAGGCACTTTAATTACTTCAATTTTAGCTGCTTTTGCTTTTACATATATTAAATTCTGGGGAAGAGATATTTTATTTGTAATATTCTTATCTACGATGATGGTCCCAGGAGAAATTTTAATGATACCTAATTTTGTAACACTAGCTCAATTAAACTGGCTAAATAGATATCAGGCCTTAATAGTACCCTGGTTAATAGGTGTTTTTGCTATCTTTTTATTAAAACAACAATTTTTATCAATACCTATTGAGTTATATGAATCAGCCAAAATAGATGGTTGTAAAGATTTTATGTTTCTATGGAAAATATTAGTTCCTTTATCTAAACCAGCACTTGTATCAATAGCCTTATTAAAAATAATATACAATTGGAATGCTTTTCTATGGCCTCTTTTAGTAACAAATACTCCAGAGATGAGAACATTACCAGTCGGCTTAGCTTCTTTCATGACTGAAGCTGGTTCTAATTATGAACTTTTAATGGCTTACTCAACAATAATAATACTACCCATCATTATTGTTTATATAGTTGCTCAAAAAGAAATAATTAAAGGTGTTTCATCAAATCAAGGAATTAAGGGTTAACCCTTATTCAATAAAATACACTAGGAGGAATAAAAAATGAAAAAATTAGTATTACTAAGTTTAATTTTTATGTTTTTATTGACATCAGGTACAGTTTCAGCAGATGTAGTAGAATTTGAATTCTGGCATGCCATGTCAGGTGCGAATGGTGAGATACTAGAAGAATTAGTCGAACAGTTTAATGAAGAAAATGACAGCATTGAAATTACTCCGATATTTCAGGGGCATTATCGTGACTTATTCGAAAAACTTTCAGGTGCTGCCCAGGCCAATCAGTTACCTACTTTAACACAAATCTACCCTAATAGACTTACAGCTTATATAATGAATGATTTTGTTGAAGATTTAACTCCTTACATTTTTGATGAGGAAATAGGTTTTACTACAGAAGAATGGGAAGATATCCCTGAATTCTTCAGAAACGACGGCATATGGAACGATAACCATTACTCCCTGCCATTTAATAAAGGTGGATATTTAATGTTCTACAATAAAGATATGTTTGAAAAACATGGTCTTGAAGTACCTGGTAACTGGGATGAATTAAAAGAAAAAGCTAAAAAACTTACTAATGATGATATAAAGGGAATTGCTTTTAATCAGAGCGTAGGTATTGATTCTAGTTTCTGGGTTGAACAGGCAGGCGGTGAGTTAATTGATGAAGAAAATGATAAAATTAAATTTAATGAAAAAGAAGGCGTTAAGGCATATGAATTTCTAACAGGTTTAATAAATGATGGTTATGCTATGATTGCAGAGGAAGACGGCTATATGTCAGGACCATTTGTAAGAGAAGAGGTAGCAATCGGTTTTTCTTCAACTTCACATTTACCATATATAAAAGAAGCAGCTGAAGAATATAATGTAAATTGGGATACAGCTGTATTACCTAAAGGAGAAAGAAAAGCTGCGTTATTTTCAGGTACTGATATAGCAATGTACAATACATCTACCGAAGAGCAAAAAGCAGCTGCATGGGAATTTATTAAATACTGGTTTAGAGAAGATGTCACAGTTGATTGGGGTACAAATTCTGGATATCTTCCACTAACCTATTCTGCTGCAGACTCTCCAGATTTTGTTGAGTATCTTGAAGATAATCCTGCAAAAGGAAATGCCATGAAACAATTCCCTTATGGTTATCAGGATCCAAAAGTTTTAAACGGTTATTCAATTCATAGCAATATGCAGCAAGCATTAGAAGAAATAGTTAAAGAAAATAGAGATGTTCAAGAAGCTTTAGACGATGCCAGAGATAGAGCCAGGCAAGAATTAGACGAAGCAATGAGAGCATTTGGACAGTAATTATGATTGTCTTAACAGTTCATTGCATTTTAAATACAGAATCAATAATAAAAGGTTTAGGTAATAATGTAAATAAATCTAGAGAACTAACTAAAAGTCTAATTGAAAATAATGTTAATATAATACAACTGCCATGTCCAGAATTAAATTGTTTTGGATTAAATCGCTGGGGTCATGTTAAAGAACAATTCGACAATCCCTTTTACCGAGAACAATGCCGAAACCTTTTTATACCATATCTAAATAGAATAAAAGAATATATCAATAACAACATTGATATTATCGGGATTATTGGAAAAGATATGAGTCCCACTTGTGGAATCAATAAAACTTGTTCTGAAAAGAACTGGGGAGGAAATATTGAAGGCAGAAAAAATTTATCAGTCATACAAAAATCTGTTGAAGTAAAAAATGAGTCTGGAATATTCATTGAGGAAATAAAAAAATTATTGGCAGAATCAGATATTAATTTATCATTCTATGACTTAAATGATAAAGAAATAATAAATCATATTTAAGACTAACAATAAGACCTCTACAAAATTGTAGAGGTCTTTTTCATTAAATAAAATTATGATCATATATCTTTTCGATAGCTGCTGGACTAACCGGTCGGCTAAATAAATAGCCCTGAATATAATCACAGCCCCTATCAGATAACTTTTGGAAATTTTCCTTCTCTTCAATACCTTCAGCAACAACAACTAAATTCATGCTATGAAATAAAGAAATCAAACCTGCCATGGTATCTGTATAATTATCCTGTAAGAATTTATGATTTAAAGACCGATCAAATTTAATCTTATCAAGTTCAATATAGGTTAAATAGCTTAATGAAGAATATCCTGTTCCAAAGTCATCAAGGGAGATCTTAACACCTGACTTTTTTAATTTATTTAAAAAACTAATCGATTTATCCTTCTTCTCAAGCAGCACAGTCTCTGTTATCTCAATCTCTAAAAGGTCTGCCGTCACCCCATGTTTCTTAAGTTTATCATTTAAAAAATCAACATAGGATAAATCATTTAACTGCTTGGCAGAAAAATTAATGGAAATTGGTTTTGGCTCAAGCCCTTTACTCTGCCACTCTGCAAGTTGAATAATTGCCGCCTCTGTTACCCAGCGACCAATATCAATTATTAAATTACTCTCCTCAGCAACAGAAATAAATTCACCAGGAGAGATATCTTCATCCTTTAATCTAAGCAAAGCTTCAAATGTATCGGCTTTACCCGACTTTAAGTTTATCTGGGGCTGATATACAAGCTTAAAACCATCATTCCTTAATGCATCTTTTAATAGCTCACGGATCTCCTTCTTTTTTATCAGCTCCTGAAACATCCTGTCATTATAATATAATTTATTCTGATCAAAAAGGCCCTTTGCCCTATGCATTGCAGTATCCGCAAAGGTTATTAAATCATAGGTTTTTTCAGCATCTTCAGGAAAAAGCGCAATCCCTATACTGTACTCAATATTTAATAAATCATCATTAATATTAAATGAGCTATTCAAACAATTTTCGACTGACTTTAAATATCTTTCAACCTCGTCTATTTTCACAACATTTTTCAATAAAATCAAAAACTCATCTCCACCATATCTGGCTATGAAAATATTGCTGTCATTAAGATCAAGGAAGCGATTGCCAATCTGACTTAATAGAATATCTCCATAGACATGTCCTAAAGTATCGTTAACTTCTTTAAAATTATCCAGATCAATTAAAATTACTGCCCCTGATCTGCCTGCTTGCAGTTCAGTTTTAAGATTGTTTATAAACTGTCGACGATTCGGCAACTTTGTTAAAGGGTCATATAATGTCCTGTATTCAAGCTTTTTATTTAATTTGGTTACCTCATCATTATAACTCTTGATCTGCTGAGAACTAATCATTATTTCTTGCTCTTTTTGATCAAGTTCTTTTTCTTTATGCTCAATCTTTTCTGCAAGCTTCTTTAAAGAATCAGAAATAGTATTTAACTCTTCATAACCTGGATTAACAGGACAGGCTTCATTATATCCATCTGCCAGCCTGTCTGCCCAGACAGTAATCTTATCTAAAGGTCTAATCATTTTAATTGAAAAATATCTGGCTACATATATCCCGGTTAAAAATATTATAATTACAGGCAAAAAGTTAAGCTGATTATTCATTGAGTAATACAGAAATAAACCAAAAGTTGATATTAAAAATGTAAAAACTAAAACAAAATATATTCTATTTAAATCTTTGCTTATCTTTTTCATTTAGTTCATGCAACTCCATTATTTAATAGATTATTTATTACAGTGAGATAATTATATCATAAAAAATACAAAGGGCCAACCAGGCCCTTTGCAAAGTTTTAAGCTATAAATTTAGCTCCCAGAAGAATGTATAAATTAAAATAGTATCAAAAAAATCTGTCAGTTCAGGTTCAATTTCTTTTAAAGTATCTGGTCTTGTCAGCCTTGGTGGGATATAGTTTATAAAGTCAGTAGCATGGTAATCATAAAAGTTTAAATGGGGTGAAGGCTGGATTAAAGTAAAATGCAAATTACCAGTTAAATTAGTATCCAGTGGGTAAAATAAAGTATCTGAATTAAACTGCCAGTGATCTATTCTGGAGGCTAAAGTCTCAGGTACAGAGATTAATCTGAAATGAAAATATTCTATATCTCTATTTAAATAACCTTCAATAAGATCTGCTTTAGTATCAGTTATTTCAATAGCATTAAAATCTCTGGCTGTTAAAAAATCATTAATAGCCTCAATCACTAATTCTGTCTCATTACTATGAACTAATTCCTGATCAATCAGTTCCATCTCAGCGAAATCCCCGGGAGATGCAAAGAAGTAATCTGGATGTTCAAAGCCACGCTGGCGGTTAATAAAAGCTTCTCTAGTAATGGAAAAAACATTGTCATTCCAGGTATCATTAAAAGCTGGTTCTGCTGGTAGAGGCATTAAATCCAGAAAATTACCAGATGAGCCTGTCTCAATTATCATCTTCTGAATAATCATCTCTTCATTACCATTCCAGATAAGTCCGACTTCCTCATTAAACTCAGAGATCTCTAAATCATCCAGTGGAATTAAAATCCTGGCCTGAACTGGAGCACCAACAACTAAGACCAGCAAAAGAATCAAACCTGATATTACCAGCCTTTTCATAATAATTACCCCCATTCTATTTTTTGTTAACTCTTAAATTAATTATACCATTATTTCATTACAGGGGCTCTAATAAAATACAGGTCTATTTTCTTATTTTAACAGAATAGTCAGGCTAAAGAATTTAATGTAGTTAAACTGGATTTTATAACCAGTTAATTATCTCTGCTAACATCTTATCGATTATATAATGATTTAAATTTTCATAGGACACCAGAGATATCCTCTCCTCGTCCTCATATGTCTCCTTAGCCGCCTGATAATACTCTTTCTGGGCCTCTATTGACACAGAGCTATCAGCATCACCATGCAGGAGCAAAATAGGCCTATCATTGATTTTATCAAGGTTATAATAGGGGTCATAGTCTTTAAGGGAATAGCTAACATTATCAATAACCAGTTTATCCTTGATGGGCTGATTAAAATCAATCTCATCCAGCCAGAGATCTCTGGTTTTAAGCCAGGCTGAGGAGCCATTAATATTTATCATTCTGGAGATTTCCTGGTTATCTGTAAAGACACCGGCAGCAATAAAACCTCCCATTGAATGGCCGGCGGTAATAATAGGTTTATCTCTGCCTATATAGTCTATTAATTTTTTAGATTCCAGGATAGACCTAATTAAAGTTTCAAAAAAGTAATTGGCCAGTAAGTCTTCGCCATTTCCAGAATTAAAATCAAGCTTATTTCTCTGGCCATGGTAAGGTGCATCTGGCAATATCACTCTATAGCCATGGCTGGCCAGGATTTTGCCTCTAAAAACCTGATTTTCTTTCCTCGATGACCAGCCGTGATAAAATATTATATTACCCTTAAATTCTGGTGGTGAAATTTCTATGCATGGTATATCTGAAATATTAATTTCAGCTATCTCTAAACTATCTATTAATTTATTGAATCCCACAATATCTCTTCCTCCTCTGATATCCTTCAATTAGCTCTAATTAAAAATAATATCTCCTGCCGCTGCAATCTCAACATCTGCCTTACAATTATCAAGTAAATATCTCTGCCCCTGAAAGCCTGTACAATTTTTTAATCCAGAATGCTATCCCATGTTCAGCTATTAATTTTTTCTGATTCACCCGATTGGCTACTAAAATTTTTATTTCCACTGGTTTCTCTCCTTTTAATATATTACTAAGCTATTTTAAATCACCAAAAATCTGGCTGAATTCTATAGAATTAGTGACTTCAGTATTTCCAAAGATAAAATCTATTATTAAATCAGCTAAACCTGAGTAATAAAGGACAGTTACAATCATTAAAATTATAAAGATAATAATAAATAACTTCTCCTGTTTATCTTTATAAAAGATAATGAATCCCCCCTTTATTCACCTCTAAGAGTATTTAAGACCTCTGGCCAGTGTTCGGCATCTGCCCTGGCAGAGCCTTTCTGGTTGCCGCCATAAATATAGTGCCCAATCTTATCTCTATTAGCTGTCGGCATATATGGAGTAATAATGGTATGGCCGGCTTCTTCAAAAATTAAGTGCCTGAAACTCTCATGGTGGTCATATTCTTCAAGCCTTTTTTCTGCAGGCTGCAATAGTTTTTCAGAATCCCACATCTTATCATCTGCACCTGAGACCATTAAAATTGAGCCGTCAATATTTTCAACCTGAATAGTTGCTGCATCAACAGTTTGGTTATCAGCCTCCTCTAAAGCCTTTGTAAAAAAGGAAGCAAATCCATGCTCATATGCATTACTGTAAACTTCATAATCTCTTAAATTTGGAATATAGTCAAGAGGTTTATCCTGATATGACCAGGAAGATCCAGGAGAAATAGCCGAGCCTGAACTTCCTTCCATTACTACACCACTGGGTACCATAGCTACAACATTTTTAAAGATATCAAATTTGCTGCCTGCCAGTAGAGCCAGCTCTCCACCTTTAGAAACCCCATAAAGGCCTACTTGATCTCCATCTGAATAATTATTTTCTATTAGCCAGTTACCTGCATCTTCAACAATTTCAATGGGGACTTCAACTAATTGGTCAGGTAATTCATTATGGGGGCCAAAATATTGAATCGCCAGTGCATTAAAACCATGTTCAGCCAGCATTAATGCCCTTAATTTTGCTTTCTGACCCTCGGATCCATGGAGAACTACAACACCAGGGGCAGTTTCAGAATCTGGAGCCTTAAAGAGTTCCCCAATCAGACTGCCATCATTAATTTCTCTGGTCTCAATATCTGCTATACTATAAGTTCTATTAATAGCTGACTCTTTAACCAACTGATTATTTTTCTTTAGCAGGATTTCAGTATCCCAGCTATCTTTTAAATCATCTATTGGTGGATAATACATATCAGTAATTTCAGGTTCAGGTTCCATAAACTGAATTAATTTCATCATCTTATCTTCAGCAATAAGATAATCTTCAGTTTCTGGTATAAACTCTTTTTGATTAATCCATTCTTCTCCCTGGTGATCCTCTGCCCTAATTATCAATTCATATGATTTTTCAGGTTTTAGATTTAAAATCTCAGCCTCAAATTCTTGATCAATCCGAACTTCTTCTGGATGATCTATTATCACCTGATCAGACACCTGGCTGGCCTGGATTCCAGAATTCAAATATATAATAACACTTATCAATAATATTATGAGCATTAATGACTGCATAAATTTTTTCATTATTTTAGCCTCCTATATTATTGGTTATTAAGTTTTAAAAACCTTAAGACTTCTGGCCAGTGGTCAGCATCTGCCCTGGCATAACCTTCCTGACTACCTCCCATATAATACGATCCTAAAACTTCTAAATTTGCAGTCGGCAGATAGGGAAAGCTTATAGTATGACCGGCATCTTCATATATTAAATGTTTGAATTCATAGGGATGTTTATATTCATCAAGCCTTAATTCAACATATTTTTGGAGTTCAACTGAGTTCCACATTTTATCGTCCTTACCAGAAACCATTAATACCGGGCCATTAATATTTTCAACCGATACTGTTGCTTGCTCGATCTCTTTTTCAGTGGCCTCCTCATAGGATGCAGAATAAAAGGGCTCTAATTCCTGGATAGGACCTGAGGGAACTACTTCATAATCCCTGGTATAGCTTATATAATCAATTGGTTCATCCTGATAAGACCAGGCAGCTCCAGGAGAAATTGCACCCATGGCAATTCCCTCAAATACCAGACCAGATCCTGCTATCACAACTGTGCTCCCAAATATATCAAAATAACTGGCAGCAAGTAGAGCAAGTTCTCCACCTCTGGAATTACCAATTATTCCAAGCTGATCCCCTTTAATCCAGTCATGACCAAGCATCCACTCTCCGGCCTCCGCAATATATTCCAGTGGGACCTCAACTAAATCATCAGGAATTTCTGGTTCCATCCCAAAATATTGTATTGCCAGAGTTGCTATCCCATTAGATGCAAGCATATAGGCCAGAGAATCAGCCGGCGAAGGCTCTGAACCATGTAAGACCAGGGCTCCTGGGACACCTTCTTTTGATGGTGGCTTATATAAGTTTCCAATTAAATCAGGATGATCAATATTAATTTCCTCTACTTCAGGATCACCTAGCCAGCGAATAATTTGTGAGCTTGCTATAGTTTCGCCTTCTTCCTTAATCAAAATATCAGTCTCAAAACTTTCTCTAAAATCGACTGGTGGAACAAAGGGTTCTTCATAATCAGAAGTTGTCGGCTCCATTAGCTGAATTAATTCCATAGTTGAATCTCTTTCAATAATAAAAGTTTCACTTTCTGGTACAAATTTTTTCTGATTCATCCATCTTTCGTCAGCTTCATCATAACTAGCAAGCTTAATTTGATATTCCTGACCGGCCTCTAGATTTAAAATCTCAACCTCAAATTCCTGATCAATCCGGACTTCTTCTGGATGTTCAATAACTGGCTTATCCTCGTTAGCTATAGCCCCTGTAGACAAAACAAGAACCAAAATTACAGCCAGATATAAATGCAACTTATTTAACCTCATAATTTTAACCTCCAGGATTAAATTAATAAAATAGCACTTTATTAAATAATTAATTATCCCGGATAAAATTCCTGCTTTTTCATAAAAATTTCAAAAATAATATAAATCAATTCAGAATTATCTAATGCAAAAATTCAATAAGTGCTATTCCGGCAATAACCCCAACAACTATGCCGACAATTGCTGTATGCCCGGTTGTCCGATCATGGCAGTCAGGAATTAATTCATCATAAACAATATAGAGCATGGCTCCCCCGGCAAACCCCAGGGAAGACGAAAGAAATATTGGAGAGATACTACCAAATAAGCCACCTGTAAAGGCTCCCAGGCCCATAGGAACTCCTGCCATAATAGTATAAATTAAAACCCTGATCTTACTGATCCCGGCCATACCTAAAGCTGTTGCCACAGCCATTCCCTCTGGGAAATTATGGAGTGCTATTAGGATTGCCAGGCCAATCCCTATATTTCTATCAGCAACATAACTGGCCCCAATTGCAATACCTTCAGGTATATTATGGAGGGCAACTCCAAAGGCAAGTAGAATTCCCATCTTTAATAATTTCTGCTCCTGAAACATTTTCTCTGTTAATTCTCTGCCTGCTTCCTGCTGATCAAAATGATGATGGGGAAAGTTAATATCTAATAACATTATTAAAACTGCACCTAAAACAATACCAATCAGGGCAGATAACAGAGTCCCCTCTTCAATAGCCTCTGGAATCAATTCTATAAATATAATGGAAGTCATAATACCGGCAGCAAAGGCCATTAACCAGGCTAAGGCATCATCCCTTAATCGCTTAACCAATAAAACTGATGCGCCTCCTGCCCCTGTCCCGATTGCACCACTTAGCAAACCTATTATTGTAACTGTCAACAAATTATTCATATTTAAGTAACCATCCTTTATTAATTAGATTATATAAATACTTTAAATAAATTCACCAATAACAGAACTAAAAAGGCTGCTAGAATACCTCTTTTATGGGTCTTTTCTAGCTCAGGTCTATTCTTTTCTGGAATCCGTTTTGAACTGGCAGTCAGGTTTTCAGCATAGAAAATATTAAGATCATAGGTAGATACAGCCATGATTGAAGCCGCAAGAATTTCATGCAACCCTGCCTGGCCAACGATTGCCAGAGATGGGGCCATAGCTATCTCCATCGGAACTGCAAAAGAATTAGTCCCAACAGTTAAGCCATATAAAACCATCCAGGCCAGTGGAATTAAATAGCCATAGGGAAAATACTTAACCTTCATAATAAAATTCCCTAAAAGTATAAAGCCAAAAACCCCGATATAAAATACAGCATAATAGATATAATCCTGGGCAGATTCCAATAATGAGAGGTCTCTGGTTAAATAATTGATAATTCTAATATCCTGTAGAACCCCCTCAGGCAAAAGATAATAGCCAATCACCCAGCTTAAAAAGAATAATATCAGGCCAAAATGGAATAGGGTAAATAAGCGGATATATATTTTATCATGATCAAATCCTCTAAAAAACTTCTTAAGTATAAACACTCAGCGAACCTCCTGAATTTTAATAAATCAATATAATTATACTATATTAAGCAAAAAAATAAAAATCCCATGATGCCTTTAAACACCATGGGCTAAAACTTTGTGAAATTTGTTAAGAGATACCGCTTGGTAACCGTCGGGTAACCGGCAGGTCCAGTCTAAAATTCTTATTCATCATCAAGGGAAACAGATTCTTCAACTTCTTTTGTAGCCTTTTTTAATTCTCCAAGTCCTGAACCAATAGCTTTACCGATCTCAGGGAGCTTACTTGGACCAAATATAATCAGCACAATCACTAAAATAATCCCTAATTCAGGGGCACCTAAACCAAACATTTAACCCACCTCCAATTTTCTAATTATATATTTCTGGTAATCTAAAGATTTCCACCTCTGCTCCTGATTCTACAGGCGGTGAACCAGCTGGAATATCTATAAAACAGTTGCAATCAAGGGTTGTCTTAAGTACTCCAGGACGCTGATTGCCCTTGCTCAATTTAACAATATTTCCTTTTTCGGTCCTTACAACCCAGGCCCTCAACATTCTTCGGGTACTGCTTGATTTATTGAAATCATCAATAAAGATAGCCTTCTCTTTTCTCAAGTTTTCTTTCTCCAGACCATTAATTTTAATCAATGTCGGCCTGACCAACAAATCAAAAGTCGTAATACAGGCTGCTGGATTTCCTGATAAACCAAAGATTATAGTATCATCCAGGCGGCCGCAAACTACCGGGGTTCCTGGTTTAATTGCAAGTTTCCAGAAGAATATCTCAGCTCCCATCTCTTCCAGTACTTCCAGAATTAAATCCTTTTCACCAACTGATACTCCACCAGTTGTCACTAAAAAATCAGAGCCTGGGATTAATTCAGCCAGCCTATCTCTTAAAATATCCTTCTCATCAACAGCAACCTGGCTATTAATGACTTTAGCTCCACATTCCTTTAATCTGGTTGAGATCATATAATTATTGCTATTATATATCTTGCCAGGTTTTAATTCCTGGCCAACCTCCTGCAATTCACTGCCAGTAGTTAAGACCGAAACTTCTGGTTCTGGCAGGACTAAAACCTCTTCCAGGCCCATACTGGCAAGGACTCCTAAATGTGGCGATCTTAAAAGAGTCCCCTTTTCACAGAGCAGCTCGCCCTGCTTGATATCTTCACCTGCCGGGGCATAATTCTGGCCAGGTTTTAAAGTTGCCTTAATCTCAACTTCCTCATCATTCCAGTCAGTCCTCTCCTGGCGAATTACAGAATCTGCCCCCTCTGGAATCGGAGCACCGGTCATTATCCTGGCTGCCTCACCAGGGCCAATTTTCTTCACTGGACTATCACCAGCATATAACTTGCTCACAATTTTAAGACTTACCGGCGTTTCAGTGCTGGCACCAGTTGTATCCTCTGCCCTGACTGCAAAGCCATCAAGTGGCGAACGATCAAATGGCGGCTGGTGCATTGGAGCTCTAACATCTTCAGCCAGCACCCTGCCAGAGCTATTTACCAGTTTTACTGTCTCATTTGAAAAACTTTTTAATTTATCAGCTACCAGTTCACAGGCAGCCTCTAACTCTATCCGCTGTTTCATATTAGATTATTAGCCTGCCTTTCTATAAATCATCTAAATTCATTTATCTATATACTATATTCTTTAAGAAATTAACTTTTCCTGCTCACAAACTAAAAAAGCTAATATATTCACATTTTAAAAAGAAAAAACCTGCAGATAAAACTCTGCAGGCAATTTCGAGTAATTATGCCTTTAAATCAAGCTCTCCAGTTTTAACCTTTTCAATTAAATCCTTAACCTTATCTTCAATGATATCCCGGGTCTCCCTAAAGACCTCAATCGGATGGCCGGCTGGATCATCAAGACCCCAGTCTTCCCTGAACTTACAGGGAATATAAGGACATTCAACATTACAGCCCATAGTTATTAGAATATCCAGCTCACCAGGAATTTCTTTTAAAAGCTTTGGATACTGATCGCTAATATCTATACCCTTCTCTGCCATTGCCTCAACAGCATTAGGTTTAACCTCTGGAGCAGGATCTGTCCCGGCACTGTAAACTTCAAGTATATCGCCACCATAATCCCTGGCAAAGCCCTCTGCCATCTGACTCCGGCAGGAATTGCCTACACAGATAAATCCAACTTTTATTTTTTCCATAATAGCCTCCTTATATTTAACCCAGTTCTTGTATTTAGCCTGTAACCTCTCCTTTAAACCAGTGCTTCGTTCTATTGGCTATACCGACTAGCATCAGCATAACTGGAACCTCAACTAAGATACCAACAACTGTGGCCAGGGCAGCTCCTGAAGTTATCCCGAATACAGAGATTGCTGTAGCAACAGCCAGTTCAAAGAAATTACTGGCACCTATCATCGAGCCTGGAGCGGCTATCTCATGCTTATGGCCAAAGCCTTTAAAAGCAAAATAAACTAAGAAGAAGATAAAGAATGCCTGAATTGTAATAGGTATAGCAATTATTAATACATGCAGGGGATTATTAATTAATGCATCACCCTGAAATGAAAAGATTATTATTAAAGTCAGTAATAGACCAATAATCGTAACATTATTTAATTTATCTAAAAATACATTCTCAAACCACTCTATCCCCTTATTTTTAATTAAATATTTTCTAGAAATATAGCCTGCAACCAGAGGGACAACAACATAGAGAACAACCGATAATATTATTGTATCATAGGGGACTGCAAAATCAGTAACTCCTAAAAGCAACATTACAATCGGGGCATAGGCAAACACTAAAATTGAATCATCCAGTGCTACCTGTAACAATGTATATTTAGGATCACCATCAGTTAAATAACTCCAGACAAAGACCATCGCCGTACATGGAGCCGAGCCTAATAAGATAGCACCTGCTATATATTGATTGGCCAATTCTACTCCTAAGAAACCACCAAATACCTGTCTGAAAAAGAACCAGGCAAAAAACGCCATCGTAAATGGTTTAATCAACCAGTTACTTATAGTTACAATTGTCAAAGGTTTGGCCTGATTTTTAATCTGTAATAGACTGCTAAAATCTATCTCTACCATCATCGGATAAATCATAAACCAGATCAAAATCGCCACAGGTATAGAAACCTGAGCATATTCCAATCTATTTAATGTTGCCGGAATTCCTGGAAGATAACGACCTATTAATATCCCTGCTACTATACAGAAAATCACCCAGACTGTAAGATACTTTTCAAAAAAACCTAAACCAGAAGACTGTTCTTCAATTTCAAATTCTTCTGCTACTTCATTTTCCATATCTATAACCTCCAATTATTCTAATCCTTAACCACTAACCCTATATATTACTATAACCGAATATACTAATAATGTCAAGATAAAATATCTCTTTTTGGTGATTATTTATTAAGTTAGTGGTATAATTATCTTGTAAGATATAAAAAGGAGGAGATAGCATGACTACAATCAATTCATGCCAGAGCTGTGGGATGCCACTGGCAGGAGCAGATAATCTCTGCGGGACAAACAGGGATGGGTCTATTAACAAAAATTACTGTAATTACTGCTATCAGGACGGGGAGTACACTTCAGATATTAGCATAGAAGAGATGATTCAAATCTGCATCCCCCATGTCGTCAATGCCAATAAGGAGATGGACAAAAAAGCAGCACAGGAGATGCTAGAAGAATATTTACCGACACTGGATAGATGGAAATAATTAAACCTGGTTTTCAAAAACCTCAATAAATTTCACAGCCAGTTCCGGGTCAAACTGACTACCAGCACAATCCTGAATTTCTTTTAATGCCTCTTCCTCTGTCATAGGCTCTTTATAGGGCCTGCCATTGGTCATAACATCAAAGGAATCAACTATTGTTATGATTCTGGCAAGAAGAGGTATATTTTCACCTTCAATCCCTCTGGGATAACCAGTTCCATCCCAGCGTTCATGATGGGATAATACATCCAGAGCAATATGGGAAAAATCATCAATCGATGAACAGAGCCTAAACCCTACAACTGGAAGTTGCCTGATCTTCTCCCATTCCTCCGCAGTTAAACTGCCAGGTTTTTTTAATATCGATTCAGGAATTGAGGTTTTACCGATATCATGGAGTACAGCCAGCAGGGATAGCCTGTTTAACTCAACATATGATAACCCAACCTTCTCACCTAATTTTATTGCAAGATCTTCCATCCGCCGGGCATGGGATTCAGTCTCCTGGCTCTTTTCATGTAAAGTTGAAAGCAAAGTTCTGACAATCTTATTTGTCGAACTCTTATCAGTCAATAATTTATCCTGATACATCTTATCCTCTGCATTATGAAGGACATCATAAATATCCACCTCAGAATCAAGCGAAGTATCAAAGCCAACAGCCAGAGATACAGGCAGGTTTTCTCCACCAGGAATACTTACTTCCAGATTTAAGTTTCGAATCTGGTCAATCATATTCTCAATTTTCTTTTCGTCAGTTGCCGGCATTAGAACCACAAATTCATCTCCACTCCAGCGAACTATCGTATCCTTTTCTCGAAAGATCTGCTGCAGAGTCTTAGAAACTTTAACCAACATCTTATCGCCAATTTCATGACCATAACTGTCATTAATAAATTTTAAACCATTCACATCAAGCATTAAAATACTAAAAAATTCATCGCCAGAATTAACCTGACTCAACTTCTCTTCCAGATAAGTCCTATTATATAATCCAGTTAATCTATCATGATAAGTCATATATTCAATCTTTTCCTGCTGCCTTTTTCTTTCTGTAATATCAATATAGATACCATAACCACCGACCAGCTCGCCCCCTACTATCACAGGAATCCCTCTAATCAGGCATTCTCTAGGATTTCCATATTTATCATAACGGGTCGCTTCGGTCTCAACCTGCCTGCCCTCTAAAAGTTCTTCAGTAACCCTTCGGTTGGCAGTACCTGCTTTAGAGCTATCCATGACATCATCTAAATTCATACCCTTAATTTCCTCTAGCTCATACTTAAAAACTTCAGTGAACCTATCATTAATATCAATGACCCTGTGCTGCTCATCTAATTTAGCCATCGGATCTGTACCAGTTTCAAAGATAGAGCTCAACCATTCCTGTTCCAGTCTAAGCTCTTCTTTAAACTTATATTCATCTGTTACATCTGAAAAGACCAGAATCACACCAGTAATCTCATTATTAAAATCCTTAATCGGAGCAGCAGAATCAGCTATCTGATATCTCTTGTCTGACTTACTAATAAGAGTAGTGTCATTGGCCAGACCAACAATTTTTCCTTCTTCTATTACCTTTTCAGCTGGGTTCTTAACTTTCTCGCCGGTTCTGGCATTTTCAATCTTAAACACTTCATTTAAATGCCTGCCCTTAGCCTCAGAATATGTCCAGCCAGTCATCTTTTTGGCAGTAAAATTCATCATAGTTATCCTGCCATTCATATCAGTAGTTATAACCCCGTCACCTATCGAATATAGAGTTGTATATAATTCATTTCTTGTATCAATTAATTCCTGTTCAATATTAATCCTTCTGATAATAGTTGCAGCATGGCTGCCAACAGATTCAAGCAGCTTTCTTTCCTCTGGCAAGAAATCAACATCTGGATTTTGCCCATTATAATATATCTCCACTTTAAGATAGTCCTCGCTAGAAAGCTTGACCTCTTCAACCAGCTTCTTACCAGCAGGTTTCTCTAACCTTTCAGAGATAATCAAATTATTATAAATTATCCTGCAACGGGCCAGTTCAGGATAGGCAAAATGCCGGGGCAAAATCTTAGTAATTTCCAGAAGCACATCCTCAAGCTCCATCTTATTCTCAAGAAGCAACTGGCTTATTTGATATATACAGGCCAGCTCCTTCACCCTTTCAGTCAGCCTCTTCTTATTAACAATCAATTCAAGATCAGATTCAATCATATCCTTAATAATCTCAAACGCCTTATCCAGTGATTTTAAATCATAATCTCGATCTTTATCCATTAAAATAATAGCACCAAACAACCTGTCATCTGGCCAATTAAGTGAATATGTAAAATCCTTGCTCCCATCTATAACTGTATCCAGAGCCGGAGGTTTCTTTAATTTATTCTGAGAAATCAAAATAGCAAAGAAATCAGGATTATCCCTTGTAATCGTAATAACATTCTTATCCAGTAAATCTGCCATATTCTTACTCGCACTTTTCCATCTATTCATAATTTCAACTGGAATATTTGAAAGATCTCGTTTATTATAAGGCATATTTTTGCCTCCTGCATAGCATTTTAAAATCATTCCATAAAACTGCTTACATATTCTATAATTAGAGATAAAAAATTATTTTCCTGCATGTTTTAATTAAATAAAAAAATCTCAACCAGATTTGTTAATCCAGCTGAGATTTCTAATAATCATATGACTATATTTAAAATAATTTTGATTAAATTATACCTATTTTTCTCCAGATCAAATTCGCTCTAAATCCGGTCGTTCTTCGGTCTGGCTTCGGTCTGGCTTCGGTCTGGCTTCGCTTTAGATTCGTTATAGCTTCGATATTGATTCGGTATAGCTTCGGTCTAGCTGTATTATATTTTCACTCTAATTACTTTCTAAACTAAAAAAACTTCCAACAAAAATTCTACCTTTAATTTATTATATAAAACTTATCTATATAAGTAAATAGGCGAGTAGTGCAAAGAAGAAAATATTTTATAAAACTTTTGCAGGAATAATTACAACTTCAAACCTAAATAATCTGCAGCCAATCAACAGTTTTGCCCCTGGCTAATGAGACTATCAATTAAAGGCTTTAAGACACCACTCTCAGAGGATAATAATAAATATTAAACTAAATTATATTTTTTATTGGATAAACTATTTCCATTCTAATACCCTCTGGATCAAATTCTGGCTCAGCTGGAATAGATACTAGCTCCCAATTATCTATGGCAATTTGTTTTGCAGATAAGTACAATCCAAGAGCATCCAGTATATCATCTCTGGCCAGATCTTTTCGGTAATAATCATTAAGAATAGAATCAACCAAATCCTGGATATCAGGCAGATAACTTTCAAGAAGCTCTAACCTCTCCTGGAAACCTTCCTCTGTCTTCTTATTAAACTCCATTTCCTTTTGATCAGCCAGTGCCTGAAAGACCAGCTCTGGATGGGCTTCTCTAAAAAGGTTATCAACCTCAGGTACAGATTGAATTAAATTATCAACCTCCAGGATCTTACTGGATATATTCCAGCTCTGCTTGCTTAAGCCTTTTCCTCTTACTTTTTTATTGATTTCATTTGCCTCTTCCCAGAATTCAGCATCTAGAGCCTGGCGACAGGGGGCAGGAAAGACACTATATTTTCTTTTATCCAGTATTTGCCTGGCCAGTTTATCACAGCGCCTCTCCTCTGGACCAGACTCTTTTAACCCTATTGGAATGTCAATCAAGGCCAGCTTTAGACCCTTATTATCCAGCCAGAGAGCCTCAATATTATCATATAAGTTATATCCCACTTTTCCATCATTACCTTCGCCAATCATAAACCAACCGCCACTACAACCATCTATTCCAAGATAATTCATGAACTCACTCCCTGCTATCACAACGTATTAAAAGCCCTGGTCTCCCAGGGCTTTAATGAATTAATATAAATATCTATTTTTCATCACTTAGAGCAAAGCCTTTCATAAACTGTTCCTGCAAGAGAAAGAATATAATCAAAGGCGGAATCAGTGCTGTTAAAGCACCAGCCATCGCCACACCCCAGTCCACTATCTGTTCCGGACCGGAGGTTGTCAACTGCTGCATCGATAACTGAACAACCTGTCTGCTTCTAGTTGTAATAATCAGCATCGGCCAGAGGTACTGATTCCAGACATAAACAAAAGTAATTACAACAAAGGCACCAATTGTATTCTTAGACATAGGTGTCAAAATCTGAACTAAAAATCTGACCGGGCCTATTCCGTCAACTCTGGCAGCCTCAGCTATTGATGTTGGTATACTCATAAAATGTTGCCTGAATAAAAAAGTCCCTGTAGCCGAGGCAAAAAACGGGACTGTTAGAGCCCAGTAACTATTAGCCCAGCCTATATCATTAACAATATCAAATAAAGGCACTATTCTAACTGGAACTGGCATTAATAATGTTAATAGTATAAAGAAAAATATTCCGGTTTTTATTGGAAAGTCATAATAGACCAGCGCCATAGCTGAGGTCAATGCTAAAATAATCTTAACAAATGAAACTACAGCTGCAATATAAAATGAGTTTAACATTCCTCTACCTACATTATATCTGTGCCAGGCTATAGTAAAATTCCGAACAAAGGCATTACCTGGCAACAATCTCGGTGGATACTGATAAATCTGTCCTGGAGATTGAGTGCTGGCAATAATAGCCCATAGTAAAGGTATCATCAATACTAAAACAGCCAATACAATTAAAATATGAATTATAATTTTCTTTAATGCTTTTCGACGCCGATATTTATTACTTGTAAGGTCTTCCCAGAGACTTGCAATATTATTGACCATAATGAACTCTCCTTCCTCCCAGTTTAAACTGAACTATCATTAAAATTGTTACAATACCAAACAGGATAAGAGATTGAGCAGCTCCCATACCTAGATTATCATACTGGAAGGCATCTCTATATAAGTTATAGATCAAAATATTAGTTGCATCAATCGGTCCACCCTGAGTCATGACATTGATCATACCAAATGTAGTAAAAAATGCGTAGATAAGATTCATTGTAAATAAGAAAAATATAGTTGGTGACATGATAGGGATTACAATCTTCACATATTTCTGGATAGGATTAGCTCCATCAATAGTTGCAGCTTCAAGCATATGACCAGGAACATTTTGCAGTCCGGCCAAAAAGAAAACTATGTTGTAACCTAATTGTTTCCAGACAGCTGTTAATGTAACCATTATAAATGCAAACTGCCTGCTGGAGACCCAGTCCGGTCTAATCCCAAATAATTCTCCTAGAACAAAATTTAAAATACCAATCGTTGGGTTAAAGATAAATAGCCAGATGACACCTGCAATCGCCGGTGAAAGTGCATAAGGCCAGATCATTGCAGTTCTAAAAAACTTACCACCTTTAATCTTCTGGTTTGCTAAAATACTCAATAAAAAGGCGATAGGCATTGTTAATCCAACAACCAAAAATGAAAAAAACATAGAAATTCTAAAACTATGCCAAAAACTTCTTGAAGAAATTAAGGTCTGAAAATTTTCAAGACCAACAAAAATTCTCCTGGCTCCCATAAAAGCAGTCTGATGTAAACTTGTTTCTACTGTTGCAATCATGGGATAATAGAGAAATAATACCAGCACAATCAAAGTTGGCATAAGAAATAGCCATGGCATTATTTTGCTCTTGAATTGATGACTCATTTATTTCAACTCCCGCTCTATCTAATATTTTATAGCTTTCAGTTTATAAAAGCCCGGGATTTCTCCCGGGCAATATCAATTAGCCTGGTTTATATTTAGTCTACTATTATACGTTGATAGTTACTTAAAATACCTTCTGAGTCTGCTTTAGCATCCATCAATGCTTCTTCTACAGTTTTCTCTTCTCCCCAGACATACTGCATAGCATCTGTTATCTGGGTTCTTATTTCAGGGAATGGACCAATTAAAGCTCCCTGAGTTGATGAAACTGACTGAGTATCAAGAAGCTGATCTAAAGCTGTTTTATGATTTGGATTTTCATCATACCAGCCTTCATCTTCTAGTATATCAATGGCATCTTCATGGACAGGGAAATAACCAGTTTCTTTATGCCATTCAGCCTGCTGTTCAGCACCTGATAAGAACATCACTAATTCACCTGCTGCTTCAAGCTCTTCAGCTGTATGTCCATCGATAACCCATAATGATCCTCCGCCTATAGTTGTTCCATGTCTTTCATAGTCATCATGAATTGGCATATAACCAGTCTTTACTGAAAAGCCCTGCTCTTCTGCAGAAGCTAATTTTGGAGCTATCGCTGCAGTTGAATCTATTGCTATACCAGCGCTCTCACTTGCAAAAATTGATCTTGATTCCTGCCAGGCCTCTACACCTGGGTTAACATATAAATCGTTCTGATAATTATAGTCCCACCATTCAAATATGTCCTGAGCTGCCTGTGACTCTAAATGTACAGAATCAGGTCTCTCTGTTCTACCATTTTCATGGTTGGCAAAATCCTGACCCATATTGGCCATCCATTGTTCAAAGAACCAGCTGTGTAAAGGCATTACCCAACCATAATCTGCAGCTCCACTTTCAACAATCTGCTCACTATGCTCAATCATTTCATCAAAGGTTTCTGGAGGACTATCTGGATCTAACCCTGCCTCTTCATAAATATCCTGATTTATATAAAGAATAGGATTAGAAGAGTTATATGGCATTGAATATAGCCTGTCATCTACATTATAATAATTTGTGACTGGATCTAAAAATACATCCCAGTCTACCCCTTCTAAAGTATCCTGCAATGGAACAAAAATATCCATATCAATAAGCTGTCTTGTGGAGATTTCAAAACTCTGAATTACATGTGGAGGATTACCGCCTCTATATGCTGCTTGTGTAGCATCCAGAACATCACGATAACTACCCTGATACTCAACATTTACATGAATATTATCATGGAGTTCATTAAAAGCTTCTACCTGCTCTTCAATCATGTCCTCTGTCATACCTGACATAGCATGCCAGTATTCAATTTCAATTACATCAGCAGCTACATCTCCTGCAGCAAAGAATACTAAACCAAGAACTAGCATTAATACGATTGTTTTACGCAATTTTAATATACCCCCTTAAGTTTTTTAAAAAGCACTTCTTTAATAATATTATGAAAATTAAAAACCAATCTTAAAAGCTATCTCCACCCTCCTTTCATTAGATATTAATGAAATTAGCTTTCAAGTAACTTCATTATATAGAATCTATTTAAAACTTCTATTAAATAGATTACTATCTCAAGATTAATATATTGTAAAATTGATGTTAATATTATGTTAAAAAACCTATAAAGACAAAAATATGGCTCAAACATCATAACTCTCAAGACATAAAAATCCCTGGTGATGTTAAAGCCATTCTCTTATCTCTGACTAATATATTCTACTGATTTAATTATATATATTAGAATTATAATTGTCAAGTATTGTTACATGTTTAACGACTATAAGTCCAATAACTACCAGAGACTCTTTTCCCCTGTAGAAATTGCAAAAACTCCCTGGTCAACAAGGTCATCGACTTCCTCTTTAGTTCTAATTAAACCACCGGCAATTATTGGACATGAAATTCTTTCATCTATCCTTTTAATTAAGTATGGGGCAGCTACTCCAGGCAGAACCTCAATGGCTGATGGACTATTATTATCAAGCATACTTCTGCCAGTTCGTAAAGCTTCAGAATCCAGTAAAAATAATCTCTGAATTCCCATAAGATCATATTTCATTGCCTCTTTAACCAGCTGGCCCTTTGTCGAAATAATGCCATCGCAGAGTTCATTATAGGCCAGATATTTAACAGCTTCTTTATCCCGGCCAAGTCCAACCATTAAATCTATATGGATAAAGACAAGCTTATCATGATCCTGAATTTTTTTAACGATCTCATCCAGCTTCAAAATACTAATCTTCATAATTACTATTGCATAAACATCACTTTTTAAAGCCTTCTTTAAATCCTTCTCATTTCTAACTGCTGCAATCACCGGGTTTTTAGAAAAATAATGACTTAAATGTCTCATTCGACGCCTCCTAAAATAACCTTAAATTAAGTATCTTATCAGTAGTTTTAAAATGCAACTTGGCCACCTGGTTTAACTCTTCCTGGCCATGCTTCTTAACAAATTTCTGGCCAACATCGATTATATGATTGGCCGCACCTTTAGGCAGTTCAATCTCATATTCATCTGATAGCTGTTGGAGTTGAGACACAAACTCTGCCCTGGCCAGAATGCTTGCAGCTGCCACAGCTAAATTGCTTTCAGCCCGAACTCTCTGCTCAAGCCCTATCTCCTTGCCCTTCTCCATCAGGGCATTCTCAATCAAATATTTTTTCGCAAATTTATCAGATAAAGCATTATCACAATTAACCTTATCCAGCAAATTCTCAATAACCCGGGCATGACCCCAGGCCAGAATTTTATTCAGGTTGCCAATTTTCTTATGTAATTGATTATATCTAGGATTTTTAATTGTAACTACTGAATATTCGCAATGCCTTTTAATCCTGACAGCCAGCTTCTTAATTTTCTTATCAGATAAATTCTTGCTATCGGCAATACCATAACCGGCCAGCTTTTCAGCAACCTCTTTATCAAGATAAACTCCGGCAATAACCAGGGGGCCAAAATAATCGCCTTTACCGGATTCATCGACACCAATCAAACTTTCATAGCCATCAAGATTATAACCTGGCTCAACTTCTCTGTCATTTCCATCTCCTCCAGATCCAGCTGCTTTCCCTTTTTTATAGGCAGCAGTCTCTGCTCTCCGGATTAGCTCAGCAATTTCATCATCCTTAACCTGAGAAAGGTCAAGCCTGGTCCCTTTCTTTTTGCTCTCAAAAATCCTGACGAGCTCAGACTTCCCCTGAAAATTCACCTTGAACTGAAGACCGTAATTTATCTCCTTATAATTTTCAACATCAAACCCCTGGCCGAGGAGATGAAATCTCATCTCCTCAAATAACTCAAATTTATCCACCAAAACCACATCCTATTTCACTGTATCTATTCTTTAAAACAATATTCCTCTATTTCTTTCACATATTGCCTGTATAAGTTCAAAGCATCATCAATACTTTCATAAACTATTTTATCAATTATCTCATCATATTCATGAACAATTCTATTCCTGAGCCCTGCTGATGGAGCAAGGTTTTCAGCAAGTTCAGAACTAATTATATTTAATCTACCTAAAATAATAAACGAGTCGTAATAAGTTTCAGGAGGCTTTCTGCCAGCTTCAATTATCAGATGACCATTAATATCAGTTGCAGTCTCTACGATCAACTGAATTAAACGCTCAGTAGTCCTGCTTATAAAGAAATTCTGCAAATACTCCTCAAGACTATATTCTTCAATTTCAGAAAGTTCATCCAGAGATTGAACCAATTTACTTAACTTCCGGCGGATTAACTTTTCGTCTGTCATCTTTTCTATCTCCTTTTATAAAGCTTCTGATATAATCTTTTTCTAAGTCATAAAATTTACTGGCATCCTGATGTTCCTTCATAGCCCTGACTTGAAATCTTCTGAAAATCCCTGAATCTCTTTCATATATAGCTTTTCCATTTTGAGCTACTTTAAACTTTAATAAAGGACTGGCAAAGTTTAGAATAGAGAGATCTATCTCTCTTACTTTTCCAGCAAAAATTTTAGATAATTCATTCTCCAATTTGGCTAAAAAACTCATATCCTGATAATTTTCTAAAGCCTTGCCCTCATTTAGAAAAACCCCTATATCTATATCACTATCAGCAGTCATTTGACCAGTAATAGCCGAACCATAGAGTACAATTAACTTAAATTCAAATTTTTCAGCAAGCTCATTAAGTTGCTCCTGTGAAAACTCCATGGTTTACCGCCTCCGCTTATAAATTATATTTTTCCTAATTAATGTAAATTACCCTCACGATGGACAACATCATAAGCAAACAATGCATAACCAATTTCAGCAACTGTAAGCTCAGTATCAGCTGCCAGCCTTCTAACGACATCAATAATCTTTATGTAATCTTCAGGTTTAAAGCTCTCTTTCTCTTTCACAAAATACCCCAGTCTCCAGAGCGTCGCCCAGACCCTGGTATCAATAACACAATGAACCTCATCATCCAGGCTGGTCAAAATTGCTGATGCAGTTGGGGTGCCAATACCAGTTAAACTTGTATAAAGAGCCAGCTGACAGAATTCATCATCTAAATTATAGGCAACCTCGGTAACCTTTTCCACCCTGGCATCAGGATTTTTCTTAACATGATATGAGCTCCTGGTTGAATTAAGATGGGCCAGATCATATAATTCTTCCTTGGTCAGATAACCTTTATCATGATACTTCTCCCCGATTTTCTCTAACCCCTCAGGATAAAGCCCTGTCGTCTCATCATATTTTTCTAAGTATTTTTCATAATCAATAGTATTAATTGTCATCCCCCCTAAAATCAACCTGCCTATATCTATAATATCACCACAGACTGTTATTATCAATTGAAGTAACAACCTTTTAATTATCTAAAAAATAATCTCTAATAATTTAATCATAGTGCTTTAATAATACTAAGATACGAAAAAGATAAACCCCTGTATTCACAGGGGCAATAAATAATTCTTATTGGCTAGCTTAATTATAATATAAACAGATCAACAAAATCCATTACAGCCAAATGATTCAGAAATCTTCTTAGAGTATTCTTTAATCACCGGCTTTAGAGATTCTACTTTTTCTTTGGTCATCCGCATAGTTGGGCCTGAAATACTAAAAGCTGCTATAACCTCTCCTGTATGATCGAAGATTGGTCCAGCAATACAGCGAATCCCATATTCCTGTTCCTCATTATCAATTGCATAACCCTGACTTCTAACCTTTGCTAAATGCTTTTTGAACTGTTCCTCATCAGTAATTGTATTCTCAGTAAGCTTTTTTAAACCTTCTTCCCTGATTACTTTATCAACAACTTCACGATCTGAATAGGCTAAAATTACTTTGCCCAGACTTGTACTGGAAGCATGATTCCTTCTGCCAATTTTTGAATACATCCTAATTGTATTTTCACTTTCAACTTTATCAATATATACCACCTGATTATCATCTAAAACCCCGAGATGAACGGTTTCTTCAGAGATATTCATTAGCTCTCTTAAAAATGGTTTAGCATCTGAACGTAAATCAATATTATTAATTACTGAACTACCTAATTCAAACAATTTAAATCCTATTTTATACTTTTCATGATTATCTTTCTTAACATAGCCACGATACCTTAATGTAGCCAGCAATCGATAAACAGTGCTTTTATGAAGCTTTGTTCTTTCACTAATTTCAGTTACACCCATACTTGAACCTTTTTCAACTAATAATTCCAGTATATCAAAAGCTCTATCTATGGATTGAATTAACTGATCTGGTTTCTTGCCCATTAACATTCACCTACTTATACTTATTATTTATACAATGGCCCTAAATTATCACAGGCCCTGTAATCCGCACCTTCCTGATCTTTAGTTCCAAAAGAACTCCAGAAACTTGGCCTGAATACCCTCTGATTTTCAACATTATGCATTGAGACCGGTATCCTTAACATTGAAGCCAGGGTTATTAATTTATCTCCAATATGACCATAACTAATAGCTCCGTGGTTGGAGCCCCAGTTATTCATAACCTGATAGGCATTTTCAAAGGGGAACTCTCCGCTTAGCTTTGGAGCAAACCAGGTTGTCGGCCAGCCCGGGTCTGTTCTATCATCCAGCTCTTTATGAACCTCATCCGGCAGGTCAATAGAATAACCTTCAGCAATCTGTAATACAGGTCCTAGCCCTTTGATAATATTAATCCTGCTCATTGTCATTGGCATGCCGCCCTCTGACTTATACTTGCTGGAAAAACCACCTGCAGGGAAATAATCCCTTGAAGCAGGACACCATCTAGTCGCATCCAGACAGGCCTGAGCCTCATCATCAGAAATCTCCCAGTAGGGTTTCATTACAGGGTTGCCATTCTCATCTTTTTGCTTGCCAGCACCATCTAATGTAGCCGGTCCTGAATTCTTAAGATGAATAATTCCAGTCTCTGCTTTTCCTGATAGCTCATAGCCTGTTGCTTTCTTAACCGATTCCAGGCTCCAGTATGTCCGCACATCTGAGAATATCTGGGCTCTATTAGATAAAAGATGGTTAAATAACATTGAGATTCCATTTAGAGAATCATTTTCTGTTGCCAGCAGGTAAGGCTGTCTGATACCATTCCAGTCAAAGGATGAGTTAAGAATCGCCTCTGTGAAGTCTCCAGTCGGCATATGATCTGTCCAGTGTCTTTGCCCCTGAAAACCAGCTGCTATGGCATTATGGCCATGGGCTTCCTCTTCATAACCCATTTCTTTTAACTTTGGATTGCCTACCATTAAATCCCTTGCAATTAAAGTCATCTTAACTACTGTCTCCCAGGTTTTATCCTTTTCAGCCTCAGATGCCTTAAATTCCTCTGGATTATAATCCTTGCCTTCCTGGCAGTTTTCCTTAGTCCATTCTAAAGCTTTCTCAAATTCATCTTTATCATAAATATCATTATTTAACCTTCTAATAACTTCTGACATATCAACATATTCTGTCCGCATGCCTAAGTAGTCTTCAAAAAATTCATCTTTAATAACAGAACTGGCTATACCCATTGAGACTGAGCCAATCGATAGATATGACTTCCCCTTCATTCTGGCTACTGCCAGGCCTGCTTTTGTAAATCTTAATAATTTCTCTTTTACATCATCAGGGATCTCATTTAAATCATTCTGAATATTCTTGCCATAGATCGGATAGATCGGCTGTCCCTTCTGATCATGGGCTGATTTTAAGGCTGCCAGGAAGACTGCACCTGGACGCTCAGTTGCATTAAAGCCCCAGACTGCTTTAGGAATCTCTGAAGTTGTATCCATTACCTCTGAGCCATAACACCAGACAGGGCTTACTGTAATCGATACTCCAACATCATTCTTTTTAAACTTCTCCTCAGCAGCTCTGGCCTCGGCTACTCCCCCGATACAGGTATCTGCTATAACTGTTTCAACTTTAGCACCATTTGGATGCCTCATATTATTTTCTATAAATTCAGCAGTCAATTTAGCCATCTTAATAGTTGTGGCCTCTTCAGTATCTCTAACAGCTTTCCGGCCATCAATTGCTGGCCTGATTCCAACTTTCGGAAGTTTAGCTTGATATCTATTTCTAACTTTTATCTCTGACATACTTTAACCTCCAGGCATATTATATATCACTTAAAATTTCCATTTCTTCTTTCAATTTTGGGTATAACTCTTTATACTGTTCAAATAACTTATCATAAACCTCTTTATTATCCTTATCGGGAATAAAGGTCTCCTCAAACTCTATCCAGTCGAGTAATACTTCCGGGCTATTAAATACTCCGGTTCCAAGTCCTGCCAGGACTGCATCTCCAAGAGGGGCTTCAACATCATTTTTAATTATCTTCACAGGAAAGCCAGTAACATCGGCAATGATCTGCGGAAAGATATCTGATTTAGTTATTCCGCCAACTAGTAATAATTCTTTATCAAGTTCTATCTGGTCATTATCCACCATTATCTCCATATTATGCCTTAAAGCATAGGCCACACCTTCCATAAAGGCTTTAAATATATGGCCTTTGGTATGATAGAGGCTTAAACCTAAAATATTACCTCTGGCCTGACTGTCCCAGATAGGGCTTCTTTCCCCCATAAAATAGGGTAGCACAATTAAGCCTTCAGAGCCTGCAGGGATATCTTCAGTCTTTATCTCAAGGAGCTTATAGGCATCTAACCCGAGTTTTTCTTCTGTATTTAACTCTTCCTGGCCAAATACATCTCTAAACCACCTGATAATAGCTCCTGCAGTTGCTGCCCCGCCAAAACTATAGACCTTATCCTGGGCTTCGATAACATTGGGCATGCTAACTAGTTTTGAAGAAAGATTGGTCTTTTCAGTGACAAATCCCCAGCACATTGAGGTTCCTATCATGGCAACGTGATTACCTTCAAATACAGCTCCAGCACTTAATGTAGCCACAGCTGCATCAACACCGCCTGCTATTACTGGGGTGCCTGGCTTTAAACCTGTTTCTTCAGCAACAGCCTCAGTGATTTCTCCAACTATTTCATCAGAACCAACCAATTTCTCAGGCTGTTTATCAACAGGAATCCCTAATTTATTACACATCTCTTCCGACCAGGTTTTTTTATTGATATCAAATATTCCACCGATATTGCCTGCAGAAGAATAATCGACTGCAATTTCACCAGTCAGTTTATAGATTATATATGCATTTGGGGGCAGAAAGAGGTTGGTATTATTCCAGATCTCAGGCCAGTTATTCTTTATCCAGAGCATCTTGGTATAGCCGTAATATGAATCGACTGTATTGCCTGTTATCTGATAGAGATTATCTAAATCAAGATTAGTTTTCACCCAGTCTGTCTCTTCTTTAGCTCTTCTATCCATCCAGATTAAGCAGGGAGCTAATGGTTCAATCTTATTATCGACTGGTATTCCAGCCCCACCATAAAGGCTGCTTATTGCAATACCTTCGATATCATCTGGATTAACATTATTTGCTGAGACTATATCCTTTATTACTTTTTTAACTGCATCAAGCCAGACTTCAGGCCACTGCTGAGCCCAGCCAGGATTGGGCTGTTCAACTTCATAGCCATGATAACTACTTGCCAGCTCTTTACCATCTTTATTTATCAAGATTCCTTTAGTTCCCTGGGTTCCTATATCTATGCCTAGTAAAAGGATATTAAAAACCTCCTATCAATATATTTATGAGGCAGGATACAATTAGCCTGCCTCACTTTAATTAACTATTTATTATCTGAACTCCAGAGCTAACTCCAATTCTATCTGCGCCAGCTTTAATCATTGCCAGTGCATCCTCTTTAGTTCTTATACCTCCTGATGCCTTTATTTTAAGATCATTATCTGTATTCAAATCAGCCAGAAGTTTTACCACTTCCAGACTTGCTCCACTTTCGGCAAAGCCAGTTGAGGTTTTAATATAATCAGCTCCAGCTTCATAAACCAGTTTGTTTACCTCTTCAATTTCTTCAGGATCTAATAGACAACTTTCTATGATAACCTTCAATATAAAATCTTGATCAAGCTTATCCTTTAATTTAACTATTTCATTTATATCTTTAAAAATATAATCTCTATCATGATCTTTTAATGCTGATATATTTATAACCATATCTAATTCTTCAGCACCATCTTTTAAAGCCTTTATTGCTTCTTGAACTTTGCTTTCAGTATTGGTATTCCCCAGTGGAAAACCAACTACAGTTCCAACTTTAACATTAGATCCCTTAAGTTCATCTACCATGGTTTTCACATAATAGGGAACGGTAAATACCGAGTAAAAACCATATTCTTTTGCTTCATTGCATTTATTTATAACCTGATTCTTATTGATATCCTGACCAAGAAGAGTATGATCCAACATTTTTGATAATTCATGATTTTCCAAAATCAACAACCCCTTTTATTTAAACAACCTGACTATTTAGTGTTTTATTTTCAAAGAAATCTATTAAATTCTCTGCTGATTGAACCCCCATTTTATCAACTGCTTCATCTGTATGGGCTCCCATATGAGGGGATAAAATTATCTTATTATTAATTTTAGGATTATCATTAATAATATCAATTAATTTTTCATTAAAAACATCTAAAGCTGCCCCTCTAATCTTATCATTTATAAGAGCTTCAATTAAATCATTCTCATTTATAACTCCACTTCTTGCTGTATTAATTAATATAGCATCAGTTTTCATCATATTAAATTCTTTTGAACTTATCATGTTTTCAGTCTTACTATTTAAAGGTAGATGACAACTAATAAAATCTGATTCTTTGATTAAATTTACAAAGTCAACATATTTCACATTATATCTGTCGGCAAATTGATCGTCCTCATTAATATCACAGGCCAGTACATTCATATTTAAGCCTTTTGCCATTCTAGCAACTGATTTTCCTATTTTTCCTAAACCAAGAATCCCAATTGTCCTGCCGTTAACTGTATTACCAACAATTTTACCCTGATATTTTTCCTTGGTTTTTTTGTCAGCTTCAATTATTCTCCTGGAATGAGCAAATATATAAGTAATAACTAGCTCAGCAACTGATCTTGAATTAGCAGACGGAGTATTTGTAACAGTAATATTATTATTTTTAGCATAATCGAGATCTATATTATCTGTACCAACACCATACTTAGAAATCACCTTAAGTTTATTAGCTTCCTTTAATACATTTTCATTTAAAGGATCTGTGCCAATTATTACGCCATCCACATCTTTAATTAATCTCATCATCTGAGTTTCTGAATAGTTCTCCCCTGTATCATTTATAAGCAACTCAAAACCTTTACTCTTTAAGATCTCAATTGGTTCTTTTGATATTGACGCAAATGATCGGGGTGTAATTAATATCTTCAATAGAATCCACCTCTTAATTATTATAATCTTATAAACTTATATTTATTTGTAGTTCGGATTATCTATAATAGTCGGCTCCCCATCTTTTTCAATTAATAATTTCATAAATCCTTTTGCTTCAATCTCCCCATAAACATGGCCGGCTTCACCTGGATAAATTCCTATAAATGCCAGTGGTTCCTCACCGGTATTTATTGTTCTATGAGCCCAGTACGGCGGAACATAACTTAAGGTACCTTTTTTCATTTCAAGGGCCTCAAATTCAGGCTCCCCATCTGTAACTGACTGCATAAAAAGCATGCCTTCGCCCTGAATAGTATAATAAATTTCAGCAGTTCCTTTAATTTCATGAAAGTGACCTTTAGTCATATTATATTCATTGCCAACTTTCCCAGGATTAATAATACTAATGCAGTGCTGTAAGTGGCCTTCTTCCTCTGGAATATCAACATTATAATATCTATAAATCTGCGGATCTTCTTTTAATAGTTCTTGAACTGCCTCCTGATCCTGGTACATCCAGTCCATATCACTTAAATTTCTGGTGATCAAATCACCCTCTGGAACCATTTTTATGTTTTCAAAATCATAATAACTATTTATTGGTCTAAATAATTCCATATCTTCAATACCCCCATAAACTATTTCTTTAAATCTGATGCGGCTTCATCTAATACCTTAAGCTTTTCATCTGTCAATTCAATATCAAAGACCTCACTTATATGCTCAGACCAGCCATGAATAAAGTATTTCCATCCATCTTCTACATATAAATTCTGTTCTTCTTTCTGATCTAATGCCTGATGCATGAATTTTAAGCCACCTCGATAATTCAACTCCCAGACTAAAGAGTTTTCTGGAAAAGTACAATCATCACTTAATGGCGAGCCTGGCCGATCTTTCCCTAAACCAGTTGCATTTATAACCAGGGAATACGGCTTGACTTCAGCCAATATTCTATCATTATCTTCAATATCTGGAGTTAAATTATATTCAACATTCACATCATCATTTATTAACTTAAACATATCAGCAAACTTGTCTAGCCTTGGCTTGCTTCTGTTATTTACAATCAATCTTGATGGAATATTATCTCCATTTTCTGGATCAAAAAGATATGAGGCTATGGCCCTGGCGCTGCCTCCTGCCCCAATAATTAGGACTTCTCCACCATGCTCTGCCCAAAAATTTTCAGGAATAAACTCTTCCATAGATCTACCACTGGTTATCGGGTCTTTGGCAAAACCATAAACTTCGTTATCTTTTTTAGATATACAGGATAATTCCTGCTGAATTGCAGCGTGAGGATCTAAGAAATCAAAGTAATCCCAGGCTGCATCGAAAATATCAATTTTATGAGTTGTAACTAAAGCTCCTTTAGCCCTTTCATGCTCTCTAATAAATTGAACTGCCTTAATATAATCTTCCTTTGGGGCGTGAATATCAATATCTATACCAATTAATTCTGCATTTAAATTTAAAATTTCATTCCATTTAGGAAAAACATCCATAATCGATGATTGCTTGGTTGTAACTCCAATAAAATACATAGTTTCTTTTTCTGGTTTTTCAGGTAATTTCATTTTATCATCCTTCCTTATATTATTATAAAGCTAATAAAGGATTATTTAATGAGATGCTTATTTTTATAAGACCTGTTGAAACAATTATTTTAGAATTAATTTCATAACTTACTATATTTGAAACTTCACTAATTAATTGCTCCAACAGGCTGACATAAACTATTAAATCCCTTCAATAAATTTATTACTCTTTGTTTAACATTATCTCATCAATTTTGTCCATATCTTCATCAGACAATTCCCATTCAACAGAAGCTACATTATCTTCTATTTGGTAAATCTTTGTAACACCAGCAATTATACTAGTTATCTCATCCTGTTTTCTTAGCCAATTAAATGCCAACTGGGCAAGAGGTTTATCATATTTTTCAGCAATTTTTTTGATTTCCTGAACTTTTCTATAATTCTCTTCACATTTCTCATTCCATAATTCAGGATTGGCATACCTGACATCTCCCTCTTCAAGTTTACTCATATCAAAGGAATCTGTTAACATGCCCTGACAGACTGGGCTATAAGGGATTACTGACATACCGGTTTTTTCAGCATAAGGCATTATTTCATCTCTAGTCCTATATATTAATGGAAGACCATGGTAATGTTCTGAGTTCTGGTCTAAAATACTATATAATACCTGGTTACTTACTATTTCTTCAACAGCAGAAGCCTGTTCCAGTAGAGGTACATTAAAATTGCTAGCTCCAATATATCTAATTTTACCTTCTTCCTTTAACTTAGATAATTCTTCCATAGTCTCTTGAATTGGAGTATTTGGATCAGGCCAGTGCATTTGATATAAGTCTATATAATCAGTATCCAACCTTTTAAGACTATTTTCAATCTCTTCTCTAATACTTTCAGAGGAAAGATTTCTAACAATATTTTTCTGGTCGTCCCAGCGGAGACCAACCTTCGAAGCAATAAAAACATCTTCTCTTCTATCAGAAACGGCTTCACCTAAAACTTTTTCTGCATGGCCAAAACCATAAACTGGCGCAACATCAAAAAAATTAATACCTAAATCATATGCTTTATGAACTAATTCTATTGATTTTTTATCATCATCCATCCCAGTCCATTCCTGGCCTAACTGCCAGCAACCAAGACCTATAACTGTAACTTCTTCTCCAGTATTACCTAATTCTCTTTTCAACATAGACTATTACCTCCTAATAATTTGTGAAGTTAATTCCTGAGACTTAAAAACATTAGACCAATCATTTAGAAAATCAGTTTCAGCCTGATCAGTTAAATCACTCTGAAAAGCTTCCTCGATTAAATCCGGTGCAAGAGTAACAGAATCTACACCTATTTTTAAAATTTCTTTTAACTGATAAGCATTTTTTATACTAGCAGCTATGATTTTACTTTCAAGATTATATTTATTTAATAAAACTTTAATATCAGCAACAACGTCTAGTCCAGAATGCTCTAGTCTATCAATCCTGCTAACATAGGGAGCAATAAAATCTGCCCCTGCCTCAGCAGCAATTAAAGCCTGATTAGCATTATAAACTGCTGTAGCAGTAATTAATCTAGATTCATTTTCACTCTTAATTTCTTTAATTGCTTTCAAGCCATTTTTAGTCACTGGAATTTTAGCAGAAATATTATCTAATTCAAGACTCCATAAATATTGAACATCATCAATTATTTGTTTTGTTTCTGTATGGGTCACCTGGATATGAGTACATTTAGGGCTTAAATTTTTAACTTCATGTAAAAAGTCTGAAATTGTAATCTGATCTCTTGCTAAAATTGTTGGGTTTACTGTAACTCCAGTAATAGGTAACCAGTCATAAAGTTCTTTTATTTTTTTAATATTAGCAGAATCTATATATAAATTCATTTAACTATTGACCACCTTTCAATAAAGACAATTAGTCTAGCTGGCTCAATTTATGGTTAATAGGTTTCAGGGAATGATAGGCCTCTTTGAAAATTGGAAATAATTCATTATAAATAATAATATTATTTTGATTAGGTTTAACTTCATCTACTACTGGATTTAATTCTTTTGCTATTGAAAAATCATCAAAAATGCCAACTCCAACTCCACCAATTATTGCCCCTCCTAATGATGAAGCTTCATCTAATAACTGTAATCTTAGAATATCTTTATTATAAATATCAGCCATTATCTGTCTCCAAATATCTCCTTTTGCTCCACCACCAATTACTTTTATTGAGTCAAGTGAAACTTTTTTTGTAAATGATTCTAAGATAATTCTTAAATTAAAGGTGACTCCTTCTAAAACAGCTCGAAGCATATCACCTCTATTATTATTCATATTAAGACCAATAAAAGCACCTTTGGCTTCTGGATCCCAGTGGGGACTTCTTTCTCCCATTAAATATGGTAAATATAAAAGATTGTTTGCTCCAGGATTACTTTTTTCTATCATTAGATTCATTAAATCATATTCATCAATACCCAATTTCTCTCCAGCGATCTTCTCAAGAGGACTTAAATTATCTCTTGCCCAGCTATAAGATGCACCAGCCGTTTGCATAGTTCCGCAGGGTACATACATTCCAGGAACAGCATGGGCCCAATTAAATGTTTTCTTTTCCTCATCAAATATAGGCTCAGGTGTGGAAAGAGCTATCCAGGAAGATGAGCCAATAACATTATAAGCTTCTCCCTCTTCTATTATACCTGCACCTACTGTTGCTGTTGTACCATCACCAGCGCCAATTACCACAGGTGTACCTTTTTGTAAACCAACTGTTTCAGCGACATTGGCATTTACAGTGCCTGCAACATGAGTTGATGGTAAAGCATCTGGCAACTTATTAATATCAATCTCTGCTGACTCAATTATTTTTTCTGACCATTCAAGTTTATTAATATTAAAAATATTAGTTCCAGTAGCATCTGAATAATCAGTAACAAATTCTCCAGTCAATTTATAAATAATATAATCTTTAGCTTGTAAAAACTTATAAGTATTTGAGTAAATTTCAGGCTTATTCATTTTAAACCATAATATCTTCTCACCAGAATAAGCAGGACTAACTCTATGGCCAGTAATATTATAAATCTGATCGTTACCAACTTTACTTGATAATAAATTAGCCTCACTAGTACTACGCTGATCAGCCCATATAATCGAATTACTTAAAGGTTGACCTTTTTCATTTACAGGTAAGGCTCCCATCATCTGACCACTAAAACTAATTACTCCAATAGAGCTTTTATCTATTTTACTATCCTTTATAAGCTTTTTAGTACTCTTACAAACAGCTTCCCACCAGTCTTCTGGGTTCTGTTCAGCCCAATTGGTTTTAGGATAATCGGTTTCATAACCAAAAAACTGACTATTAACTAAATCTCCATCGGCATTATATAATGTGGCTTTATTACCTGTTGTACCTAAATCATGGGCAAGTATATATTTTCCCATTGGTTAACACCTCAATTAACTTAAATAATTTGATAATCTATTCTCAAAATCATCTCCTGATAGATATGATTTCTGTGTTCCAGGTTTTAAAGTTGAAAGACCAGCATAAATAGTTGCATATTTTACAGCTTCCACTAGAGAGCTCTTTTGTAAATAATAGTAAGCTAAGCTGCCTATAAAGGCATCCCCAGCTCCAGTCGTATCATGAGGATTTATATCGATAGACTCAACCAGTAATTGTTCTTTCTCAGTTGCTACAAATGCACCTTTTGAGCCCAGGGTTACAATTATATTTTTTAAGCCTTTAGATTGCAACTTATTTATTGCCTTTTTAACATCTTCAAGATCATTAACTTTTTGATTACTTATATCTGCTAGCTCGGTCTCATTAGGAACAAATATATCTACCTTTTTAACCATTTTAAAATCTAATGAATTGGCAGGTGCAGGGTTTAAGATAACTTCTATATTATTTTTATTGCCAAAGTCGATTGCATAATAAACAGTCTCAAGAGGAATTTCCAGTTGTAATATAATTAAATTACATTTTTTTAAAGTTTCCGCCGCTTCATCAATATCCTCTGGTTTTAAGTCTTGATTTGCACCTTTAATTATGAATATTCTATTTTCCCCATCCCTATCAACAAAGATAGGAGCAACACCGCTAGAAGTATTTTTAGAAGTTTTTATATGGTCAGTATTTATACCCATCTCTTTCATATTATTAATAACTTCAGGACCAAATAAATCATCTCCAACCCTGGATACAAAGGTAACATTTGCTCCTAATCTGGCTGCAGCTGTTGCCTGATTAGCACCTTTCCCACCAAAACCAAGATCAAATTTATCTGTTTCCAAAGTTTCTCCAGGAGCAGGCAATCTATCCATATAAGTTATTAAGTCCATCATGTTGCTTCCAATTACAGCAATCCTGTTATCCATAAATACACATCCTCTTAAATGGTTTAATAGAAAATTCCATCTACACCTGATATTAAAACTAAATTAGCATATGGAGTTACATCTCCAGTTCTGACAACACCTTTAGCTTTCTCGGTCTCTTCATACATCTCCCACCAGAGTGGGATATATTCAATTTCAGCACCTTTAAATAATTCCAGATAATACTCATGTAATTCAGGGCTTTCAGTTTTGATCTCTTCTGCAAGCAAAACTTTTTCTACCTGCATTTCAGATAAAATAACATCAAGTACTGTTTTAATATCAGGCAAATTTTCTTTAACAGCTAAATCAACTTTTTTAGCATCTTTAGGAATTGGAAATCCTAAATCAGTAACAGTTAGCCTATCTTTATGTCCCATTGATGCTACAATTTCTGCCAGTGGATGATTAAAAATCCCTTTCTTTTTCATTAATTATTCCTCCTACTTATTCTCCTCGTTTTCTAAGCTGATCAACAAATACAGCCACTACAACAACTACACCAGTTGCAATCTGCATATAAAATGGATCTAAACCAAGTAAATTTCCACCGTTTCTAAGTGTTCCCATTAATAAAGCACCAAGTAAAGTACCATATACTCCACCAGCTCCACCTGAAAGACTGGCACCACCAATGATTACAGCAGCAATTGCGTCTAACTCATACATTTGGCCAGCAGATGGAACACCTGACGAAAGTCTTGCAGCAAGCATAATACCAGCTAGACCTGAAATTAAGGCATTTATAATAAATATTGCATACGTATTTATTCTTAATCTAACACCTGATAATTTTGCAACTTCAGTGCCACTTCCTAGAGTATATAAATTTCTACCAAATTTGGTTTTTCTTAAAACGAAGTCTGCTAAGAACATTAAAGCTAATAATACTAAAAATAAACCAGGAATCCCAAAAACATCAGTTCTGGCTAAACCAGTAAACTCCATAGGCAAGCCTGAAATTATTCTTCCACCAGTAATAAGTAAGGCAAATCCCCGAGCTGCGCTCATCATGCCAAGGCCAGCAATAAAAGAAGGCACTCCTCCTTCATGGACAGCCACAGCAACAATAGTACCAAGTCCTGCCATTAATAATAAAGTTAATAGAAATGCCACTGGTATTGAATATCCGGCAGTAAGTAATAAGCTTATTGTTACTCCACTTACTGCTACATATGAACCTACAGATAAATCAATATGACCAGCAATCATTACCAGCGTCATACCTATTGAAACCACACCAATTACAGCACTCTGTCTGGCCAGATTGAAAAAGTTTGGATAACTTAAAAATACTGGTACAGCAAGCCCCAACGCACCCCATATAACTGCAATAACAAATACTAAAGTAAACTCTGTTGAATTCCTACTAATAAAGTCTTTAACATTTTCTATATTCATTTAATTTTACACCTTACCTTTCTATATTAAATATACATTATTCTCTAGTAGCTAGATATAGAAGTTCTTCCTGATCAAAATCTTCTTTTTCAACTATGCCTGTCATTTTACCTCTTGATAAAACCATAATTCTATCACAGATCTCCATAAGTTCAGGTATATATGAAGACACAAAAATAATACCTTTGCCTTCTTTTAAAAGTTCTGACATCAGAACATAGATTTCTTTTTTTGCACCAACATCGATTCCGACTGTTGGTTCATCAAATAATAAAATATTAGAATTTGCATTAATCCATTTTGCTATAACAACTTTCTGCTGATTTCCTCCACTAAGATTCTTAACCAACTGATTAATTGATGGGGTCTTAATATTTAAGTCTTCAATATTTTTTCTAGTAGTTTCTCTTTCAACCTTTTTATTTAAAACACCATATCTTGCAGAAAACTTTGAACTAACTACATTACAATTATCATTTACCGACTGTAAAAGAGCTACACCTTCTTCATGCCTATCCTCAGGCAATAATCCGATATTATTATTAATAGCCTGGCTTGGATTATCGATTTTTACTTCTTCACCTTCAATAATTATTTTACCACCAGTGATTGGTTCGGCCCCAAATAAGCTTCTTACTAATTCAGTCCGGCCTGCTCCTAATAAACCATAAACTCCTAAAACTTCTCCTTCATGCAATGAAAATGAGACATCACTTAATTCTGAATCCCTCTCTAAGTTTTCAACCCTTAATAATTCTTTTCCTTTTTTAATATCTTCTTTATAATAAAGTTCCCCAACATCACGACCTACCATCATTGCAATTAAATCATCTTCTGTGATATCATCAACTTTTTCTGTTCCTACATGCTCTCCATCTCTTAACACTGAAACTCTATCACATATTTCAAAAACCTCTTCTAAGTGATGAGAAATATAAATAATACTGATTCCTTTTTCCTTTAGCATTTTAATTTTATCATGTAACTCCTCTGTTTCTTCTTCAGCTAACTGAGCTGTCGGTTCATCAAATATAATTACTTTTGCGTCTTTTGAGATTGCCTTAGCTATTACTACCATCCTTCTTTGAACATTACTTAGCTTATTTAGTCTTACTTTTGGATTTATATCCATATTTAAATCTTCTAGTATTTCTTTTGCATCTTGATTCATTTTTTTCCAATCGATCAACCCATTTTTTTTAGGTTGTCTGCCAAGAAATATATTTTCAGCAACTGTTAATAATGGAGCTGTTATCATATGCTGATAAACAGCCGCAAGACCTATTTTATCAGCTTCAAGGGGGTTTTTAATATTTACTTTATCTCCCTCAAAAAATATATCTCCTTTATCCATCTTATGAACGCCCATTAATATTTTAATGAATGTAGACTTTCCAGCCCCATTTTCACCAATTAAAGCATGTATCTCTCCTTTTTTTAATTTAAAATTGACATTATCAAGAGCCGTAACTCCAGGAAATGTCTTCCTTATATTTTTAGTTTCTATTATTAAGTCATTATTTCCCACAATGTTACCTCCTAAATAAGAAGTATATTTAATAATTCACCCTCTACTTTAAAGCAGAGGGTGAATTATTTTAATTTAACTCATTAATGATATATTTTACATACCATATTCTTCTAAGATAGCTTCGGATCTTAAGTCTGTATCAATTAATTGCTGAATTTCATCATCATCTAGATTATCTTGAGTTACAAGTGTAGCACCTGTATCGATAAAGTCAGGTAGTTCTTCACCTTCAATAGCTTTAATTGCATTCATAACACCATCAAAGCCCATGGCAAATGGATCCTGAACAATAGTAGCATCAAGGTAGCCATCTCTTATGGCATCAATCTGTTGTGGATCAGCGTCAAATGAAATAGCCGGGAATTGATCTCCTGCATCAGCATCTGCAATTGCCTGAGCAACTCCTACACCAGTATGATTGTTATTAGCCCAAAAACCACCAAGATTATCTCCTTCTCCCAATATAATATCTTCTGCTGCTGACATTGCATCAGGAATTCTATTATCAACATATCTAGGATCTAGCATTTCTACATCAGGATTCAATTCAGTTATACGATCAATAAAACCATCACTTCTATCTATTAATACCTGAACTCCAGCCATCGCATTAATATGACCGACAACTTTTTCATTTAAGTCAATATCATATTCCTCTTCTGCTAACCTGGAGAATTCTTCTGCTGCTATTGCACCACCTTCAATATTATCTGTTGCCATAAATGTGTGATACATATCTGTTTCAATTAAGTTATCAACCAGCACAACTTTAATTCCTTGTTCATATGCCATTTCAACTGCTCCTACCGTTGCATCAGAACTTGTTGAAGCTAAAACAATTGCATCTGGTTGACCAACAACTGCATCTTCAACTATAGCAACCTGCTGAGCAATATCAGCTTCAGATGGTGGTCCTAATAAGTCAATAGTTACATTTTCGTTAACCTGTTCTGCAACTTCTGCACCTGTCATCATTTGCTGCCAGAAATCTGAATCTGTAGCTTTAACTATTACTGAAATATGATACTCGTCTTCTGCCATTGCTTCCATTTCAAAAACAGTTGTAAAGGAAAAAGCTAAAACAAATGTTAATGCAATAATCATCATACTTTTTGTAAGTTTTGTCATTAGTAAACTCCCCTTTTTTGAGTTTATTTTGGTTTTTAAGTCAAATTCCTAAGCCGACAAATGATAAAAATTGTGTCATTGCACTTCTTTAGTTATCACCTCCTTATAATATTCAGTTTAATTAATCTTATCTCTTAACTCTCCCGGAACCTGAACCTTTAGCAAGGCTTTCAACCTCTTCCAGGCTCATATGGTTAAAATCTCCAGGTATTGATTGCTTTAAACTTGAAGCTGCTGCTCCAAATTCAGCAGATTCTTGTAAAGACTTGCCTGTTAACCTGGAATATATTAAACCCCCTGCAAAGGAGTCTCCGCCACCGACTCTGTCAACAATATGAACTTCATACTCTTCAGATTGAACAAATTCATTGCCATCATAGAGAACAACCAACCAACCATTAACTGAAGCATTATAACTTTTTCTTAAATGGCTTCCAACTAATTCAAGATCAAACCTCTCCATTAACTGATCAGCAACCTCCCTATAACCATCTATATTAAGCTCACCACTATCAATATCTGAGCCACTTTTTATTTTAAAAATCATTTCAGCATCTTCTTCATTTGCAATACAAACATCAACATATTCCATTACTTCTGCCATAACTTTTTCGGCTTTGTCTCTACTCCATAATTTAGCTCGATAATTCAAATCACAACTTACCTTTAAGCCCTGTTTTTTAGCCTCTTTTACTGATTCAATTGTAACTTCAGCCATATTATCACTTAACGCTGGAGTTATACCAGTTACATGATACCAATCTGCACCATTAAAAATTTTTCCCCAATTAAACTCACCTGGTTTAGTTTCTGCTATGGCAGAATGGGCTCTATCATAAATAACATTTGATGGTCTTTGACTGGCCCCGTTTTCACAGAAATATATCCCCAGTCTATCTCCACCTCTTTTAATAAACTCAGTGTTAACTCCATACCTTCTTAATTCATTTAAAGCAGAATCTCCTATTGGGTTATCAGGAAGTCGTGTTACAAATGAAGCATCTAAACCATAATTAGCAAGTGATACAGCAACATTTGCTTCACCTCCACCATAAATTATGTTAAAATTATCAGCTTGAATAAATCTTTTATTTTCTGGTGGAGTAAGTCTTAGCATTATCTCTCCAAAGGTTATAACTTTTGCAGTATTCAAAATAATACCTCCATTTCTATAATTCTTTTTTGATTAATGCTACTTTTTCTTTGAATTGTTTTGCCTGCTCTGTAATTTGATCAAACTTTCCTTCTTTCCAACCTTTACTCAAGGCACTCCCAACCCCGACTGCACATGCTCCAGCTTCAAACCAGTCCTGAACATTGTCAAGGTTAACTCCACCTGTTGGTAGTAATGGTGCATGAGGAATAGGTCCTTTTATAGCCTTAATAATTTTAGGTCCAAATAAAGTTGCAGGGAAAATTTTTACAATATCAGCACCTGCCTTCATTGCATTTACAACCTCAGTCGGTGACATGGCACCTGGTATCACCGGAACCTGAAACTCATTACATATGTTAACAACATCCTGATCAAATGTAGGGCCTACAATATATTTTGCACCTGCATCAATTGAATTTTTAGCAGATACAGCATCTGTAACAGATCCAGCACCAACTAATACATCTGATCCCTGATACTTTTTGCTTAGCTTTTTAATTAAATCAAAGGCATTTGGAACAGTCATTGTCACTTCAATAGCTGTTATTCCACCTTCCACTATTGCTTCAACAATTTGTTCTGCTGTCTCAATCTTATCAGCCCTAATAACGGCAACAACTCCAGAATCTTCCAAACCTGAAATAACCTCTTGTTTTGTCAAATTATTGGCCTCCTTGATTATGTTTTGTATTGTGAAACGATGTTTTTGCTAATTGGTAAAAAAATTTGTTTTTATTTTATTATATTCCATTATCACATAAGTTTACCTTTATCTCGCCTCTATCACCACGAAATCTGGATTCAAAGTAGTCCATTGGTATATTATCTTTTGTATAAGAGATTGTTTTAATGTGATGAATGGGAGAGCCAGCATCTATTTCTAACAGCTTTGAATCATAATGATTAGCTAATGCTGGTGCAATAGACATTTCTGCACGATAATTCTCTAAACCACATTTTTCATACATAGAATTATATAAGGACTTATCACTTAAATTAATGCTAATTATATCTTCACATAAATGATATGGAATATGATTTTCAACAATTACAATCGGTTCACCTTTTATACTTCTTACCCTTTTAATATAAATGTATTTATCCCCTACTGAAATAGATAGTTTTTCAGCTAAATCCCTATCAGCTTCCTTTAATTCTTTAGTAATTACATTAGTTTTAGGCTTAAATCCTTTAGTTACCATATCATCATAAAAAGTCATTAATTTTTGAACAAAGCTAAATTCAAATTTAGGCTCAGACACAAATGTCCCTTTACCTTTTTCTCGATTTAAAAGCCCCTCATTAACAAGTTCAGATAATGCTTTTCTAATAGTAGGCCTACTTACATCATAACTCTCAGCTAAAATTCTTTCAGGAGGAACAGTATCTCCTGGTTTTAAATAACCTTTTTCAATCTGTTCCTTAATAATATTCTTTAATTGATAATATAACGGTACAGGTGTATCCTTATCTAATTTATTATCAATCAAGTCCATATTAAAACCTCATTTTCGTAGTTATTTATAAGATAATTAATTGTTTGAAAATTGTCTGTGTTTTTAATATAGCAGAATAATATAAAAATTTCAAGGGAAATCGGTAAATTAATTAAAATGTTTTTTGGTCATTACCAATTTTCTTATATTTATTCTTTTTATGCTCATATTATTCTCCCTATAACACATTTATGGCCAAAAATCAGAGCATAAACTTAAAAAACCTGCTAAAATAAGATAAGCCGCGCAAACTAATTTCCTTAGCAGTTGAAACCTCTTCCTCTGGAGCTTCCTGATATGGGTAGGACTGTTCTATCAACCCATCAACCTGACTTAAAAAGTTCTCAGCAAATGGTTCACTCTCTATAATGACCATAGTCTCTGTGCTTAAAAATGCACTCCTGTGGTCAAGGTTAAAGGAACCAATTGCGCTGATCCTCTCATCTATAACATAGGATTTAGCATGAATAGCTCCATTATTATAATACTCGTAAAGCTTACCTCTATCACCAATAAAATCTTTCAAGTCATCCTGAAAGAGGCTATAACCTGAGCCAGCTAATGGATTTGAACTATTTGTTAATGAATTAGTCAATAGATTAATCTTTCCAGCTGTAATTTCTTCCTGGTCCAAAAACTTTAACATCTGATCAGTTGGAATAATATATGGACTCTGGGCCATAATGCTATCTTCAGCCTCTTCAAAAAGTCCAGCTAAAACCTGCCAGACCCTGGGTTGCTTATTAAACCTCTCCAGGGGATTATGGACTAGCATTACCTGATCTGTTGGATATGAATAATTCTGCCAATCAAGATCCTGGCCAAATAGTTCACTATATTTATCCTGCAATTCCTGATGACTATTATTTATCTCCTCAACCCTCCTTCTGGCTAGCCGCTCCCTGGCTGAGTTCAAATCACTGTAATTTTTATTAAATTCACTTTCCCATAATTTATCATAATAATCATCAAACTGAGTCAATACAGAGTCAGCTCCAGGCTCTTCATTTACTAAAAGAACATCCCTATCAATCGATGGAGTTTCAATATCTGGATCAAAGTATTTGTCACCTATGTTCCTGCCACTAATTAATGCATAATTGCCATCCGCAATAACAATTTTATCATGGAGACGGTTCTGGACAGCCCAGGGCCTTAACGGATTGATAGGCTCATATGTTTTAAACTTTATATTTTCATGGGAAGTCATGGCATAAATATAACTTCTATTTTGAGGCTGAGCTGAATAGATTCCATCAATTATTAGCCTTACCTTAATACCACGGTCTGCAGCATCTAAAATCTGGCCATAAAAGATATCTGCAGCATCACCTTTATGCACCATGTAATATGCTATATCCAGGCTCTCTTCGGCATTCTCTATCAGATTAACTCTAGCAAGCTTGCCAATCTCTAGCCCTTCAAGCAATAAAGCTTCATCCTGACCATTACTAACTGAAATCGACTCATCAAGAGAATAATCCATAGCCGATTCAACTCCTGGAACTGGCAAAAAGCCAAACACAATTATTCCAGCCAATAAGAAATATATTATATAAGCTAAAATTAATTTTTTCATGATTTTATTAATCTTCATTTTAAATCCTCCAGTACAATCACCTATGAAATACCTTGATTATAAACAATAACTCTATTCTTGCCAGTTGATTTGGCCTCATAAAGAGCTTTATCAGCCCGGTTGATCAATTGATAAACTGACTCTTCATGATTATAAGTAGCTACACCAAAGCTTGCAGTTAATCTCTCTGGTTTACCAAAATCATTATTATTAATTAATTTTTTTAACTTTTTAGCTAGATTCTCTGCACCTTTCTTATCTGTAGCTGGTGCAATTATTAAAAATTCCTCCCCGCCCCAGCGACCTGGCTTATCAAGTTCACGAATATTAGATTTTAATATTTCACTAAAATTGACTAATACTTCATCCCCTATATTATGTCCGTAAGTGTCATTGACATTTTTGAAATTATCAATATCTAAAATTATAACTGAAAAAAACTCATTAGTTCTCCCTATTCTTTTAATCTCATCAATCAATAAGTCATTCAATTTACGTCTATTATATAGGTCAGTCAAAGGATCCCTTTCTGATATATATCTTAATTTACCATTCATATCAGAAATCTTTTTGCTTTTAATAAAACCATTGAAATAACTATTAAAGTTGAGAACTGAAACAACCCAGGCAATTATATTGTTTGAGATTATATCCTGGACATATGAAAACTCCTGAGCAATAGGCTGGCCAGATAATAAAAATATCAAAAGGATAGATGAAGAACTGTATAATGCAAAGCTCAGTATTGGTGGAAAGTAAAAAGCAACTGCCATGCCATAAATTACAGCTAAATAAATTGTAGGCAATGAATAGAGTTGTAATTGTAGTAATGATGTTCTCACTATGGCTATAAGCAATCCACTCAAAACAAAAATAATCACAAACTTTTTGTGATATTTATTAACTTTTGTAAAATCTTTTTGATAAATATAAGTTGCAATTCCAGCAAATAGAATCATTAAAAGAGCAGTTATAAAATGTATTTGTTGATAGGTACTGCCTGGTTCTCTAACAAAAAACGCATAAAAAAGTTGTTCAAAGAAAAGAAAATAGCCTAAAATAATAATAATAAAAGTATTATGATTAAAAGTTTCTTTATCAAATTCAGATTTTAACTTTTCAGTCATTAAAAAATCTTCCTGTGATAAGATATTATTTTTCAAATTAATCAGATATTCTGTTAGCTTTTTAACCATGAGAATTCCCCATTTTTATTTCATTTAATTTCATATAAAATTTATTTACATATAAATAGTTCAATATCCCTTAGTATATTCCTTTAAAATAATAAGTATATCACTTTTAATTTATAAATATAACTACTCTAACTCTATCCCCAGGCCATCTGCCACTCTATTGACATAATTAAAATAAGCCACCACCTGATTTAAATCAAGAATATCCCGATCACCAAGTCCATATTCTCTTAAACTCTCAATATCTGTTATATCAATAGATGCCGGTTTCCTGGTTAGCTTCTCAGCATATTCCAGCATAGCCTTCTCTTTATCAGTAATTTCAGCAGCCCTGTAATCATCAATAAGCTGATTTAAAATCTTCTCGCCTTCACTTTTATCTCTAATCAGTTTCTGGAGCGCCGCTCCATGATGAATTACTCAATAATGGCAGTCATTAATAGCCGAAACTACCGTTGCAACCATCTCCCGCTGTTTCCGAGAAATATTCGAACTAGCAAACATTATTGTCTTATATAAGTTAAGGTGATCCTCCAGCACCTGAGGATTTAAAGAATGAACCTTTAATATATGGGCAACCCTTGAGCTACCTCCTCCAGTAATTCTTTCATATACTTCTTTTAATTTCCCCTCTGCTTTATCTTCATCAACCATATCAATCCAGGCCATAATTCCCCCCCTTATTTGACGATACCCTTTATTTCTGGATCCAATAGATCTGCAATAGTTGTTGCCTCAAGTTCTGCCAGCATTTTCTGATAGGCCTTTCTGAAGACAAAATGAATTTTACACCTATCTCTGATATTACAACCATGGAGATCATCAACACAATCAAATACTCCTTCATCAGTTTCAAAAATATCTGTTACCTGGGCCAGGGTTATTTCTTCAGTAGGAAGGTTGAGCGTATAACCACCCTGTTTACCCTCTGAAGAACTGACAATATTATAATTTGAAAGTTCCTGCATAACCTTGGCCAGATAGGAAGTTGAAACATTTTCAATCTCAGCAAGATCATTAACCGATAGCTCTTCACCATCCTTTTTTGCTAAAATCATTAAAGCATGAATCCCATAATCAGTTTTCCTTGATGTTTTCATTATTATCACTTCTATCTTTTAGTAATGAGCCAAGATTTCTAGCAATCATTTTAGCTTTTAACATTTTATCTGGTTGATCAGAAAATTTATCAGGCAGATGCTCAGTCTTAATCTCATCTAAAAAGCCATGTCTCTTAACAACTGTGCCAGCTGCACAGTCCTCACCATAACCACAGGTAAAACACTGAGAATAACCTTCGACATGTAGTTTATCCATAATTGCCATCTGATTTGAATCCATCATCCTTTTGATGTAAGTTTCAACTCTGGAAACCTCTGGGTCACCATCAACAGCCACTGCCACACCTAATTTACCTGCCAGCTTAAATTTCTCTCTATGCCGGAAACAATAAGTTCTTTCAAGACAGGCATGAGCCAGAGCATTTAAGGTGTCATAATAATCCGGTGCACCAAAAACTATTGCATCAGCTTCCAGCATCTTATAACCAATTTCCTGCCAGTCATCTTTCACCTTACAGAAACTATCAGCTGCACATTCAGTACATCCTATGCAGCCATTAATCTGCTTACCTGCCAGTGATATGTACTCATATTCTTCTCCTGTATTCTCTAAAATATACTTAATTACACCTGAAGTGGTTCCATTTTTACGACCACTTCCACTAATACCTAATATCAAGTTATCACTCCTCCTTATTTCCACCAGGCTAATTTATTAACTAAATTCAATCTATCTTGCCAGTCACCTATATAGGCCAGTTTAGCTCCGTCCCTTACAAGTTCAGAATAAGTCGGGTATGAATGAATCACAGATTGTAATTTCTTAAAAGGCATTCCCATCGTTTTTATAATCTGACAGCTATGAATAATCTCACCTGCTCTAGCACCAAAGATATGAGCTCCTAACAATTTACCTCTTTTATCGCAGATAAATTTAGCCTGGCCTGCCTGGCCATCTGTCATAGCCCTATCCAGCTCAGAATAGTCCATATTATAGACTTTTATGCTATCGCCATATCTATCCCTGGCCTGTTCCTCAGTCAGGCCTAAATGGGCTAATTCTGGGTCTGTATAGGTAACCCATAATACATTATCATAGTTCATTTTCTTAACAGGATAAGGTAAGATTGCATTTATTGTTGCAGTTATACCTTCATGATATGATATATGACTAAAACGATAGGGGCCTACAACATCACCACAGGCATAAATATTAGAAATATTGGTCTGCATCTTACTATCGGTTATAATCCCCTGGCTGCCAGTTTCAAGACCTATCTTATCAAGATTAAACCCAGTAATATTAGCTTTTCTCCCGGCTGCTATTAAGACTTTTTCCGCTTTTAATTCTTTTTCCATTTTCCTATTACTCACAGTTAGTATTAATTGATTTTCTTCTTTAATTTTAACAGCCTCATAACCGGTTAATAGCTCAACGCCCTCCTTGCGTAACTTTTCAGCCAGAGCCCCACTTAAAGCCGGTTCTTCCTTCTTTAAAATTCTTTCGCCTCTCTGCACAAGTTTAATTTCTACACCTAATCTATTTAAAGCCTGGGCCATCTCAATTCCTATTGGACCACCACCAATAATTATTAATGATGCTGGCAACTTTTCCAGGCCAAATAAGGTTTGATTGGTTAAATAAAAAACATCTTCTATACCCTCTATTGGCGGAATAGCTGGAGAGGAACCTGTTGCAATAACTATCTTATGAGCCCTAATTTTATTCTGGTTTACACTTAATGTATGGCTGTCTATAAATTCGGCTTTTCCGATTAAAACACCGATCCCATCTGCTCTTAATACTTCTGGCTTCTCTTTTTGATAGATTTCTTCCTGAACTTTATGGACATAATTCATTACTCCACTCATATCAATATTACAATCATTGATAATACCATACTTGCTGGCATGTTGGCTTTGATAAGCAACTCTGGCAGCTTTTAGGAGAGCCTTACTGGGCACACAACCTGTCCAGGTACATTCTCCACCTAATCTATCTTGCTCAATTATCACGACATTTTTCTTTACCGCATTGGCTGTAAAAGCAGCTGTTAAACCAGCTGAGCCCCCTCCGATTACAGCTATATCATAATCAAATTTTGCCATCTCAACCTCCCCGCCATAAGCTAACCATTAACAATCCAAACATATCAGTTCCAACCTTTTCTGCTTGTGCCCAGTATAATATCCCAGATACTTGAACCAATCCCGAAATTGAATTTATATAAGGCATGATGAATCTTATGATTTGATTTTAAATAATTAAACAATTTAAATCTTTCAAATTTTATCCCATCGATATGATGATAATGATAGTGAACAATTTCAATCCAGGCTGAATATAAAAGTCCACTTAATAAAAATACTAAACCTAAATTGAAAGAATAAATACCTATTATAATGCCAATTGGAAGATACAGCAGAAAGTTTGCAAGTAAATATTTAATCCCAGAAAAAACTTCATCTAACTCAAAACTCTCCCGGGTAAATGTACTCTCTTGAGGCTTAAAATTTTTATGATGCTCTAAAAGGTGAATATGGCCTTCCTGATGAAGGAATAGCTTATGTAATATATATTCTACAAAAGCTGACGCAATTATTCCGGCCAAAATAACAATCAATATAGCAATAGTAAATAACATTATTTCACCTGCCTTCTTAATAAAACTTTTATCTAATCCATCAATAAATATTAATCAGCCCTACTCAATAATTTGCTGGCCTCATTAAAGCGCTGAATAGCAGTAAACAACACCAGAACTGCATATAGTATAGTCAATCCATAAATAAAATCTGGTAATACTAAAAATACTGTAAATAATATAAATCCTTCTGTTCTCTCCATCAATCCTGATTGATAATGAAATGACTTTATCCTGGATTTTTCAGAGACAGCACCAACAGTTAAAAATACAGTTAATGAAAGAATTATACTGACTGTCATAAATAATAAATTTAATCTAATCTCAGGAAACCTAAAAGCCAGACCGATAATAAATGATATTTCAACAACTCTATCTAAAGTAATATCTAGAACAGTTCCCCACATAGACTCTTTATTATTTAATCTGGCAATTGCCCCATCAACTGCATCTAAAAAACCTGATAACCATAATACAATGATAGCAGCAATAAACTGATCCAGATAGACCAGTAACCCTGTAAAAACACCAACTGCTGCAGCGATAATAGTAACCTGATTTGAATTCAAGCCGAGATCTGCTATAGATTTAGCAGTGAAATTAATAATCGAGTCAAAATATTTTCTTGCATGAGTGTCCAACACCTGTATCAACTCCAGTTAGATTAACTATCCTGAATATAACCTTTGCTCTTAAACCATTTTGGTATTAATGACAATATAAAAAATATCAGACCAGCAATTCCGAGATAAATAAAAGTTTGAGTTAAATCCCCTTCTCCTCTATAAATTGAAGAAGCTGTTAGAATATAGGCAATGGTAGCAGGTAACATACAGACCCAGGATAAAAACATATAAGTCTTTAATTTAATAGAAGTTAAACCATAGATGTAATTCTGAAGATTAAATGGAAATAATGGTACCATCCTTGTTACTATAAGCATTCTCCAGCCATGGTTTTTAACTCCTTTATCAATCTTATTTAACTGTTTTTTATCTTTTATCCAGTTAGCAACAAAATCTCGAGCAGCATATCTGCCAACTACAAATGCCAGGGTTGCACCTAATGTAGAACCGATTGAAGTATATATAATGGCCTGTAAAGGTTCAAACAAGAAGGCTGAAAGTATTGTTACAGGCAGACCTGGCAAAAATAAGAGGCAGACTAAAAGCCAGAGTAAAATATAAGCAATAGGAGCTAAAAGCCCAAAATCTGCAACCAAATCCTGCAGCAACTCAATATTTTCAATACTTATATATTCATGTAATCCTAAAAACCGAATAAAGATTATAGCTACAATTAAAATCACTAATATAATTAATGATTTGAACCGATTATTCTTATTAGCTTTCATTGTCATATCCCCTAATTTTTAAGACTGCCTGGATTTATTGTACATACCTTCATCTCTTGTAATCCAGTTTTACCGCCATTTGAAAGGTAAATCTACAATTGTTCCAGGCTTTTTAGCTGTCTCTATCAGCTTTAAAGCTGCTTTTATAACCTCTATCTGTTGCATTTCATTGTCAGGTTCACCAATCAGACTACCAAAAGGAAATGTAAGATGAGCTGCTCTAGGCAATTTATTAAGTTCTGCCCGAAACCCTATTATATCTCAATTACAACTCCCACATAAATTAACACAGATTTTTAAAATCTGTGTTAATTATAATATAATTTTCAGACTTTTACAAACTAAAATATGGTAAATCCAACCCGGGTTAGTCTTTCCTTGACCTTTCCAAAAAATATTAATTTATCACATAAAAAAAGGCGGCCAGAAGCCGCCTTGCTAATCATTATATTAATTTACTTCACCATCAGAGTTCCAGCCTCTCAGCCTGTAATATTCAGTCAGCATTTCTTCCCGATCTTCCTCAGTAATCATATGACCTTCAACCGGGCCATCAGGCAATGGTTCTTCCATAAACCGGGCTGGCAATGTATCATCTTCCTTATCGAAGCCGTGCATTATATTTATCTTTCTGGTTTCATCCCAGATTTTAGAACCAAGCTCCTGCCAGGGATTATCGCCGGACAATTCAAGATCGGTAGCAGCCTCCAGCATCAACTTATAACTTTCCTCGCTGATGCCATAGGTGCCAAAATCACATTTAACCAGAGTATCAAGGGCCGCCAGCTTGTTCTGCTGGTAAACAACCAAACTGGCCTTGCCATCAGTCGAAAGCCGCTCCAGCTTCTTGCCCTGCCATTCCAGACCACCAACTTCATGAGATACAGGAAATGAACGCTGGTGACAGCCCCCTCTATCTGCTGTCATTAAAGCCAGCCCCATCCCTGGTGCTCCCCGGGGCGGCCAGGCCGGTGTCTCAAGGCCTTTAATATGAATAGCAAATTTATTGCCACCAACAATCTTATCAGAAAATTCTTCAACACCTTCTGCCAGTAAGCCTGCCGTCCGACCTTTTCTAAAGGCTATTAGCTTAATCATTTCTCTGATTGCTTCAGCTTTACCAAAATCCAGGCTTCCAAGTTCAGGATCAGAATAAAGATTTCTATCTATTGCTTCAATCAAAAAACCGATTGCACCACCAGCTGAAATTGTATCAAGGCCTAATTCATCACAAAGATTGGCCAGTTTAGTGACTTCACGGATATCACCAAGCCCCAGATTTGAACCTAATAGACCCAGAGTCTCGTATTCTACAGTATCTGTCAGCATGCCACTATACTTGCCATGGCGAATTCTACCAATTTTGCCACAGGCAATCGGGCAACCACTACAGGCTAAATCTCTATTCCAGAAAAGCTCTGATTGTGGCTCTGTTTCAAGGTTTTCAGCTTCAGAAAATTGTCCTTTATTATAATTACATGCTGGCAGCATTCCAATTTCATTGGCAAAGGGAATAGATGATGGTGTCCCATTCTCACGGAAATTATCGATATCAGCAGATTCATCAAGTTCCTGCCTGGCTTTATCTACAGCTTCAACAAACTTAGACCTGTCAGCCACTTCAATCAAATAATCGCCTTTTACTGCTATAGCTTTAAGATTCTTGCTACCCATCACAGCCCCGGCACCACCACGACCAGCCTGACGGTTATTCTCACAGGAAATTAGACTATATTTAACCAGTTCTTCACCGGCCGGACCAATGGTAGCAACTCTGTAATTACCGCCATGTAGTTCTTTAACTCTAGCAGCAGTCTCAGAAGTTGAAAGATTTTTTAATTTTATACCAGATTTGACCTCTACTTTCCCATTATCTATTACTAAATATGATAAATGATCTGCCTTTCCCTTAATTATCAGACCATCATAGCCAGCATATTTAATAGCCTGACCAAAATAACCGCCAAAATAGGAATCGAGCCAGCCACCTGTCAACGGCGATCTAGTCACAACAACTGAACGCATAGCTGGAGCAAATGTTCCAGTAAGTGGACCGGTCAGAAAGAAAAGAACATTATCAGGACTTAGCGGCCCCACTGAATCATCAATATAATCCTGATAAAGCTTTACACCAAAGCCCTTCCCGCCAACATATTCTTCTATCAACTGATCATCAAGCTCAATTTCTTTTGTAGCATTAAATGTTAAATCAATCTCCAAGAAGCGTCCCATATAACTGCCATATTTCATCTGCTATACACCCCCAGAGCATCTGCAGGGCAGGCTTTAACACAGGGAACCTCACCCTGGCAGAGCTCACATTTTAGGGCATAGTTAAGATTTTTGTCTACCTTAACCATATCAACAGGGCAGGCCTCTTCGCACTGACCACAGGCTATACAGCTAACCTGATCTACCCTAACAACACCAGCTTCTCTATCAACCTGCATTGCCCCTGTAGGGCAGACCTGACTGCATACAGCTCTGCTGCATTGATGACAGATCTCTGGAAAATTAAAGACTCCATCTGCAAATAGATTCAAGTCAATGCAGGATCTATCAGGATTAAATCCTCCTAACCTGGTAAAGGAGCAGACTAAAGCACAGGTCTCACAGCCAGTACAGAGGTCAAAATCTGCCACTATCCTTTTCATTTCAATTCCTCCAACAAGATAATTTTTATTTGGTGTTGATGAAATATTATCTATAGATATTATCTAAAAGCTAAATAATTAATCTGAAGAAATTAATTTAACCGGTCAAGTGCTCTTTGTGCTCTCTCTTTAGCCTCTTGAAGGGCTTCTTCTGCAGGAACATTTTCAATCTGAACAGCATCTGCTGCATCATCCAGGGCCTGCTCTATATCTCCACCAGTTGGATCAATAAAGTAAGGTGAGGCAACTTCTAATTGATCCAGTGGAACCCTTGCCTGTGGATTATCCTCTAAAAATTCGGCAAACTCAGGAATGTCCTGGGCTGAGTCCCTTACAGCTAAATAACCTGTCCGCATATTCCATTCAGCAGTCTTTTCCGGACTTGAGAAGAATGTTAACCAGCGATAAGCGGCTTCTTGCTTTTCTTCACTGATATTTGCAGGGATAACGCCATATCTAGCTTCACCAACTGGGGCAGGATCTCCATAGCCTTCCCAGCCAGGCTGAATTGCTGCGGAAACAATATCAAAATCAAGGTCTCCCTGATCACCACTGGAACCAGTATAACCAGCAGCATTACCTTCTAAAACATCATCAATTGTGTCATACCAGTATTCCCAGCCGACACCACTGTGATGGATACCCATAATTTCATCATCATGGATCCACCTTCTAAATGCCTCCCAGGTCTCAACCCATTCTTCGCTGTCAATTAAAACTTCTGTGCCATCATCACTGATCATCTGTCCGCCACGGGCAAAGGCCGCATCCATCATATTATAGCGCCCCCACATTGGCATCCAGCCATACTGAACATCATCCCTGGCTGCTAAAATTCTGGCCGCCTCTTCCATACCTTCCCAGGTTTCTAACATTTCAGGATCTACACCTTCTTCTTCAAAAAGGTCATGGCGATAATAAAGTACCTGGGTAGTACCGAATAATGGAATAGCATACTGTTCTCCATCAATCATTGACATTTCAAAGAAAGCTTCATAATAATCATCAGCGTCAGTATCCTCATCGGCAGCTAATAAATCACTTACAGAAGCCAATATACCTCGACCAGCAAATTCAACAGTAGGGGTAGGTTCAAGCATTACTGCTGCAGGAGGGTCTCCAGCGGCGACACCAGCCTGAAAAGCCTGAAGTGCCTCATCAAAATCACCATAGGTTATTCCTCTAACATGAATATCTGGATTGGCCTCATTAAATTCTTCTATCATCTCTTCTGTAACTTCTCCAAGATATCCGCCAAGCCCGTAATAGTAATCTATTTCTACAACATCAGCCTGAAGATTAAATGAAAGACCTATAACCAGTGCGAATGCCAGAATACCAACTAAACCTGTTCTTAATAATTTTTTAAACATTTTAGCCTCCTTTTAAAAAGTCTAAATTCTAAGTCCAGGTCAATAGATTTAACCTTTAATTCCTGAGCCGCCAACGCCTTTAACAAACCATTTCTGAGTAATAAAGAAAAGTATTAAAAGTGGAGTAACAACAATCGTACTGGCTGCCATTATCAACGGCCAGTTAACACCATAGGCTCCCTGTTCAATAAAGAACTGACGCAAACCAATAGTAATTAAATAGAGCTCACGACTTCTAATAATCAACAATGGCCAGAGATAATTATTATACATCAGCACAAAATTAATCAGACCAAAGGTAATAAAGATTGGCTTTGTAAGTGGAAAAAATACTTTCCAGAGTATTGTCCAATGACTTGCACCATCAACCTTAGCAGCATCTACCAGTTCATCAGGCACCTGTAAAAAAGACTGTCTTGCCAGAAAAATTGCAAACACACTAACAGCATTAGAAAAAATAATCCCCTGATAACTATCAAGCCAGCCAAGCCTTGAAAGGATAATATAACTGGGTACATATGTTACCGGCACCGGTAACATATAAGTCGCCATTACAATTCCAAATAATATTTTTCTGAATCTAAATTCCAGCTGTGTAATTGCATATGCAAAAAATGCGGTCGTAATGACATGGAGTGCAACTATTGCTGATGCTGTAAAGAAACTATTGAAAATATATAAATTAAATGGCGCAGCCTGCCAGGCTTCTAAAAAATTACCCCACTGAGCTGTTTCTGGAAATATTGATGGTGGAAAAGCTCTGATTTCATCATGGGTTTTCAAAGCGCTTGTGAACATCCAGAAAAAAGGAAATACCATAAGAAAGCTCATTATTGCTATAAATAAGTTTAATGTTATTTTAGATATTCTTTCCTTTAATTTATAATTTTTTCTTGAGTCTATTTCCATTTATATTATCACCTTCTTTCTAAATCTAATTACTGATAGTGAACAAACTTTTTAGAAATTATAAACTGAGCGATTGCAAAAACTCCTGAGATAAGGAGGATAACTATTCCAATTGCAGCTGCCTCACCAGCATTAAATCTTTGAAATGCAGATTGATAATAATGATAGAGCAATGTTCTGGTAGCTCCTGCTGGACCACCCTGAGTTATTATATCAATCTGATCAAAAGCCCTTAAAGCTTCAACTGTGAGAACTACTGATAAAAATAAGGTTGTTGGAGAAACAAGTGGTAGGGTTATATATCTCAGCTTTTTCCAAAAAGTTGCTCCATCTATTTTAGCGGCATCATAAATTGTCTCTGGGATTTTATCCAGTGCTACCAGGTAGAAAACCATAGCCCAGCCTAATGTACGCCAGACACTTACAATAATTACAACTGGCATAGCCCAGGTAGAACTAGAAGCCCAGGGCAGAGCTGGAAAATTTAAAGAAACCAAAATGAAATTAATCAGCCCTCTTCTAGGATTAAAGAGCCAGGACCAGACTATAGCCATCGCAACAAGTGGTGTTACCCAGGGAGAAAATAAAAGGGTTCTATGAAAAGTCTTAGCGATAACTTTTCCTTTAAGCAAAACAGCTAAGAGAAGACCTCCTAAAACAGCCGGTATAACAGAACCAACAGTAAAATAAAGGGTATTCCAGAGGGTATCATAAAACCTGGGATCTGTGAAAAGATCCTGATAATTTTCAAGACCAACCATATCATAAACAGGCATCATAAGATCCCAGTTTGTCATACTTAAATAAAAAGCAAATATCATTGGTCCTATCCAGAAAACAATTAAAGGTATTAATGCTGGCAAGCAGAAAAAGAAAGCTGTGATTTTCTCATTTTTCATTTTATCCCAAATAGATAACTTGTTTGAACTATTAGTATCTGCCATAAGCAATATCTCCTTAATTTATATTATTGATTAAAAGCATTGTAATATATCTCTTCATAAGAATTGCGATCGATATCTCTAGGATTACCGATTGTTTGTGGATCTTCTTCAGCTGCAACTGCCAGTTTTGGAATCTCACTTTCTTTAACTCCAAGTTCTTTAAGAGTTGGAATATTAATATCATAAGCAAGTTCTTTTACAGCCTGAACTGAAACCAGAGCTGCTTCCCGATCAGTTAAATTCCAGACATCTTCTCCTAATGCTATAGCTATTCGCTTAAACTTTTCTGGATAACCAAGCCAATTATATTCCATGACTGGAGCCAATAAAGTTCCAACGGCTGCTCCATGAGGTATATCTGGCTTAATGCCTCCCAGACTCTGTGTCATTGCATGGACAGCACCTGCACTTTCACTGCCATATGAAAGTCCAGCTAACATAGCTGCCTGTGCCATGTAATATCTGGCCTCAAGATCAGATGAATTAGCAACTGCTCTTCTTAAATATTCACCGCAATACTCTATGGCTAAAAGAGCGACTGAATCTGTCATCGGTTGAGCATAATGGGAAGTATAACATTCAACTGCATGGGCTAAAGCATCCATTCCAGTTCCTGCAGTTATATGAGACGGCATTGACATATGAAGTTCCGGGTCTATTAGAGCTATATGGGGAGCTATCAGTGGACCACCAACATTATACTTAACCTGTCGGTCATGATCAGTAACAACAGACCACATTGTAACTTCACTCCCAGTACCAGCAGTTGTCGGAATAGCTATCAACGGCGTGATTCTTTCTGTTAGAGGCTTTCTGCCAAACTCATATTCCAGAATAGAACCGCCATGGGTTACAATTACACCAATACCCTTAGCTGTATCAATAGAGCTGCCGCCTCCTAGAGCAATTAATCCATCACAACCTTCTGACTGAAAAAAGTCTCTACCTGTATCGATTAATTCGACATCTGGATTGGCAAAGACTTCAGCAAAGAGTGCATAGTTATAATCAGCCTTTTTAAGTACTTCCTCTAGTTTTTTCAATAAGCCGGCATCTTTTATTCCTGGATCAGTAACTATTAATGGACGATTAATTCCCTCTTCTTCCAGAAATTTAGGTAGTTCTGCTATTGAACCAGCACCAGCAACTACCTTTGTAGGCATCTCAAAACTTTTAATTTTTCTAAGATCGAGCAAAATAACCCCTCCCCTTCACTTTAATTATTTAACTATCTAAAATAATTATACATTTAATCATGGTTAAATGTCAATATAGTCAGAAAATTTATTATATTATTCCATTAAAAAAGACGGCCAGAGGCCGCCTGAATTAATAATTATAATTTATTTGTTAGTTTCTAAAAAATTAAATAGATAATATAGTTTCTAGCAAGACTTCTGTTCCCAGGTAAATATCTTCCCAGCTGGTTTTTTCTTCAGGGCAGTGACTCTTACCTGCTATACTTGGCACAAATATCATACCTGTGGGAACCTTCCTTGCAATCTCTTTAGCATCATGGCCGGCTCCACTTATAATCTTTCGGCCTGAAATTCCAAGCTTCTTGCACGCTTTTTCAATTATATTAACTATATCTGGAGCTGTTTTTACTGGTGTCTTATTGACAATCCTTTCAATCTGGATGTCCTTGCTGATCTGATTGAGATAATCTGTTATCTGCCCACCTGCGACATCTATCTTAGTCTGATCTAAATCCCTTATCTCAATGATCAATTCAACTTCTCCTGGGATTATACTGACTGCACCAGGCTTAATTTCCAGGGTCCCAATTGTAGCCACGAAGGGCTCACCTAATTCTCTTGCTATATTCTCAACCTCAAGTATTAATTTAGCAGCAGTTACCAGGGCATCCTTTCTTAGCCCCATAGGTGTAGTTCCTGAATGGTTAGCCTCACCAATAATTTCAACCTGATAACGGGTGATCCCGGCTATTCCAGTAACAATTCCAATTGGAATATTCTCGCCTTCAAGAACTCTGCCCTGTTCGATATGCAATTCTAAAAATGCCTTAATTTCATTAAGATTACGCCGAGATGCCAAAAGGTCTTCTGGTCTTAAATTATAATCTGGAAGATGATCCTGTAAAAAACTCTTATCAGGGGAAATTAAGCCTGCAATAACTCTACTGGCAAAGGTCCCTCCCATCGCGCTACCTTCTTCAGCATTAAAGGCAACCAGTTCTAGAGGGTTTTTAGTAGTTATTCCCAGGTCATTTAAAGTATTAATAACTTCGAGACCGGACATAATTCCAAGCAATCCATCATAGAGACCGCCGTTTTTAACTGTATCAAGGTGGGAGCCAAACATAATAGCTGGCAGGGTATTATCCTCTCCATCTCGGCGACCATAAATAGTAGCTAATGGATCCTGCTTCACCTCTAAACCAGCATCTTCCATCAACTGGCTCAATCGCCAGGCTGCAACCTTATATTCATGGCTAAATGCCAGCCTGGTGATACCTCCAGTCGAATCTTTTCCAATATTGCCAATCTCAAGCATACTAGTCTTAAGTCTCTTTTTATTTATTCTCATTATTATATAATCCCCTAACTTGTTTGCTGATTAAGATCTTTCCTGGTTTTCTTATCCGCAAGTATATTCGCCTCTTTTTATTACTGGTTCTCCTGATTTAATGATCATTTCAATATTATTAATCTCTGATAAGACTTCAATATTTTTAATAGGGTCACCATCAACTATTATCAAATCAGCATCTTTGCCAGGTCTTATTGAACCTGTTCTATCTTCAATTCCCAGGGCTCCAGCTGCAATAATGGTAGCTGATCTGATTGCATCTAAATTAGACATACCTGCCTTAACCATTTCAATTATCTCAATAGCATTGGTCCCATGAGGGACAAATGGCATCCCAGAGTCTGAACCCATGGCAATTTTGACTCCGGCCTGATAAGCGGCCTGAAAACTTTTAAGCCGTTTTCCCCGGCTGCTCAAAGCCTTATTTATAGAATAATCAGGAATGCCTGAATCACCCTTTAGCCTCTTTAAATTGCTACTATATGAAAAGGTAGGAACCAGGTAAATATTATTCTCCAACATGAACTCAATATCAGCCTTGTCCAGAATTGTCCCATGTTCAATTGTATCACAACCAGCTTCCAGAGCTAACTTAACCCCGGCAGCACCATGGGCATGGGCTGAAATCTTAAGACCATTATCATGGGCAATCTCTACAGCAGTCTTCACCTCTTTTAAACTATAAACTTTAGTATCAGGAGATGAAGTTTTACGGAATGTCCTGCCACTGGTCATAATCTTAATCTGATCGACACCGAGAGCTACTAGTTCTCTTGTTGCTCTTCTGATTTCACTTGCTGAGTCCATTGTATACTGGCCTGAAATTTTAACTTCAGGCGGATAAATTCTAAAATCTGCCCCTGTTGGTGCAATCTTATAGCCACTGGCCAGAACACTGGGGCCAATAATAAAACCATCATTTATAGCATCTCTAACAGCCAGGTCGACTAGATGCTCTGCACCTAAATCTCTAATTGTTGTAAAGCCTGCCTCCAGGGTCTTTTGGGCATTACTTGCAGCTTGAATAGCCTTCAATGGCACTGACTTTATTAGAGTTTCATGCTCATTTTCAGCCGGGACCAGCTGCAAATGGGTATGGGCATCAATCAAACCAGGCAAAGTAGTCCTGCCTGACGCATCAACTTTGATTATATCAGCACCAGTTGGCAGCTCTATATCATTGCTACTGCCGGCTGCTGTAACCCTGCTATCTTCAATAATAATAACCGAATCCTCAATTATATCTCCAGCCTCTACATCGATTAACTTGCCTCCTGTAATAATAATTTTACTAGCTCCCATTTTCGACCTCCTGCATTTTCAACCAATTGATAGCAAGTAATAATAAAGCCTGAACCCCATTTAATAGGATTTCTTCTGGAAAATCAAAGTAAGGGCTGTGGAGCCCAGGTGAGTCTTTAGATTCTGCAGCCCCTAACCAGAGAAACAGTCCTGGCACAGCCCGGGCAAAATAGGCAAAATCCTCGCCGGTAGGTGCCGGTCTTTCTTCTAATACTAGCTCTGTTAAGCTGTCAGGCCTGCTTAAAGTTTTTTCAGCCAGTTGAACTAGCCCCTGGTTGTTAACTACTGGGGGATAGCCTCTGATATAATTAAATTCTGCTCTGCCCCCTAAACCTTCAGCTGTCTTTTCAATAATTTCTTTCATCCTTGCTTCTACTTTATCTCTAACTTCCTGATTAAAAGTTCTAACTGTCCCTTTAAGGGTTACCTGATCCGGAATGGTATTATAACGGGTTCCACCATTAAAAACTCCAACTGAAATAACAACCTGCTCAAAGGGGTCAGTATTTCTACTGACGATTGTCTGCAGGTTGTTGACTATCTGGGAACCGATAACTATCGGATCGACTGTGAAATGAGGCTGGGAAGCATGGCCACCCTGACCAGTGATTTCAATCTGGAATGGGTCTGATGCTCCCATAATCACCCCGGAACGAGTAGCAATCTTGCCGACAGTTAAATTAGGCCAGATATGCATACCCAATATTGCTTTAACTTCAGGATCTTCAAGCACACCTTCTTTAATTAAATACTGGGCTCCACCGCCACTCCAACCATCTTCTTCAGCTGGCTGAAAGATCAATTTGATACTCCCTGGGAATTCAGCCTTTAAGCTGGTCAGAATCTTTGCTGCACCGAGTCCCATGGCAGTATGACCGTCATGGCCACAGGCGTGCATTAAACCCTGATTTTGAGAGGCAAAGGGTAGGTCAGTCTTTTCTTTCATCTCCAGGGCATCAATATCAAATCTAAGCCCAATTGTCGGCCCTGGCCGACTGCCTTTGATTAAGCCAGTAACCCCTGTATTATAAAACCCAGTTTTAATTTCATAGAGATTTAAATCCTCTAAAATAGAAATTATATACTCTGAAGTCCTGAACTCTTTCTGGCTGGCCTCTGGAAACTGATGAAGATGACGACGCTGTTCAACAATCCAGTCTTTACTTTCCTGTAATAAGTCTTTTATTTGCTGGAGCATAGATATACCCTCTTTCTTTTAAATATATTAGCTTTTTAATCAAGCAAGGTCTTCAGCCAATTCTGGATCTGCTACCCAGTCTGATTTGCTGGCAAGCCCTCTGTGCCGGATATAAAAAACTACTGCTAAAGCCAGGCCTGACAGTCTAATTGTAGGATTAGGAATTATAAGCAAAAGAGAAGCTATTCCAAATAAAAGCCTCTCAAATAAGCTTAAAGGAATCTTGAGCATACCGATGATTACTGCTGCAGCAAGATAAAGGCCAACAAATAATGAAAAAGACGAATAAACATAATTAACCCAGCTAAAGTCTATCATTAAGATTACCGGATTATAGATAAACATATATGGCAGTAGCATTCCAGCCGCCCCGAGTAAAAACCCGTATTTGGCAACAAGGTTAGTATCAGCTTCGGCAATGGCCCCCGCCGTAAACGATGTTAGAGCTACTGGCGGTATAACAGCTGACATTATTCCAAAGTAAAAGGCAAAGAAATGGGCTGCCAGCACTGGTATACCAAGCACCATTAGCGCTGGAGCTGCTATAGTAGACGTAACTATATAACATGCTGGTCCAGGCAGACCCATGCCTAAAATAATTGCAACTATCATACAGAGAAATGCCGTTAAAAATAGTTGTCCCCCTGCCAGACTAACAATATTATTACCGATAGTCTGGCCAATCCCTGTCATACCGACTGAACCGATTATAAATCCGACCAGGCCACAGATTACAGCTATTGATATAGCATTCTGGGCTCCTTCAGCCATGGCATTTAAGATGTCCATAAAAGAAAGCCTGGTTTCCTTTCTGATTGCACCTGCGACAATTGTTGAAATGATACCAATAAAACCAGCCATAACCGGGCTAAATCCAATAACTAGGGCTGCAATAATTAAAATCAGGGGTAGAATTAAATAGCCCCGCCCAAGGATAACTTCTTTAAGATCAGGCAATTTATCTCTATCTAAACCGACGATGCCCATTTTAGCTGCCCTTAAATCAACCATATTATAAAGGGTAAAATAATATAAGATTGATGGTGTTAAAGCAGCAGCGATTATTGTTGAATATGGTATTCCAATTAAAGAGCTCATAATAAAAGCAGCAGCTCCCATGATCGGCGGCATTAAAACTCCGCCAGTGGAGGCTATCGCCTCAACTGCCCCTGCAAAGTGTGGAGTATAGCCAGTCTCTTTCATTAATGGAATCGTAAATGAGCCGGTTGTTGCCACATTGGCCTGGGAACTACCATTAATTGTTCCAGTTAGTGCACTGGCAAAGATTGCAACTTTGGCTGGGCCACCTCTGGCTTTTCCAGTTAAAGCCTGGGCAAAATCATTGAAAAACTTTGAAGCCTGTGTCGCCTTTAAAAAGCTGGCAAACAAAATAAACATAAATATATATGAAGCTGAAACCATTAAGGCAACACCCAGGACCCCTTCAGAAGTCATTGTCATCCTCACTAGAATTCTCTGGAGATTAAAACCTCTATGAGCCAGCTGGCCAGGCATATAAGGCCCAACATAGATATATACAACAAATAGAGTTGCCAGAATTGTTAATGGTAGACCAACTAACCTTCTTGATGCCTCAATTAATAATAATGAAAATACAATTCCATAAATAAAGTCAGACCTGATTGGGACAAGCATGGCCTGGGTTAATCTTAAATAGCCAAAATAAAAGTAAACACCACAGCCAAGAGTGGCCAGGAATAAGGTCCAATCAATAATAGAAGGCCTATCCAATGGCGATCTTTTAGTAGCTGGGGTTAAGAGAAAACCCAGCGACATTAATAAACTAAGATGGATTAAGTTCTTTTGGACAACTCCAATCAACCCAAAGCTATTCATGTAGAGGTGAACTGCTGAAATACCTATTGCATAAATCCAGACGAAAGTTTTTAACCTGCCTGATAAAGATCTAGACAATTTCTGTTTATATTCTTTTCTCTTCTTTTTAGCAGCCATAATTTCACTCCTTCAAATTAATTCAGAAAGAGGCCTAACAAATCGTTAGGCCCCGGGATTATCTAAGATTTTAGAGCTCAGGTGGAAGTAATTCTTCTGGAATTTCAAAGCCCTGCTCTTCATAAAATCTTACTGCTCCTGGATGAAGAGGAGCACCACTCAGACCTGCAATAGCTTCTTCTAAAACAACTGGCTTTAATGCACTCTGTCTCTCGTGAAGTTCTTCTAACTCTTCTAGATAAAAAGCATTAAGCATTGCGTATATAATATCCTCGCTGACATCTTCAGTAACAACTATTGCTGTTTTGAAACCAACAACTGATAGGTTTCTATCCTGACCTGGATAAGTCCCCTCAGGAATAACAACCTTTGTAAAATATGGTGCTAGCTCCTGGAGATCAGCGATCTCATCATCGGTAAATTCTATGATATCAACATTGACAGGGCTAGCAAATAATTCTGAAACCGCAGCAGTTGGGTAACTGGCACCTAAATATGCTGCTGAGATTAGATTATTCTGCATTGCCTGGGCTGAATCGGAATAACCCATATACTCGGCCCTTAAATCTGCTTCAGTAAAGTCACCGACAGCCTCAAAGATTGGAGGAGTATAGAATGTTCCTCCACCACCTGGAGGCCCTAAAGCAACCCTTTTACCAACAAGGTCATGGACAGTCTCAATGTCGCTATCTAGCCTATAAACAAACTGGATAACTTCTGGATAAAGGGCAGTAACATATCTTAAATTCTTGATTTCTGCTCCTTCATACTGCTCTACTCCAAGATAAGCCTGGGAAGTCGGAACTGCACCAACAATAGCCATTTCAATTTCATTATAAGCAAGCATTTGGAGATTATCAGCACTACCTCCTGAGGTGTGAGCTGAGAACCTGACATTCATCTCTTCTCCAATAGCATCTTCGATAACTGTGGCAATTGTAACACCTACTGGATAAAAAGTTCCTCCGGTTGAACCTGTTGCAATCCCAATAAATTCACTAGCAAAGGTCGCAGTACTAAATGCCATAATCAATAAGACTACAATAAATACTGTTAATAATTTTTTCATATTATCCTCCCTATTTGTCTTTATTGTTTTGGTAAATCTTCCTATATAATTCCCCCCTCACATTAAGTAATTTAGTGCTTTAAAGACTTAAATTAAATATACTATATATATTCTATGTATATGCATAAAATCCTTTAAATATTAAAAAATATTGTCGAAAATAATCAGAAATAATTCATGAACTCCATGAATTATTAAATCAAAAAGATAAAAAAAGACGGCCAGAGGCCGCCTGAATCACTTATAAAGTATTTATCTGATATGAATAAATATAGCTTTAATTATTTCCTATCTCTGAGAACATACCACCTTTTCCGCTGAGGATAACTTTGCTGCTCTCTCTGATAGAAACATAGACAGGAACTGCTACCAGAGCTCCCAGGATTCCAAATGAAAGGGAGGCGATGACAATACAGAGAATTACAGCAATAGGATGGGTGTTTAACATGCCACCCTGGAGAATTGGCCTGACAACATTGTTTTCAAACTGCTGGACAATCGTCATCAAGACAGCCACCTGGAGTAACATTACCCAGCTGGTCGTTAAGGCAATAAAAACAGCCGGGGCAACACCAATTGCCGGTCCGATAAATGGTATGATAGATGCTACTGCCAGTATAAAAGCCAGACCCAGGGCATTGGGCATCCCGATAATCATATAGCCTATGAACATAATAATACCGGAGATAGCTCCAACTAAGAGCTGACTGGGTATATAAACACCGAAGGTTCGATCTATTTTACCTATAATTGCTTTTACAGTATCTCTTTTCTCCTTAGGGATCAATCTGAGAAACTTCTTGAATAATAGTCTATCATCTTTAAGAAAATAAATTACCAGAAAGGGTGTTAAAAAGACTATAATAAACATCTGGGCCAGGGAATCAAAGATCCCTATAAAATCAAAGCCTGTAACCCTATTACCAACATCTCTGGCAATTTGAACTAACCTACCCTCTATATCAATTTCTGCTAAAAATTCTATCTCCTCTACATCACTTATTGCCTGACTGATTCGGACAGCGATATTTTCATAATCACTTAAAAATCTAATCAGTCTTTGAACTTCTGTATAAATGATATTACCAGCAAAATAAGTTATAAAGGAGATTAGAACAAGCAGTGCTAAAATTGTTAAAAGAATCGATAGATTCTTATGCTTAATATTTTTATACAAAAATCTGACTGATGGTCTAAGTAGATAATAGAAAAATGTTGCCAGTAGTAATGGTATTATTACTAACTGAAAGATACCGCTAAAAAAATCAACTAGCTGTGGTATCTGGTTTATAATAAAAAATATTGCTAAGAGCATTATAGTAGCTGCTGTAAATTTAAAGAATCGGTTCTGAAACATTTTTGGCCTCCTAAATACAATGGTAAATTATATATCTATATATAATATAACATATATAGGGCCTTAAATGCTAGTAATATAAATAAATGCCGGCAGGCATTTAACATTCTAGCTTATGGGGAAGATCTTGTATGGGGTTGCCTGCCGACAAAAGTTAGTTTTCAACAAGTTATTAACAATTAGTCCACAATTTATCCACATTGTGCACAGGTTATCCACATATGATCATCAGTTTATGAGTCTGGATTACTGCTTTTATGATAAATGCTATCTAAAAACTCAGTTTTAAAAGCAGTCGGTGAATACTTAATTCTGCCTGCTTTTTCCCCGGCGACATTATATAAATGAACTGCCGCTACAACTCTTTTAAATAAGTCAGGTTCATGATCACTGACAGCTGCAAAAACTGCCAGGCTGCTGCCAAGCATACAGCCTGTACCAACAACAGCTCCAAGCATTTCATCTCCACCTGCTAGACTGATAGCTCTATCTGAATCAGCGATGTAATCTTCCGGGCCTGTGACAACTGTGATTGCAGAATGGCTTTCGGCAAGCTTTCTGGCTGAATCTTTATAATTATCGCCTGCAGCCATTGATTCTACTCCTCTGATCTCTGAATCAACTCCTGCCAGAATATCTATCTCACTCTGATTTCCTTTAATGACTGCAAAATCAAGCTGGTCCAGCAGTATATTAACTGACTTTATCCGATAATCTGTGGCCCCGGCACCAACTGGATCTAAAATAACAGGAATTCCTAATTGATTGGCTCTCCTGCCTGCATTGAGCATAACTTCTAATTTATGATCATTGAGGGTACCAATATTAATCAGGAGGGCAGCTGCTGACTCGACCATTTCAGCTGCATCTTCTTTGCCGCTTGACATTACTGGCAAAGCACCCCAGTTTAATGTTATGCTGGCAGAGTCATTCATGGTAACTTCATTGGTCAGCTGTAATATTAACGGCTTCTGTTCATTGATTTCATTTAATAGATTCTGGCCTGTTTTATTTAAATCTGAAAATAGATCAGTTAATTCCATTTTTAATAGCACCTCTTTTGGCTGAGATTATTCTGTCTTTAAAGATTTTAGTCTCTTCAGAAATATTTGCTGCTTTTGTAATTGCTGATATAACAGAGATAGTATCTGCTCCAGATTCAATGACCTGGCAGCAGTTATCTTTATTAAGCCCACCGATTGCAATGATTGGAAGGTTGCTCTTTTCGCTTATTTTTGTAATTCCTGCCGGCCCAATTCCATCTTTGGAGCTATCAACCTGCTTGGAATCAGTTGAAAATACGGCACCTACTCCAAGATAATCGGCACCATCTCTTTCGGCTAATTCTATTTCTTTAAAGGTATGTCCTGAGATTCCAATGATCTTATCTTCTCCGAGAATTCTTCTGGCTTCAATCAGGGGGAGATCTGACTGGCCAAGATGAACTCCATCTGCATCAAGAGCCAGGGCAAGATCGACCCTATCATTTACAATGAAATCTATATCTGTCTGTTCAGTTATTTTTTTAATCTCCTGGCCAAGTCTAAACCTTTCTCTTAATGGCAGGTTTTTCTCTCTTAACTGGATTACATCAACGCCACCATCAACTGCCTCTCTGACAACTTCAAGGGTTGAGCGACCAGCTGATAACTTCTCCTCTGTGATTAAATAGAGATCCCAGTTCAATTTCTTCAAGTAGCTTCACCTCGCTCGATACATTTAACAAGATGGTTAACAGGATTATTACCTGAACCAATCTCAATTTCATCTTTAATAGCCCGGGTAATATACTGCTTTGAGGCCTCTAAAGCCTTTCCGACTTCCAGACCCAGGGCCAGGTTACTGGCTATTGAGGCTGAAAGTGTGCAGCCTGTACCATGGGTATTATTAGTTTTAATATACTGGCCACTTAATTCTGTGAAGTTTTTGCCATCATAAAGGATGTCAGTGACCTGGGGGGGCCGGCCACTGACAGTTGCCTCTATGTTAGAGTGGCCTCCTTTAACCAATACATATTCAGAGCCAAAATCATATATCTTTCTGGCCAGCTCTTCTGGATCAACTTCTGCATTAGGTTCATATCCTGCCAGAACTCTGGCTTCATTTAAATTTGGGGTGACCACCTTTGCCAGGGGCAGGAGTTTTTCTCTATATGCATCAACGGCTGTGCTCTCAAGGAGCAGGTCACCGCTGGTAGCAACCATTACTGGATCTACAACAAGATTAGCCTGATTATATTCTTTGAATTTTTCTGATGTTAAAATAACGATCTCTTTAGTTGCCAGCATTCCTGTTTTGGCAGCATCAAAATTAATATCCTGGAAAACTGAATCAAACTGGCTGGCAATAAAATCTAAATCTACTGGACTAACGTCCTGAACACCAAGGGTATTCTGGGCTGTTAAGGCTGTTATAACTGAGGCGCCATAGACATTATGGACTGTCATGGTTTTTAAATCTGCCTGGATACCGGCGCCTCCACCAGAATCAGAGCCAGCAACTGTTAGAACTTTTTGCATAATTAATCCCCTTTCATATAAATGTTTTGGCATATAAAAAAGCACAGCCCGGGAAGGACTGTGCCTGAAATACAAATTATTTTAAGTCTATTATAAGTGAAAATAATAGCACTTAATCTACACATCCCTCCGCTGGTATTATCCAGATCAGGTTTCAAGGGTCTAGAGGTCAATACCTCATTCTCAGCTATATAATAGCTCCCCCTGTGCTTTATTTAGTTTTTGCTAATACGGCTATATTATAACATAAATACTGGAATTAAAAAAGAGGAATATAAATTAAGATTAACTTATGTTATAATAAACTAAAGTAATTGTAGCCATTAGAGGTGATAATATGACCGAGTTGATTGATGATCTAAAAGCTGTTAAAGATTATTTTGTAAATTTAGATGATATAGAGAATATCCAGGCTGCTTATTTGTTTGGATCCCATGCAAGTGGGAAGGCCAACCGTTTAAGTGATCTTGATATTGCTATTTTGCTAAGGGAAGAAAAAAATCAATCAGAAATCAAGTTGAAGGTCTTAAAAGAACTAACTGATCTAGGTTATGATAATATTGATCTAGTAATATTAAATAACCTTTCAATTGTTGCAAAATACGAGGTTGTAAAACATAACAATTTATTATATGCAGCAGAAGACTTTGAACCGAACAGTTATTTTTCTTTAACTATTCGAAAATACCTGGATTTCAAGCCTTATTTGAAAGTACAGCAAAAATATTTAAAGGAGAAGATACTTAATGATCAGGATGGACAGTCATAGTTTTCAGCGAATGGCCTGATATCCAGGACTGGGGTTTCATTAATGGCATCGAGACCTTTAACTTTCAGGATATTATCATCCCTGCTCAATAATTTATTCTTCATCCAATAAATCCATTATTTCTTTTTCGGATAGACTATCATCAATATTAAAATTTTCTTTTCTCTTCTTGATAATTTCATCTATTCCTGGTCCTTCAAGATTAAACTGCCAGAGTATACCGAATTTATCTATTACTGCACCGAAACATTTGCTCCAAAAGGTCTCTTTAAGTGGCATCAGGACCTGACCATCCTCTTCCAGCCGCTGAAAATATTTTCTGATTCTATCAATACTATCAGAGGTAATAACCAGGCTCATATTTGTCCCAAAAGTTACAGGATCGTCTTCTATGGCATCTGAGAACATTACGACACTTCCTTCAATCTCAAGACTGGTATACATAACTCTCCTGATGTCAGCTTCCGATAAATCTATCTCAATATCTTCTAAGTTTTCCTCAAAGGTATCAATCTCTGGACTGTCAGTTTCAAAAACCTCTGCATAATATTCGACTGCCTCTCTACAGTTGCCATTAAAAAATATAAATGGATCGGCTGGCATGGTTTACATCTCCTTTATTTTTATTATTGAGGCTAATAAAAACTGGTTTAGAATAAGTTGATTACGTAAAAGTTGAGTAAGAGTAAGACCAGGGTGAATAGAACCCAGGTGACGTATCTGACTGTGTCGCCGGTATGGATTTTCGAGACATTGTCGTCAAATTCGATAAAGTAGTTACAGGCATTGCAATAAAAATCTGGTTCGATTGGCTTTTCTGGATGGGGTGAAATGGCTCTTTTTACGACTGGAAATAATGCCAGGGCAATTAAATTAGGCTGAAGGGCACTCCAGATTTCATAGCCTGAGAAATAGTTAATGCCAGTTGAGATATTATAGAGGGATTCCATCTGATCCGGCAGTATAGCGGTAGCCATCATAATAATGGTTAAGAAGACCATTGAGAATCTCATTGAAAATAATGGCTGTTTCTTTATTTCAGGGTTGTCCCCTTCTCTTATGAAGCCGAAATAGATAACCTTAATAAATGTTAAGGCTGTGCCAATTCCTGCTATAATCATGCCGTAATATAATATCTGATTGTCGGTGCTATGTTTGATCATTGTTTTACTGAGATAGCCATTAAAAAATGGAAATCCGGCAATAGATAATGAGGCAATCAGACCGGTAATAAAGGTTAAGGGCAACTTTTTCCAGAGGCCGCCTAGATGTTCAAGGTTATCATGGCCGATGGAATAAATAATCGTTCCAGCCATTATAAAATGGAGCCCTTTATATAGAATATGATTAACGATATGAAAGCCACCACCAACTATGCCTAATTCATTGCCGATGCCGATTCCAACAATCATATAACCTATCTGGCTGACAATTGAATATGACAGGATCTTTCTTATATCAGAATGGGTTATGGCCAGGGCAACTCCTAAAATGGCATTAAAGACCCCGAAATAGGCAAGCAGGATGTTATCTATCTCTATTAATCTGTAGAGGCCATAAACACCTATTTTTGAGGTGTAGGCAGATAGAATAACGCTGACATGGAAGGGAATATTGGCATAGGTCCTGGGCAGCCAGGTATGGACGCCAACAAAGGCCAGTTTGATTCCGATTGATAACAGGAAGAAAATCATGCCTCTTTCCGGGACTGCAAGGATCACAGAGCCTGATTCTGTTACATGGAGGATTATTCCCCAGAGAAGCATCAGGCCACCAAAGACATGCATCAAAATATAATACTGGGCTGTATGCTGTCTGACACCGTCATAAATATCATATATTAGAAAGAATGCAGAAAGAGTTATGAGTTCCCAGGCAATAAAGAAGCTGATAAAATCGCCGACAAATAAAATTATAAAGGAAAAGCCGAGATAGAAATTAACCAGGGGAAATTCTTTTCTAGTCGAAAAATTATATGAGAAAATAAAGGCACTGGTGCCGAAGGCGACAAAGACAAGGGCAATATTTCTGGAGATTGCATCTACCTCAAGCAATATTATCTCAAAATCAAGAAAGACAAATGTTAATAGTCGCTCACCTTCAGGTAATCCCAGGAGAATAAATAGAGCAGTCGCCAGACCAGTAAGAGAAATTATCAGGCGCTGCTTATTATTTTTTAAAAAGATAGATATAAACCCGGTAATTATCAGGATAATACCAGGGTTAATTAATGTTAAAGGCAATATATCTGTAAGTGTTGAAGGCATATTAAAACCTCCTGGAATCGACTAATTTGAGTAGATTGCCAACTTAAAAACTTTAAGATCAGTCTAATTTGCTGGCCAGTTCTGTCAGGCCGCCTGCCAGGATCTGAGCCCGTTCGACTAATGTTGAGAGCTCAATATATTCCTGATCGCTATGATTACCGCCACCAACTGCTCCTAAGGCATCAAGGGTTGGTACTCCTAAACCGCTGACAAAGTTGCCGTCTGAGGCTCCACCGGTTAACTTTTCTTCCAGTTCAAGTCCCAGGCTTTTACCGGCTTCTGCAAAGATGTTAAAGAACTGCTCTGACTGCTGGCTCGGCTCCATTGGAGGCCGGTTGAGTCCGCCTTTCAGGATAGTTTTGGCACCTGGCAGATATTCTTTAGCTGCTATTGCTTTAAGCTGCTTTTCTATTTCTTCGGCCTGTTCAGCTTTCACGATTCTTAAGTCTATTTCTGCCCGGGCATTATCAGCTACGATATTAGGGCGTTCTCCGCCTGCAATTACGCCAACATTAAGGGTTATACCCTGTTCATAATCGGTCAGTTTATGGACATCCTGGATCTTATAGGTTAGTTCCTCGATTGCACTGACCCCATCCTGATGGTTGGAACCGGCATGGGCTGCCTGGCCACTAACTATAAGTTCATAGATACCGACACCTTTTCTGGCGATAACCAGCTCGCCACCCTGGCGGCCTGGTTCTAATACAAAACAGGCTGTAACCTCTCTGGCAGCATCTTCTATAAGTTCTCTGGAGGTTGGAGAACCGATCTCTTCATCTCCATTTAAGAGAACAACCAGGTCAGGGAGTTCAGTACCTGAGGTTATCAGGGTTTCTAATACATTCTTTAGGATAACGACTCCAGATTTCATATCGCAGACACCTGGGCCATAGGCTCTGTCGGCTTCTCTATCGAGTTTAAATGGCCGTTTTTCTGCTGTTCCTTCAGGGAAGACTGTATCGACATGGCCTAAAAATAGCCAGCTGCCATCAAGCTCTCCAGTTCTTCTGGCAATCAGGTTATTGCCATTTTCATCATTTTCTTTGATTTCTGTTTCAAAGCCGAGACCGGTATAGATATCATCGTATTTTGAGATGATTTTGTCGATCCCTGCTTTAGTATATGAACCACTATCGATATTGACTAGCTGCTCCAGTTCTTTGATCATTTCATCTTCTCTGGCTGCTATCTGCTGAAATATATTCTTCATTACTTAATTATACCTCCTAAGGTCGTTTTAATTCTATAAAAGATTTTACATTTTAAGATTATTCTCAATCTTTTATACTCTGGTTTCAGATTTGCTGGTTCGGACCTGACCCTGCTCCTTTTTGGTGCCTCTGGTAATTGCCAGCGTATAAACAATCAGGGCGGTCCAGATAAAGCCGAAACTGATCAGGTGGGTTATTGAGAAGTCTTCTCTAAAGAAGAATACTCCTAGGAAAAAGCTGATTGTTGGGGCAATATACTGTAAGAACCCGATCGTTGAAAACTCAACTAGCTGGGTTCCTCTGGCAAACCAGAGCAATGGTGTGGCAGTAACTATACCTGAAAGTAATAAGATGACGAGAACTGAGAAAGGAATTACTGTCAGGCTGCCTGTGCCGCCAAGTTCAATCCGGCCAATATAGAATAATGCTATTGGGGTAATCATTAAGGTTTCCAGGGCCAGGGCTGTAATAGTATCGATATTGACTATCTTTTTGACCAGGCCATAGAGTGCAAAACTAACTGCCAGGATTAAGGCCACCCAGGGAACACTTCCGTATTGAACTGTCTGGATCAGGACACCGATGGTGGCCAGGATAAGTGCTGTTATCTTGCCTTTATTAAACTTCTCCTTAAGAACAACCATGCTCAAAAGTGAGACAACCAGGGGGTTGATATAATAACCCATACTTGTCTGGAGGACAAAATTAGAATTTACTGCCCAGATATATGTATACCAGTTGATACTGATCAGGACTGCTCCGGCAAAGACAAGCAGAGATTTCTGCCTGCTGGCCAGGATTTCCTTCAGGGTATTGAATTTGCCCTTAACTATAAGGAGGGCTGTTACAAAAATAAAGGACCAGACTATCCGATGGGCCAGGATTTCAAGGGCAGGTATCTGATTTAATAAATCCCAGTATACCGGCAAAAAGCCCCAGGCTGTAAAGGCCATGACGCCATAGATTATACCTAATTTTTTATTATATTTATTCTGTGAATCTGACTGATTTTCCAACTTCATCACCTGTTTCATTTGATTTGTTAAATTTATTATAATTTTAATCTCAAAATAAGAAAAAGCCCAGGGTTTTATTAATCCCTGGAGATATTTCATTCATTCATATTTTCTAACATTTTATTGATTTCTTCTAAAATTAAAACCAATTCATCATTAACCGTATCCCAGACAAGCTCTATATCTATTCCATGATATCTATGAATTAATACATCTCTCATGCCAGCCATCTGCCGCCAGGGAATACCAGTATACTTTTTCTTAACAACTTCATCAATGTTTTTCACTGCTTCTCCAATAACCTGCAATCTATTTACAACTGCATCCTGTTTTTCTTGATTGCTCAAAAACTCTTCTTTATTAATGCCTGAAATATATTTATTAATCAACTCAATAGAAGTCTTAATATCTAAAAGGTAATCTCTATTCTTCCATCAATCATATTATTTTAACCTCATCTTTTTTTATCTTGTCTTTAATACCTTCTCTTGGAGAGTTATCAAGTCCATGGTATGTTGTAATGTCTACCTTTAGGCCAGTTGCATCTTCAATATCCTGTTTCAAGCCCACTAACTCAAAAAGACTTCGGCGATTTAATTCAACTACAATATCTATATCGCTATTTTCATTAGCTTCTCCTCTGGCATAGGAACCATAAATGCTTGCTCTAGTTATATTATGCTCTTTTAAAATTTTAATTATTTTGTTTTTAACATAATCTCTTAATTCCATGGCTATCCCTCCTGAGAAAAGTTTATGATAAATGATTTACTTTTCTTATTTATATTTTAGCATATTAAAAGGATGTTTTCATCTTTTTAAAAATAGGGTTAGAGATATGAACTTAACTCAAAAGGCTGTCAGTTAGTTGCTTAAATTGGTTGGCGGTATTATCATTTAAGCAGTAGCAGACTTTAGGGCCATCTGTCTGACCGATAATCCAGCCGGCTTCTTTTAAGATTTTAAGATGCTGGGATACTGTGGATTGAGAGATCGGGAGTTTATCAACTAAATTACCGACCATACACCTGTCATCTGCTGGCTGGGCAGCAAGGATTTTCAGAATCTCAATCCTGTGAGAGTTACCTAAAGCATTAGCAAGCTTTGCATACTCCTCTGGAGAAACTTCTGGCTTCGGTTTGTTGGGCTTACTGGTCTCACCAGGCTTGCGAGCTGTTATATAGCTTGAGAAAATATAATCTGAAAGATTATATTCATCAGACCAGCTATCAACGATCTCATCACTATTTGCTTTTGTTTTGATTTCAATGTCGGAATAATTAAGCTCAGTTAGTATTCTTTTTAGCTCGGCTTTAGTTATCGCACCGGCTATACATTCTATATAATTTTTAATATCGGCCATTAATTTCTCAGGCATTTCTTTAGCCTTGAGAACATCTGCGATTGCAATTCTGCCACCTGGTTTTAAAACCCTCAGGGCCTCTCTATAAACGGCCTCTTTATCAGGCGTTAGGTTAATGACACAGTTAGAGATTATAACATCGACTGTATTATCCTCCAGGGGTAGATCTTCGATATCTGCCAGATAGAAATCAATATTGGTTAAATTATTTTTGGCAGCGTTGGCCTTAGCTTTCTCAATCATCTCCGGTGTCATATCGACTCCGATTAGATAACCAGATTCGCCAACTTCTCTGGAAGCAAGCAATAGATCAAAGCCTGCTCCACAGCCGAGATCAAGGACAGTCTCACCTGGTTTGAGCGAGGCAATTGCTTTAGGATTGCCACAGCCTAAACCGAAGCTGGCATCAGCTGTATCCTGATTTAAATCTTCCTCAGAATAGCCTATCTTAGTTTCTATATTGGTTTCAACTGCAGAACCATCACAGCAGCCTCCACCACCACCTGAACAACAATCTGCTGACTGATCATTATTATCCTCTTTGTTCCTGTCTTCTCTGGCAATGCCACCATATCTTTCTTTTAAAGCTTCTTTGATTTTTTCTTTATCATGCATTGTGATCACCTCTTATATTGATTATAGCAGGTTTAATCGTATATTGTCAATATAAGATATGATTACAGTTGATCTAGCCGAAAATATTTTTTAAGTAAAAAGTTTAAAGTAATTTTACTTAATATATTATCAATATTATGATATAATTAAGATATAAAATTGATAAGAGGTGATATAAATGCCAACCATTAGACCTGTTTCTGATTTAAGAAATAGCTTCACAGAGATTTCAGATGTATGCCATAAAGAAGGTGAACCTGTATTTTTAACCAAAAATGGTAGAGGTGATATGGTCGTAATGAGCATTGCACAATATGAAAAACAACAGGCTTTGCTTGAGCTTTATAAAAAATTAGGAGAGGCTGAAATAGAAAGCCAGAATAATGCCGAAACCATTTCCCATGATGAACTTATGCAGCAGATGAAAGAAAAATTAAATGAGTAATAAAAAATATAATATAAGATATTTACCGTTAGCTCAAAAAGATTTAAATGAGATAGTTTCTTATCTTCAAACAGATTCACCTGATTATGCAGAAAAGTTAATAGACCAATTTGATAATGAAATATCTCAACTAATACTTTTCCCTTATAAAGGTAAAGTCCCTGAAGATGAAAGTTTAAAGAAAAAGAATTACCGTATGTTAATAATAGATAATTATATTATATTTTATGTTGTTTTTGAAACCAATAATCTTATCGAAATCAGAAGAATTATACATGGCAAAAGAAAATATAAATTTTTACTTTGAATTAACTAAACCCTTTGCAAATATTTTGATTGTGGAGGGTTTTAAAGTGGTTTTTTTAGTAATCTAATATGGTTTCGCTGATTGCCAGGGCAAACCACATATCTTTAATTGGAATTAGATCATTTTTGTTATTGCCACCGATACCTTCAAATATCTTTTTAACATTGATCTTGTAATCATCGGTGAGTTTATGTGATTGGCGAAAATATGATTCAGTAAATTGGTCCAGTCTAATATCATAGCCGGCCTTCTTTAGTTTTTTATTGATTGACGGAATTTCAGGATTGTCATCTTTAATAATATAGCCTGTATTGATTAAGCCTTTTTTGCTCACTCTAACTCCTTCTTTAATTCCTTCAGGGATTAAACTGCCCATATTCTGGATACCAAAAAATGAGACTGATAAATCAAGGCTATCTTTTAAAATAGGCAACTCTGTTGCATCACAGGCAATAAAATTTATTCTTGCTTTAGGATTGAGTTCTTTGCATTTAAGCCTATCATATTTCAAAACTCTAGCGCTGAGATCAACTGCTACCAGGCTAATCTTACTGCCAAATTCCTGAACTAATTCTGTCAATAACATACCTCTGCCTGTTGCAATATCAAGTATTTTAGTTGAGTCTTTCTTTTTAACAATATTAATGATTTCTCTGATGCCTTCTTTTTGAGCTGTTAATTCTACCTGAGGGGTTGAATCTTTTATTTTAGTATCTAATTCTTGATAACTTATGTCTTTATATAGTTCATTCCAATTATTAACTTCTTTCTGCTCCTGTGCTTGAAAGATAATAATGCCATCTTCTACCTGCCATTGATGATAGTTTGTACAGGTTAATAATCCTTCAATCACTTCACCGTTGCTCTCTTTTTCTGCTTCAATTTGTAACTTTTCCTGACATCTCGGGCAGGTTAAAATCTCTAAGATATTTTTATACATAAATATAATTCCCCTTTTTAACTATTCTTGATAGTGAGAGGTATCTCCATGTAAAATTATATCTATCTGGTCATCAGTTACTTCAATTACATTTAAGCAGGTCTGATGAATAAAAGGAGGATCCCAGAGTTCTGAGGGGGCTCTTTGTTCAAAGTATGCCATTATAGTTTTTATTATAACTGTATGGGTAACAATTAAAATATTATTGGTGTGATTTGAAATGATTTTGTCTATTACTGGTATAACTCTATTTCTAACATCATCAAATTTTTCGCCAGTTTCTCCATTAAATAGGTGGGGCTTCTCCCAGAACTTCTTATACTGGTCGAAGTCTTTAGATTTAATTTCAGATGATGTTTTGCCTTCCCAATCACCAAAATTCATTTCTTTTAGGTTTTGATCAATTATTATTTCTGTTTCTCTATTATCGGTAATTATCTCGGCTGTATTTAATGCTCTCCCGAGAGGGCTTGAATAAATGGCTTCGAAGTTGATATCTTCTAATCTGTCTCCCAGCCATTCTGCCTGTTTTTTACCCTTTGAAGTAAGTTTAGATTCTTTCCAGCCCTGCATTTTATTATTTAGGTTCCATTCTGTTTCACCATGTCTGGTTATATACAGTTTTGTCATTTTAGCCTCCTATTACTCGTAAAACCACATTATGTAGCTACAGTTATCACAAATATAGTTTTTGGCCTGTTTATTGGCAAAATCAAAACCAAGAAAGGTTGCCCCAGGTGTATTCATTAGAGTTTCTCTGGTCCAGAATTCTTCATGAGAACAGATCGGGCAGATCAACTTATTCCCCTTAATTTCATGTTCCTGCGCTTCTTTGTTAGCCATTATTACCACTCCTTTTCGATGATATTAATACTAATTGTTTTTTAATAATAAGTTAATTTTTAGGTTTTGACTGTTGTAATTGTTTTACCTGTTCAACCAGGTGATTGTTAGCTGGAGGGCTGTTGCAAATGAGACCCATAAGAGATATGGAATATTGATATAGGCGACCCATGAAATATAGGGTCTGATAGCAACTATTGCCCAGATTAATGTTATAAGGATTAATATAATATCGACTGATGCTAAAAGATTGTTTCTCAGCTTAAATTGCAGTGGTGTAAAGGCAAAATTAAAGATTAGATTGAGGGCAAAGGGCAGGGCGACCTGCCAGGTTAAAACGCCCCGGGCAAACTGGATAAAGACATTGCCGAAAGAGATCGCTATGAAGATATACAATACTGACCAGACAGGCCCAAAAACCCAGGAAGGTGGCGACCAGCCTGGTTTATTTAAATTTGAGTACCAGTTGCTATTGTCCATAATTAATGCTCCTTATCAATCATTATTCTGCTGCCATCCTAATTTAATCGATACCATTCTCATCTTCATATAACTCCAAAAACAGTTCTACCAGTTCCGGGTCAAATTGGCTGCCTGCATATTCTTTTATTTCGGCAATAGCTTCCTGGTGAGTTTTAAGCTGACCTTTATTATAGGGTCGACTATTAGTCATGGCGTCATAGGCATCGACAATTGCTGTTATCCGGGATAAAAGAGGGATTTTTTCTCCTTTAAGTCTATCAGGATAACCGGTGCCATCCCACCATTCATGATGGTGGAGAATTTCATTTGCAACATGGGAAAATTCATCTGTTGCTGAGGCAATATGGTATCCGCGTTCTGGATGTTTTTTCATGATCTCTAATTCTTCTTTATTTAACTCACCGGTTTTAACCAGGATCTCCTCTGAAATACTGGCCTTTCCTATATCATGCATTGTAACCAGAAGAAATAATCTGTCCAGTTCAGTGGATGGAAGATCCATTTTTTCACCCATCTTTCGAGACATCTTTTGTAGACGCCAGGCATGTTCTTCGGTTTCATGGCATTTAGACCTCAGGGTATTAAGTAATGCCTTTAAGACATTACCCTTGACACTCCGGCTTTCCACCAACTTATTTTTATACATAACTTCATCGGCTTCATCAATAGAAGAGTAAATATCATCATCAAGATCTTCTTTTATTGAATGACCTAAGGCAATAGAGATAGGTATTTCAAGATCATTAGCCTTAGAACAATTTTTTCGTATCCTATCACAGATTTCTCGTGCTTCCTTCTCTCCAGTCTGGGGCAGAAGGATTAGAAATTCATCGCCGCCCCAGCGGGTAATAATATCTTCTTCCCGGCAGGTATTTTGAAAAATCTCTGCCACTTTTTTAAGGAGTTCATCACCTTTTTCATGGCCAAAGGTATCGTTAATCAGTTTCAGGCCGTTCACATCAGCAATTATTAGACCTATTGGCAGCTGTCTTTCTACATTTAAGCGTTTGCTTTCTTCCTCAAAAAATGTGCGATTATAAAGACCTGTTAATTGATCATGGAATGTTTGATGGATAAGCTCTTTTTCTGTCTTGACCCTTTTAATTGCACTGGCAACAATGCTTGCAGCTAGCTGCATGGTCATAATATCGTTATCAGTCCATTCTTTTTTAGCCTGAACAGAATCAATTCCTAAAAATCCTATGACATAGCTTTCAACGATCATTGGTGCCCAGAGAATTGAGCGAAAAGATTGGCTTTTGAATTTTTTTCTGTCACTTACAGCTTTTTCAGGCAGGTCATTGATGTCTGTAATTGAAACAGGTTTATGATCGAGAATCTGTCCATAGACCCAGGTTGAAATTTCAACAGGTTTATTCATGTTATTATCAGGCCGATCTCTTAAGTTGCTGGCATACCAGGTATATTTACACTCCATAATTTGATTCTCGCCTGTTGTCTCATATATATAACTTCTATCTGCCTCCAAATTTTTGCCGATTTTCGCCAGACCATTATCAATCGTTCTATCCATCTGGTTAATAGGGTTATTCAGAAAATCAGAAGCTATTTCTACAGCCAGTCTCTGTCTTTTTTCCCGCTGTTTTAAATCTCTTTCAGCCTGTTTTCGGTCAGTAATATCAACCAGCACAATCCGGCAGATATGATCACCTTCATCATTACGAGAAATAGTGGCATACAACCAGGCCCAGAACTGGTTGTCATCAGAACCGACCATCCTGAGTTCACTCTCCTGGGGCTGTTCGGTTTCAAAAAGTTGTTTCCGGAAAAAATAATATTTATCCTGATCTTCAGGGAGTATAAACCTGGAAATAGGCTTATTAATAAGCTCATCACGGGTTTTGCCCAATAATTTAGCAGCAGCCAGATTGGCCCTAAGGATAAGATTTTGTCGGGAAAGAGTACAATATCCTACTGGAGCCAGGTCATATAAATCATAATACCGGGCCCGGGCAGTCTCCAGCTCTGACTGAGTCTGGCGCAGTTCCTCATTCTGAAGCTCTAGCTCTATTTGATGTACATGCAGTTCATGGAGGAGCTGAAATATTTCCCCTGATGACATAGACTCCAGCTCTTTTGATTTGCCAGCACCATTTTTTTGTAGAATCCATTCAGCCTTTTCACGGAGTTCAGCACCATCATTCCAGCGGTTGTCATCACTTCTCATTTGGTTCCACCTCTCCTGGCTCCTTTTTTGCTTTCTCGTCTCTATCTCCATCGGCCTGTTCAGAAAGCAAGCTGGAGACTTCAGCAAGCTCATCCTCTAATTTCTTTCTTTCGCTGATATCTCTAAAGGTGATTACTGCTCCCTTAATTACATTCTCTGCCGTTCTATAAGGTTGGATGCGCATCATATACCATTTTCCGTTATTGGTCTGTACCTCTACCTCTTTAGGAACTAATGTGTCTAAAACCTCCTGGGCATCCTCTGATAGACTGTCGTATTTTTTCAAATTAGAAGCGATATGGCCTACAGGTCTGCCAATATCACTATCAATTAAATTAATAAATTCTGTAACAGTAGAAGTAAACCTGATGATCTCTAAATCCAGGTCAACAAAGAGAGTGCCAATCCCGGTACCTGATAACATATTATTCATGTCATTATTGGTCTGGGTCAGCTCATCCACTTTATCTTCCAGCTCAGCATTAACAGTTTTTAATTCTTCGTTTAATGATTGCAATTCCTCCTTGGAAGTCTCCAGTTCTTCATTGGTAGATTGCATTTCCTCATTCACAGATTGCAGCTCTTCATTAGAAGATTTTAGTTCTTCATTTGCTGTCTGCAGTTCCTCAACGGTATTCTGGAGAGACTCTTCTTTAGCCCGTAATTTTCGGCGGAGATCAGCAATAACCTTTCTGCTTTCTGGGCCATATTTCTCTTCCTCTTCACTAGCTGACTGCTCGGTAATCAGGATAGGAGATTCATTCTTAGATGAAGAAATCCTTTCCAGGACAACCAGATATAAAGCTTCATCATATTTAGAACTGGGAACATTTTTTATTGGACATACAGTTAGATTGGCCTGGGTTATATTATTATGACTATTGATATGCAGATTGGGGCAGAAGACTTTTTTCTGATCTTTTACTGCTTTATGGAGAGCTGTAGTCAACTCAGACTGTAAGCCGTCCCGGGCCATTTTGAGAATATTATTGACACCACTCAAGCCTGGGAAAAGTTCAAGATACAAACCGGTATGACCGTGAATATAAAGCAATTGACCATAACTATTAACAAGGACTGCAACCGGGCTGAAATCTTCCAGGAGCTTCTGTTCAGTTAACTCTCTTAATGTTCTTCCCACACTCTCCTCTTTAGCTGGTGTAACAAGGGGTGGTTGGCCTGCATCTGTTGCTGTCATCGGAGGCAGGAAATCATATTCTCCCTCCTGTTGACTGCTCTGGATATTTTCTTTTAGTTGATAGAGTTTTAATTTATTGTCTAGAGTAGAAAAATGAACATGGGAATCACCTAATGTTTCAGAAGACCCTAAAAAGAGATAACCCCCTGGGTTCAGGGCATAGCTAAAGAGCGAAATTATTTTTTTCTGTAAATCCTTTTGCATATAAATTAAAAGATTACGGCAGCTGATAAGGTCCAGTCGGGAGAAAGGTGGATCTTCAATTAGATTTTGTTCAGAAAAAATCACCATTTCCCGAATTCTTTTCTGGATGCGATAGGTCTTACCACCTTCTGTAGTCTTAAAAAAGTTAGATAACCGTTCCTGTGAGACATCTTCAGAAATACTTGCTGGAAAGAGACCACGGCGAGCTACAACAATAGCCTTGCTATCAATATCGGTTGCAAAGATCTGCACCTTTAAATTCTGATTATGCCTGTCCTGACACTCAGCAATCAAAATAGCAATAGAATAGGCCTCCTCGCCAGTAGAACAGGCCGGTACCCAGAGCCGGAGTATACCAGACTCACGTTTATCAGCTAAAAGACTTGGAATAACTTTATCCTCAAGAGCTTTAAAAGCCTCTGAATCCCGAAAGAAGCTGGTCACACCAATAAGTAGATCACGGAAAAGACTTTCTACCTCTTCTGGTGTCTGCTGGAGATATTTAACATACTTATCCATTGTCTCAATCTGTTGAACAGACATCCGATGCTGAATACGTCGCTGAATTGTACTCCGTTTATACTGAGAAAAATCATGGCCGGTCTGGTTACGGAGGGCAATAAAAGTCTTTTTTAATAATTTTTCTTCTCCCTCTTGACTCTGTGTAGACCGCCGGAGATCGCCAAAAGCATGAGTTATATAGGCAATAAGCTTTTCAGGCATTTCTGCCGGTGGCAGTTCATAATCAACTAAGCCAGTGGCAATAGCACTGCCTGGCATTCCTTCATACCTGGCGGTATCTGGTTCCTGAACCATGGCCATCCCGCCCTCGCCTTTAATGGCCCTAAGTCCGAGAGTTCCGTCGCTCCCGGTTCCTGAAAGGATAACACAGACAGCCTGCTCGGACTGCCCGCTGGCCAGAGAACGGAAGAAAACATCGATTGGCATACGATGGCCCCTGGGCTCATCAGGTTCCCTCAAATGAAGGGCACCATCGCGAAAGGTCATTTCATAGTTAGGTGGAATAATATAAATAGAGTTAGCTTCAACTTTCATCCCATCCTTGACCTCTAAAACCCGCATACTGGTGAAATTACGGATAATCTCAGTAAGAGAACTTTCGTGGTCAGGGGCCAGATGCTGTACCAAAACAAAGGCCATGCCTATTTCAGAGTCATCAGGCATACCAGAAAAAAACTCTTTGAAAGCTTCAAGTCCCCCGGCTGAAGCTCCGATGCCAACTATAGGAAAGCTGGCAGTATTAGTTCTGTCAGCATTTTTCTTAGTTTTATCTTTCTGCTTTTTCTTTTCATTTTTTTCTTGCTTCTCTGTCATAATATCCCCACTTTTCTGAAAAATTAAAAGCTTAGATAAGTTAATATAACAACAATCTAAGCCGTCAAAATCTTTATATACATACCATAATTATACCATACAAAATGAGCTAAGTGAACAAAGACCACCAGAAGACATATCCAGTTAGATATTAGCTAAAACCTCTCTAATCTGGTTTAACCTCTCAGTACTTACTCCAAACTGTTTCTTAAGCTCAGGATCGCTTACATTATTTACTACTATCCTATCTGGTGCTATCTTTTCTATAAGACCCTTCAATCTCTGAATAGAAACCTCATCATCATTGTACCCTTTAAGCATTGCAATATCCAGGATAAAGACCCCATCATATTGCTGATTAAATTTAACCATATTAAATATATATTCTTCAAGGTTATAGCCAGTCATAGGGCGCTGCAGTTTCTGGAAATCAGCTTCAGTTACAGCTGCAATTTCACCGATAACCTCATCGCATTTGCTGGCTATTTTCAGATATTTATCCACACCTAGTAGATAGCCATTAGATAAGAGGCGGACTGAAATTCCTTTAGCCTTAATCATATCAATAATAGGACCAGCAGCTTGATTTAAGATAGATTCACCTGTGGAACTCAAATAAACTAGATCCAGCTTATTTTCTTCCAGCAGCTCTCCAAACTCTTCTATAGCAGAATCCAAACCCTCAAAAGACTGCTGCTGATCAACTTTATTATCAGTCCTGCTAAAGGGACAGAATACACAGTCAAAATTACAGTACTTACCTGGCAGGATGCCAACTTCAAGCACCTTCCTGCCACCTTCTGTATAGACATCTTTATAATCAATTGTCTTCATTAAAATATTGCTCCTGAATCTAACTAATTTACTTGAATAATCAATTTCCTGCCAGTCAGCTTTTGTTAATTCCCAATAAGGATCTTCATTTATCAAATCAGCAGGTCTTTCCTTTTCCTGGAGACCTGCCCTGGTATATAAATCCCTGGCAGCTGTATTCTGCTCTGCAGGTTCAGCCCAGACAGCCTCAACATCCTCTATTATATTAAAAATATACTCAATAAATAATTGTAGAGCCTCAGTAGCCAGACCTCTGCCCTGGGCCTCAGGCAAAAACTTAATATCTAGCCCGGCCCGTTTATCTTCTGGGTCCTTCCTGTATAATAGCTCGCCACAAAAATTATTATCTTTGTCTAAAACGACATAATGATTGGCCAGGTCAGTCTTTTTTAAATTTTTAAACCAGATTCCCATCTGGGCATAAGTCTGGCCAAGCCCATCAGGATAGCCAACTGATTCCATAACATCACCGTTATTCCATAAACCCTGGATATTTTCCAGATCTTTATCCTCAGTCGGCCTGATTATTACCTTTTCCCCGATAATTTTCATGACAGCCTCCTCTCTGTATTCCCATAATTTTAATATGTTTTTAAAATAAATAATTATAGTTACTTAAATAAAACAATTACTCTATTTAAACAGCTTATAAATATTGATTTCTACCTCGTCCATTTCCTCGATTAATAAATCTTCCAGTTCAGGTACTGTCTCCTGGAAATGATCAGTCCCCATATGTTCCTTTAAAGCCTCCTGGCTCTCCCATTCTTCAATAAATGTTAAGATCTGAGGATTATTTGCATCCTGATATAACTCATAAAAAATATTGCCCTCTTCCTGCCTGGTTTTTTCTATTAAGTCCACTACCCTGTCTTTAAATACCTGAATTTTATCTTCCTGTACAATAAATTTTGCCACAACTTTAATCATTTTATAACCCCCTTGTTTGATATAACTCAACTTTAAAACTATTTATTATTCTTTAGCTTCAACCCCGATTAAAAATAGCTTTTTAGCAAAGCCGCCTCTGGCTTCAGCTTTTTCCTGGCGAATCTGCTCTAGCTTTTCTCTAGAGATATCCTTATAATCTAAAATTGCATAGATTATCTCCAGAAGATCGGCCAGTTCTTCGACCTCACCTGATTCCTGATATTCGTCTAACTCCTCCTGGAGCTTGGCATTAAGGGATTTAAGGTATTCTTCATCCTCAAGTTTTTTGACTTTGTAATCTTTGCCGTCGGTTTCGATTATTTCAGGGATTTTATCCCGGATAAGTTTGTTGTATTTGATCATATACCTGCGTCATCCTTTCTTTAATCATTTATTTAAAACGTCTCTTAAAATATCTGGTCTTCCTATATTTTATTATATCAAGTAAATGCTCTTTAAGACAGTCTGTTAAATATGGTGCCAGATCATCATGTAATCTAAACTCTTTATTTATTTCGTCATGAATAAAGAATTCCCTTTTACTTAAAAATTTAACTGGATTCCTGACTGCTTCTTTAATGAATTTTTCAAGATCCCAATTTTGCCAGTTTTTATGGCGTTTATTATTTAAATCCTTCTGATGCTGCTTATTATTCTTATAGAAATCCATAAAACTTTCGCCGACCTTTTTAAGACTAACAGACTGTTGTAGTTTATCTTTTTGAACAAGTGCCAGCAGAACTGGCATTTTATATGATTTTGTCATGCTTGTCTTCTCCAGTTCAATCAAAAATTCTTCTGCAATTGTTCCTAGCCAATTTTCTTCTTCAGAATTTAATTCATCTAGATCATTTAAAAACCGCAGATAACCTTTAACATCATTATATTTTCTCCTGATAAAATCTTTAGTATCTAGATCTGAGCCGGTGTATATGTCATAACGGAGTGGCCTCCGGCCAAGACTTTCTTTTAAACGATAATATTCATCAGCCATTCTCTTTTCCAGAGGATCGTTCTTTTTCATCTCTTCAAATAAATCAATAGCTTCAAAATCAATATTAATCTCACAGTTTTCAGGATATTCAAGGTTATCAAGTCTCTCCCCTTTTTTATAATCCCTATCCAGTGGATTAACTCCTGCCAGTAAATAAGGCAAATAATGAGCCCGCTTATAATTACCTATAAAATCAATCACTTTCAAATGATCCTTGCCCTGATATTTTCTTAATCCCCGGCCTAGCTGCTGTAAAAAGACAACATAAGATTCTGTAGGCCTGAGAAATAAAACAGTATCAAGCACCGGTATATCAACGCCCTCATTAAAAATATCAACTGCAAAGATAATATCTATATCCCCATTCTTTAAGGATATAACTGCTTCTTCTCTATCCATAAAAAATTCACCTTTTTTCGGCGAACTATGGACAGTTGCAGCTTTAACTCCTTTCTGTCTGTTAAAATAATTAGCCATATATCTGGCATGAGCTATAGAAGCACAAAATCCAAGAGTACTTTCGCCACCCAGTCGCCTGTAATTCTTATATACCAGATCACCTCTCCGATGAGTCGATAATTTTTCTTCAAGCTCTTTGACAACATATTTACCCTGGCTGGTACTAATATCCTCATAATCAACTTCTGGGTCATATATTCCATAATATTTAAATGGTACCAGTAAGTCACGATTAATTGCGCTTTTAAGATCTATTTCATAAATTAAATTATCATTGCAGAGGGCAAAAACATCCTGGTTATCCATCCGATATGGTGTAGCAGTAAGTCCGAGTAAAAATTCTGGCTCAAAATAATCCAGAACATTCAAGTAGCTATCGGCCGCAGCATGATGAAATTCATCAACTACTATGTAATCAAAGGTATCTGGCTCAAAATATTTATTTAAATATTTCTCTTTTCTAAGTGTCTGAACACTGGCGAATACGACATCACCAGAAGCATCTTTCTCCTGACCATTAAAAAAAGTATAATTTCGGTCAGGCTCTATTGTCTGATAGGAATCTCTGGCCTGGCGCAAAATTTCTTCACGATGAGCGACAAATAAAGCTTTATCATACTGAAGTGAATCAAAAGCTGCCAGATAGGTCTTCCCAACCCCGGTTGCTGCTGCAACCAGGCCTTTTTCAACACCTTCTTCCCTTGCCAGCTCTAATTCATAAAGGGCTTCATGCTGGGCGCCTCTTGGTTTAATTTCATCTTTTCCATCACCTAATAACTCATCCTCTTCGTCTTCAACAATCTTTATTAATTCATGCTTCTTCCAGCCGCTGGCATATTCCCTGAGTAATTGATCAGTTAATTCAATTGAATTATTTTCAAAGAGATCATTAAAATCCTCAGTAAATTCTTCAAATGCCTGAGGATCCTGTTCTTCTTCAAGCTTATAATTCCATTCAATACTGTGATTTAAAGCTGAGTATGAAAGATTAGATGAGCCTATATAAAGTCTTTTCTTTTCACCATCTCTGAAAAAGTAAGCCTTAGGATGAAACGGTATTTCTTCAAGATCAATCATTCTAATTTCAGCCAGCTTGCCTAATTTATCTTTCAGTAAATAAAGAGCTGCTGGTTCAGTTATATTTAAATAATCTGACGTTAAAATTTTAATTCTGGCACCTTTTAAAGCAGCCTTTTTAAGATCATCGGCAATAAGAAATGCCCCTGATTCACGAATAAATGAAACCAAAAATTTTATTTCATCTGCACCATTAATCTCTGCCTTTATTCTATTATATAGATCATTATTTCGGCCTGTTATGGCGTTGGTTAGGTTTATTGGAACCATTGTCTCACCTGCTTTCGAAATGAGAATATAAGGTTATATAGATTTATAAATTAATATATAAAATTTAAGCACCACCTAATCCTGATAAATAAGAATATAGATGATGCTTTCAATAATTAATAGTTTAATAAAATTTTATTTATTATTTTTTCAGTTTGATTATCATTAATATCAGAATCAGAGTCTAAAATATTGAGGATCTTATTTATTACTTTTTTATCTTGTTTAGGAATATGCTTAAGCAAAGCCAAAATTTTATAATCAATATCTAAAGTTTTTTCTCCTGTTAGAATATCTAAGTCATTAAATAATTCTTTATCTTTTTTTATTTTATTTCTCTCTTGAGAAATCTTTCTAATTTCTTTTGATAGACTATTACCCACTTTAGAAAGTTGATCAATCAAATAATAATAGAGTTTGCTTTTTTCAAAATTATCTCTTCTTGAATTAGGAATAAACCTGTCATCTACCACATGGACTTCCCCTTGAAACCAACCACTAAATCTATCTTCTTTAAACATTGAAGTTAATACAAATCTATCGCCTATTTGAAAATTCCCTTTCCTTAAGCGTATACCTTTAATATTGTTATTAGAAATTGTCCCATAATAATTTGATTTTGCATACCATAACCCTGCAATAATTACCCCATTTTCATCTTCAATAAATTTATATCCTATATCTTTAATTGAATCATTTACCTTTTTAGACCTATTCGATGAAAATGAATCACAAAAGCTTTTATTTATTAATTCTTTTTTTTCTTTATTGGATATTAAAATCTTATATTCAGGTATTATAATTCCATTGTCTTCAAACTTATCTTTTATTTCATTTGCAAAACTAAATTTACCAGAATCATAAGAAACCGGGGCTATTTGAGATAAGTAATTTTTAACTTCTTGAAAATCTAAAATTTGATCATAATTTTCTACATCTTCAAGAATTACTTTAAAAAAGTGTGTGTCTTCTTTATCATCAACAAATTTATAATCTGTAATATCCTTTATAACTGAAATCAAGTCATAATCATTATATTTTCCTGGTTTCATATATTCATTCAGTTTAGCTGAATCAAATTTAACAATTGACTTATCTGTCTCACCCTCATAAGAAGTAACGAATTTTAAGTTCTGACAGTAACTCAAACCAGCTAATCTACCAATACCTCGGAACCCATTAGAACTTTCTATATCTTTATTAGAATTGCCAATATCTAATAATGTCTTTAAAACTTGCCCTTGAGGGATTGCAATACCATTATCTTTAATTGTTATTCTAGCATTATCTTTGTCTACAATGATTTCAATCTTACCTTCATCCTTATTAATTAAACCATTATTAATAGCTTGATTTATAGCATCAACACTATTTTGTATATATTCTCTATAAATAACCATAGCATTAGAATACATACCCATGGTTAACGACTCTAAAGTATATTTACCTACAATTATTTCTTCATTCATTTATATCACCTACAACCCTCTCAAAAAAGAGACATTTGCTCATTTAATGAAGCAGTAATAACATCAATCTTTTTTTCAATCTCATCATAACAAACTTCAAATTCATTATTCTTTTTTAATTGATTCTTGAATTTCTCAAAATTATCTTCTAAAATTCTAGTGATATTATCTTCATTTAAATCTAAAATAAAGTTTTTGGCATTTTTAACTTCATTTTGGTTTAAACAGCCTGAATCAATATACCTTTTTAAACCCTTAAGTTTATTTATATTAATTATCTTTTTATCTAAGAAAAATGCTGCCTCTTTTATTTTATCTAATATAATATCATTTTCTAAATCATCGTTCACCCAAATTTTAATAATATCTTTTACAAACTGATTACCATAAATACTGAAAATACCTTTAAGTTTTTTCCAGGAGCCATTATTATAATAAATATAATTTAAAATATCATTATATAAATTAATAGAATCATCATTAATAACATCCAAAACTATATTGATATCATTATCTTTATTCATATTTCTCAGTTTATTTAATAACAGCAAAATCTGATTATTACTCAAATAAAAAAGATATATTTTTTTTGTAAGATCAGAAGCTATATTAAAAAAACTATTATACCTAAAAGAGTTAGAGCCAATTACTTTAATAAGTTCATCTTCTAAATCTTTCTTTTTTATTTTATTATATAAATCAATCCATTTATCATAATATTTCTTTGCATTAATTGCTTCTGGATCAGAATTGATTCTCTCATTCCACTTTATTTCATCTTCATTGTCTCTTCTTAAAAACTTACCTCTTTTCATTAAAATAGATTCTGGCATTTTAATGTTCATTAAAAATTGTCCAACATTTTCACCAAAAGCTTTTCTAAAAAAAGTTTCGCTAACTCCCCCTACGCCTTGCATTGGCAATAACATAACCTGAATAGACCTTAAATATTTTTTGTTCCAATTTGGTTCTGAAATATAGTTTCTATCCTTTGATTCTAAAGGAATATACTTCATTGGAAAAGAATATATTTGAATTTTCTCTTCTTCACATTTATTTTTATTATATTCTTCTTGAAATTCTAATGTGTATTTAATTCTATTATATAAATCTTCGGGAGCATCTGCTTTATATTTTTGCCCTTTTCCTTCAAAACTATCAGCATTATAAAGCATATAATTAGAAAAATATCTAATATCATATTTAATGCAATTATTTATTGCTTGAAAATAAACTTCCTTATCTTCAATATGGTCGAAAGCTATCCTAGCAGGCTTTATCTCTATTTCACCTAAAAGTTTAGCCTTATTCTCATTTTTAGCAAGTATATTAGCATCTAACCCCTGGTTAAAGTCAACTATTCCTTTATCATTACCCTTATAATAACCAAGTTCTTTTATTTCTTTGATTATCTCTTTAAAATATGGAGAAACTAAAACATTATTATCCATTAGTAAAAGGTCCTTTTTCTCTCCGTATTTATCATCAATGTCTCTTATTTGTTCTTTAATAGAAATATAGGGATTATACTCTGGTTCTAATGTATCTACTGCACAAAACTCACAATGCATACCACAACCTCTAGTCATAAAAGCAAAATATGAATCACTATAAGAGTAGTCATATTCTATCTGGCTTAATATATCATAATCAGGTGTATAATTATCTATTATATGCTTGCTATCATACCCAATTCTTCTTTTAGCTTCTTCATTACAATTATCAAGTCTTTTTAATATAGGCTTAATACCCGTTTCGGCTTCAATATCACCTGGCATAAGGGTTGATGCTATTCCTCCAACAAAAATCTTAGGTATATCATTAATTAACTCTTTTGCATATTCTATAGTTGCAATTGTTTTATTCCATTCAAAAGTAAATAAGGTAGTAATATATACCCTATCATAAGTTAACTTTTTTAAGTCAGAAGATAATTTGCCTTTTGAAAAAACAACTTTATCACCAATATCTTTATGATAAGCAGATATTTTCATCAAGCCTAAAGGGGGGTATTTATTTTTATATGATGGTTCTAATAAAAGTATCGTTGACATTCAATACACTCCTAAGTATCATTATATTAATAATTATAGCATACATTATTTTATAAGTCGATCTTTAGTTATTAATATTTAAAACATATAAATAAAATCTTGCTCTGGTATATGCAACATACTCATATTTCTTAATATCATAATCCAAGTTATAGCTTTCCTCAGAATGATTTAAATAAATAACTACATCTGATTCTAACCCTTTAAAACTCTGTAAAGTAATATAAGATATTTCATTTTCATTATTTAATTCCCATGGCAATTTTTCTTTTATTTTAAAGCTTCCTATTTCTGTCTTGTTTGATAATATAGAATTTTCTTTTAGCCTATTACTTAATATTACTAATGATTTATTAGATACTTTTTCATTCAATATTAACTGATTCAACAATTGGTTCAAAAATCTTCTAGCTTGATTGTTTTTATTAAATGAAGAAACTTCTGGCTCAGCACCTTCTAAGATATTTGGTTTTTGATTTTGCCCATATCCAGTCTTTTTTGCTGTCCAATTGAAAATATTTGAAGTGTTTCTTAAATTTTCATTTAAAATAAATGGAGGATTATCAATCATGAACTCTTCACCAAAATCATTCCCAAAAATATTTTGGTCAAAATCATAAAAAACATATAACTCAGAGTTTTTATTATCTTCCAATAATCCTTTAACAATAAATGCCCAATCTTCTTTAAAGTCTTGACCTTCATCAATAATTATTGAATCATAATTTGTAATTACATCAAAATCAATATGACTTATAACATCAAAATTTTTATCATTCATCATTTTATTATAATTTTTATTTCCTAATATATTATATAAAAGTTTATTTATAGTTAAAACTTTAATTTTAGTATCTCTTAATTTCATATCAATAAAGTTAGCAAGTTTTGAATTATAACATAAAAATAAAACTTGATTATTCTTTTCAATCAAATTTCTCGCTTTCTTCATAGCTATCCATGTTTTACCTGTTCCTGCTCCTCCAGTTATAAAAGCTTGATTATAATTTTTAATGAAACTAATAAACGCATCTTGAATTCTATTAATTTCCTTCAACTGTTTTTGTTTATGATCTATTAAAGCCCCGGCTGCAGCTGATAGAGCAATTCTTTTATTTACTAACTTTATAAATTGTTTCTTTTCTGAAGAGGATAAATAAGTAAATCGATTTCTATAACCTTTCCAATAATGGTAAATCTGATTTAATTTAGTTTCTATATTATCTAAATCATTATAATCAATGATTATATTGTCAACAGCTTCACTATTTAAATCTTTAGCTTCAACAGAATAAAAGGGAAAAGCCACAGCATATCCATAAACTCCTCTATAATTCTCATTATATTGTTCTTGATAATAATTTTTAAAATAATACATACTTTTTCTTGATTGTTGAAAGGGGCTTTTTTTTAACTTTCTATAATCATTAATATTATTATTATCATCATAATCATAAATCAACTTCCAATTTCCATTCTTATATTCTATACCATGTCCACCTTTAACCTCAATTGTTATAAAGCCGTATTGAGAATTAAAAATCAAAAAATCACATTCACTATTTTCTCTAACTCCATCTACTTCATCTAACCAGCTAATTGAAAAAAACACATGATAATCGTCACTTAATTGATTTTCTAATGTATTATAAAAAACTTTTTCAGATTCAGTATATTTCATGCTTTCAATATCTTTTGGATACATTATTGCCATATTAAATATCCTCCCAGAAACCAAAAATTCTTTCATCTTGTTCTATATCATATCTCCCTATCAAAAAACCTCTATTTAAATCCTTATTAAAATGAGAACATGAGATTTCATTTAAGAATAAGCAACCTGAACAAGCTTGAGTTTTTTCAATACAAATAGGATCAAAAATACATTTATCAATTTCATTCAAAGCTGATTTCAACCATTTTTCAAAATAAGCCTCAAATAAGTTAAACAAAGCTCCTAAATTAAAACCTTGTGAGTTTTGGCAATAAATAAAAATAGCTGGTATATTAGGAAAAAGATACTCAGATAAAGAGTTTTTATCTAATCCACATAATTGTGAAGCTTGATTTATTAATGCATGAGATATAGAGTGAATTAAGTTGTACACATAATATGTTATTGGGTTTTCTTCACTATCTATTTCATTAAACGGCGTTATTATTTCTGTATTAATATTATTTAAAAACCACAACCTCAATGTATCTTCATCATAATTTAATGGTTGATCATTTTTATCAATAAAATTATTTTTTAAAAGCCAATTAATAATTTTTTCTTTATTAAATTCAAATAAAACCCCTTCAGTCTCTAACTTATTTGCATAAACATTATATTTATTGTTCATTTCTCTAGTAAAACCTCTTAAATTGACACCTTCTCCTTCAATTTCTCGCCTTGTATATCCATAAGAAACCGATACAAAAGGAACTGAACCACTTACCTGAGTATGTTCAATACCAAAATCCTTAGCAGTTTCAAAATATTTTTCTGGATTAGCATTAGTATTTAATAACTTAGCAGTCCCTATTGCATCTTTTAAATCTGAAGAATCAAAACTATCAAGAATAGTTTTATATTCTAAAATTATTTCAGCTTGATTTAAAAGCTCTGCTTCTGAATTTTTTATAAGACCACTTCTTACAAAATCAACTGATTCAGTTATTGTTGAATCACCAAATTGAGTTTCTAAACTATCCTTTGCTGCCATCACAGCAAACTTTTTAGGCATTCCTCTTTTGATAAAATCTTGTACTTTTTGTTCTAAAAGCTTTTTCCTTTTTGCTTCACTTATTACTTTAGAATTGTTTTGCATTAATTGGTCTAATTGATCATCATCTATTTTTTTCAGTCTGTTTGCAATTATAATCTCTGCCCCATTATCTGTAGTAGACATAAATTTTTCATAATCATTTTCAACTAAATCTATTAAATTCAAAGAAAATGGTATATACATTTCCCAGCCCAAAGCATTTTTCGGAAAGACTTTACTATTACAATCAGGACATGTAGTTACCATTTGATATTCTGAATTGCAAATCCCACACCTGAATTTGAATTGACCAGGAACTATTTTAATATTTTTATATCCGTGTGCTCTACAACTTTTCTTCTGTACAGGACCGGCCCATCCACATTTACATGCATAAATAAGTCTAATTTGTTTTAATGGAATATTACATTCACTACAAAATTGTTTGTGATTATTATTTAAATAATCTTCACTATTTTTAAATGAATATACAGAAAAACATTTATTACAAAAAAACGTTAATGGACTCACTTTCGCTTCTACCCCATAATTTTTCCCTTTTTTAGGTGTTAATACTTCATAAGTTTCTTGATTAATTTCTTCTCCGAAACCAATAATTTTATTTCTACCACTCTTATAAGATTCAATTGCTCTATTTACAGACTCTAATAATCTTCTTTTATTAATTTTATTATCTGATATAGGCACACTATTCCAATGCTGAACTTTAGCAGTATAACTTCTTCTCATTTCAGTTATATAGAAATCTATCCAAGAGTCTGGTAAATATTTATATAATACCTGATTTAAGCCTCTTTTCATTTCATAACTTGACATATAATATCCTCCCTTTTTTATCTTAATGCCACCTTAACATCCTCATCTGTATCTCTTAAACTAAACATTGGTTTATAAGTGAGTAATTCCCCAATGCCCTTTGTAATATATGGATTCTTTTCTCGAGAATAATTTTCATGTGTTACCTTATCAAAAAATTCATCAACAATTTTAGAAATTCTTTGTCTATATTGTCGACCTATTTCTTTCTCCCCTTCTGAATCAATACATCCATAAATTTTATATATATGATTTTTAAATTCTTGTTTTTCTATGAGTTCATTTTGTATTGCACTTTGAAGACTTTGCATCATATATATTTTATGATCTTTTAATTCTTCTTTAGAATCATAATAATTTATCAATAAACCAGATATTATTCCAGGTAAAGTCTTATCTACGGCTTTAGTTGCCCATCTATTTACTGGAACTGGTTCTACAAGTATATCTTTAAATTCGTGAAATTTAATAAAGTTTCTTAAATAACTTTGGTCCCTTTCTCTAGTCGGTCTCATTATCATAATTATAAACCCTGGATACTTTCTTCCTACCCTACTATATGCCTGAATATATTCAGCTGTATGTCTTGGTATTCCAAAAAATAACATCTGATTAAATCTATCTGCATCTACACCATGAGATATCATACTAGTTGCTGTAATCATATTAAAACCTTCAAACATAGATTCTTTATTTTCTATTTCAGCTAATATCCTCCTAACATCTTGAAACGTATCATCTCCCGTCATTTTTCTAATCTCAAATGGTTGAACTTTTTCATTTTCTAACTCAACATTAATAGGATCATCAATAGCATTTATTACTCTATTAGCATCAGATTTAACATTATTATATTGAAGAATCATCCAATAAAAATCTAAAATTTCTTTTGCTTCCTCTTCATCTGATAGTTCCATTCCTTCAATACTTAATACTTTACTTAAATCATTATAGTAATTCCATAAAATCTCTTTTAAATATTTTAATGAATAAGCCACACTATTTACTATAGCTTTTCCAAAAGGTGCTAAACCCAAAATAATTCTATGCAACTCATCTTTATCAACATATGAGTAAAAATCCTCATCTAAAAATGGTGATTCAGATGGAAATCTAATCGGCTTCCCATTATATAGATGATAAATTTGTTCGTGATATGAAGTAATAGTAGCTGTAGCTCCAATAATTTTCAATGGTCTTTTTGATTTAGATAAATTATTTATATAATACTGCATAAAAGTTTCATAATGAGCATCATAAACTCCAAGAGATTCCCTTAATAAATGTAATTCATCTTGAATCATCAATGATGGTGCTGGATCATGAATATTAATTGTTTTAAAATCTTCAAAATTATTTTCACAACCTTTTACTAAACATTTATTTTTACTTGTAAAACCATGGTCTGAACACTCAAATAATTTAGGCTCTCCTAAAACATTTCGGAAATTTGATTGATATCCTAAAGCAGCTTGTTTATCTATAGTACTAACTATAACTGATGGCAAATATCGATAAATCTCTTGATCAACTATATATATAGGCAAAGGCCCATCATAGCTGCAGCTACTATTATCGCATTCATGAATTAACCTATTCTTATTTTTCAAGATTTTAATATTTATGTTTTCGGAACCACAATTAGGACATAATTCTAGTATTTTATAATCTTCATTTAATTGTTCCTGACCTTTTCTTAACTCTGCTTCAATATTTTTTTCTAGTCTATTTGGAGTATTTTGACTGCCAACATAATAACCTAATGAAAATTCTTTACCTTTTATATTGTTTTTATTTTTAATATTATTAGCAGTTGCCAAAATATTAGCTATTCTTTGAACCTGCTGGATTGATAATAATCTCAGTGGATATTTAATTAAAGAAGTAGTTCCCATTAGTTTCTGTCTGATTCTATCAAAAAACAAATTAAAAACTACCACTCCTAAAAAGGCTTCTGTTTTACCTCCTCCAGTTGGAAAATAAAGAAGGTCTACATTTTCTAAATTAGATTTATCTTTTTCACTATCTAATAATAAACCATCTTCACATTCTGCTATATCTGGAATTAAAGAAACAATAAAAACAATTTGAAACAATCTCCAGCTATCAAAATTTTTATTTGTATTAAAAAAAGTTTTATTCATTAATAAAAACGCAGATTTTATTTCTTCATAGTTTTTAATTATCTCAACACCATGCTTAAATCTATTTTTTTCCAATTTAAAATCTTCAATTTCTTGTTTGAACTGCTTTTTTCCTTCTATCGTTAAAGAGCTACTAATATCATCATATCTTTCTTCCCACTTTGCTAACTCATTTATCATTTCTTGATATATATTATTTAAAGTTTTATTAGTATTATTAATTAAGTCTTCAAATTTAACTGATAAATCAACTTTGGGCTTAAGTCTATATTGTCTGTAAATAGGTAAATGTGTGGTTGATAATGTGTTTGAATTATCTTTTTTAATTACTGTACAATTTGTTCCTATTCCATACTGTTCTTTATTATATTTATAATCATCTTTAAAATAATCCAATATTAATGGTTCAAATTCAGAACCAATTATTTCAACTTCTAATCCCGAGTTAAATAAAGTATTTATTTTAAGGTTATTTTCTGGAGTATCATTAACTAATGTTACTGAAACTCTATAATAATTATTTTTATATGGTTTAATTTCCACTCTAATTTTTAAAGACCACATTACTCGCCCATCTATTGAACTTTCATTTTTCTTAATAAAACTTTCCCAAGTATCACTTGATATCAAATCTTTTAAATACACTTCTTCACGAATATATTTATAAACTTCACTATCATTTGAAATTTCTTCTTCAATATTATTTATATCTTCAGCAAACCTTTTATTTATATCATGTTTTTCGTCAACAATCCCAATTTTTTTATTATTGTTATATAGTTTATCTAAATTCAATATGTAATTTAAATTATAATCTAATAAAGAAAAACTTTTATAGACTTCTACAACTTCACTTTTATACTTAGTTAAATCATTTTCTTCACTTAAAATTTCCTCAAAATCATTATAATTAACATCGTCATTATTTTGGTTGATTTCATTCAGTGTATAATGCCTTTGTTCCTCAATTTTAGGATTAACCCTATAGTACAAGTCTCCTTTAGGGCTAATACTTATTTTTGTGTTACTTAAATCCTCTTTATTTATTAAGAAATCAATGCCAATTTGATTAATAATTACATTGGAATCTAAATCACTTGATTTAACAGTAGATAATTTACCGACATAAAATTTATCTTCAGGCTTCTTCCCAATTACTCTTTTAATGTTTTCACCAGTAATTTTTTCTTTATAATCTTTTAGCAATTGTTCAGTAAATAGTTGCATATTATTATATTTATCCACCATATTATTCGCCCCCTAAAATAAATTAATTTAAATAATTAATAGCTTCATTTAATAATTTATCACTTAAATTTTCGTATAATTCATTATCCAAATTTTTTTTGTTCTTTTTTAATAAATATATCATTTTGCTTAATTTTTTTATATCAATATTATCTAAATTAATCTTCTTGATTTGAACATTATTTTTATTTTTAATAAAGTGATTTAAGACATCATTTACTAGACCAATATTAGAAATGAATTCTGGAATTTCTTCTTGAATAATTAATAAATCAAACAAATCATTAACCTCGGTAATTTTGTTTAAGAAACTTAATTCAGAAACTTTTGAATAAAACTTATAAGCTTCTTTAAATTCATGATTGAATTTGGATAACTTTTTTAATAATATATTTATCCCATCAAACTCTAAATCCCCTTCAGATCTTTTTATATATTTTTTGATTTTATTTTGTAATAATAGAGAATTATCAAGAGAATAATTAAGACTACCCTGACCTTTCAAAAACTTTTGAATATCTTCATAACCAAAATCAAGCTTAAAATTTTTACACTCTCCATTATCATCTCCTTTAACAATATAATTTGAATTAATATTAGTGTTTTCTAAAAAACAACTACCAACAAAAACGATATCAGCTTCTATAATCCCTTTTTTAATATCCGATTTTCCAAAAACACTAAGTTTTCCACCAACATCAATATATCTATCAACTTTTAAATCACCTAAACAAATCATATTTCCATTTACTTGAACTTCTTTAGCGTAACAATCTCCTAAAATTACCATGTCATATCTTGCTGAAACATTTTCCGAAGTAATTAAATCTTTTAAAAATATTATGCTATTTTCTACAATAATATTTTTTTTACAATTAACAGATTCACTCATTATATAATTTTCCCCAGATTGAATAACATCAATATCATAATCATTAATATTCAAATAAATCACCCTTATCTTATTTTATAGACATTTTCACTTTTGCTTTTTTTAATAAATATGAGTATATTGACTCATCAATAGTTTCAGGTAATATTATACTTAAGTAGTTTCTAGCCCTAGTACAAGAAGTGTATAAAGTAGTTATATTTTCATGAAAATTTTTCTCAATTTCTAGTCTTTCATCAACTGGATTGCTTTTATCAAAAATAATTTCTGCGTCTTTAGTATTATGATAAAGGCCCATAGGTTTTAGTCCACATAAAATAACAGCATCAAAATCTAAACCTAGTGCACCCTCTGAACTAATTAAATTAATTCCTTTTCTTTCAGCATAATCACTTCTCAATTCATTCCCATAATCAAACAATATTGTATGTGAATATTTATTATTATGTAATAATCTTATTAAAGGATTAAAGATATTGTAATGCCTATCTTCCCAATTAGGAATGCCAGTCCTACTTCTAAATTGTTTATGAAACATAACAACTGCTATTTCAGATATTGATACTCCTTTTTTTATTAAACAATCAATTTCTTTGATTATCATTTTAGCTTCAGATTTATTATTATAATTTTTTAACTCTAGAATTTTTGGTAATTCTCCTTCTCTAAAAGCTTTACCTCTTAAAAACAAATCTTCACTACCATGTTTAAATCTAAGTCTACTTAAACAATTTCTTGCTAAGCCAATAAAACTATTTATATAATCATTAATTTGCTTAGTATTTCTATAATTCTTTTCAATTCTAATTATATTCTTTTCTTTATTAAAATCAGGTAGTTTTTCATCTCCTTGCCATGGTGCTTTACCCTGCTCTAATTCCAGTTTTACCCTTTGGGATAAGTCTCCACAAACAACAAACAAATGGTCATTACTGTTTTTGTTTTCTAACAAATTGAAGCAAAACTTATACCATTCTGATTTAAAAATTTGAACTTCATCAATAAAAATCCCAAAATATCTTTCATTTATTTTGCCTTCCTTTAATGCTTTCTTTACTGTTTCAAATATCTTATCAAAATCATCTCTTTTCCCATTATATTTTAATTTATTATTTTTAATTAATCTTTTACACAAAGCTAAAAATGTAATACATTCAACATTTTTTTCTCTGAAACCAGCTACTTCAATCTGCCATTCATAATAGTTTTTTAAATTTACATTATAACAAGTTAATAAAAATTTTCTATCTGGATGTTTACTCGCCGCCTTAAAACATTTAGACAATAATAAAACACTTTTACCACTACCTGCACATGCTAGTAACAATTGGTTACCTTTAGAAATATTATTAATTATATTAATTTGTTCTTCATCAAGGGTATAAATATTTGCAATTCTATCATTTGATTTAACATAATAATCCTTATCATCCGTATTGGAATGATTAATAATCTCCCCAATATTAGGTTTTGAAATAGTATATTCTGGAGATAATTTTTGCAAAATCACTTTTTTCATTTCGTGAGTAATTATTTTTTGGTCATTGGATACCTTAAATTCTTTTTGAGGATTTGTTATGATTTTTCGGAATTCATTTTGAAATATACAATCATCAAGAAAATATTTTATTTCTTTATTTAATTTAGTGTATTCATAATTTTTGATGTTGAAATCAGGTAAATAATACTTTATTTGTATATCAAACCTTAGTAACTGATTATTTTTATCTTTAACTAATTGTCTATGATTATTTAGTCTTTGTTTTAATCTTTTATAATCATTTTTCTGACTATCTTTTAAAAAAAATTTAACTGTTTGAATGAAAGATTCTAATGAATCAAAATTTAACCTTTTTAAAAAAATTAATTTATTATTTAAAATCAAAATATGATATTCTCCATCTTTAATTTTAAGTGGATTAACATCAAGTAAAAGTATATTTTCTTCAGTCAACTTATTTTTTAAAGAATTAACTAAAAGTTTATCATGTTTATCTAAATTCAAATTACTATAATCACTTGGAAATACTTTGATTATAACCACCACCAAATAATTAATTGTTTTAAGATATAATCTAACATATAAATTCTACTTTCATCAAAGAACTCCTGCTAATTTACTCCAATAATTCTTTATAAGAAAATAATATTTCTAAATAACTACTGAAATACAACGTCTGCCAGTAAAATCTCAACAGACTCAAAATATACCCCTATTTTAACACCTGGCAGATTAATCCAGGCAATCTATTCAGGCTTAAGTCAAAATAAGAAAAAACAGCTATCTGATAGCTTAAAACCTATTTAAAATATCATCTACCATATAATTAAAGATTCAACTCATAATCTCCTGCAATATCTGTGATTAAGCCTGGATTAATTAAAATATTTTATAATTAGGTTGGAGTTAAAATTAAACTCTGGATTCTACAAAGAGATCATCGATTATCTCAAAAATTTTATCTTTTAAAGCCAGCTGCTGGATCCAGCTTTCCGGGATGTTATCTCTGCCATAAAAGGCTCCGGCAATTTCTCCGGTGATTGCACCTACGGTATCGGCGTCATGGCCCAGGTTGACAGCTTTTAAGACGGCTGTTTCAAAGGTATTGGTATTTACAAATGACCAGAGGCTGGCCTCTAATGAATTGATGACGAAACCATCTGAGGATATTTCAGAATCTGAATCTTTGGCCAGGGCTCCAGTGATTGCCCCGATGACTCTGCTATCCAGGGAAAGTTGCTCAGCAGTTGATTTAATTACCTCTGCTTTACTGACTGCTGGATTATTATTCAAATTGATAAACTGCTGAATAAGCCCTCCAGCAAAAGAACAGGCATCAACTGCCATGATATTATTATGGGTTGTCAGTGAACTTTCGCCAGAATATTTGACTGCTTTCTGAAAGCTGTTCCGATAATACATGGGAACAGGTGCCAGGCGCATTAAGCTGCCATTGCCGGCGGCTCTTTCTTTTTTAGGAGGTAACTCCCTGGTCTTATCATAATTATCCAGGGAATGGGCAGTGTTAATCCCAATATCAAAGCAGCTGCCAGTAGAACTTAGATACCCTTCTTGATACCATTTCAGGTATTTATCCAGCTGGTCCTTTAAGTCAAAGCCTGATTCGATGAGACTTTCGGCCAGGCAGAGGGCCATACTGGTATCATCGGTCCAGTAACCAGGGTCTAGATTATGGGGGCCGCCACCTCGCATACCTGTTACTTTCTTAAATACACCTCTTGGCATAAATTCTACAGCTGCTCCCAGGGCATCGCCAATAGCCAGGCCAAGCAGGGTTCCACTGAATTTATTATATGCTTCCTGTTCGTTCTGGTTTAATTTCATGATCAATTATTACCTCCTTCTTAAGCCTTATTAACTTTGAAGTTTTATTAATTATAACTAAAAAAACTATAGCATAAAGCTATAGTCACTAAAAATGCAACCTGGCAATCTCATAAAGACCCATAGCTTTGCGCCACTACTTCTCAGTAGTTTTGCCCATAAAGTATTAAATTATGATATTTAATTACTAATTCTTGATTAAGTAGAATTATCCTGCCCTTATTTAGAAATTAATTATGCTTTATTTTTATATTTAAGGATTTAAAATAAATAACACCTGGAATCTCACCAGGTGTTATTTATTAAAGCTATTTAATTATATTTTCCGCTAAAAATAAAATCTAAATCATTAAATAATTTTAACTAAGCACTCTTGTTGTTTTGCGGAAGGACTGCCTTAACTTTTACTCAATTATCTCATTCTCGTCTTCTGTGATCAGGCTAGCCCTGTCTGGATAATCTAGCTACTCGCTACTCAATCTACTCCTATCCAAATTAGTTGCAGCCAACTTTATTTTTGTATTTCATCAGCAATTGAATAAATTCCGGCAGTTATTGCCGGCTGATATGCCCTGGTCTGCTCGACTGCTAGTATTCTTAATGGGCTGCTGATGGAAAATGGCTGACAAATAAATTATTCTACAACAAGATTACTGCCATAATAGCCAACATGTTTGTCCTCTTCCCAGCTGGAAGAGTCATACATAATCTTATATTCAGCTCCCTCCTTTAATTTAAATGTGTTTTTCCAGACCTCACCCTCTCCTTTTTTCAGAGGATAACTCTTATCGGCTGGATCCCAGTTATTCATTGAGCCAACCAGATGAACCTGTTCAGGCTGATCGAGATCATATTCTTCAGGATTGAATTCAATAGTCGTATTTTTAATATCATCTCCTTCTCCAGCAGTAATTTGGGGCTTTATGCTTTCAAGTGTTTTTGCTCCTATACCGTTAATTTCAAGTAGATCTCTTAAATATGAAAATTCACCATTATTATTGCGATATTCTATAATACTTTCAGCGGTTTTTTGACCAATTCCTTTTACATTCTGTAACTCTTTGAGATTCGCAGTATTTATATTTATCATTATATTAATTTACCTCCAATTAGCAGCAAGCAGACAATAGATAAAAGATAATTAAATCTTTTATTGTTCCTATTATATCCAATTAAATTGTTAAAGTAAAATATATCCAGAGTTGAAACGTGATACTGGCTGGATGTAAGGTTTAATTAAAGCAGTGAAACTCCGAGCTTAGTCATCTAATAAGTGCTCTGTTGTCCAGTGTTTGCAATTTATTATTAGGCCTATTGTTCTAACAGAAACCCCATAATCATTTGCGAGGACCTTTTTCTTTATATTATTATTTTTATATTTATTATAAATCTCTAAGCCGGCTTCTTTATCAATTTTAGCGCTGTGATTATAAACACCTTTATTCTCTGTAGTATTGGGAATCGGTGTTAAATCCCTGGTTGTCCAGTGTTTGCAATTTGCTATTTGATATACTATATTATAAGAGACTCCATAATTATTAGCAAGTTCCTTCTTTTTTAAATTACTAGTTTTATAATCATTATAAATTTTTAAGGCAGTTTTTTTATCTATTATAGCTTTGGGATGAGAAATACCTTTTTGACTAGAAGTCTTTGAGATTGGTGTTAGATCTTTAGTTGTCCAGTGAGTACATCTAATTATGAAGCCTATAGTAGAAATGTGAACTCCATATTCTTTTGCTAAATCTTTTTGTGTAAGATCGCTATTTTTATATTTTTTATAGATTTCTAAGCCGGTTTCTTTATTTATTTTAGACCTGTGATGATAAATACCATTATTCTCTGTAGTAATGGGAATCGGTGTTAAATCCCTGGTTGTCCAGTGTTTGCAATTTACTATTTGATGTACTATCTTATAAGAGACTCCATAATTATTAGCAAGCTCTTTCTTTTTTAAATTACTAGTTTTATAATCATCAAAAATTTTTAAGGCAGTTTTTTTGTCTATTATAGCTTTAGGATGAGAAATACCTTTTTGACCACAAGGCTTTGAGATTGGTGTTAAATCTTTAGTTGTCCAGTGTTTACAACTAACTATTGAATGAATAATTTTCATTGAGCGCTTATATTTATCTTTTAAACTTTCTAACGATATATCGGTGTTTTTATATAAATCATAAATTTCTAGAGCTATATCTTTGTCTAATGGATTAGTATTACAGTATTTTGTTCTGGCTTCACTCATCTTTTTTCTCGTTTCAACTGAAGCCTTCTTCCCATAATTAGGGCTATTTTCACCGGACATAACGGGTATATCCAACATACCACTTTCATATAATTCCTTAAACTTGCGGCTGCTTGTTTCAACACTTGCTTTAGTCATACATTCATTACTTTCTGTAGTTGGTGGTCTAACAGGGATATTATATTTTTTAAAATGCCTGTAAATTGTAGATTGACTACATCCTAACTTATCTGCAATAATATACGTTCCCATTTCAGTTCCTGGTTCTCCCCAATATAATTCTTCTAATTCTTCTTTATTTATCATAGAAATTTCCTCCTATCTACTTTTTAAAGTAGATTAATTATTTAACTTTTTAATACTTGACTCCTGGATAAAGCTCCAGTTAATATGAATGATATCACATTCACCTATTAACTTATACATTATACCATTTATAGCAAATACTTTACAAATGAAGTGGTTATATGGTAAAACAAGCTTGCTGCCTGTAATATCAATAATTATAGCGATTTAGATGGTTTTGTTGCTAGAAAAAATTTAAAAATATTTTTAAATTTAATTGTTTTTAGTTTACCCTGGAGACTTTGTGAAATTTGTTAAGAGATACCGTTTGGTAACCGTCGGGTAACCGTTGGGTCCATTAAATATTTTTGCATTAAAGCAGAAAAACCACCGATAGCTATTGCCACCGGTGGTCTTTCTTTTGAACTTAAGATTTAACTGTTTTTCCGCATAAAAATTGGTTCTAAATAATTTGAGGTTTTAACTAAACACTCTTGTGGTTTTGCGGAAGGACCGCCTTAACTTTTCCTCCATTACTTCCTTCTCATGTTCTGTCAACTGGCTGGCCCTGTCTTGACTATCAACCTGCTCAATGCTCAATTTGCTCACTTAATTATAGCCTCCTTTCCTGTGAAATTTCCATCAGCAACTTAAAAATACCGGCAGCTATTGCCGGCTGGTAAGCCCAGGTTTCCTCGACTACTAATATACTTGTTGGGCCGCTGATGGCTTATGCACTATTTATTATACCTTATTAAAGTGGTAAAGTAAAATATATCAGGACTTGAATACCTGTATACAGGTATTTTTGCAGGCTGCTAAGTTAGAATCTGATGGAGAAGAGATCGTCTATGATCTCATAGATTTTAGCTTCATCAGCCAGCTGCAGGATCCAGCTTTCAGGAATTCCGTCTCTGCCATAGAAGGCCCCGGCGATCTGGCCGGTGATAGCTCCTGTTGTATCGGCGTCATGGCCTAAGTTGACAGCTTTTAAGACTGCCGCTTTAAAGGTGCTGGTATTTACAAATGACCAGAGGCTGGCCTCTAATGAATTGATGACAAAGCCATCTGATTTTATCTGCTGGTCTGACTCTTTAGTGAGGGCGCCTGTGATTGCCTCTTTTACCCTGCCATCCAGGGATAGTTGATCTGCTGTGGATCTGATACTGTCCTCTTTACTGGCATTTGAGTTATAATCTGAGCTGATAAAGGTCTGGATAAGTCCGCCGGTAAAGCGGCAGGCATCGATGGCCATGATATTATTATGGGTTGACAGTGAGCTCTCACCAGAATATTTGACTGCCTTTTGAAAGCTATTGTGGTAATACATGGGGATTGGGGCCAGGCGCATTAAGCTGCCATTGCCGGCAGCCCTCTCCTTTTCTGGCGGAAGCTCTCCGGTCTGCTCGTAATTAGCCAGTGCATTAGAGGTATTGATGCCAATATCAAAGCAGCTGCCAGTTGAGCTTAAGTAGCCGTCTCGATACCATTTCAGGTATTTATCGAGCTGGTCTTTTAGATCAAAGCCTGATTCTATAAGACTTTCAGCAAGGCAGAGGGCCATGCTGGTATCATCGGTCCAGTAACCTGGCTCTAGATTATGGGGACCGCCACCTCGCATGTCTGTGACCTGCTGGAAACTGCCCCTGGGTTTGAATTCTACTGCTGCTCCCAGGGCATCGCCGACTGCCAGGCCTATTAGGGTTCCGCTGAACTTGTTGTAGGTTTGCTGTTCTTTTTGGGTAAGTTTCAAGGTTTATGATGCCTCCTTACAGGTTATCCTGGATTTACAGTTAGCTGATTTCCATATCTCTTTATAAGGACAAAGACGACAAGCCAGGTTGCCAGGCCAGGAATTATACCAAGGGCCGGATTAACGATAGTTATCTCGCCTATGATAACTGCAGCTGAGGTATTTAGCCAGGCATGGAGTAAGATGGCCAGAAATATACTTCTAGTGTTTACATAGAACCAGCTGATTATGAAGGTCTGGCCGATAATTGCCAGGGTGAAGCCTAGCAGTGACGGCAGCAGCACCTGAATCCCGCCACCCCAGTAGAGATAAAATAGATAGGGAAAATGCCAGATAGCCCAGACCAGCCCTAAGATCCAGCTAGCTTTATCGGCAGGATACTTTTCCAATAGATTCTCCAGGACAAAACCCCGCCAGCCTGGCTCCTCCAGGCCGCTGGTTATGATCTGATAGATAAAAAGGAGGATGATATATGATACTGGCAGACCACTGGCAAAGAAGGCTGACAGTTCAACACCTATTAGCAGGCCAATAAGGACAACGGCCAGGTTAATTAAGACCGGGAGGAGAAAGACAAAGAGATACCACCTGACCGGAATATGCCATCTGGTTAGCCGCTGCCAGAACTCTTTTAATCCCCTGGTTTTATAGAGGTATCCGGTGGTAATAAGAGCTGCCAGAAGCGGACCGTAAACCCCGATCCTGAATAGGATAAAGGTGGCCAACTCCTGGCCTGACTGGAACTGGCGGTTGACTATCTCTATGAAAGTCTTATCCTCGTAGCCGAGTAAAATCGCCCCGATCCAGCAAGTCCAGGTGAATATAAATGCGATTAGATAATAGGTGTTCAGCGGTCTTCTAGCCCTGGAGTCCATGGCTTCATCCTCCTTAAAATTTTTCAATTTAAGTCCGGTGGAATTATTATATTTGTATAATTCTCTAAGATAATGATTATTCCTGCATGGATTAGGGCTTCTAGGAAATTAGCTGTGAGAATAATTATCTGTGAGAAGTTTCCTCTTCATCTACCCAGTCAGGTTCTTCATAGACCATACCTTTTCTGCCTGGTACTTTTCTGTTAGGTCCGGCTTTATAATAGTCACAGGATTTAGGTCCATAACAGAAAGTTTCAGTCCGGTATTTTACTTTACCTGGGTTCCAGTGATCAATTATCATCTCTACAGCCATCCAGGCTCCCCAGATACAGGATGAACATTTAGATTTATATGTTATCTTTGCCAGCCTTCTATGTCCTCTGGCTCTGTATTCTTCTAAAGTCGGAGGTATTCCATGCCAGGGTGGTGGAGTATTCAATTCTGAACTTTTCTCAAGTATTTTTAATTTTGAGGCTTTGTAATAATCTGCTGGTTCAGCTTCAGGGTTTGAAGGTGGCAGGCATTCCCCGGTAATTATATCACCGGCTTGAAATTCTTTCTTTGCCTGTGTGGCCTTCCCTATGCCTATAGTAAATTCTTTAGTTTCATTTTCAATTTTCCCGTAAATTCTAAGAATAAAGCCAAGATAATTGTGATACCTTTCGTCAAAAGACCTGGTTAATCTAATTCGAGGCTGAACTGAAATTACTCTGCCTTCCCATGATAACTTTTTAGTTTTAGGCATTATTAAGACCACCTTCTTTTTATTTTTTCTGCTTAACTTTATATTAAAGTATTATTCCTATTTTGTCTATGAGTTTTTAAAAAATGGTTTTATTGGTTAGATTATAGTTTGGGTTTAAGGAATCGTATTTATTAAACATGGCTTTCAATAATAACATATACGTGATATGATATATTTAGTAGATGGGAGTTGAATATAATGGAATTAATAGATCATAAAGATTTAAAAGAAGAACTTTTTGAATCTGAAGAAGGTAAAGAGGAATATGATAACCTTAATGTTATATATGAAATTAAAAAGCAGATAATAAGGTATAGGATAGAAAATGATTTAACTCAAAAAGAATTGGCAGATAAAATTGGTACCAGGCAGTCAGCCATCTCCAGACTAGAAAATGACGATTATAATCCCAGTGTTGAATTTTTAAATAAAGTTGCTAAGGCTCTAGATAAAAAACTGGAAATTAAGTTTAAGTAGATGATGATTTACTAATCATACTCCACTTTTTTTACAGAAGAAGACAAAGACAAGTACATGAACATGCCAGAAAAGCAAATAACCTAAAAGAGCAGGTGAATTATTATGGTTAAAATCAAAAGTGATGATTATCCTCTTCTCTTTCATAAATCAACTAAAACTGATAAGTATCTGCTCAAAAGGCAAAAGAAGGCAAGAGAAGAAGCAGAAAAAGCAGCTAAAATTTTAAAGGAACAATTTAAGGCTGATAAGGTCTGGATTTTTGGCTCATTAACTCAAAAAGAGAGGTTTCATGCAGGATCAGATATTGATCTAGCAGCCAGTGGGATACCACCAGAAAAATTCTATAAAGCCTTTGGAACTATCACTAGAGAGATAAAAGACTTTCAAATTGATCTGGTTGATATTGATGATTGCAAAGAGTATTTAAAAGACGCAATCAAAAGGGAGGGAGAGTTAATTTGAATAAACCTTACTTTACATTGATTAGTAGAATAGAAAATGAGTTAGATGAGCTAGATAAAGTTGTAGAAAAAATCAATTCTGGCTGGGAAAGAATTGAAAATACCTATGATGAGCTCATACTTGATAGTATAGCCCTTAATCTACATGATTATTATGCCGGTCTTGAACGGATTTTTGAATTGATTGCTACAGAAATTGATGACAATATTCCTCAGGGTGAATCCTGGCACCAGGACCTTTTAAATCAAATGAAAATTTCAATTAAAAAAGTACGGCCTCAAGTCATAAGTAAAGAAATTGCTAATAAACTCGATGAATATAGAGGGTTTCGACATATTGTAAGAAATGTTTATACCTTTAACCTTTCTAAGGAGCGAATTAAACCCCTGGTTAAAAACCTCTCTCCGCTCAAAGAAGAGATAAGAAAGGATATAGAAGAATTTATTGATTTTTTAGAAGACAGAGCTAATAGCTAAAAATTATTAACTCTTCGAGAAACTAATATGATTTAACTAAAAGTGCTGGAAATAATCCAGTGCTTTTTATATTTGTATTGTCTTAAATATAGGCTAATCAGCCTGCTTTCAGCCCTCTCCTATTATGAACTGACAACCAATAATCCCTGGGAGTATTATGTTGCCATCCACAGGGATCATTTCAAGCCTACTCTGCCTGATTATCCACCTATTTCTATCTATTATTTTTCTGATAAACAATATTATACAGGCATAACTGAAATAAATATTAAAGGTGAGAAAATTAAAATATATGACAGAGAAAAAATTATCTGTGACTGTATTAGGTACCGGAAAAAAATAGGTGTTGATGTAATGAAGGAAGCACTTCAAGAATATTTAAAGCAAAATTATAGAAATATAGATAAACTGATTAAATACGCTGAGATTACAGGTGTTAAGACACTAATGAGTAGATATCTGGAGGTTTTAATATGAGTGAAACCCCTAAAAACATGGCAGCCTCAGTTAGAGCCAGGCTTTTAAATATTGCAAGAGAATATTTTGTGCCATATCATTAAACGTATTATCTTAACTTCTTTATTTTCATTTAAAACATAATTGAGAACAATTGCAATTATATGCCGTTTATATTATAATAAAATGTATAAAGTGAAAATAAAAGAAGGGATGATTTCAATGAAGCCGTTTAAGCCATACGAATTACCAATAGATGAACAGATTAATCCTATGGAATTTTATAATGAACTAATTAATGCCAGTACAAATGTGGGTAAATATCAGGTTATGTTGAAAAAAACTAAAATAAATGAATATTTTTTAATTACGCCCTTTAGTTTACAGGAGGCTGTACAATCCAGCAAAATAGAGGGTACACAAGTGACTTTAGATGAGGTTTTAGAATTTGATATTGATAAAAACAAAAAAAATAATGATGCTCAAGAAGTTTTGAATTATTATAATGCTTTAAATTATGGAGAAAATGCTTTAGAAAGATATCCTATTTCAACTCGTTTATTCAAAAAACTACACAAAATCTTAATGAGCAGTGGAGTTAGAGGTCAAAATAGAGCTCCAGGAGAATATCGTTCTATTCAAAATTTCATAGGCCCAGAGGGTTGCACTCTAGAAACTGCTACTTTTATCCCGCCTCAACCGCAGTTAGTTGATCAATATATGTCTAATCTAGAGAAATATATTAATAATCCAAAAGATAGTTTGCATCCATTAGTTAGGGTTGCAATTATACATGCCCAGTTTGAAACTATCCATCCGTTTTTAGATGGGAATGGAAGAATAGGACGCATATTAATTCCATTATATTTATATGATGTTAACCTTATTGATTACCCTAATCTATTTATTAGTGAAGTTTTAGAGAAAGATAAACATAAATATTATAGAATGCTTAATGGAACTAGAAAAGAAGGTAATGGATGGAATGAGTGGATTAAATTTTTCTTAGAAAGTGTAAATAAGCAAGTTACCAAAAATATTAATCTTGTTGAAGAAATCGATAAATTATATAAAAGAGATCTAGAAAAAGCAATGGGCTTGATAAACAGTACCAATGTAGTAGATCTAGTAAAAACAATGTATCAAAAGCCAATTTTTGATGTAAAGACAATAAGTTCTCTAACAGGAATACCTGATACTACCTGTAGGAGATATCTTTCTACTTTAGAAGAAGAAAAAATCATATTCTCTGATAATAAAATGAGAAATAGAAAATACTATTATTATAATTTGCTTGATCTATTAAGATAAATTGAACTTCCCCATTAAATTAGACACATAGTTTAAATAGTTTTCTCCCTTTTTCGTAGTCTTCTGGGCTTCTGTAATCCAGGGTTAATTGAGTATTTAATTAAATATTTTTGATTTCAAATATTAGGGCCGCCTAAAGGCGGCCTGAATCTTAAAACTCTCTCTTAAACTCAACCTTCAGGTCCCCGGCCTGATTCCTGCTCAAGCTTAACCCCTCTGGTTTCTCTGCCTCTCTTTTTAACTTAGCCTTTGCATGATTGATTACCTTCTCTTCTTCTGCTGGATCCAGCTGATAACCGGCTCTTCTTAGGTCCTGCCGGAGCTGACCGATTATATCATTAACAGTTTCTAGCCTGGATGATTGCCATTCCAATAAAATTACATCCAGGAGGTCATCGATCTCAGCAATAACCGGCTTAGCCTTAGCCAGATAAGGATCTATCTCAGGAAAAAACCTTCTAGTAATTATTAATATTATAAAAAAGACTGGAACACCACCGGCAAAGATAGCTAAAACATTTAGAAATAACTCCATCTATTCATTCCTCCAGTTAATAGTTAAATTTAAGCTCAAAAAATCAAACCTCGCCTGAGATCTTTCTCAACCTGTGAGTGATATCCACCAACTGCCCCAGGATAAAGACACCTAAGCCGATAAAGACAAAGATACCCACTCTCACCAGCCAGGTTAAACCTTCGATTATCTCAATATTTTTATTGATTCCATTGATATAGATCAAATCTAAATAATTTAAATCCACCTCTACCTCTATTCCATTAAGCAACTCAACCTTTTCAGCCTTTAATTCCTCATGATTAAGCAAGTTATTCTCCAGGACTTCTAAACTGGCTGCCAGGTAAAAGACACCGACTGCTAAAACTATCATAATAACCATAAAAAAGTAGGCTGTCAGCTTTCTTTTCCGATCGAATAATTCCACCATATTAGCCACCTCCCTCCAGTCTATTCTGGAGGAAGACCAATGCCTTGCCCTCTGCAAAATCGCTGCCGAAATAGCCGATAAGACCGCCTAAAAAGGGAACCAGTTCTTCTTTGCCCCTCAAATAATAAAAGATATATCCCAGGCTAAATCCTAAAAAAGCACTGGCGATAAAATTAAAGGAGAAAACAATAATTTCAAAGCTCTCTTCTATTAATGACCTCTTAGCCTCACCGGCAAAGGTGCCAATAGCCACCATCACCAGCAACTTTTCAAAGATCATGTTGCCGGCAAACATTATTTAACTCTGCCCAGTTCTTTATTTAACTGGATAATTGAATCAATAATAATTTCAGCTAAACCTCTATAATAATCTTCCCTGCTGTAAATCATTTTATCTTCCTCGCCGGTCACAAATAACGGCTCAATCAAAACTGCCGGCATTGAAGTTCTTCTTAAAACATATAAACTATCTGAAGTCTTAACCCCTCTGTCCCTGGAGCCTAAAGCATCTAACATCCCCTGCTGGATATATTCAGCATACAATACACCGAACTTGCTCCCTGGAAAGTGAAGAGTCTCCGTTCCATTAGCTGCAGAACTGGCAGCCCCATTGTGATGGACTGACAAAAAGAGCTCTGCCCCGGCAGCCTCAGCTAAATTAACCCTCTCTTCCAGCTGTAAGTTGTAATCTCCACCTCTTAGCAAAAATGGATTCAAACCTCTATTCAAACAGGTTTTAAATAGATAAGCCGACAGATTAAGATTTAGGTCCTTCTCATATATATCACCGGCAACAGCTCCTGGATCTCTACCTCCGTGGCCGGGGTCAATTGCAATTCTAAATGGTTGCATATAAAAACCTCCTCGTGTTTAGGATATGTTTATCCTATCAGAGGAGGTTGGTTATTTATATGGGGTTTGTTTGCAATATTGAATAATTTCCTGGATCATTAATATTATTAACTTTATATGTATTTAAGCGATTATTAATATTTTTTTAATAATCCAGGCATTCAATTATAACCTCCTAAAATAATTCTCTTCCTTCTTCATTTTCAAACCAGTTGATAACATCTTTAAATGTATTAACTGGTATCTTATTGCCATCTTTAATAATATTTTTTATCATTTCCTCGCCTTGGCTCTGGTCAATTATTTTCTGAAAATATGCATCGAAAAGGATACCTAGAGTTGTTTTTAACTCCATCTTATGCCTATTTATATAAGGCTTAACATCACTGATATTATCACTACAGACAGTGCCTTTAGTGATCTCAGCTATTGTTAAAACAGCAGCTTCCCCCTTGGCCTGTGCCTCTCCATTATCTTTAAACCTTCTTTCTAGTTTGGCAAACCTACGCATTTCACTTATATCATCAATAGTATATATTTGAAATACTTCCCTTTCTTTTAATAACTTTAATTCTTGAAACAATCCGCTTTTCAATGTTGCTTCTTCTAATACCTGGGAAGGGATAATAATCTCTCCAGGATATAAAAGGTCTAAAAGATATAACCCTTTTGCTGAATGGAGATTTCCTAAAACACAGTTATCAATAATCAAAGGAGGTTTCTTCAGCAAGATCCTCTACCTCCTCTTCAATTTTTAAATCTTCAATTGATAAGCCTACATCTGATAGATACTCTTTATAAGCTCTTTCTGTAATCTGATTTTTATCGTAGTTTTCATATAAGATTTCCAAATAGCTTTGAGGGATATAGGTTTCTTCTGTTGGTCTAATTAGCTCTCTTGTATACCCCAGTCTGGCAAAGGTTGAATTTAAATGGATAGTTGAATATCTATCATATTCGCTTTTATCTATTAATCCTAGAACTTTTAAACGAACAAGCATAGCTTTGAAACTAACTTTAAAATAATTTTGAGCTTTAATTATTTTATTTATATCGATATCCTCGCCGACTAGATTAAAGAATTTATAGATGCCGTCTTCAGGCATTAAAAAATGGACTGCAAAATAATCAGCCAGGGTTTCACTTTCATTCCGCTGATTTTTAAATTTAAAAGTATCACAGATAGTCCCATTTAAATTTTTGTCATAATAATAATGATAGAGTTCATGGGCAGCAGAAAAATGCTGCCGCCCTAAAGTATGAGCACTATTTATAAAAAACAAGTAGTTATTTTTATAATGAATGAAATAAGCTGAGATATTTGAATCATAAATCGGCTTTTTAGTCAATAAAATTCCTAAAGATTCAATAAGGCTAAATATATTAGCCACCGGTTCTTTGGAAAAGCCTAATTTATCCCTTATTTCACTGGCACGAATTTTGGCTTTAGTTTCTAAAGTGTTTGCCATAGATTATTCACCATCTTTTTTGATCTCTTTTAAGTCATTAAAATTAAATAGAATTTTCTTTGTCCAATTAATATTTTCTTTTTCGTTATCATCTAAACCCTCTGTTCTAAAGGCTATTGATACTTCTTCAAATTCCTCTGGCTCTTCTAGAAAATACATAAGAGAATATCCATATAATCTGGCAAACTTCTTTAATAATAACGAGTCAATCTTTTTTTGACCTCTTTCAATATTAGATATTGTGACTCTATTTATACCTGTCATCTCTTCAACATCAGACTGGGTGAAACCTGATGATTCTCTAGCTTTTCTTAACCTTTGACCGATCTCTTCAAATGTTAATTTTGAACTCACCCTAATCCCCCCTCTGGATTAAATGTTTAATATAATTACATTTAATCTATCTGTTAATTTAATTGTAGCATTTTAATTACAATAAAGCAATGTTATTTATAAGAAAAACACCGATTAACTCTTTAGACTTTCGCAGGTAACTCTCCACGAGGTCTTCCCTCCTGTAGGTCAGCTGCATTCCCCCTTTTATTTATTGATATATCCATTATATCTGCTACTGGTAGAATTTACAACTCATTGATTTTGCAAACGCTAGGCCTTCTTTTTTAGTTCTTAAGCCATATAATAAAACCATAATCTTAAAAGGAGGTAATGCCGGTGGCTGACTATATCTACTGCGAAAACTGCGAACAGCTGACCAGAGTTGATGAGATGCCCTCTAACCTCTTAAATAATGTCTTCTGTATGATCTGTGGTGCCGAGGGCAAGGACTTAATCTATTATGCCAGTTAGTATGTTGATTAGATAATATCTTAAATCTAACTGGCTTTATAATATAAAAGGAGCTGATGCTAATGTATGTAGTTAAATGCCTGGAATGCAGGCAGCAAAAGGTCATGGAGATAGCCGGTGAATTGACTGATGAAGTCTGCCCTATCTGCGGTTCTACTGGCGACAGGCTGGAAGTTGTCGCACCTGTAGAAGAAATGCTGCCTGATAGAGGGTTGATTGCAGAAATGATGGCTAAATGCAGGTAAACAGAAAATATCATCTTTTGCAAACACCCATTATACCTTTAATTACTCTATTATGCTATTCTTAAAAGGTATTAAGCTTCAAAAATTAAATTTAAAGGAGGCGGTTACTTTGGCTAAAGTAACTGGACCACTATTTTCAATAGATGCTGCTGGAAAGTTTGGAGACTCGATGGTCTTCGCTAAATGGAAGGGGATCAACTATGTAAGAAGGCATACAAAGGCTACCCAGCCTAATACTGCCAGACAGAAGAGTGTCAGGAGCAGATTTACTGAAGCTGCTGCCATGTATCAGCTATTAAACGGAGCTGACAAGGCTGCCTGGAAGACCAGGGCTGCTGGCAGGCCTCTCACAGGCTATAACCTCTTCATGAAGTATACCTGTGATACCTTAAAGCATATGCCGATGTATAACCTGATCTCAAAGGTAGAGGTTGAAAATATCACTGCTGATACAGTTCAGATCAGCTTTGATGTCTCAAAGGACGGCCCTGTCTACCTGCAGTACGGCGAGAGAGCAGGCTCCTATCCTGAAAGCATCTTCGTTGGTGCCGAGGCCGGAGAGAGAAATATCGTCCTGCTAGAAGACTTAGAGCCTGAAGGGGAATACTTCTTCAGAATCACCCAGGAGACCCAACAGCTATTCTCACCAACGACTATCGACTCCTATGTCGTCGGTACTGAAGGCGATAATGCTGTCCTCTATGCCGTTACAGCTGTCGTTAATGGCAAGGAGACCAACCCGAGCATGGCTCACATGAGCTCTGTTCCAGACTTTGCTGACCTTAATGATGACAACTTTGTAGAGATCAACTGGCAGCCAGTTGACGGTGCCGATGAATACTATATCTACAGAATGGAATCTACAGGCGATCATTCATTAGGCCTTGTAGCCATCAATAGGTATTCCAGCTTCCAGGATACCGGTTTAGATCCCATCAAGCCTGGTATAATCCCTGAAAAAGAAAACAGTGCAGACCTCTTTAAAGGTGAAACTGGCGACTATAGTTTCGTCCTTTAAGGATTAATATAGATTAATGGTGGAACGGCTGGCAAAATGCCAGCCGTTTTATTGTTTATCGCTATAAATTTGTCTTTTTATACAAGTCTATATTATCTAAAAAGAAAAGACTTAAATATAAGACAGAAAAAAGGCCCCTACCATTTATATGATAGGGGATTTTGAGTTATCTGGCTGTAAAATAAAGTTCGGCCTCCCTGGCACAGTCAAAGGGATTTCTGCCACAGTTGCTGCTGTCATAAAGGCAATCAGCGCAAAAGAGATAATAAATAGTAGCCGGTATATTACTGATCTTTAGTTGGTTACAGATATCCTCTTTTAAACCGATATGACGATAGTAAGACCAGTAAGAGGCCATCTCTGGGTCCAGATTAATTTCTTTAACTGTTGGAGGCCGGCCTAATTCTTTAGCCTTCTGGCGGTAGCTTTCTACCAGAAACTTTCTGCTATAGGCCAGGTTCTGCCTCACTAACCATTAATGATTTTCCTAAGAGATCGTGATAGAGCACTATCAGCTCTCCTGAATTCTTACATTCTAAACATTTATAATAAGCACCAGTTTTGCTATTGGTTTTCAACAATAATGTCTTTTTATAACAGCTAGGACAGATTATTTTTCTTTCCCAGCCGATATCGGGGCTATCAGTCGGTGTCATCTCTTCAATATCTAGAATTAAATTCATCTTTTCAATTTCTTTATCTGGTAATCTATTAATAAGGTTTCTAATTGTCATTTAGTCGCCATCACTGCTAGCTTGCGGATGGCTCCCTCCTCTATAATTTGTTTTTAAAATTAATATTTAAGCTTTGAACTAACTATTAAAATGGTACTTCAATGAGTTCTTCTGCTGCATTTTGGGCTGGTGCTGGCCAGTCGAGAAAATTAATCTCTCTGGCAATAACCTGGGCATTCTCATAGGTCTTACTACCTCTGGTATTCTTACTTATTTGGAGCCTGCCAGCAACGGCAACAAGCCTGCCCTTGCGGAGATTATCGGCACAGACTTCGGCAAGTCTCTGCCAGGCCCGAACTTCTATGAAATCAACATCTTTCTTTCCTTCTTTATTCTTGAATGAACGCTGTACTGCCAGGGCAAAACTTGCCAGCGGCTGACCAGTAGCTGTATAAAAAAGTTCTGGGTCTCCTGTCAGGCGTCCAATTAAATTTATTTGATTTAACATTTAAGCACCTCCATATCAAGATTTATTGGCAGCCACCAGATAATCTAATGGCTGCCACCCTGTTATCAGTAACTTACATTTGCCCCATTTTAAGACGATTTCATTCGATAGCTCTCTCCATTCAGCTGCCAGATATACCTGCCATTATCAGTTGCCTCAATGATTCTATCCAGCAGGCGTTGAGTAATCTGACCCTTTAGTTCTGCTGAATCCAGGTTAGTTGTAATGATTGTTGGCAGAAGATGATTATAGCGGTAATTTAAGATGAGATGAAGTTTCTCTTTCTGCCAGTCACTGGCCCGCTCAGTGCCAAGGTCGTCAAGAAGAAGCAGATAGGACCGCTTATACCTGGAAAGTGTAGCTTCTTCAGTCTGCAGTTCAGAATCATAGCTATTCCGGAGCTCCTGGATTAGATCTGAACTGGTAATAAAGTGGAAAGTTCGACCTAAATCTGGTCTGCCAGGATAATAGGGATTGCTGGACTTTTCTGCCATATGATAGGCCCACTGAACTGCTGCTTCTCTAAAGGCTGCAACTGCCAGGTGGGTCTTACCCAGGCCATAGCCACCAGTAAATAGGGCCCAGTTGTTTTTCTTCCGTAATTTCACAAAGGAGCTGGCGTAGGACTGGATTTCTTTAATGGTTTTATCGGCACCATCACCTAGCAGGTCGGCCTTGAAATTATCAAAGTCTTTGCCCTGATACCGATCTGGAAGTTCCAGACTCTTTAACATATTCTTTTTAGCTTCTGCCAGTTTATCAAATGGCTTGACAGGTTTAACAGGCACGGCTAGATGAGCAGAGTCCTCTCTTGAGACATTCTCCTTTGATTTCTTAGAAGTATTTGCCATATTCATTCGCTGTTTTCTTGTCTTTGCCATTGTCTCCTGAAATATTTCTCTGCCCATTACTTTTACCTCCCTTTCTTTTATTGAATTGAATAACATTATTCTTTTCATGTTTTGCAATCATCTCTCTGGCTTCTTCAACAGTTCGAATTCCGGTGTTATGCCAGTTATTTAAAATGCCCTTGAGATAGGCAAAGTTTTTCGAGCCATGAAAACCAGTCTGTTCTATTGCCAGGACTATCATATCTTTGGTTAAACCTTTATCAAGGTAACCCTGAATAGCCTGGAGATAAGTCGGGGTTAAGGGGAACCCAAAGATCTCATTGAATTTAAGAGAAATTTCGTCAGGTTGATTTGGAGGCTGAACTGGCAGGTCTCCTCCTACAACTTCAGAAGTTCTTAAGTTCTTTAAGTTCTTGTTTGTATTTTCCTCCATTTTTTCAGTATTTTTTTGCCGTTTTTTATTCGTTTTTTCTTCGTTTTTTTCTGAAGAAATATACACCTGATAATCCTCATAGTTACAGACCTTGATCAGGGTTTTTCGGCTGTCTTTTTTTAGAGATATAATTTTATCTTTCTCTAAAAGTTTTAAAAAGTTATTTAATTTAGTAGTCGACCAGCCCCAGCGTTCAGAAAGAAATTTTAGAGAGGTTATTCTCTCGCCTCTTTTGACAATGATTAATTTATTGCCAAATTCAATTTCTTTATCTTCTTTATTAACCAGCATTAATAGATCAACAAATGCTGCCCTTTTGCAAAAAGCCTCTCTTACATCCCAGATCCAGTGGTTCATGATTGAACGGTATAGTTTTATCCAGCCAAATTTTTTGTTTTGATTTTCCATCTGATCACTTCCTAGGCTGATTTATCAGAGTCTAAATCTGCCAGAGCTCTTTCAAGTTTTTCAGCATAACAGTAATCTATTAACCAGCAGATAAAATCATCGGCAAGTAACTGAGAGCAGTTATCTAAGGAAAAATCGTGTTTCCAGGGATTATTCTTATCCTGGACAAATCTATCCTTCATAATTAGGTGGGTCTTTTCAAGGTCAAACCCGAACTGCTGGCTGATAATTTCAAAGTAATCGACTATTTCTCGCTGCTGGCTTTCTGTTATTTCGTTTAATTGTTTATTTCTAATTTCCTGATCTAACTCAATCTTTACCTGCAGGGGCTGATTAATTAATTTATGGATATTCCTTAAGGCCTCTACCTGGTTTTCCTCGCTGACCTGGACAGTTAACTTCATTCCCTCTTTTAAACTATTTACTGAAATTCTATTTGCTTTAAAAATCATATTATGAATTCTCCTCTCAAGATTTCTTATTATTTTTTTCAATAGTATCTAATAAATAAAGTTTTCTGGCAGTAGAAAGTGAAGCTAAGCTGCCTTCTTTTGCTATAATTTCATCTATTAATTTTCGGGTATTTCCTTTGTTTTCCCGGTAATACTTCCTGAGTTTATCGACTGGTGGCTCTATCGGCTCAGAATTAATTGTAACTTCAGCTATATCTTTTAGCCTCTGGCCATCGTTATCCTCTTCTGAGGCAATACCTAAGGCAGCTGCCAGACTGTAACGCCGGGCATAGGTTATGGCTGAACCGGTCTGCTGAATTTTATTCATATCCCTGCCATTATCTGCCGGTAAAACCAGGGGTCCAAATGAAAGCCACTGGCCAGAGGTATGATAGATTCTGGTCATTAATTCGATATCGCCATTATCGCCAGAACGGACTTCCTGGGAGAAACTTAAGCCCAGGCCGGCCATGGCTTTTCTGGCATGGTCTATTAAATCATCCAGGGTCATGTATTTATAGCCCTGACCTGCAGCTGTCCTGGCCTTTTCAGGAAATTTGACTTGCTGTTGAAATCTATGAAATTCAGAGATTATTTTATCAATTTCGGGACTTTGATGCATTATGAATGCTCCTTTCTATGGATTGTATTTTGCAATTTTTTAATATTAACTTAACTATACTATAATTTTTGTAACTTGTAAAGCTTTTTTTAAATTATTTATACATTTTTAATAATTTTATTGCTTTTATTTTATTATTGATGTATAATCAATTTAAGAGGTGATTTAAATGGTAAATTTCTCAAAAAGGTTAAAGCAGTTAAGAATTGAGTATGATTATACCTTACAGGAATTAGCCGAAGAATTAGAAACAACTGAAGCTACTTTATCCCGTTATGAAAATGATAAAAGTTATCCTAATACCATGATGCTATTAAGATTGTCTGAGTTATTCAATTGTAGTCTTGATTATCTCTTAGGTGAAAGTAATGAAAAAAGAAAAGTTGAAGAGTTATTTAATAAGTATTATGAGGAAGGAGCTGAATTAGAGGATATATTAAATAAATTTAGAGTAGAATATAAGGGAAAGAAGTTATCTAATCAAGAAATAGCAAATTTGATCAAAATACAGGAAATGATGAGAAACACAAATAATTAGAGAGGAATAAATATTATATGATAAATTATAATTTTATTATAGTATATTTATTTAATAAATATAAAACTATGTGCCCAAGGAAATTATGTGAATTAATGGATATCAAAATAAATTTTAATTTCCTTGATGGTGAAAATATTAGCATTCTCTATTATAATAATGCTAATAACCAGCTATATATACTTTTATCAAATAACCCTGATGATGAAGAAACAGATAGATTAATTGCTCATGAATTGAGTCACTATTTACTGCATCCTAATTGTTATAATCATAATATTGAAATTAAATCTAAATATATTACAAATTTATTAGATTCTGAAGCTAATACCCTGGCAGAAGAAATATTAAAAAAGCATAATAGTCATATAACTTAAAAAAACCTCTGAAAAATAGGTTAGATTATAACCTTCTTCAGAGGAGCTTTGTATTTTAAAGATTCCTCTGAAACTCAACCTCCAGATCCCCAGCCTGATTACTGCTCAAACTTAATCCCTCTGGTTTCTCTACTTCTCTTTTAAGCTCAGCCTTATTGCGGTCTCTTAATTTAAGGAGTATGAAGAAGGCAGGACAAGAAACTCACGAGAATATGCTAAGGAAAAGGATAGATAGATAGATAGATAAGTAAGTGCAAGGGTTTATTTAAAAGTGCTAGGAGTTAGACCCAGCACTTTAGTTTGATAGTATAAAATTAGCTGATAACAAATAGTTCTAAAAGCTATTATATGGATTTAACTTTAAACTCCTCTAAAGGGGCAACTCTTTCTTCTTTTTTTATGTATGACTCTGATTTAGCCTCACCATCAATTTTTAAATCTTTAAATTTAATGGGAATGCCCCGGCCTAAATAAAAGTTAGGGTGGTCTTGAAAATGAAAATGTAGATGTGGCTCAGTTGAATGTCCTGAATTCCCACATTTTCCAATTATCTGCCCTCTCTTAACAATATCTCCTTCTTTTACTTTAAAACTACCAGGTATAAAATGGGCCATAAAGGAATACTCTTGATCGTTATGCTTTATCATTACAAAATTACCTCTAAAGTCTTTAGCCAAAAAATCTAGCATCATATTACCTGGATTCGGATAATCTCTAATGCCATCTTTAACTTTTATAACTTCTCCATCTGCAGGAGATAAAACATTCTTACCATAACAATAATAATCTTCTAGATTATCTCCATTATTTTTATAACTTCTATTTTTTGAATCAACCACTACAAAATCATAGGCGTAACGTTGATTAATAACCTCCCATGAATGAGAATCTTTTTGCTCAACTCCACCATTAATAACTATCCATTCCTCTTCAAATGGCAAAGTATATTCTCCCTGTTGTTGAAAACTTTCTGGTTCAGATAAGCGTGTGTTCTGTATTGTATGCCAGATCATTTGCAATAATTGAAATGGATTTAAATATATTAAGATTGTTGAAAGATAATATTTTAGTGGAAGAGTTTCATTTTCCTCCTCTTCTTTTTTAGTATTATTCCAGGAATCACTTATAAATAAGGTTATACCGCCAAGTATAATTGCTGACCCTGCTAGCAAACTAAAGTCTAAAAATACTAAATCAAAAACATATAAACTAATTCCGATTACACTTAAAGATTTAAATATAATTTTAGCATTTATAACCCAGGGAAGAGATAATGTTATAAAAACAAATGCTGTCACAGTTATTAATCTAGTTATATTCACTAAATCCTGAGGTAAATTAATAACTATCTCCATTATTGTTACTAGCAGCAAAATTACTAAAGCTAGATTAGATATCTTTTTTAGATTTAAAAATGTTTCTTTTCTATTCACTATAATAATCTCCTCTCTGTTATTTAATGTTAGTATTAAAAAACTACCCAAATTATTAAGTAGTTGTGTCAAAGTACAATTGTATTCAGGAAGGGAAGAATATTAAGTTAATTATATCACTATTTATTAATAGCTGTAAAGGCGGTTTGAGAGGATATTATTTCTGATTTGGATTCTGTTTTAATTTGATAGAAAAGAAAATTAAACAGATATTTTATTTAATAAAGCCAGTAAAATAAAAACCCCACAGCTGCTAACTGTGGGATTGATTTATTAGGTATTTAATTTTTGTTGTTTATTCGACTCTTTCAACTGAATCTATAAGTTGTAACCAGGTTATTGAGCTGTAAGGATAGGCTTGAAAACCTTCAAACTCTGGCTGAACTATTGCTATTTCTTCATAATAATAAAGGAAGTTGGTTGGTACCTGATCAATTAAGATTTCCTGTACTTCTTTATAGATTTCAATTGATTCATCGCTTGTTGGATCAACTGTTCTTCCTCTTTCAAGTAATTCATCCAGGCGTTCATTACTGAAACTGGTATGGTTTGCATTACCCTGACTGTGGAACTGACGATATGAGGCTCTATCCGGATCTGTCTGACCGGTCCAGCTACCAAAGTAAAGATCATAATCGTTGGACTGGGTAATTCTATCTACTAAAGCTCCCCACTCTTCAGATATTATTTCAAGTTCAATATCAAATTGTTCAAGTTCATAGGCCAGTATTTCAGCTATTGATAGGTTTACTGAATCTTGATCTACATATAATTCAAGACTGTCACCAGGTTCTAGAACTGATTTATCGAGATACTCCTGGGCAGTTTCTGGATCATATGCGGGGTAATCTATCTCATCATTAAAGTGAGGCATCTGAGGAGTTAGATTGCTTTTGCCTGGAGCTCCTATTCCTTCCATTACCTGCTCAACGATTGCTTCTCTATCAATTAAATGGGTAAAGGCTCTCCGGAAATATCTGTCCTGTAATAGTTCAGGGTTTCTTTCTGTTGTAGTATTCATTGCTAAATGTACATAGCCGGTACCTGGGGTTCTATAGACGTTTACATCATCTGACTCTTCCAACCTTTTTAGATCCATTGGCACTATACCGCCCTGGAACATGTCAATTTCTCCTGCTTCAAAGGCTAAGAGACGGGATGAATCTTCTGGGATAGGCACAAACTTTAGCCTTGAGAAATTAGGTTCTCCCTGCCAGTAATCTGTAAAAGCTGTCATGGAGTGATGTTCGTCTGCTCTCCATTCTTCATGTACGTATGGGCCAGTTCCGATTGGTTCCTGACCGAATTCTTCATAACCGACTTCTTCATGATAATCATAAGGAACAATACCGGCTCTAGCAATATTATTAATCATAAAGGCAAATGGTTCGGAAAGGTGGAAGACTAAATTGTAATCATCAATAACTTCAACTTCTTCAATGTTGTCAAACATATTTCTATTGGCAGCAGGGTTATCTTCATCTAATATCCAGTCAAAAGTATATTTTACATCTTCTGCTACTAGCTCTCTACCATGATGCCATTTAACACCTTCTCGTAATTCAATATCAATTCTAGTGGCATCTACTAGTTCCCAATTGCTGGCCAGGTGGGGCTGAAGTTCTAAATCAGCATTGAACCTAATCAATGGCTCATTAATAAGATTTAGTCTTTCAAAGGCTACACTATCTATCTCGACTAAAATGTGAAGCCCTGAGGCTTCAGCACTCTGACCTATAATAACTGTATCATCTGCTAAGGCCTCTTCTGAAACGGCTGACAAGGTTAAAAGAAACACCATTAAAAGGATACTTGCTACTTTAACTGTTTTTGTTGTTTTACTACTCATATTACTCGCTCCTCACTTTTGTTTGATAATTTAAAGTTTTATTTTCTGGTTCCATCATTACTGGGTTTAGTCTGATCTTAAAAGATAAAACTAATGTTTTTAAATCACCTCCATGATATTATTTTCCATTCAAATTGCAGTTTATTTTAAAATATTCAATTTGAAAGCTTTTTAATATAATCAATAAAATAAGTGAATATTTGTTTTTGTTCATTTGATTTTTTAAACATCATCTCTGGATGCCACTGAACAGCAAATGTCATTTCTTTATCTTTAACTTCAATACCTTCTATTAGACCATCCTCTGACTTTGCTATTACTGAGACTCCATCGCCTAATTGATTTATTGCCTGGTGGTGTAAACTATTTGTTTTGATTTTTTCTTTTTGTAAAGCTTGATAGAGATGTGAATCCTGATAAACTTCTACCTGATGAGCTTTATAATCTTTTCCTTTATTTAAATTAAAATGTTCAACTGGTAGCTTTAATAAATCTATATTCTGATAGATGCTGCCACCATAATATACATTGATTAACTGCAAACCTCTGCAGATTCCAAGGATTGGCTTGTTACTTTTAAGTGCCATATCTAAGACTTTTAATTCAAATTCATCTCTAAAATTATTAACTAGCATGCAGGTATCTAATTTATTCTCTTGATATAATTCTGGATCTATATCTCCACCACCGGTTAAAAGCACTCCATCGCACCTCTCTAATGCTGAAGCTATATATTCTTCATCATTAATTGGAGAGATTATAAATGGCATGCCACCTCCTGCTTTTATTCCATTTAAATAATCAACTGTGCACATGACCATGTCCTGGGTTGGAAATCCTCTGACTCTTTTATCTTCATCGAGTTCTTGATTGAAAACATAGTACGAAGTTACTAGAATTGTAGGTATCATTACAATAATCATCCTTTGATTAGTTAGAGTAAAAAATTAATATATGTATTTTATCTTATCACATCGCTAAAATATTTCAATGGTATTTTTTGGTGCAAGGTTTGAAATTGTATATTTTATTCCTGTTAGAAAAACTCCTCACGCAATAAATTTAGACCCTTCTGCTTCGATAGAGCAGTTAGAATTATATTTTTAGGCCTTAAGTTCTTTGTAAAAAAGAAGGATTTCTCAAAGATATATATAAGAGTATATGTTAATGGTTATTTAAATTTATCACATAATTTATATCAATTAATTTAGTTTTATTGAATATAAGCAGTTTAAAGGAGGATATATTATAATGAATATGAAAAAAGTAGGGTTCGGTTCTAAAGCAGTCCATCTAGGGCAGGATTTTGATTTAAAAACCGGAGCCCACAATAGTCCAATTTATCAGACATCTACTTATGTATTTGATAATGTGGATGATGCAATCAGGTTTAATAAGGATCAGGAGTCTGGATATACTTATACAAGGTTTCGGAGTCCATCTGAAGCTGAATTAAGTAAAAAAGTGGCTTTATTAGAAAATGGTGAGGCAGGTATTTCTTTAGGCTCTGGATTAGGAGCTATTTCAACTGCCATTATGACTCTGGTTAAAGGTGGAGATCATATTGTTGCCAGTGATGTTCTTTATGGTTGTACTTTAACGTTAATTGAAGAAATTCTTTCAGATTATGGTGTAGAATTTACTTTAGTAGATACGACTGATCATGATGCAGTTAAAGCTGCAATCCAGCCAAATACTAAAATAGTGTACTTAGAAACACCGTGTAATCCGACTTTAAAAATTACTGATATTAAGCGAGTTTCTGAAATTGCCCATGAACATGGGGCAAAGGTTTTAGTTGATAGCACATTTGCTTCTCCATATATTCAGAATCCATTAGATTTAGGGGCAGATGTGGTAATTCACAGTGCCACTAAATACTTGAGTGGACACGGGAACGTTGTTGCTGGTGTAGTTGTTGGTTCTAAAGAGTTTATTAGAAAGGTAAGAATGCCTCATCTGCAGACTTTAGGTGCAGTTATATCTCCATTTGATGCCTGGGTAGTTATGCAGGGGATGAAAACTCTTGAGTTAAGAATGGAAAGGCATTGTGAAAATGGAATGAAAGTTGCTGAATATTTAAATGATCACCCTGCAGTAGAAAAAGTATATTATCCAGGGCTGCCAGAACATCCACAGCATGAACTGGCTAAAAAGCAGATGAATGGTTTTGGCGGGATGATTAGTTTTGATCTTAAAGGCGGCTTTGAAGCCGGTAAGGCTTTAATGAATAGCGTAGATATGATTTCTATTGCTACAAGTTTAGGAAATGTTGATACTTTAATCCAGCATTCACCTTCAATGAGCCATTTTGATATGACTCCAGAAGAGAGAGCTGCAGTTGGTATTAATGAGGGCCAGGTAAGGCTTTCTGTTGGTGTTGAAAATGTTGAGGATATTATTTCTGATTTGGATTCTGCTTTAGATTTGATGGAGAAGAAGATTAAGTAAAGCAGATCTATTTAGGAGTTACCTGGTTAAGACTCTAAAATTAAGTTATTTGACAGGATCCTCAACCTGTGCTATACTTATTTGCGTTGGACACAAAATCTAGTTTCATCGTCCAATGTAGAAATAGGAGGAATTTATTTAAATGATTTACACAGGTACAGTTAAATGGTTTAATGATCAAAAAGGTTTCGGTTTTATTGAAAGAGAATCTGGTGACGACGTATTCGTACATTTCTCAGCAATTCAGGCTGATGGTTTCAAAAGCCTTGAAGATGGCCAGGACGTTGAGTTTGAAGTAGCAGAAGGCGACCGCGGTCCACAAGCTGAAAACGTTGTTGCTATATAATAAGTATATAATGCTTTAATATAAAGCGAAAACGTGAGACCCCCTATCATTAATTTGATAGGGGGTTTTTTGATTTATAAAGTTGAGTTTATGCAATATTAATAGATTAATTAATATGCTTTTTATTTTCAAGCAGGCTATTGCCTAAGAAGTCATGCTTAAGTATATTTAGTAGAATATGGGCCTATACTATTTTATTATGAAAATTAGTGGAAAAAGCCTTATATAAATTATCAACAAAGACAGGCAGATTGCTAATACTTTTTAAGTTATGGCTAGAATCTGTCTGGCTTAATATGACAGGATTAACTAGTTTAATCCAGGACTTTTTAATAGTTTTCTGGCTTCTTGAAAACGCTGGATAGCTGTATATAAGACTAAAACTGCATATAATATAGTCAGGCCATATATTAAATCTGGTAATACTAAAAATACTGTAAATAATATAAATCCCTCTGTTCTTTCCATCAATCCTACCTGATAACGAAATGATTTTTCTCCGGATTTTTCAGAAACAGCACCGACAGTTAGAAATATAGTCATTGAGAGGATTATGCTGGTTGTCATGAATAGTAAATTTAATCTAACTTCAGGGAATCTAAAAGCCAATCCAATAATAAATGATATCTCTACAACTCTATCAAAGGTTATATCTAAAACGGTCCCCCATAATGACTCTTTATTATTCAATCTTGCAATGGCTCCATCTACTGAATCTAAAAAGCCTGATAGCCATAATAAAATAATGGCAGCAATAAACATATCCAAATAGACTAGCAGTCCTGTTAAAATGCCAATTGTTCCAGCAATTATAGTAACTTGATTTGAACTTAAACCTAAACCTGATAAAAATTTAGCAGCAGAATTAATTATGAAATCGAAATATTTTCTTGCATATGTATCTAACATATTTATCACTCCAGTTAGATTAATTATTCTTAATATGGCATTTAAGCTTAAACCACTTAAGAATCAATGAAAATAAAAGAATTTATGCCAGAATATTTGCCAACTATAAATTTCATAGGTGTTATTATCTTGTAATGGATGTTCAATTTATTAAAATAAAAATACTAAAACCAGTATAATAAACTAAAATTTTTATTGCAACCTCTTTTTATTTAATTCTGGGCTATATTAAAGTATAGTTTCTGGCTAATAATCTAAAGTTTCAAAAATCACCTCCGGAGATGAAGATATAATATAAGATATTCTTATTTGACATATTACAAAGTATTATATATAATACTTTTGGACAATCGTGATTACAAATCAAAAATAGGAGGAAAATCAAATGAAAAAGACATTTTTTATTTTTACTTTAATGCTTATATTCACGAGTTTGATTGTTGGGACCGCAGCTGCTAATACTTTAGATGAGATTATTGAAGATGAAAACATGGTTTTAATTGATTCACGGAGCCCTTACTCTTACAACGGGTGGGAAATTGATGGTGAACCTGGAGGACACATACCTGGTGCAGTATTATTTTCTAAGGGATGGCTCAATCATTTAGAAAGCGATACTGAAATAATATCTGAACTTGAAAGATTCAATATCAATGAAGATCAAGAGCTATTCGTTTATGGGCCTGAGGCAGACGGGCTGGCTGAAGAGTTAAGTAGTTTAGGTTATATGGCTGAAACTATTTCTGTTGACCTTGAGGAACAGGATGAGCTACAAAAACTCGACCATTATGAACTTCTGGTTCATCCTGACTGGTTAAATGAAAAGATAGAAAATGATGAGGTATATGTTTTAGAGGCTTCCTGGGGAGATGATTCTGCACATATCGAAGGACATATTCCTACCAGTGTTCATATGAATACCGATGCTATTGAAGAAGGACCTTTATGGAACAGAAGAAGCGATGATGAAATCATTAATGCTCTAGGTGAACATGGCATTACTTATGATATGACAGTTGTTGTATATAGTTTAGATGACATAACCCCTGCAACTAGAGTGGCTTCTATTCTTATGTATGCAGGTGTAGAAGATGTAAGAATTTTAGATGGTAACCTTCCTGCCTGGGAGAATGCTGGATACGATTTAGACAGCGGTGAAGTGGAACCAGATCAAGTTGATTTTGGATATACCGAGCCTGCTAACCCAGATTATATTATAGACCTACCTGAAGCTCAGGAGGCTTATGATGATTCTCAATCAAGTTTTGTTGATATTAGAAGCTGGGAAGAATTTATTGGAGAAACTTCTGGCTACGACTATATTCCAAGTGCCGGAAGAATTGAAGGAGCCATCTATGGTTATGGTGGAAAGGACGCTTATGATATGAGTGATTTCCGAAATCCAGATGACACCATGGTCAATTTCAATTATATGGAAGCCAGATGGTTGGACCAGGGCATAAATCCAGATAATTATAACATTTTTTACTGTGGAACAGGATGGAGAGCTGCAGAAACCTGGTTATATGCTAAAGCCTTAGGCTGGCAAAATATAACTGTCTTTGATGGCGGTTGGTTCGAGTGGAGCGAAGAGGAACTACCGGTTATTGTTGGTGAATAAGATGAAATATTTAAAATATCTCTTATTTTTTCTAGGATATTTATTTTTTACAGCGAGTTTAGTCTTTGCTAGACTGGCTGATATTTATCAGGGTGTCAATAGAAGTTTATTTAACCGGAGATATAATTTAGACCAGAATTACTTCACAGCAACTAACATTAATATCTACCGAGTAATAATAGTTGTCTTATTGTTAATGCTAATCTACAACTTTTTAAAAAATAGAGATAAAATGTTACAGTTTATTTTATCTTTTAGCTGGGGACTTTTTACTTTCATCTTATTACTTAACTATAACAGCATTGACATTTTAAGCCTTCCCTATTTAACAATGGCTGGAGCTATACTTTTCGGCTTTCATTTGATGGCTTTCTTCTTAAAAAAATCTAAAAGAGGTGAGACCAGTGAAGCTAGCTCTGGTTAGATGTTTGCAAACTGAAGAGATTTGTAACGGCCGACACTGTTTGGAGTATATCAATAATAAGGAAGGCAGCCTTCACGGGTTTGAAGAAGAAATTGAATTGGTTGATGTCATTACCTGTGGAGGCTGCCCTGGCAATAAATTTAAAGCTCGGGTAGAAAAAATGCTAGCAAACGGAGTGGATAGTTTTATATTTGCTTCCTGTACCAAACTAGGTACTCCTATCGATTACCCATGCCCCCATTTTTCAAAATTAAAATCAGTGGTCAAAGACTTATCTGAATCGGTAGATATATATGAGTGGACCCACCAGAAAACTTATAAGGATATGGTGCTTTACCGATTAAAAAACAAAAAAATATTAAACCAATTTAAGAGGGGGTATAAAATTTAATGAGAATAGGAGTTATCCGCTGCTTTAAAAATGAGGGTAATAGCAATAGTGAAATTTCTTTGGATAATCTAAATCAAAAAATCAAAGATAATATTGATAAAGATTATAATAAATTAGCGATCGTAGGCAGCTTAACCTGTGGCGGCTGTCCAGGCAAAAAGGCAGTAAAAAGGGTCAAGAAATTATTAAAGGAATATGCTGATTATGTATATTTGGACGAGGTGATTTCTGGTAGTTCTGCTGAGCTTAACTGTATTTACTCAGAAAAAATTCTAGATGCTATTTATAACAGGACTGCTGAGGAAAAAATTATTATCTCTTCAAACGAAAAAGTACATCAGATTGATGAGGCAGAAGATGAAGTTTGAAAAGAAGAAATTAGCTAGACTAATAATAATATTAGTTTCATTAGCCACAGCAATACTCTTGATCCGTTTAACAGGACTGAATAAATATATAAGCATCGATAATATAGAGCTACTTCAGAAATTCGTAGCAGATTTTGGTATACTTGCCCCTCTTGCTTATCTCGGGATATGGGTCTTAGCATGTATCCTGTTTTTGCCTGGATTACCGGTAACAATTCTAGGTGCTTTCTTATTTGAGCCGGTTTTTGCTATTATTTACACCTCAATTGGCTCTACATTAGGAGCAAGTTCTGCCTTTATTTTGGGGAGATATGCCGCTAGAGATCTTGTTACTAGCTTAATCAGTAATAAAGAAATGCTACAGAAGATTGATTCTGGAGTAGAAAAGCATGGCTGGAGAATGTTAATAGTCACGAGGATGGTTCCTCTTTTTCCCTTTAATCTTCAAAACTATATATATGGGCTAACTTCTATGAAGTTAAAGGTATATGCACCTCTGTCCTGGATATGTATGCTGCCGGCAACTGTCGCATATATTTTAGCAGCCTCTTCAATTTATAGAGGCGAGGGAGATCTGACTCAGACTTTTATATATCTTGGTCTGGCTGGAGTAATATTTTTTATCCTGTCTCTTATACCAAGGTTGCTTAAAAATAGAGGTTATATTCAAAATGAAGATGATATTTAATCTTTGCACTCTTGATATATTAGTATTTCAGTACGCTTAAGCTAAAAATCTAAAATATAAAATCAAATAAATTAAAAAGCCAGACTGGCTGCCACTGCTGGTTAGAAGGATGGCAAAAGCCTGTCTGGCTTATACAGGAATTCTAATGAAAATATTTTTTAATGCTCTAATATATGATTAGAACCGCAGTAATGACAATATATTTCTTCTGCAACTTTAAGAACTTTTAAATTTTCATCACAGCATTCTAATTCAACTATTTTAAATGGATTGAATATATCTGGTTCCATCTTAGGATAATTAGATTCTAATTTTTCCTCTTTAAATTCGTCTAAGTATTTTTCATTTATTATTTCAGTTATTAAATAATCAATAATGCCAGTTAAATAATCTGCTTGACCATCAGTCCACCAGTAAAAATCATCTGCCACTTGTCCACAGTATGGGCATTTATAATAAGTTTTTATTCCTGCAAAATTTTGTTATTAATTTAAAAACCACCTGTTTCCCGGTGGTTCGATTATATCTATATTAGTTTAAAATGCTTCGCCGTTTTCCAGCAGGGCTTTGCCCAGGAAGTCATGATAAAGGACATTAATGATATTTATACTATTAATTAAAGAAGTCCTAAATTAACTTAACTAAATAGTAAATCTCAATATTTGGTTTTAACTAGCTTAATAGCTTCTTCAGCCAATTTATTACTAATCCAAACTCCATTTTCTCTCATATTTCTTATTACAGATTCAATTGCTAAATCTTCACCAATTTTTATAGCTGATATAATAACTCCTAATGAACCTGTAACTTTTAAATCATTTAGTCTAGCTATTCTTCTGCCAGCAGCTTCATCTATGCACACTGTTTTTATACCATTATCAATAGCTACCTGAATTACAGATGCTTCTCCTTTATCTAGAGAATTAGACAGAAATGAATTTAACTTTACAGGTCTATTTAATTTATTTAGCCAACTATTTTCATCAAAAATTTTAGCATCATTAGTAATATTTTTCTTTGCCAACATTTCTTGTCCTACTTCATATGGTACCATAACCTCTTCATATAATTTTTCTAAAACTTTTAAATTCCCTAAACCAGCTATAATAGCTATTAATGGGTCCGTATTTATAACAATCTTTTTAGACATTTTCAACATCAGAGGCTAATTCCTCTGGCCTTTCGCTGTAATGACAGGTGATATAACTCAACATGAGATTAGAAAGTATTTACATATCAGATTCGTCTGATGTTGAAATTTTAAAATATTCTACCTGAAATGTGTATTGATGTTACTGAAATGGTTTTTGGACTTTGTGAAATTTGTTAAGAGATACCGCTTGGTAACCGTCGGGTAACCGCTGGGTCTATTAAATTTAGTGCTATCTATCGATAAAGTTGAGCTTTGTGGTCTGCTATACTAAAAGGCTGTTTGTGGGGTGATATAATATAATTAAATTTAAAGTTTTGACAATTTGAGGCTTTTTGGTAATATTCCTGGCAGATTAGTAGCGTCTATCAGCATAATTAACTAACTGAAAGGATGTTTAAAATGAGTGAGCTAGATATTCAAGAACTCAAGATGGTTGCTGAATCCTATGAAGAGTTACTTGCCCCTGCTCTATTCGATGAATGGACTTCCCGGCTGATAGATGCTGCCAATATTGAGCCTGGAGACAGAGTGCTGGATGTTGCCTGTGGAACTGGAATCCTGGGCCGGACTGTTGCTGAAGAGGTGGGGTCTGCTGAGTTAGTCTCCGGGGTTGATATCAACCCTGGTATGCTGGCTTTAGCCGAGGAGATTTCTCCTGAAATTGACTGGCGTGAAGGTGAGGCTGAAGATCTACCCTATAGAGACAATAGTTTTGATGCTGTTATCAGTCAATTTGGCTTGATGCTTTTTTCTGACCCTGAGGTTGCTGTTAAGGAGATGTGGCGGGTATTAAAGCCTGATGGCCAGCTGGCGGTGGCTGTTTTTGATTCCCTTGATAAAATACCGGCTTATGGTGTTATGGCCAGAGTTTACGACCGGATGGTAGATAAAAAGGTGGGAAATGCTCTCCGGCTGCCTTTCTCGATGGGTGATACTGATGAACTTTGCTCTATTTTTGAGTCTGTAGGTCTAAGTTCTATTGATATTAGGACTGAGAAAGGTCAGGCATCTTTTTCAAGTGCCAGACATATGGTCTTAGCTGATGTTAAGGGCTGGTTTCCATTTGCTCAAATCTTTTTAGAGAAGTCTAAAATTAATGAGATTTTTGAGGAGGCAGAAACTTTTCTGGAGCCATTTATGACTCCAGATGGTGCGGTGGAGTTTCCGGTTCCTGCGCATATTATTACTGCAGTGAAGGCTTGAATAATTGCTGACAGGTTATTGATATTAAGATAAGGTGATTTAATAAGCCCCTGGTGAAGGCCAGGGGCTTAAAGATTTTAGGCTCTTAGGGATTTAAAGATTTAAGATTATTAGCATTCCTGCTGCATTTTTTCTTCCCAGATGCCGACTCTTTCTTCGTGGCTTACTTCTCTTGTGATTTCATGGAGCATCCTCTGATACCCAAAAGGATCATTGAAGATTGCATTGATGACTCCGAAGTCTGGAATCTCAGTTACTGGCTGCAGTTCTGTACAGCCTGCTTCCATGGCTTTTTGATAGACTTCATTAATATCCGGGACCATTATATTAAACCAAATTGTCTGATGGGTATCCTTATCCGGTGCCAGCATGTTGTATTCAGGGTTTTCATCTAGCATATGAAAACGGACTCCATATAGACTAAAGATAACTTCATTCTGGCCCTTTGGAAAGTCTGTGACTTCAACTGGTTCGACCTCAAAGATCTGTTTATAGAGTTCCAGGGCTTTTAGGCTGTCCTTAACGATAAAATCGATTTCTACTCCAGTCATTTTAATTCCCCCTTGTAGGCTGTTTCGATTTCTGCCAGGTTGAGTTTTTTCATCTCCATAAAAGCATTCATGACTCTACTTGCCTTTTCCGGGTCTGGATCTCTTAAATATCCATTCAGTACCTCTGGAACAATCTGCCAGGAGACGCCAAATTTATCTTTTAGCCAGCCACATTGTTCAGCTTCTGGATCTGCAGAAAGCTTATCCCAGTAATAATCTATCTCTTCCTGGGAGCTTAAATTAACCAGTAAAGAAATGCCTTCTGTAAAATTAAATTGATGATCCATTGCGCTATCCATTGCTGAAAACTCCTGATCATATAAGGTGAATGCTGCATAATTTATATCTTGTTCTCTATTCGGCTCCATACCTTCTCCATATCGGGAGACCTCTTTAATTTCGGAGTCCTTGAATACATCTGTATAAAATTTAATTGCCTCTTCTGCCCGGCCGCTGTTTTCATTTACAAATATTAAGGAGGGTACAATTCTTTGTTCGCATTCGCTGCAGATCATTATCTGCCATGAAACGCCGTATTTATCTTCAATCCAGCCATATTTATCATTAAAGGGGTATTTATCAAGGGGCATTAAGACCTTGCCCTGCCTGGATAATTTATTCCAGAGCCGGTCAACCTCTGTTTCAGTCTGGCAATTTACAAAGAACGAGATTGAGGGATTTATTTGAAAGAAGGAGCCACCATTAATATTATAGAAACAAAAACCCTCAATTTCATATTCAACACCTAATATACTTCCAGCAACTTTTCCTGAGACTTCGGCACTTTGCTTATCATAATAATCTACTGCCAGTTTCTTTGAATTATTAAAGATAGAGATATAATAATCTGCTGCCTCTTCTGCCTTATCATCAAACCAGAGATGGGGTATAATCTTTTGCATAATTGTTACCTCCCTTTAGGCCTAATAAACTAAAAAGAAATTTATGAACTATTAATAACATATATATTTGAGTTAATCAGTATAGTAATTACTTTTTAATAATTTAAGCCCCTGGTGGGAACCAGGGGCTAATAATACTTCAGGATTTACGCCAGAAGGTCTGGCAGTCTGCTTTATCTTTAATATTAAATTCGATGATCTCTTTCAGGAGTTTGTAGTTAACTGGCTGGTCCCACTTGATTCTGAATATTTCGCTGGTGGCGTTATAACCGGATTCTGCAATTTCTTCGGCAAATTCTTTTAAACATGCTTTTTCAGGGGCCACACTTATATGATTTTTGGCCTTGCTGAAGCCGATGATGAATGTTCCATGGTGAGTAAACATTGGCTGGTTCCATTTGATCTGGAATTCCAGTTCTGGAAATTCAGTTTCAACCCAGTTTAAGATTGTTTCTAATCTCTGGCGGTGATCAGGGTTATCGATGATTGCTAGATATTCTTTAAATGATGGCATGGCTAGCCTCCTTGTTGATCGGTCTAAATATCAGCAGACTTGATAGGCAACAGAGTTTTAATCGGTAACAGAAATAATAAGCTTATTGCAGGTGATTGCATTTATTTTTTGGCAGAAAATTTCTGCCTGGTTTTGAAGCTATTTTCAGTAAAGATAATTTTATAATACAACTATTATTTAATGCAGTCAATAATTATGTAAAAAATATAGTTTATTAATTTAGTCTAATATTAAAGCCCCTGCTGATCGCAGGGGCCTGGTGTTATTGGTTGGATATATTTAAAATTTGTGAGTTGAATGGAAGAAGCCAGAGCGGTTAGGCTCTGGCCTTGCTATCTTTTTATATTTTAGGGTTTTTAATTTCCTGGGTTCTTTCAATTATATCGAGACCCTGCTGTTTTAGCCAGTAAGGAATATCAATGAAAACCCAGTTTTCTGATAATTCCTCTCCTTTACGATAATAAACATCTACAACCTGCATTTCTGCATTGATTTCTCCTCCAGGCAGTCCTAAAAACCCACCAGTTGGAGTGTTTGAAAGATTTGGCCAGCCAAAGAAACAGGCAAAATTTCCTTCAGCCAGGCGGCATACATGACCATTAAATCTTTTATCTTTTAAGTTCTTTCTAAAGGGTAATTGATGTTGTTTCTGATACCTTGGGATTGTATAACTTGCCCCAATACCTGCCGGTCCATACCAGATCATATCGCTAGACCAGGTTTTTTCTAATACTTCTGGCGGACAGTCATTTGATTTGCTTTGATTTAATTTGGAAAGATCATCAACCATTTCATTAACTAATGCCAGTGTTTTCTCCCCTTCTTCTTTAGGGGCATCATCAAAGAGAAGGCCATTATGATCTCTAGGACCAGGATAAACAAAATATTTGCCAGTAGAGGGTGGCAGAAGGTTAATACCTGCTTCCTGCATAAATCCTATAATATCAACAAAAATACCACTCTCTACAATTTTTCCGTCTTCGATACAATTAAATTCTGCATATCTTAAATGATGCATCTTGCCAGTTGGCCTTACACCAAGCCATTCTTCATCGAATAGTCCCATGAAATGACCCATACTAAATACCCACACTCTTTCGCCAAGTTCATTCTGGCCTGCAAAGAAAATATCCTGTCGTCTTTGCATATGCTTTAATGACTTCTTTAATGGCATCCAGAATTCTTCAGCTACTTTATTTTTTGAATTTATTTCCCTAAAAGGGTATACACCTCGCCAGAAATAATTATCTCCTGTATAATTGTTTAATACAGATTCTACTTCTTTTCCACTGGCATTTTCTAGTTCTTTAAAATATTCTCTTACTAGATTTTTTTCATTTTGAAAGCTATTCATTATTTCCCTCCTAGTTTAAATTATAATTGAAATAGTATGACGTAATTGTATTTATCGATTTATTTAGGAAACTGCTTTAGTTGCTGCATTTGGCTTTTTAGCTTTTTCTAAAGTTTCAGGCAGGAACATCCAGAGAACTCCTCCGGCTATAAATACTGCCATAACAACGCTAAATACTCCAGTCATACCGGCAGAAGTATCGGCGATGCCTGTAACAAATGGTAGTGCAAAGGATGAAATGATTCTACCACCATTAAATGAAATCCCAGGTGCCAGGGCATTGAATCTTTTTGGGAATAGTTCTGTATAATATGCTCCCCAGGCTCCAGAGAATCCAAAGTTGAATCCTAATAACAATGATACAACTTTAAATGCAAATTCATTATTAAGACCTAACTGCATATATACGAAAACAAATGCCGCACTCATAATCATACCAATCAGTGGTTTTTTACGCCCAAACTTATCAGCAATGAAACCCCAGACATTATATCCAATAAGCTGTCCTATTCCCTGAAGACTGTAGATGGCACCGGCGGTAGTGGCTGACATACCCAGAACACTAGTTAAATATGTTGTTGCATTATTAGAAAAACCTGAATAGGCAACAAAATTAGCTCCTGATAGTATTATAACACCGATTCCAATCCATAAGTATTTACCCTTATACATATTTAGATAATTTATTTTTTCACCTTTATCACTAGCTTTTTTCTGCATCTTTTCTGTATGGCCTTTATCATCAGGGACAAATAAAAGGATTAATATAGCGCCAACTAACGGTGGTATAACTGCAGTTAATACTAAGAAAAACCAGTTTGAATTACCTAAAAACCCATATAATCTTCCTCCAAAAATCATGGCCAGTGAAAATGTACTTGTCATAATTGCAGTCAATTTTCCACGGTATTTTTGTGGGAACATCTCAATTACTAAAGGAACTGCCGTTCCAAAAACCCCTCCAAGAGCAAGTCCTGTGCTAAAGCGAGCAATTCTCCAGAACCAGAAGCTGGTCGGATGTAAAAGGGGCATGTAAGTTGTTGTACCAATCAGTAATGCTATCCCAATTAATGTTCTTTTCTTGCCAAATTTAGCAGAGAGTTTTCCGAAAATAATTGTTCCAGGAACAGTTGCAAATGACATTACAGCAAAGATTGAGGAGGCCTGTCCCATTGTAAATCCAAAACCACCATCGGCAATGGAAGTTGTCATTATCGGCCTAACAAAGGTATCCAGCATAAAGTTATAACAATAGAAGAAATAGACAACTAATATTGCTCCAAATGCAATAAATCTCTGGGCTTTAGATCTGTCTTTTCCAATAACTATATGTTCTCCATCATATTTTTCTTCATTACTCATTTTTATTATCTCTCCTTTATTTTTTTGTAACCGGTTACATAAGTTCTAAAAAAAAGCCTTTACGGCCTTTTTTTATTCTTCGCTATCTAAATCAGTTGTTTTATCTTCTTTATTTAAATAGATCTGTTTTAAGACATCAAGCCCATCAAAGGTAACCCATTCTTCAAGTACTTTATTATTTTTTACATGAAAGTGTGAGATACCAAGGATTTCAACTGGTTCACCAGTTGGTTCTCCAAAAAAGCCTCTGCCTTCATTTAAGCCTCTTAATTTCCATCTAACTGCTACATCCCACTCATTTTCATCACCTTTTTGATTACAGGTAATTCTATCAATACTATAATTAGCAGAAGGAAAAGATGCAAATAGGCTTACCAGCATACCCTGGATTTGGTCATAACCAGACAGATCTTTATTGCAGATATAATGGATAACTGCATTTTCAGCATAATAATCTTTTACCTGATTAAATAATTTGCATTTATAAATTCTATTAAGCATCTCTTTCATAAATTCTCCAACTGATTCATCATTAGCTTCATATCTCTCAGGGAATAGTTGACCATCTACAGATTCGTCAATTCCAAAGTTGTCCTGGAAATTATCGCTTTGTCTTTCTTTATCTGCCAGGGCTTTTGCAACTTCATGGGGATCGAATCCAAGTTGTTTTATAATCCAGAGATTGTCTCTTACAAGCCATTCTTCATAAATTCTATTGTTTTTAGCAGCGCAGTCAACAGCTGTTCTGAAGTTAACTTTTTTATTGGTTGCTGGACCGAAATTGCTATCTCTTAAGTTTGTAGCAGTTGACATAATTCTATGTGATGATAGATATCCATCTTTTTTATCTTTGGACCAGATAACATTTTGACCTATTAGCTTTCTATCAGGAAATGAATGTAAGGTCTGCAGGGTTCCAGAGATTACTGATTGGATGCCCTTAATATGGTTTGAGCCTGTATGCATTATTACATTATTATGATAAGTGTCATAAATGATCCCGATACCTTTTTCCTCCCAGATATTATGAGTTATTGTTAAAATATAATCAACAAAATCATTATATCTATCATCGAAGCCTTTTAAATTCTGAGAACTTTTACCTCTCTTTATATGATCATTATAATCAAAGTCATCAACTGCATTAACCTTTGAGCTATCGCCATAAAATACAATATTATCTTGATTCATGTTTTCACTCCTATCTTTACTTTTAATTTTATTAGACTCTTTTTCAGGCTCTTTTTTAGTTTCTTTTATTTTATTAGATTTTTTTTTGCTCATGATATCCCTCCAATAATATTTACTTTAAGCACCTAATAGATATAGCAGTATAAATGCTATTACAAAATAAGCTAAAAGTGCATAGGATGCTTTTTCAAATTTTCCTGGCATGATATAGATATTATCCTTAGATTCTTCTAAATTTTCTTCTTCAAAGTATTGTTTTTGTCCTTTAATAGTTAATTTACCTATTTCTTTTTCTTCACCTCCAGTTATAAGACTAATTAAATAACCAATAACTAAAGTAACAGTTACTCCGATTAGATTATTCCACATCCAGAAGACTTCAGTGTTTTGGGCTACCTGTGCAACGACTAAAATTCCTGAAATTAGACCGATAGAGCTTCCAATCTGATTTGCTTTTTTTGTATAAAAGCCGAGAATAAAAACACCTAACATTGAACCTAGCATATAGGAGCCATACTTACTAATTGCTTCAAGTATTGAAAGTTCGGTATTACTGACTAAAAAAGCAAAGAAGGCAATAAATATACCCCAGACAAGAGTTATAATCCTTGATACTCTAAGTGAATCGTTACTTTTGGCTTCTGGATTAATCCATTTTTCATAGATATCTTTTACAAATACTGCAGATATAGAATTTAGAGCAGAATCGATACTGGACATAGCCGATGCAAAAATAGCAGCAACAATAAGTCCTAATACTCCAGAGGGTAAATTATTAATAGCAAAATCTAAAAAGACATTATTTGGATTACTAAATGCCTGGCCTTCAAAATAGACATATAAGATTGACCCCATAAGTAAAAAGATAAACATCTGGAAAAGAGCAACTACACCGCTAAACCAGAGAGAATATTTAACATTCTTCATTGATTTAGCTGTTAATACCCTCTGTACCTGTGCCTGATCGACACCAAAATAGGATAGGTGGAGGATTGTTCCACCCATTAAACCTGCCCAGACAGTATTAGGAGTACTGAGGGAAAGATTAAAGTCTAGAGCACTTAACCTGCCAGCATCACTGGCTAAACTCATGACCTCCATGAAATTATAAGGTACTGTTCTAATTACGATAATAAATGAGAGTATTAAACCTGCCCAGAGAATTAACATCTGAATAACATCAGTCCAGATTACAGCTTTAATTCCTCCCAGGATTGTATAAGCAATTGAAATTACTGTCATTATAGCAATAGTAGCATTAAGAGGCAAAATGGTTATTGAAGACAATACTAAAGCTGGAGCATATACTAGTGTTCCAACAACCATAATCATTTTAAAAATAAAGGCTACAGACATAAGGGTTCTTGTTAATGGTCCAAACCTTTCTTCTAAATACTCATAAACAGATGTTACTCCACTATTGTAAAAGAATGGAGCTAAAACTCCTCCAATAAACCACATAACTAAAGGAATATTAAGATTTAATACTATTGAAAATAATCCTTCCTGGTAAGCCCAACCTGGTGCACCAATAAAGGTTACAGCGCTAACCTGAGTTGCTATTACAGATAAGCCAATAGCCCACCATTTAAAAGTTCTCCCACCTTTAAAATAGTCATCCTTTGTTTCATTGCTTTTGCCTAATTTAACGCCTAGCCAGATTATAAATACTATAAAAAAAACAATTACTAGCCAATCTAAATTACTGATTGAGATTACCTCCTTTTTATGTGAAACCGGTTACATTATTTAGTAAAAAAATACTGGGTATTGTAAAATTAAACTTAAAAAGGTTTTATGGTTTTATGATTTTATTAACTTTTCTGAGCCTTTTAATTCAGGAGCAAGATTAAGTTCAATATTTTTTCTTTGACCTTCAGGGTTTTTAATTCTTTCAAGCAATAACTCTACTGCGAGTTCTGAAACTTCATGTACTGGAATCGATACAGTAGTAATGTTATAACCGATCTTATTATAATAACTTAAATCACCATGACTTACTAGAGATATATTATCTTCTACTGGCATATTTCTATCTTTATAAGCTTTTAAAACCCCCATGGCTAATATGTTACTGGATGTATAGATAGCAGTATAATAATCTTTATCAATTATTTCTTTAGCTATAGAGCAACTTTCTTCGATTGTGATATCATTGACAAAGTAAAAGTCTGTCATATCAATCTCTTTTCCGAATTCCTGTAATGTATTAATTATGCCCTGATACCTCTTCTTTTCATAATTTAACTTTAAAGGAGTACATAAGTAAGCGATTTCTTCATGGTTCTCTTTTATAAGTATTTCAACACACTTTGAACTGATCCTTTCTTCTGAATAATAAATATGATCATATTCATTATTTGTCTCATCATCAGAAACTATTACTACTGGAACATCTAGCTTATTAAGATTACTCATGTTATTAAAGTTTGTTTCAGGTGATTTTACATAAATAACGCCTCCAATACTTTTATTTTTCAATTTACCAATAAGGTCTTCTTCTAATTCTGGATTATGATCTGTAATATAGAAAAGCAGGCTCATATTATTTTCAAATAACCTGGTATTGATCTCTTTAATAATATTAATATATAAGGGGTTATCAGAGGGAACAATTAAAGCAATATTATTATTTAAACCTAAAGATAGATTGCGAGCCCTTTCATCTGGAGAATAACCAAGCTCTTTAATTATTTCTTTTATCTTTTCCCTGGTTTCATCGCTAACATTATCTTTATCATTAATGACTCTGGAGACAGTTGCCTTTGAAACATTAGCTTTTTCTGCTATATCTTTAATTGATATTTTCATAATATCACCATTTCAAGTTTATAATAAAAAGATTCAGAATTTATGATCGTGAAATATGTTTGTGTAACCGGTTACACAAACGAGAATATCATATTTATTTTTATTTTTCAAGAGAAATGATAAAAAAATTTAAAAAGTTTAATAAAAAAACCAGAGCGGTTAAGCTCTGGCTTTTAGCTTTAGTCTTTAGTTTTTGGGTCTAGTACGTCTCTGAGGCCATCACCGACTAAGTTGATTGAGAGGACTGTTAGAACTATGGCGAGGCCGGAGAATGTGACTGGAAAGTGGTTTACCCGGATGAATTCTCTGGCCTGAGCGATCATGTGGCCCCACTCTGGTGTTGGTGGCTGGACTCCAAGTCCTAAGAAGCTTAAGCCTGCAGCTACCAAAATTGAGGAGGCCATATAAAGGGTTGCCTGGACTATTACTGGATTGATAGTATTTGGAATTATATGTCTGACTATTATTCTTAAATCTGAGCTACCAATAGCTTTTGCCGATTCTATAAATTCGTTCTCCATTACACTTATTACTGAGCCTCTGATTAAGCGAGCAAAATGGGGGATAAAGGATATTCCCAGTGCTATCATTAGATTCCAGATACTGACACCAAGTGCTGAAACTATTGCCAGGGCTAAAAGTAATGACGGCAGGGATAACAGGACATCCATTAAGCGCATGATGATATTGTCAATGATCCCGCCATAAAAGCCTGCTATTAAGCCCAGGGCGCAACCTATAATTACGCCGATACCTACAGATACGAAACCTATATTTAAGGATATCCTGGCGCCAAAGATCAGGCGACTTAGGACATCCCGGCCATAGAGATCGGTTCCTAAAGGATGTTCCCTGCTCGGTTCTTCCAGTCTCTGCATCATATCCTGCTCGATTGGATCATGGGGTGCTATAAATGGAGCGAAGATAGCAGAGAGTGCAATAATTATGAGGATAACTAATCCTAATACTGCTTTTTTATTTCTAAAAAATTGTGTTCTTAATGCTCTTAGCCTGCTTTCTGTTTCTGGAGCAGTCCGGCCTTCCTGACTATCTCTTCTCATATTACATCTCCTCACTTTTAATATTAGCGTCTATGATATTTATTTTCAGATTAATTTTATTCATATTTCACCTGTACCCGGGGATCAAGATAGGCGTAAGCTATATCGACTGCTGTATTGACCAGGGCATATGCTATTGCAAAGACCAGAATTGAGCCCTGAACAACAGGGAAGTCGTTGGCTCTAATTGAGTCGACGATTAATCTACCCATTCCTGGCCAGGCAAAGACTGTTTCTGTTAAAACTGCGCCTGCTAACATCTGGCCAAACTGGAGGCCTAAAATTGTAACTACTGGTATTAAGGCATTTCTAAGGGCATGTTTATAGTTAACCAGGCGTTCAGATACACCTTTTGCTCTGGCTGTTCGGACATAATCTTCATTTAAGACATCTAACATGCTTGAACGGGCAATCCTGGCAATTGTGGCTGTTGTTACCGATGCCAGGGCGATTGTAGGCATGATAAAGTTACGGATATCCCAGGCCATACCTGACGATGGCAGCCAGCCCAGGGTTACTGAAAATATTAATATTAACATAATTCCTGTCCAGAATACTGGCATCCCGACCAAGACAAATGCCATACCCGTGAAGAGGTTGTCAAGCCAGGAGTTCCGGTAAACTGAAGATATTACTCCGATTGGTATGCCTACAAATATAGCAACTAAGACACCTGCTGCTGCTAGTATCAGGGTATTTGGAAATCTCATCTGGATCTCCATCAGGACCGGCCTTCTTGATCTTAGGGAACGGCCGAAATCACCCTGTAAGATCTGGCCTGCCCAGTTTAGGTACTGGACTGGAACTGGTTGGTCCAGGCCCATTCTGGCCCTTAGGTTTTCTACCTGTTCTTCTGGTGCCCGTTCACCGAGCATTAATAGTGCCGGGTCACCTGGAGTTATGTGCATTAATAGAAATACCAGGATTGATACTGCGATGATTACTGGTATTAAAGAAAGGAGTCTTTTTACTACATATTTCCACATGGATAAACCACCTTTCAAGTAATTTCAGTTTTTATAATAAGAGTAAAGCGATAGACGAAAATACATGCCTATCGCTTTTTTATATTTAATTTTAGGTTGATTTTTTTATTTTAATTTCTTGTATGATCCCTTAGTCTAATGTGACCTGACTTAGATCATGATGGCCTGCTGGATGTGGCTCAAAGTTCTGAACATTATCCTGAAGTCCGTGGACATCATCTTCATTGACTAAGAAGATCCAGGGTGCTTCATCTCTTATGATTTCCTGGGCTTCGATATAGGCAGTTTCTCTTTCATCTTCATCGACTAAGAGTCTACCGTCATCGAGATAATCGTCTACATCAGGATCAGACCAGAAAGTTCTGTTTCCTGGATGGCCGTACTGGCTGCTATGGAATAGTGAATATAGACCATAATCTGCATCACCGGTTACTGTAACCCAGCCAAGTACGAACATGTCATGTTCACCTTCGCCAGTTCTTTCCAGATAATCTCCCCATTCTAATACATCAACGCTGATGTCAATATTAAGATCACTCAGGTTATCCTGGACAAGTTCTGAAACCTGAAGTCTCTGGGATTCATCATTAGTATAAATTGTTGCTGAGAAGCCATCTTCATAACCTGCTTCTTCCAGTAATTCCTGGGCTCTATCTGGATCATGCTCATATGGCTCCAGATCTGGATGGGCTCCCCAGACTAGTTCTGAAATTGGACCGGTGGCTCTGCTGGCCTGGCCTTCATATACCTGGTCAACTATTGGATCTGTATCTACTGCGTAATTGATTGCCTGACGGACTCTAACATCATCAAATGGTTCTCTATCTGCGTTAAAACCGATATAGGTTGTTGAAAGGGTTTCGGACTGGATAATTTCGACACCTGGGTCTTCATCGAGTCTTTCTACATCAACTGGTGGAACGTCAAAGGCGATATCGACTCCGCCTGTCTCTACTTCGATTGCTCTAACTGTACTCTCTTCTACTGTTCTAAATGTTAAATTCTCTATATTGGCTTCTTCGCCCCAGTAGTTGTCATTTCTTTCAAGGGTTATATAGTCGCCACTCAACCATTCTGCAAATTCATATGGCCCGGTACCTATTGAGGTTGTGATTCCATAATCTTCGCCGGCCTCTTCGACTGCTGTTTCATTTAAAATGCTGGTTGAGGTATGAGATAAATGACTTAATAAAGGTGTGAATGGCTCTTCTAATTCTAATCTAATGGTATAATCATCGACTACTTCAATATCGCTTAACATGTCAAGAAGGAAAGCAGAGTCTGACGCCATATCTGGATCAATCAGGCGTTCATAGGTGAATTTTACGTCATCTGCTGTAAATTCTTCGCCGTTATGGAAATAGACGCCTTCTCTTAGTTCAAATTCCCAGGTTACATCGTCAACCTGTTCCCAGTCAACTGCTAAACCTGGTTCTAATTCTAGATCTGGAGTCTGATGAATTAAAGTATCATAAATATGAGCTCTAACCTGTGCTGAAGGCTGATCATTTTCGCCCTGAGGATCCATGGTGGTTCTGGTTGCACCCTGGGCGACTGTCAGTTCGTCATCCTGAGCCTGAACTTCTTCTCCAAGCATAAAGCTAAGAGACATTACCATTACTGCTGCTAAAGCTAAAACTAAGATTTTCTTCAAGTTCATCCCTCCTTAGAATTTTTGAGCATGGTATCTTGAAATTTTAAGCTAATAATAGCTTAAACTATTGCGACTATTATTATACCAAAAATAGTTATTTAGCACAAATAAATCTTAAGTGCTATATTATTGCTATTTGTTATTGATGTTAGTTGTTTTTATTTAATTAATTTTTGTTAATTTGGTTTATTTAGGTGTCTTGATCTGGCAGTAAAAACATTTAGCATTCCGCTCTCCTGCATTAGCTTTCTCTTTAAAAACCCGCCAATTCCTCCATCCATTGATGTATCCATATCTACTGAATCGTCCATCCATTTCATTGAACCGGCAGTTGATTTGAGTTTTTCTCCCCTTGACAGAGTAAAGGTCACAACTGGCATTGTCTCTCCAAAGATTTCATATTTAATTTTGATTACCTCCCTAATTTTATGTGAGATCATATTGATTGTAATTTTAAATCTGCTGGTTAATATATAATTAATTGCTAATAGGTTTTCTACTGCAAACCTATTCTCTTCTATTCTTTCATTCAAATATTTTTCCTGAACTTTAAGCACTGGCAGGAAATCAAACTAAGATTTCTTTGATCTGCTTTTATTTTTTATTAATTTATGTTAATATTAATTAAATGGATAATTTTATTGTAGTAATTAGAGGTGAAATTTTAAGCAGATGTTCAAATATACTTTAACCATCAAGTAAATTAAAATTTTTAGCAAACTGGTTAGAGTATTATACCTATATACTTCCATGATTTAACATTTTATAATAAAGAGGGATTGTAGTTCTCTCCTATTGTTTAACTCTTAACTGGTTTGCAGACCGGTATAGTTAGACATTAAGGAGGGATTTTTTTGTTATTATTAGAAGCAATAGAAATTGAAAAATGGATTGGAGCTAGAAAATTATTTTCAGGTATAAATTTCAAGATTAATCAGGGTGATAGAATTGCCTTAATTGGCCGTAATGGTACTGGTAAGACCACCCTGCTAAAAATATTATTAAACCAAGAAAATGATTATAGTGGCAGGATAATAGATAAATGCAGAACTGCCTATCTACCACAGGAATACAATTATCTGCAAGGCCAAACAGTTGAAGAGTTTATGACTGAAAAGACTAATAATTATGGTAAGTTTATTAAATTAATGAAGAAGTTTGGATTTGAGACTGATTTTTTAGATAGAAATATTGCTGACTGCAGTGGTGGCGAGCAGACGAAGCTTCAATTGGTTAGACTCCTTGCTAAAGAGGAAGTAGATTTATTAATTTTAGATGAGCCAACCAATCATCTTGATTTAAAGACCCGGGACTGGCTTACTACTTTTTTAGATCAATTTCAGGGAGCCGTTATAACAGTTTCTCATGATCGCCATTTCCTGGATAAGGTAGTTGATAAAATCTGGGAGTTAGACCAACAAGAAATTAAAACTTACACAGGAAACTACAGTGATTATAAAGAGCTTAAGGAACTGGAAATTCAAAAGAAATATAAAGAATATGAGAAATATCAGGCAGAGAAAAAACGCCTGGAGAAAAGAAAACGCAAACAGCAGCAACTGACTCAAAAGACTGACTCGAAGGGTAAAAGAACTGATTCTTTCTGGCGTGTAACAAAGGGAGCAGATAGTCGTAAAGGTCGCTTTGCTAAAAGGGTTAAAAGTTTAAAAAGTCAGCTGGAAAAGCTTAATGAGAAAGAAAAGCCATATGAACATCGCAGGATCAATCCAGATTTTGAGCGACAGGTGATTCATGATTCTATCATTGTTGAAGTAAAAAGGTCTTAGCAAGTCTTTTCCCAATCTCAATCTTTTTACAGATATTAATTTCAGAATCTATAAAGATAGTAAAATTGCTCTATTAGGTGCGAATGGCACTGGAAAATCAATATTATTAAAAATAATTCTAGGTGAAATCAATAAAAATTCTGGCTTAATTAAAAGAAGTGGTCAGCTGAAAATCGGGTATTTCTCTCAAAAATTAGAAAACCTGGACCCTAATAAATCTTTGCTAGATGAACTTAAATCTAAAAATCCTGATAAGGATGAAGAAATTATTAGAACATTTTTAGGGTCTATGCTCTTTGAAGGCAAAGAAGTTTTCAAGCAGATAAAGGATTTAAGTACTGGTGAAAAGGTTAGAGCTGCATTTTCTAACCTCCTATTAGGCAAATTCAATCTACTTTTATTAGATGAGCCCTTAAATCACCTTGATATAAATTCAAGACAGATTATTGAAGAGGCATTAAATAATTATAATGGTGCTTTTCTGGCCGTTAGCCACAACCGTTATTTTATTAAAAAAGTTGCCTCAGAGATCTGGCATCTTGATCAGGGTGGCCTTGAAATATTCAAAGGTAGTTATGATGAATATGAGAAATATAGAGGTGGTAATGTTAATAATCAAAAAAACCTTGATGAAATTGTCATTAAGATGAAAAGAGCTGAACTCCTATCTAAGCTGGAGGATGCAGGTCCCCAGGAGAAAGAAGAACTTATCATCAAACTAAATAATTTAAATAAATAAAATCAAAGCTAGTTTTATTCGGATTTTAGGCAAATATCAACTAATTACTGGCTGGCAAGTTTTTGAAATGGTTTTTCACAAGGGACCTATATATATACTGATTATAAGTCAAGGGATCTTCTTTCTTGGAAGACTATTTCCAGGGGGACCGGCGAGAATTTGCCCCCCGGTTTTTAGATGACGTCTACTTTCCGCTGGAAGTATTTTTACTTAATGCAATTCTTTGCCAGTAATAACTTGCCCTTGACTAATAAATCAGCTCCCAAACCTGTTCTCTTCGATTCTTTCATTCAGATATTTTTCCTGAACTTTAAGCATTGGCAGGAAATCCAGGTATTTATCAACAGTTTTTGCATGGACTCTGGTCCGGAGATCAGGATCTTTGTTAAATAAGAGCTGACCTTCTTTAAATACTTGATAGGCCAGTAAATTAGGGGCTTCATTTAGAATTATAAGGTCAATATCATTGCCTGCCAGCGGCTGGAGTTCGACGATTAGATCACTTCTATAGCCGAAGGGGCCAGCTGCTGGCTTTTTATCTTCATCAATGTAAATTGCCAGGTCGATATCGCTTAACCTGGTATCCTGATTTCTGGCCACAGAGCCATATATATATGCAAATATTATTTCGTCTTTTTGATAGAGATGATCTTTAAGCTGCTCTAACCGGGCTTCTTTCATATTGCTGACACCTCTTTCTGATTATGGCTTTTTGTTTTAGAGGACTTTTGTATGAGTTTATTATATCACAATTATTTTGAATTACTGAAAATTATTTATAAGCAAATTTTTATTAGGTTGATAGTTTTTAATTATTGTCCATAATCTGCATCTGGATATATCTTTGCAGGGTCTTTTAGATAATAGAGATTGGACAGGCCATAGCGATGTGCTTTCTTGATTAGGCCATATTTCTCGAGGCTTTTTAGCCAGGTTCTGATACTTCTATCAGATACTCCTAATTCACTGGCAAGCTGCATCTGGCCCGGGTAGCAGTAGCCACTATCCCAGCAATAGCTAACCAGTACTGCATAAAGAATTTTTGCCTGGGCTGTAAGGTTCGGGTCTTTTAGAATATTATTATCTAATTTTGTAAAGTTCTTCATAGGAGAGCTATATTCAATTGCTTCTGATATTTTTGCCTCTGGATTAGTTGTTTCTTGCTCGATATTAATTTTTATCACCCCATGATATTTTTGATGGATTAATTATAAACTGGACCAGTTATTATAATAGTAACAGACCTGGCTATTATTTGGAATAATAGGTGGGAGCATTGAATGAAATATTTATTGCTGGTTTAAGTTGAGGTGGGTGGCTTAATGAATTCTGATGATAAAAAAATAGCCAGGTGTCTGGACCTGGTGTGGGTTGATAGTGGGTTGGTACTGGGTTAATACTGGGTGGCTACCGAGGTGATACCGGGGTGATATAATACTGGAGTAGGGTTGATGTAGGGTTGGTGTAGGGTTGATGATGGGATAGTTATATTTCAGGATCAGGATTGGTTTTATCTGTAATTAATTCTATCAGGTTTGATTGGGATTTAATAGGGGTGGTGGGAGCATTGAATGAAAATTTATCTGGCAGGTTTATAATGTTAGCTTTCTAGAATTTATTTTTAAGTAACAAGCAGCTTCCCTTATAAAAACTTTTCTCCAGGTTTATTAAGGAGTCTTATAGATTTTATTGAGGCTGCTTGTGAGCAAATTGATTGAGTTGTGAATTAATGAATAATTACGATTTCCGCATCAACAACGCCGAACCAACAGCGCCAATGATTAAGCCTGCAAACCCTGATATAATAATTTGTTGGCGAATCTGACGGATACCTGTTAGGCTTTCACCAATTTCTTCAAGCAAGTTTTCAGGTACAGTTATTAAATTACTAATTCCTATATAATCTCCAGCTACTCGACCGAAAACTAAATATCCAAAGACCAATCCGACCAAACCAAAAATAAGACCCCAGACTATAACTTTTTGTACCATCTTACTCATCTCCTTTTCCTCAATCTCAGTTGGACAAGCATTTGTAATACACAATAGAATTATTGCTATACACTCTAATAATATCCCTGATTTTGGAATTTGTCAATATAGCTAAGGTATTATTTTTAGTTAATTCATCTGGAAATTAAGTTGAATATATTTAACATAGTTAGCACACCTTAAATATAATTGATCTTTATTATATAACTACTCCTGCCACATCTTTAAGCAATGTTGAACATGCCACTGGTAATAATCCTCTTTACTATCTTGCCTCATTTTAATTTGGTATATTGAATGGAGTTATAAATTTATTATTTATAGCTTGATTAAAAATTAAAATTAATTTATAATTAACTCAAATTTCAACTATTGAGGTATCTATTGAGAGTAACGCAATCCTTTTTATAACAGGAGGATAAATACATGGATCCAGGAATAATTTTTATTATATTTTTCTTAATTTTTTTAATTGTAATGTTTATCATAGAACCTATTCGGATAGATATAATTGCCCTATCTATTCCTGTAATTTTAGTGCTGACTAATTTCTGGACAGAAGTTAGCCCTACAGAGGCCATATCAGGGTTTTCTAGCTCGGCAACAGTCACCATTGGGTCTATGTTTATCATTAGTGCAGGTGTAGAAAAGAGCGGTATTATCCAGGCTCTAGGAGATAAAATATCTAAATGGACTGGAGATAGTGATTTTAAACTGCTTTTTTTTATTATTTTATTTGCAGGTTTAATTGCAGGGGTCATTAATAATACTCCTGTTGTGGCATTATTTATCCCACTGGTAATCGGAATTGCCAGACGTAAGAATAGTTCGCCTTCTAAGTTTTTAATACCTCTTTCCTATGCTGCAATGATGGGAGGTTTAACAACCTTAATTGGAACATCTACTAATATTTTGGCCAGTGATATCTTAGCTAGAAGGACAGGAGAAGGTTTTTCCATGTTTGAATTTACTCACCTGGGATTATTAGTGTTATTCATCGGGGCTATTTATATGTTGTTTTTAGGTAGAAAAATACTTCCAGATAGAATAAAACCTGAAGTTGAGGTGACAGAACAGTTTAAAATGGGAGAATATCTGACTGAAACTATAATCAGAAAAGATTCTCCACTGATTGGAAAGACTCTGGAAGAAACTGAGCAGAGAATGGATTTTGATTTGAATATAATTCAATTAAATCGATCTGGAGAAAAATTTTTAAAACCTCTTACTAATAAAACTATTCAAGAAGGCGACCATCTCATTGTAAGGACCGATCCTAAAAATCTTGTCAAATTGATCAGGACACATCGCATGAAAATAAGTTCGGAAACACCTACCCGAGAAAGTTTAAATGTCAAAAAAGAAAGCCAGAGTCTAGTGGAAATTGTATTGCCATATGGTTCTTTTCTGGAAGGCCAAACTCTGGAGGAAGTTAATTTTTTGGAAAACTATGAATGTGATATATTAGCTATTCGTCAGGGCGAAGAATTAACACATAAAAGAATGGGAGATATCACTTTAAAGGCTGGTAATGTGTTGCTGCTGACTGCAGGAGAAAAGACCATTGAGCGGTTGAAAAAAGATAGAAATTTTATTGTTTCCAGTGAACTTATCAGTAAGGAATATCGCCCTTCCAAAGTAATAACATCTCTGGCTATTCTGGCCGGAGTTGTTTTGTTAGCTGCTTTAAATATTGTACCGATTGTAATTTCTTCTTTAGGTGGAGTGATTGCGATGGTAGTAACGAATACTTTAAAACCAGTTGAATTATCAGAAGCAATTAACTGGAATGTAATTTTTCTTTTGGCTGGTTTAATTCCTCTAGGAATCGCTATGGATAATACTGGTACTGCTGAATTCATGGCCAGACAGGTACTGCGGTTGGAAGGCATGCTCTCACCACTAATGTTTTTGATGGTATTTTATTTTCTGACTGTTATTTTTGCAAATTTAATTGGTAATAATGCCAGTGTCATCTTGATGTTACCTATAGCTCTAGATGCTGCCGGCCAGCTAGGATTAAATCCCCTGGCATTTGCCCTGGCAGTTACTTTTGCAGCCAGTTCAGCCTTTTTAACTCCTATGAGTTATCAGACAAATATGATGGTATACGGTCCTGGAAATTATAAATTTCAAGACTTTTTCTGGACAGGATTGCCTTTACAGTTAATCCTTCTGTTTGTTGTTCCTCTATTGATAAATCTATTTTGGGGGTTATAATGTTACAACTTTTTTACCCATGTCTAACAGATACTATAACTTCCATAACATCTCCAACTTTCTCGATAATATCAGCCAGGTCAGAAATATTTTTAATCAGATTGCGATGTGAAAGTTTTTCTGCTGCATCTAATTCTTGGTTTTGACCAATTTCTCTAATCATTTCTTCTTCTATATCATCAAGTTTTGATTCAATTTCTTCAAGTTGTCGGGCATAAACTAGAGCCTGATTCATCTCTATAAATAAAAGTTTTAGGCCATCAATTAGTTTTTCAAATTGTTCCAGGAGTAGTTCCTGCATTTGCCTGGCTCTGTCTAAATCAAGATAGGTAAACTTTAATCTTAAAAATATAATTTCATCAATAATATCTTCTGAGAAATCAGCTATATCATCAATCGACTCTACTAAATTTAAAATATCACTTCTTGTATTAGGCATTAACCTGCCATCTAAAATACTGGTGATTATTTCCCGCCTTAGTTTATCAGCCTTACTTTCATATTCATGCACAGTATCGATAAGCACCTTAACTTCATGGCTTTCTCCCTCTTCTAAATATAGAAAAAGGGCCTCTAAGGAATTGGCCATACATTTGCCTACTAATTCTGTTAAATCAACTAAATTTACTTCCAGTTTATCAGATTCTTTGAATAGTTTTATCATTTTTAAACCCCCAATCACATATATCCCAAAATAATTAAGAAAACTAACTTCCTATTATGCTAAGCCTTGATTAAAACTTGATTGCTATCATTAAATGAAGGCATTGAAATTTGATTTACTGTGCGATTATAAATGTATGATATTACTTTATCTGCTGAAGTATTTATTACATCCTCTGGTTGCAAATAGGTTTCTCTAAATATTCCTTTAAGATATGAGATATTACCGACCTGTTTACAGAAGTGGGCATCACTGTTGAATGCCAGGGGAACATTATTCTTTCTGGCCAGGTTAATTAATTTTACAGTAGCCATTCTATCAGCCCTGCTAAAGTTCTTGGCCGGGTTATAACTGCTTGCATTAATTTCTAAGATAACTTCATTATTTTTACAGGCCTCAACTATTTCCCCAAGATCCAGCGGGAAATTACTATTGACTGGATGACTGAGCATATCGATATAACCTCTTTCCACTGCTTTAATCACTGCCTCAGTATATTCAACTTTATCTTTTAGATTATGGCCTGTTTTATCATGGATACCGGCTGCTACAAAATCTAATTTATTTAGATACTCCGATGAAAGATCCAGTTTACCTCCTTTTAAGATATTAGCTTCAACTCCCTTTAATATCTTAACGCCATATAATTCTTCAGGTAAAATACATAGGTTGCCAAAGTAATATTCATGGGGACCATCTGGCATTGCCGGTCCATGGTCTGTGATTGCAATTAATTCCAGACCTTTTTTTGAAGCTTCTCTAGCTATTTCATCAAGGGTCGAATAGGCATGGCCGCTATGAACTGTATGGGTATGCAGATCTGCTTTTATTTCTATCATTTTAATCTACCTCCTTTTTATCTTGATTTTATTATAACCTATTAATGTTACGCTTATATTTAATTGGTGTTAACATAATGTTAAATAATGGTTTCAGCTATTGAACAAGTTTTCAATTTTTTTAATCTATATATGGGTTATAATTAAATGATGATCTTTCTGATCCTGGCAGAGAAGAATTCTGAAAATAAAACTAAAGATAAAATCATCATAAAAATAATTATTGCATCTGGCCATTTAAGACCTAAGATTGCTTCATTTAACTGCAGGCCTATGCCTCTAGCTCCAACAAGTCCGACTACTGTAGATTCTCTAATATTTATATCCCAGCGATAGATTGATGTCCCAATAAAAGTAGGAAATACCTGAGGAACTACTGAATAAATCAGAGTAGAAAACTTGGATGCTCCTGTTGCCGCAACTGCCTCTACCTGGTTTTTATCTATCTCTTCTATGCTTTCATAGAGCAATTTCGAGACAAAACCAATTGATCTAAATGAAATAGCTATTATACCTGCCAGAACACCTGGACCTAAAATTATTACAAGTATAATTGCCCAGATTAATGAACTAACAGATCTAGATGTTACAATTATTAAAAGAGCAAAATACCTTAAAGTTGGGTGGGGGGTTGTATTTTCGGCTGCTAGATAAGCAACAAATAATGAAAATATTACTGCTGCCAGTGTTCCAATAGTAGCTATTGTAATTGTATCCCAGATTGGCCGTAAAAGTTCAAAAAAATAAGGCCAATTTGGTGGAAACATTCTAAATAATAATTTGGAAGCCTGTTCTGCTCCATCATATACAAAGGGCCACATGGTCCGGGCTGATAGTATGTTCCAGCAATAAATAAAAAGCCAGATTCCTGCTGCCCAGAATAATAATTCTTTTAATACTCGGCTAATCCCCTTTAGTTGCCAGTTATAATCATTACTCGACATTTTAAAACTCCTTTCAATTTAAATAATCCCTTACTCATTAACTTTTTTTCTTATAAAAGAAGAAAATAATTCTCCTAGCATTACAATTGCAATCATTACTATTAAAATTGCTGAGGCTGAGTCAAATTCATAACGGTCAAAAGCAGCATTTAAAGTTGTGCCAATTCCACCAGCCCCGACGACTCCTATTACAGCTGATGCTCTAAAATTTATGTCAAGTCTATAAACTACCAGACCTATAAACCGGGGCAGCACCTGGGGAATAATTGCATAGTTCATTAATTTTGGCCAGGAGGCACCGGTAGCTTTTATAGCCTCTACCTGGCTCCAATTTATATCTTCAATTTCTTCTGCTAAAAGTTTAGCTATAAACCCAATACTGCTAAAGGTAAGTGTTAAAACTCCAGCCATTGGTCCAAAACCAATGATTACTACAAAAAAGATGGCAATAACAACTTCTTGAAAACTTCTTGAAATTACAATTACTGCCCGGGAAATATAATAAATTGGTTTAGGGGAAATATTTTCAGCTGCCCCAAAGGCAAAGGGAATAGAAATTATAACTCCAAATACTGTTGCAATATAGGTCATTGTTAAACTTTCTAAAATACCATCAATAATAGAGCTGCCCCTGGAGAAAAAATCTGGTCTTAGAAAATCTGCAAAGTAACTCTGGCTTCTACTCAAGCCCAGTAAGATCCGCTGGGGATCAATCCTTAATGAAATAAAAGTTAAAATTAAATATGCAGTAAGCAATGAAAAAATTAAATATCGTAAATTTTTACTTTTAATTAGACGAGGACGCTGCCAGGTGTAATCTTCGTTGTTCTTCGTCAACAATATCATTACCCCCTTGTTGAGCTCTTTCGTCATCATTACTGTCATCATCATCTTCACTTAATTTTTCCCAATCTTCTTCTCCATAAATAGTAGTCAGTGTTTTCTTATTTAATTCTGCAGGGCTACCATCGAATACAATTTCACCCTGTCTCATCCCAATTATTCTACTAACATATTCTTTAGCCAAACTGACATCATGGATATTGATTAAAGCTGCAAGTTCTCTTTCTCTGGCTAATTCAGTAATTAAGCGCATGATCTGTCTTGAAGTTTTAGGATCAAGGCTGGCAGTTGGTTCATCAACTAATAGAAGTTTTGGGTCTTGAATTAAAGCTCTAGCTATACCAACTCTCTGTCTCTGGCCTCCTGAAAGTTGATCGGCTCTTTTAGTGACATGATCTTTTAAACCTAATCTTTTTAAGAGTTGATACGCCTGATTAATATCTTTCTGAGGAAATTTCCTGAGCCAGGCTCTCCAGAAAGACACATATCCAAGCCTGCCTGATAAAACATTTTCCATTACAGTTAATCTTTCTACTAAGGCATATTCCTGAAAAATCATCCCGATTTCTCTTCTTTTATTCTTAAGTTCCTTTTTGTCTAGCTCTTTAATGTTTTGATTCTGAAGAACTATATCTCCAGCTGTTGGCTCAACTAAGCGATTAATACAGCGAATTAATGTGGATTTGCCGGCACCAGATGGACCGATTACTGCTGTAATTTCTCCTTTATTTAATTTAATGTTAACACCACGAAGAGCTAAATCTCCTCCTGGATATTCTTTATGCAAACCATTAATCTCAAGCATAATTTTCCCCTTTCTATATTAAGGTTACCGGATACCCTAAGAGGTAAGGCATCCGGCAACTAAAATCAGATAGTTTTTAATTAATAATTACTTGTATTCTACTCCATTTGCCTTATCAATAGTTCTAATTACTTCCCAGTATGTCTTATAATCTATTGGAATAAACTTATCTTCACTAAATTCTTCATCTAAGCTTGTATCTTCCCAGTCAAAGGTCATGAAAGCTTTTTTGATTTCTTGTGCTAAGCCTGGATGCAGGTTATTGACATATGTGTAAGCTGTAGTTGGAAAGGTCTGAGATTTATAAATTGTCTTTATTTCTGAAGTATCAATTGCTCCATTGGCAGCCATTCTATTCATAACTGAGTTTGCAATTGCTGCAACTTCATAATCTCCATTATAGACACCCATAATTGAGTTATCATGACGGCCACTAAATGTTGTTTCATAGTCTTCGCCTGCTTCAAAGCCCATTTCAGATTTTAAAATTGCAGAAGGAGCTTTAAATCCTGAGTTAGATGTCTGAGAAACAAAGGCAACTGTCTTGCCTTCAAGATCCTCTAAACCTTCCAGTTCACTATCTTTTTGGGTAATAACTTCCATTTCATAACCAAAACTGCCATCCTCATTTGCCATCATTGCAAAGGGGACAACTCCTGCAGTATTTACAGCAAAAGGAACACTTCCTGTATTAACCCCAGCAATATGAATTCTACCAGCCCTTAAAGCTTCTAACTGAGCAGCATAGTTTTCAACTGCATAAAACATAACTTCTTTGCCAGTTACTTCAGCCAGATGATCTAAAAAATCTGACCAGGCGGTTTTATAAACTGATGGTTCTTCAACTGGTGTGTAGGAAAAAATTATTTGGTCTGGATTAATCCATTCTGACTCATCAGCAGGGACATCAGCAACTAAATCACCATCATAATCAACAAAACCTTCTGCCAGGTCACCATGATCTACCTGTTCTGCAATAACAACGCCAGTAAAAATTAGAACTGAAAGAACTAAAACTGTAAATATTCCACCAAATTTTTTCATCAATTAATACCTCCAATTAGTTTTGTTTTTCTTATTTCACTTATAATTATTTCATCTTAATGTTTCAATAAGATTTCGTATTTGTTAACAAATTGTTAATTAAATGTTAAAAACCTGGCCTAATATAAAAACGGCCAGGGCTTTTTAAGCCTGACCGCAAGGGTTTAGAGAACTTTTGATGTAGTTTAAATTTTAGCGATAATTATCTATTGTCTTAAATAATAGATTTTTCTTTATTGGTTTAGCCAGGTGATCATTGAAGCCTGCAGCTAAAGATTTTTCAACTTCATTATCTAAGGCATATGCTGTCAGGGCAATAATTGGGGTTAGATTCTCTCTATCTCTTTCTAACTTTCTGATCCTTTTTAGGGCCTGATAACCATCTACTTCTGGCATTTGAATATCCATTAAAATTAAATCAACTTTATTTTCTTTAAATTGATCGATTGCCTCCTGGCCATTAGTAGCAATTATTAAGTCATCGCCAGTCTTTTTCATATATAATTCAATCAATGTCCTGTTGTCTGGATTATCTTCTGCTAATAAAATACTTAATTTTTTATTTGAATTAACTATATTCTTTTTAGCTTCTTTTTTCTCTGGTGATTTTATCTCGCAGGACAAAACCTCACAGATAGAATTATACAATGCCTGTCTTTTTACTGGCTTTGTTATTTTTATATTTAAATATTTTTCAAAATTAGTATACTGGTATTCTTGTTCGTAATCAGATGTCAGCATGATTATTGGTATATTAATCAGCTTCAAATCTTCTTTAATCATTTTTGCTAACTGATAACCATTAATTTCTGGCATAAAAAAGTCAGTTATTATTAAATCATAATCCTGATCTGATTTTAGATGTTCTAAAACTTTCCCAGGATCCTGAAATTTTTCTATTCTAGCATTTAAAAAGCTTAGATTTTTATCAAGGATCATTAAATTTGTGTTATTATCATCTACAATCAAAATTCTTTTTGAGGTAAGATCAAGGTTTTTATAAGTAGAAAAAATCTTGTTATCTTCATTTGATAATTTAAAGGGAACTTTAAATGAAAAGGTACTGCCTTCTCCATAGGTACTTTCTAATTCCAGGCTGCCATCGATCATTTCTATTAATCTCTTTGAAATTGCAAGTCCTAGGCCAGTTCCCCCGTACTGCCGGGTATTAGAGGAATCAACCTGGGTAAAGCTAGAAAAGATTTTTTTCTGATCTTCAGGCTTAATCCCGATCCCTGTGTCCCTTACTTTGAATTCTAAAATTGCAAAGTCATCCTGGTTTTTGCTCATATATTTATCTAAAGATATTTTTAACTCAACTTCACCTGCATCAGTAAATTTAACTGCATTTCCTAATAAATTAATCAAAATCTGTCTTAACCTATTTGCAGGTCCTTTCAAGTTTTTAGGTACATCATTATCAATAAAGTAGAGAAATTCTATCCCCTTATCAAAGGCCTGCTTGGCAAATAAATCTACTAGAGAATCTGTTAATTGATTTAAACTAAATTCTAGTTCTTCTATTTCGATCATTCCTGATTCTATCTTAGATAGATCAAGGATATCATTAATCAAGTTCAATAAATTATCACTGGCATTGATTAATATTTCAAGATAATTTTTTTGCTGATTATTTAAATCTGTATCAGATAAAATTTCAGCCATACCAATAATTGAGTTCATCGGTGTTCGAATTTCATGGCTCATTGTTGCTAAGAACTCAGATTTAGCCTTAGAAGCCTGAACTGCCTCTTCCTGGGCCTGCTTCAGTTCAAAATTCTTTAACTCCAATTCTTTAGCGTATTCTTTCCGTCTTTTCTCAGCTTTTTTCTGCTGGGTGATATCATAATTTATCCCGACCATAATTTTATCTGAGGTTTCAAAATCAGTAAAGATCCTACCAAAGGCTTTAATATATTTAATTTCTCCAGCAGGGGTTAAGACTCTAAATTCATCCTGATAATCTTTATTTTGACTAACTGCATTTTTAAATTTATTATTAGTTGCTTCTCTATCCTCAGGATGGATATTATCTACCCATTGTTTATACTGATTATTTTCAGTTTCCTTCGCCATTTCATATAATTCAAACATATTGTCATTCCAGTAAAGGTCATCACTTTTTAAGTTTAATTCCCAGATGCCGATACCTGCACTGCTGGTAGCTAACTCTAATCTATTCTTTAATTTTTTAACCTGCTTTTCTGATTTTTTTCTGCTGGTTATATCTCTTGCGGTACCAACAATCTTGACTACTCTTCCATTTTGAATTACTGGTGATAATGATGTCGACCAGTATTTTTTGCCCCTGGGCAGGTCTAATTCCTCTTCATATTTAATATTTTCTTTTTTCTTTAAACATAATCGATAATTTTTTTCAAGGATACTACCAAATTCTTCTCCAAAGACTTCAATCGGTGTTTTACCTTTAATATCTTCAGTCTTAAGCCCTGTTAATTCCTCATGGGTTCTATTTAACTTAAGAAATCTTATTTGATCATCTTTATCCACATCTAATAAGAATATGGCATCATTGGTATTATTAAAAATTATTTCATATTGCTGCTCAAGGGTTAAATTCTCAGTCATAAGAAATCTCAACCGTATTTACATAAGATTCCAGTTCGTTGATTAACTGCCTGATTTCTATAGTATTACTTTCACTTGCCAGATCTTCAATCTTTTTACCGATTTCACTGATATAATCAAAGCCATAACTTCCACCGGCACCTTTAAGCTGATGGCCAATCTGTTCTATTTTTTCATATTTTTTATTGGCCAGACTTTCTTTTAAAACTTCAATATCTGATTCTCTATTCTTAAAGAATAGGGGAATTATTCCTTTTAGGTCAGAATCTACAACAACGGTTTCTTTTTTCTCCATTATTATCACCTCTAATTATTTTGACTGGCAATAACCGTCTGGTTTCTACCATTTTCTTTTGCCTGATAAAGAGCATCATCTGCTAATTTTACTATAGTTTCTCCGTCCTCATTATTTTTAAGATTAGAAACTGCTGCCCCAATACTGACAGTTACATGACCTGCTACCGGGGAATCATTGTGCTCAATCCCAAGATTTTCAATCGCCTGTCTAATCCTTTCAGCCACTTCATATATACCTTCTCTATCAGTATCAGGTAGAATCACAACGAACTCTTCACCGCCATAGCGAGCAGCTAAATCCCCTGGCCTAAAAACAGTCTCTGAGATAGTTGAAGCTACCTTTTTTAAACAGTCATCTCCTGCCTGATGTCCATATAAATCGTTATAATTTTTAAAGTTATCAATATCAATCATTAGTATGCCTAACTTTTTATCTTCCCTTGCCATTCTTGCTGCTTCCTTTTCTAAAGCTTTATCGAAATATCTCCGATTAGAAAGCCCTGTAAGCCCATCAATCGATGCTAATTTATTTAGTTTTTTATTAGCATTTTGAAGCTCTATTGTTAACTTCTCCAGTTCTTTTTCTCTAGCTATTCTCTTTTTCACAGCCTGCCTTAACTTGAGAGCTGACCGTACCCTTGCTTTTAATTCTACAGTAGATATTGGCTTAGTAATATAATCCATTGCCCCTGCGGCAAAGGCATTCTTTAAGGTTTCCTTATCTTCTCTGCCTGTGACCATTATAATTGGAACTTCATCTAGTTTATATTCTTTTTTTAATATTGAGCAGATCTCAATACCATTCATTTCAGGCAAAATAATATCTAATAATATTAAATCATATTCTTCACCAGATTGTAGCTTTTTATCTACCATGGCAAGGGCTTCCTGGCCATCAGTAGCAAAGCTTAAACTGTCATAATTACAGCTCTTTAAAATTTGCTCAAGAAATACCCTGATACTTTCAGAATCATCTACTATTAGTATATCCATTTATATCTCCTCGTATAATATTACTCTACAAAATTTTTAGTAGTTCAATTGTATCATTATTGATAATCGATAGCAATATATTTAGGTGAATTAATAATTTAACTGGCAAGCCAGAGTGATTATATAATTAAAATCTAACAATAAAATTTGTAGTCCAAATAAAAAAAGTCCCCTTGATAGTTTATCACTAAGGGGACTTTAAGTATCTTTCACTAATTTAGCTGTCTTAGACTCAAGTTTTATTAGAACCTGACCAGTTTTCATATCTTAATCATCTCACAACACCTCCTGATAACTTTTTATTTAAAAGATCTGACCCTGATAATTCTTTAAGCCGTTCTGGATATGCTCTTCTCGAATGTCTTCGCCGTTGTTTAGCTTAATCTTATCATCTCTTTTTAAATTAAATAGATTCATTATATTTAACATATTTATCACTCCTTAAATTTTTATATTTTTATTATAGAAAATTCTGACCCTGCTTTAGACAATCTTGAACATGCTGCTGATAGAAATCTTCTCTGTGATCTTCTTTCAGTTTAATTTCTTTATTGTCTAACTTTAAAATATTGTTTAGGAAACCCACTTCGATCACCTCCTTAAATTTATTTTTACTATTTGTCTATATTATAAACCTAAAAATTAAATTTGTCAAGTATTAAATTAATATTTTTAATAAAATAATTAAGATATTCAATTAGCTATTTAACAGGTTAAAGCGTTTGGGGTTGATTAATTTACATGTAAAAAGCCTATAAACCTTTAAAATACAGGGTTTACAGGCTTTTTATAAAAGTACAGATAGGATTAGCATTAGTTCTAATATTAATAAAATAATTTTTTAAAATTAATTTTTTAAATATATAAATTAATTATTTTGCTTAATTGTAAAATGAACTTGAACTAATTAAAAATTTAATAAAAAAGTGCCCATAGTGGCCCAAACTGTAATATA